>JBEKWJ010000009.1:0-100115 GCA_049513195.1 Occallatibacter sp.
TGAACTCGTCTTTACTGTGCCCAATGAGGACACAGACAGCAGCCCGGGCCCCGGCTCGCATCCCATCGTCATCGATGGAGATGGCAACGTATGGGTCGTGGATTCCATGCACAGCAATGTGATCAAGCTTGCGAGCTCTGGCGCATTTCTCTCCCCAGACACGGGCTTTACCGGAGGCGGATTGAATAGCCCGCAGAGCATTGCTATCGACAACTCAGGCAACGCCTGGATCGCAAATTATGATTTTCTCGATAGCACAGAACAGCCAAACGGCACAGTCGTTGAGTTCTCGAACTCAGGCACACTGCTATCCCCATCCAACGGCTTTGGACCCTATGCTCCGTCGTACATATTTTCCATCGCCATCGATGCGTCCGGCAACGCGTGGATTCCGTACGGTGACGGTGTTCTTGGCCTGTCCAGCTCCGGTGTAACTCTGGTGGCAGTGGCGAACCCAGCGGGGGCAGGCGGTGGAATTGGAATCTCCGGTACCGCGATTGATGCGAGCGGCAATATATGGGGGACGCTTCCGTTTGGAAGTACCTTCTTCAATGAGTTCTCCATGTCGGGAGCGATTGTGAATCCTCCGACGGCCGGTCAATTCAGTTGCGGCGCGTCATTTTTGCCCGAACAGGGGCCGTCAGGAGTGGCCATCGATGCTTCGGGCGATGTTTGGATCACCAGTGAGCAGGGATTTACGAAGGAATCGAAGTCACCTATACCTACTTGCTCGGGTCAAGGCGGCGGCATTGATCCTGCTCCGGAAGGGAACGGCGGTGACATTGCTATTGATGGAGATGGGAATGCCTGGGTCGTAAATGGGGTGTTAGCCGAATTTTCCAACTCCGGGGCGCCCCTCTCTCCCTCCACTGGCTATAGAGAAAGCCTTGGCAGACCCGCAGGCATTGCCCTTGATGGCTCAGGAAACCTTTGGGCCACAGGCACGAACGGCACACTGGTGGGCAATTTCACTAGCTTGAATGTTTTTGAGTATGTCGGCGCATCTGCGCCGGTTGTCACACCCATCGCCGCCGGGGTCAAGGACAATGCGCTTGGTGCCCGGCCATAAGCTCATTGGGGCATGGAGGCGCGACTCACGCCGCGTGAATTGATTTCTGAAAGATCGATTGACGAGTTTCATGCGGGGGTTGAAACCCCCGCCTTTCCTCCGAGAGAGCGATCCTCAGGGGCTAAAGCCCGCGTTTATTTTGCTCTGTTTGCGGCACGACTGAAGTCGTGCCCTGACGCTTCTTTTCGTTCGAAATCAGTTTTCTTTGATCTATGATGCTCTGGGCCGCCATTCGTATGAGGTCAAACTGCTCAAATGGCGGCACGACTGAAGTCGTGCCCTGACGCTTCTTGCCTTTCGAAATCAGTTTTCTGTGATCTATGATGCTCTGGGCTGCTATTCGTATGAGGTCAAATTGACCAGCCGGGAACACTTCGTACCAGTCGTTACCTCTGCCGGTAATATGTGAGTTTTCAGCTAACTTTAGTAAACTCAACGACAGAATGTATCTTTCCTTCCTTTCGATTCACCGCTCCCGTTCTGCCTTCCGTCTGACTGCGCTGGCCGTGGTTGCGATGGCTGTTGCTTCTATCACTGCACATGCGCAGGGCACGCACCTTTGGACGCAATCGCGGCTGGAGGAGTTTCAAAAAGGCACGCCGCAAGGGGTTGCGCTCACGAGCGACGGGAACCTGCGCGAAGGGCCGGGCCTTGCCGAGTTGACGACTACTCCCTCGATCTATGTGTGGTCGGTTGCAGCGGGCAGGGACGGCGCAAGCTACAACGGTATTGTGGGAACTGCCTCGCCTGCTACTGTGCTGCGCATTGGCCGGGACGGCAAGCCTTTCACGCTGTTTGAGACGAAGGATTTGGCTGTGCAGGTGGTGCGGCTTGGCCCGGATGGCGCGCTCTACGCGGCTACGCTGCCTAGCGGCAAGGTTTATCGCCTGAAGCCCGACGCGACAGCCAAGCAGGATGAGACGAGCGCTGAGGTTGTGTTCGATGCGGCCACATTCGACGGCGCAAACGCTGCCGACGGCAAATCGACGAGCGAGAAGGTCGATGCGAAGACACACTACATTTGGGATCTGACGTTTGATGCGGCTGGGCGGCTGTATATTGCCACGGGCGGGCCGGGAGTGATTTATCGCGTTGACCTGAAGAAGGCAGGCACGAAGCCGGAGCTTTTTTTCAAGAGCGATGAAGAGCATATTCGCTCGCTGGCTTGGGATGCGAAGGGCAACTTGATTGCGGGTTCAGACGGTAGCGGTTTGGTGTATCGCATCAGCCCTAACGGCAAAGGATATGTGCTGTTTGAAGCGCCGCGCCGCGAGATTACTTCGATTGCGGTGGGGGAGAACGGAACGATTTACGCGGCCAGCGTGGGCGACAAGAGCCACAATCCGCTGCCGCCGCTGCCGGTGCAGGGAGCCGGGTCGATGACTGTGACGATTGTGCAGCCGGGTTCGCTGCAAGCGGCCAACACCAGCGCGTCGGTGCCTGAGGGTAGCGATATTTATGCGCTGGCGGAGGGGCAGGCGCCGCGCAAGCTATGGAGTGGCAAGGATGAAATTGTGTACGCGCTGGCCACGTGGCGGAATGGTTTGATCGCAATCACGGGAAATCGCGGGCGCGTATTCAGCATCAACGACGACGGCAGTTACGCCGATATTGCTCATTTGGAGGCGCAGCAGGGGCTGAGTTTGGCGCGGGTTCCTAGCGTGGAAAATGCCGGCGGATTCTTGATTGGCTCGGGCAACACCGGCAAGGTTTACACACTTGTGAACGCCACGGGCAAGCACGAATACGCGAGCGATGTGCTGGATACAGGCGCGCTGGCGCGCTTTGGCCGCGTCGAGGTTGAGCCGGGTTCGGCCAACTATGACCTTCTGACTCGCACTGGCAATGTGGAACAACCGGTGCGCGGCTGGTCGGAGTGGCTGCCGCTACGCGATGGCGTGGTGGCCTCGCCTGCTGGGCGATATCTGCAATGGAAGGCTGTGCTGCGCACAAATGGAACGGTGGGCGGCGTGGGCGTGAACTATTTGCCGGTGAATGCCGCGCCGGTGGTGGACGATGTGGTGGTTGTGCCCGGCGCGCGCTTCAACGCTCAAGGTCAGGTTACGGGACAGCCACCGACGATCAACATCGTGCTTCCCTCTGCGAGCCAGAGTGCCGCAGTAAGTTTTGACTCAGGCTCTAGCGCACCTTTACAGGCGGCGAAAGATCGCGCCGCTGTGACCGTGCGCTGGGCGGCGCATGACGACAATGGCGACGACCTGACCTTCTCGCTTTTCATGCGCGGTGACGGCGAAAGTGTTTGGCGTCTGCTGAAGGATAACCTCACCGACAAGGCTTATAGCTTTGATGCCGCGCTGATTCCCGACGGCGGATATCAGATCAAGGTGGTCGCTTCTGACGCGCCTTCGCATACGCCGGCCGATGCTTTGACTGGCGAGAAGGTGAGCGAGCGGTTTGAGGTGGACACTACGCCGCCGGTGGTTACGGCGCTGCACGCGGTTGAAGTTGAGTGCCGGCACGCACCCTGCGCGCAGCAGTTTCACGTGACCTTCGATGCGGAGGATGCAGCGTCGCCGATTGCGCACGCTGAGTATTCGCTGGACGCGGGGGCGTGGCAATATGTTGAGCCGGTGGGCGGACTTTCGGACTCGAAGCGCGAGCACTATGATGTGCTGATTTCGGTTGCATCCAAAGATGCGACGGTCGGGGAACATCTGATCACGGTGCGCGTCTATGATCGGCACGATAACATAGGGGTGGCCAAGACAGTGATTCCCGCGCATTTGTCGGAGTGATATGCGAAAGAAAGAAATGATATGGGTGGGGATTGTGTCCGTTGTCTCTGTCACACTGTTGACGATCCTCCTCATGAAAACCATGTCCGAATGGTTTTTTTATCCATTGTTTATCGGCATGGCTTGTTATCTCCTGATAGCTGGCGGGATCTGCGGTGGTACCCACACTGAAGAATTTGTTGGGACAGTGCTGGGTATTATCGTCAACAGCATTGTCTACTTTGCTGTGATTGAACTGTTCATACGGCTTCGAAGAAAAATAAGCCGCTCGCACTCGTAGACAGGTATCGTAAGCTCACAGTCGTAAGATAGAACAGATGCGATTCGAGCTTTACATAGCGGCGCGGTATCTGAAGGCCAAGCGGCGGCAGGCTGTGGTGGGCGTAGTCACCGCTATCTCCGTTGCGGGTGTGGCAGCGGGCGTGGCTGCATTGATCATTGCGTTGGCCATCACCAACGGCATGAGGCGCGATTTGCAGGATCGACTGCTGGGAGCCTCGGCGCATGTGGATCTGATGCGCGTGCAATCGGACGGCATACGCGACTGGCAACCTTTGCTGGAACGTCTGCGGCATGTTCCTCATGTTACGGCTGCCGCGCCGGGAATCTATGGGCAGGTGCTGGTTTCGCGCGGCCCTCGCGCTGGCTTTGCGCTGATCAAAGGTATCGTGCCGGCCGAGGAGCGCAGGGTGAGCAGCCTGCTTGACACGATCAGTTCGGGCTCGGCTCGCGATTTGGACCCCGAGGCTCCCAATCAGGATGCGCAACCGGTGCCCGGTCAGACGGCGATTAATACGCCTTATCCGGCTCTCGTGCTTGGCAAGGATCTTGCCGATACGATTGGCGCGCAGGTGGGCGATAGCGTGCTGGTCACCAGTCCGCAGGGCGAACTGACGCCGCTTGGTTTGGCGCCGAAGTACCAGCGCTTCAGGGTGGCTGCGATTTTTCATTCGGGGTTTTATCAATACGACGCGGCTATGGCGTTTATGCGTTTGACGGAAGCGCAGAGGCTTTTCAGCGAGCCAGACTTACTCTCCGTGATCAGCTTCAAAGTGGACGACCTTTACCGCGCTCCCGAGATTGGCCAGGCTATTGAGCAAGCAGCGGGCAAGGGCTTTATGACCACCAACTGGATGGAGGTGAACCGCGAGATTTTTCGCGCCCTCAAGCTGGAGCAAGTGGTTACGTTTATCGTCATCGCGCTGATTGTGATTGTGGCAGCGCTGAACATTTTGATCGCGCTCACGATGATGGTGATGGAAAAGACGCGCGACATCGCGGTGATGATGAGCTTTGGCGTGCAGCCCGCGCAGGTGCGGCGAATTTTTCTGCTGCAAGGGTTTCTGATTAGCGTGATCGGGACGGCGCTGGGTTTGGTGCTCGGCTATCTGACGGCCTGGGCGGGCGGACATTATCACTTCATCCACTTGTCTGCTGAGGTTTATTCGATTGACACGCTGCCGTTTGCGCCGCGTCTGCTGGATGGCTTGATTGTGTCGTTTGTCTCCGTTGGCATTTCGCTGCTGGCTACGCTGTATCCGTCATCGGCCGCGGCTAGCATATTGCCTGCCGAGGCGCTGCGGTATGAGTGAGGGAGTTAGTGGATTGAGCGACTGGCGGATGGTTCTCTTTCGGCTGAGCTGGGTCGCCGCATTGCTTAGCGCGGGTGCGATGGTGGTGGACTGGACGGTCCCGTTTCCTCTTGTTCACATTGCAGACGGCAGCTACAGTATCAGTCCTTGGGACGGTCGAGTTTTCGAGGTAGGGTTGAGTTTCTGCGCGTTAACGATGGTGCTTGCAGCCTTTGGACGAGGCGTTTTGAGATGGCTACTTATCGCACTTGGACCAATTATATTTGTGTTGTCGGTCTTCGCGTTTGTATCCAATCATGTTTAGAGGAATTGCATACAAGGATAGAGGAAGAGAAATGCACGATCCGGGCGGAAAGGTCAGGCTCACGCTCTCTGACGATGTGGTGAGTTGGGCGGAATTTGGCGGGAAAAACAAGGAATACCGCTACGCATTGCGGCGGGTTTGGGATGATTCGCTGCGGTCTGTACTTTTTGTGATGATGAATCCCAGCACTGCCGATCCGTATGTTGACGATCCGACGGTTGCGAAGTGCCAGCGCTATGCACGCGCGTGGGGATATGGCACGCTCTGGGTCGGCAACACTTTCTCTTATCGCGCGACCAACCAGAAAGACCTGATGCGGGTGGCTGATCCGGTGGGGCCACGGACCGACGAGTGGCTGCTCAAGATGGCTGCGCAGGCGGGAATGATTGTGCTCGCTTATGGACGGCCGCATAAGAATCTCTGCCAGCGGGGAAAAGATGTGGCCGCGTTGCTGAGAGGCGCTGGACATGAGCTGCATGTGCTGAAGCTCTGCAACGACGGCACGCCTTCGCATCCGCTGTATTTGCGCGGGACGCTGAAGCCGAGTCTTTTCAGCGCGTAGGTTGGCCTCACTTCAATTGAAGCTTGAACGTTGCCGTCACATTATTTGACAATGTGACACATTTTGTGTCACATTGTAGAGTATGCAAAGCATTACCCTTCGGCAACTCCGGGACACTCGACAGGTCAAAGCCTGGCTCAAGGCCGGCGTGCAAATTGAAGTGCGCGAGCGAAACGAAGTGTTGGGAGATCTGGTGCCGCGAACTCCACCTCGACCGAACCCTGCCGAGTGGCCGGATTTTGCCGCCAGACTCAAGAAGCAGTTCGGAGATCGGGTTCTTACACCAGTTGCAGACCTGATCGCGGATCGAGAAAGTAACCGCTATTGATCATTTACGCCGATACCAGCTTTCAAATCTCCGCTTATATAGTGGATTTGCATTCCTCGACGGCGGTGAACAGGCTGGCAGAGAGACCTCGTATTTATATGACTCCCTTTAGTCGCAGTGAAGTGGCGAATGCTATCTATCGTCAGGCATTCATTGGGCGACTCTCTCGGGATGAATCGTCTAAGGCATGGCAAAGCTTTGAAAGTGATTGTGCGGTTGGAGTGTGGGAAACATTGGCCTTTCCTGATGGCGCATGGGAGACCTGCGCCGGTCTTGCTCGGCAGTACGCTCCCACGCTCGGCGTGCGCACTTTGGACTCGCTGCATGTGGCCTGTGCGCTGGAGTTGAAGGCGGAGCGGTTCTGGACATTTGACGAGCGGCAGGCACGGCTGGCGGAGGCGGTTGGACTCGATACGCGCGCCTGATTCAACTTATGGAACGTCCGTGCGCGAGCTATTTACTGAGGAGTAATAATTCCACCTAGGGCGTGGCGTCGGGGCAGCACGATGCCGCGATGATCGACCACCTGCTGTGGGGGCGGCGTGGGAATCTCTTCGCCGGGGAGGGTGGGTCGCTCGATCAGCGCTCCGCCACAGGCTGGGCACCAATCGGCAATCGTCTCTTCGGCGAGCAGGGCGCGGCAATGGCTGCAGATTCGCTCCATATCCTCAAGCTTACCGGATGGGGCTGTTCGGCCCGGTAAACTGGAGGTATGCACCCTCCGGTTTGTCTGGCGGCAATCGACATGGATGGCACCCTGCTGCCGACGTTCGCGACGGCTTTGACTGCGCGTACGGTGCAGGCGCTCAGGGATGCGCAAGAGGTCGGCATTACGATCGTGATTGCTACTGGCCGTCGCACGGCTTACACAGTGCCGCTGCTTGAGGACCACGGTTTGCGAGCGGATACGCCGCTGATCACGTCCAATGGAGCAGTGATCCGCACACTGGGCGGCGATGCCGTTGACCGCTGCCACATGGAGGCACGGGTGGCGCGCGGATTGTGTGGATTGCTGCGGCCTTTTGGGGCCATGGTTTTCACTTTTGATCGTCCGGGGCGCGGCGAGTTGGTGGTGGAAGATCTTGCGCAGGCGCATGGCCGGATCGCGTTGTGGGTCGAGGCCAATCGCAATGCCATCGAGGTGGTGAAGCCGCTGGAGGATGCGCTTGTGGATGGCGATGACCCCATTCAGGGCATGGCGGCCGGCAGCCTGAGCCAGATGCGCAAGGCGGAGCAGGCGGTGAAGGCTAGTGAATGGGGCGGATTCTGCGCCTGTCAGCGAACCGAATATCCGACGCGCGATTTGTCGATTCTGGACCTGCTGCCGCTGGGAGTTTCTAAGGGTGCGGCGCTCGAAAGGTTGGCGGCGCGGCTGGGCGTAGAGCGCGCAGAGACCATGGCTATCGGCGACAATTGGAATGATGTGGAGATGCTGGAGTGGGCCGGTCAAGGCGTGATCATGGGCAATGCTGCGCTGGAGTTGCGCTCGATGGCCGAGATGCGCGGTTGGGACCAGGCCCCGACCAACGACGAAGAGGGCGTGGCTGCTGTGTTGGAAGCAGCTATCGCCAAGAGGTCGGCCGCCAAGGTGTAGTCTGGCTTCGGCGTACGCGGCTGGAGTTGATTCATTTCATGAGGAACGCTTTGAGGCGTTGGCACACAATTCGAACTTTTGCAGGTTTTGCGGCCATGGCAGCATTAGCGTTTCTCTCACTATCCGCCTACGCGGCCGAGCGCATCACTCTTCGCAATGGATTTGAAATGCACTGCGATCATCATGCTCAAGTCGACGGCCGCACACGGCTCTACTTGAGCCCAGGCGAGGATAGCTATATCGAATTCCGGCCTGAGGAGATTGCGGAAGTCGAGACGGTTCCCGACCCGTTGCCCGCGTTGAAACCCACGGAGAAGTCGTCTGGTTCGTCAGTTGCGGGCACCCCAAATTCCACCGCTCAGGCCAAAAAGGACGCCAAGCTTTCCGAGGCTGACCTGGGCGAGATGCTCACCAAGGCCGGGCATGAGCATAACCTGGATGTTGACCTGCTGGCGAGCCTGGTGAAGGCTGAGAGCAACGGTGATAGTCGCGCTGTGAGCCGCGCAGGCGCTCGCGGGCTGATGCAACTAATGCCCGGCACGGCCAATAGCCTGGGGGTTCAAGACAGCTTTGTGCCGGACGAGAATGTGCGCGGCGGCTCGACTTATCTTGATTGGCTGTTGACCCGCTACCACGACAACCTGGCTCTCGCGCTGGCGGCTTATAACGCCGGCCCCGAGGCGGTGGATAAGTACCATGGCATTCCACCCTACCACGAGACAAAGGTCTACGTTGCGCGCGTAATTCATGAGTTTAACCGGCGCGTGCTGGCGCGCGAGGCGCAAGCAAAACGGGCGGCTCAGAAGAACTGAGCCGCCCGACCAGGGTGAGTTTTGCGCACAGCTACCCTGAAATTGTTCTCACGAAGGCGCTACTGGGTTAGACTGGCCGTCAGGTTTGGGGCCGCACTGGGAGAACTCTGGGCCACTGTTGGAACTGCTTCGCCGGTTGTGACGCTCTGGATGCCTGCGGAGGTTGTTCCCTCGGCATTCGATGCATAGAACTGGAAGTAATAAGTCGTCTTCGGCTTCAAACCCTTTACCTTGGCAGTGACCGCGCTTGTTCCTGGCCGTGCGACGGCCTTGGCGGTGGCGCTGCTCAGAGATTTCTTACTGGTCCCGAAAGTAAACCAGTACCGGGTGGGGGAGTTGTTCGCTCTCACGATCTCCTTCAAGGTTGCTTCAGAAGCACTGTTGCTGGAAGCAGTCATGGCGGCCACGGCAGGTGCGCTGGCCGCGGGCTGGGAATCGGAGATAGAGGCGAGGAGCACGGCCGAGGTTTGAGAAGCCGGCGGACCAGATTGCGTGGAACCCGATATCCGATGCGCAGCCAGTGCTGCCGGAGCGCCTACGCCGAGCAGAATGGCCGCGCATGTCAGGAAGGATATGCCTGAAAGATTTTTCATGGTGATGACTCCTAGTTTTTCTGCCTCATGCGAGAGGCCGTTAGCGTTTCTGGCTCTTGCGAGAAACTCGTTGAGATTGAAGGTCAAGCGTTGTGCGCGGCCTTTGAATGCGAAAAGAGTTGAACCGCAAAGTCGTTTTTGAGCAACAGCCGCATCGCGGCGGTCATGAGTGTTTACCCACTGGGCGGCACGACTGAGTTCCTCAAGAGCCCTTTATTCTTGTCGCCACCTTCTATATCGTCGTGTCTTGTCTTTTCATCATGAGAACTGCCTAACCGAAGTAATGGGAGATGCTGCGAGTTGAGAATTTATCAACGAACGTTTTGTCTGTGCGGGAGGAAGATTCTGTGGAATGCGAGGCAAAATGGATTCGAAATTCTCTGAAGATTCATTGACTTGGTTGCGATCGTTTATGACTTTTCGCTTGGCCCGATAGAATAAGAAGAGTTTGCGCGGAACGGAGAAGGCTTGAAGAAGAATCAGTTGATTTGGGGTTTGTTGGTGCTGGCTGTGCTGGTGGGGCTGGTGGTATGGGGACGCGACAGGATTCACTTTGACTTTGGCGTCTTTCGCGCTCAACTGGCGCTGGCCGACTGGCGCAAGATCGCGATTGCCCTGGGCTGCATTTACGTCTGCTATGTCATCCGTTCGGTGCGCTGGGCAGTGCTGCTGCGGCATAACAAGAAGGTGCCGCTCTTTTCGCTGCTGGGAACGCAGGTGATCGGCTTTACCGCGGTCGCTCTCATTGGCCGGATCGCCGATCCGGTGCGGCCATATCTAGTGGCGAAAAAGACTGGCTTGCCGCTGAGTAATCAGATTGCTGTCTACATTGTCGAGCGGCTCTTCGATCTCGGTTCGATGGCGCTGATCTTCTGTTCCGTCATTTTGATGGCTCCGACGGGCTCGCTGCCTCACGCTGAAGTCATCAAGAAAGCTGCGTATGGTGGACTGGCTGTCACCGTGATGGGCGCGGTCTTTTTGGTTGCGGTGCGATTGGCGGGCGGAGTGGTGGCGTCGTTTTTCGAGAAAGTCTTCGGCATTCTCTCTGAAGGCGTTGGACGCGCGATTGGCGAAAAGATTCGCACGTTTCGCGCCGGCCTGGACACGCTTCGTTCTTTCTCTGACTTCGCCATTGTCATGACGCTCTCGCTGTCGATGTGGGGGTTGATTTCGCTGGCCTATCTGGAGATCATGAAAGCCTTTGTCGCCAGCCCGCAACTGAGCGGACTTACGCTGGCAAAATGCATGTTGTTGATGGCCTCAAGCCTGGCTGTGAGCGGCTTTCAATTGCCGGTGCTGGGCTGGTTCACGCAGATTGGCGCCGTTGCCGCGGCCATGAGCACCTTCTTTGGCGTGGCTGCGGAGCCGGCGACGGCTTGTGCTGCTACTCTGCTTCTGGTTGGCTTTCTTGGCATTGCGCCGGTGGGTCTGATCTGGGCGCAGTTTGAACACATCAGCCTGCGCAAGATTGCTGCCGAGAGCGGGCATGCGAAAGAGACGCTGGTTGTGGATGAACCGGCTGGCTAGAATGCAGGTTAATAACGCTTGCCATTCTTAACGAATGGCGTTATGATTTTGCAGTGATCGAGAGCTTCGCGGACGCCGATACCGAGTTGTTGTGGGATACCGGCAAGAGTCGGCGCATTCCTGCTAGCCTTCGTTCTTCGGCGCTGAAGAAGCTCTTGATTCTGCGCCGCGCGACGCAATTGCACGACCTGGCCGTTCCGCCAGGCAATCGCCTGGAGGCATTGACCGGCGACCGCAAGGGCCAACACAGCATTCGCATCAACGATCAGTTCCGGATTTGTTTCGTTTGGACTGGCGGAGACGCTTTCGACGTTGAGATTGTCGATTATCACTAGGAGACGCCATGAAGAAGATTCCTTTTGCCTACTCAATCCATCCGGGTGAGATTCTCAAGACGGAGTTCATGGAGCCGCTGGGGCTCTCCAGCTACCGGCTGGCCAAGGATCTGCACGTCTCCGCGCCGCGAGTGAACGACATTGTCTTGTGTAAGCGGTCGATCACGGCCGATACTGCCATGCGCCTCAGCACTTACTTTGGCAACTCCGCCGAGTTCTGGCTCGGGTTGCAGATGGATCACGATCTGTGGGTTGCTGCCAAGAACAAAACCCTGGCACGGGTCAAGCCGTGGGCGCAGGCAGCGTAACTTCCGTTTTCTGGGCAAGCGCCGGTCGAGTGAACCGGATTGTATCTGGTCCCACGGCTCCGCCGGTCATGATCATGCTCATTGCCTGTTCCATATTCAGATCGGTTTCTGTCACGTTCTTGATGGGAAGAATTTGCAAGAAGGCGGAGGTGGGGTTGATGGCATTGGGCAGCAGTACCGCGGCCAGCAACTCGCCGGTGGTTTCGTCGGTCATGGTGCGCGTGAGAAAGCCGATGGATTTTTGCCCGGCAATGGGAAAGTCTACCAGCACGACGCGTTGAGTGGACTCTTTCTTGCTCATCATGCTGTCGAGCAGTTGGCGCACCGAGGTATAGATCTTGGCCACAACGGGCAGCCGCTCGAGGGCGGCTTCGAAGAGTTCAAAAGCCTGGCGACCTACCACCAAGGACGTGACCCGGCCCACCACGTAGAGCATCACCAGGGTCAGCACGATGGCCATTACCGATTGAACCAAAGGCTGATTAAGCCAGTTCAGCGGAAAGAAGGTCGCGAACAGCTTGATTACCGGCAGGCCAGCCGTGGCCAGGGCTCCAAGAAGAAAGCTGAAGATCAGATAGGTCACAAACAACGGTCCGATGGTGATGATGCCGGCCAGGATGTTGCGTTGCAAATTGCGCAGCGGTCGGGATAGGACAGTTTTCACGCGTTACTCCCTGTCGAATGAGGATACCCGATGGGGGCCGTGTGGGTCAGTGACGAGCTGATCGCGGCGCAAGCGGTCGTGGCGCTTCCCCTTATATAGTGAGGAAGAAGGAAGATCATGAAAGACACATCCACTTCTCCGCCGGCGCGCGCGCTGGCCAGTTTATCGGACACGGCCGCTCCCAGCCAGCGGGCCTCGGGATTCCAGCGTGCCGCCGACGCAATGCGCATGGCCCTGCCGCTTGTGCAGCGGCTTCTGCCCCTGCTTGACGGCAATGTCGGCTCGGCAGTCTCCAATCTCCTCAGCCCCCGTCCTCAGGCACCCCCACCCCCGCCACCGATCAATCTTGCGTCGATCGAAGAAGGTCTGGCCGAACTCCAGACGGAAGTTCGCGATCAACGTGGGCTGATCCTGGACCAGACTGCTTCGCTCCAAAAGATCGAGGAGCAGTTGGGGCTGATAAGTGAAGCCACGGATCGCAATGCCATCGCCCAACAGGAGCAGAATGAAGTGCTCCAGCGGTTGGAAGATGGACTGGAGCAGTTGAATGAGGCAACGGGTCGCAATGCGCTTGCACTGCGGAGACTCAAGGAGGAATTGGAGGCTGTAGGCCAAACCAGGATCCTGGTCATGGTTGCCTTGGGCCTGGTGACTCTCTCCATTGCGCTCAACGTGGTTGTGATGTTGCACTACCTCCATGTCTGGCGCTAAAACAGCTCCGAAGATGTTATAACCGACCTTCGTGGCATCCCATCCATGCGACAGAAAAAGTCGCGTGGATGGGCACGGAGCTTTGGGTACAGCAACGATACAGGCTGCGGAAAAAGGCTGTGTTTTGGGCGAAAAGCCCGAAGTGCATACCTCAGGGGCTAAAGCCGCCGCTGGTTTTGTTGGCTTTGTGCCGGGGATAAATCCCCGGCCTACCGCCCGCCCGTGTTTTTCCGCAGCCTCTATAGAAGAGCGGGGAAGTGTCCGAATTGGATTTTGTAGCTCGAAAGCGGCCCTTTTCGGTCCGAAATAGGGGGTTTCTGCTCACAAAAGCACTGATATTCGCGTAGTCAAACGATTTTGTATTTATATGAATAGAGGATTGAAGGTTTTTGATTTCTTTCATCAAGTTCGCGATGTGGGATATTGCCAGTTCACATTTCTCAGGGCTACTATTTGAGCTAGTTGCTCCGGGCGAGTTTAAATTTCCCTGGCCTGTAGCCCGTTGCGCAGTTATTTCCAATTTTCCCAGAGCCTCACCATTTAGTTGCGCGATTTGGCGCACGCAGACGGAGTGTATCGTCATGGCTTGGTATGCGTACTGTATTGGAGAAAGACAAGCATTTCCTGAGTTGGCTCGCCACCGCAGACCTATTCCGATGGAATCGCTGCACGGAGTCAGTGGCAATCAGGTATTCGTTTATCCAGCGGGCGATCTCGCCGTCGTGATCAGCGAACACAGTCCCCTGGAAGCGCTCAACCCGAAATCCGGCATTGATCATGCGCGTGTGATCGCTGATTGTTTCCAGCGCTCCACGGTGCTACCTTTCCGCTTTGGAACTGTCTTCAACGACGACGAGAGCCTGCGCAGGTCCATGCGCTCCAATCAACGCCAGTTCCTGGAGCACATCGACAAGCTGCGCGGCAAGGCTGAGATGCATTTGAAAATCCTTATCGATGACTGCTGCGGGCGCGCTCTTGTCAAGCAGTTGCGGGTAGAGGGATTGGACCGGGAGTATTTCGCCAATTTGCGCGAGAGCGCCGGTCGCCAGCGTGAGCGCCAAACGCGCGCACGCGCCGTCAGCCACCAGATGCGCCGGCTCTTCATGCCTTTGGACGAGCAGATCAGCTGCCGATTAAACGAGGGTGGGAAGCTGGTGCTGGATATTGCGCACCTCATCGATAGCAAAAGCGTGGAGCGCTACTCAAGCAAGTTCTCCACTACCTGTGCGTTGATGCGGGAGTGCCAGATGCAGCTCTCGGGCCCCTGGCCAGCCTATCACTTTGTTCACCAGCTCACACGCGGCATTCACATGCACCGTCAGCAGCCGGCGGTGGTTCCAGTTCCGGCGGTGATGTCTTCGATCCTCATTCCAGAACCGGTTTTAGTCCCGGCCTGAAGGCGCAGTTTGGCCGGTCAAGCGGTGGCGTAAATCGGCTCGTCCGCGGTTACGGGCGTGAGCGCCGAAGCGGGTTCGACCCCGGAAGCCAGGCGGAGCAGGGAAGTGACGACATCGGCGGCGGTGTAAGAGGTTTTGGCGGGGGCCAGGAACTGTGCGACGGAATTCAAATCGTCGCCAATTGTGACCAGGGGTGGTTCCACGGAACCGTCCTTGCGCACCTGCTGGTAGCCGATATTGGCCATCAGAGCGTTGCAGAGACACTTGCGTCCCACTGTTTCCTCGACTTTGCCGCCCTTCGCCACGTAGTTAGCCACTGGCTCGGCTGAGCATCGATAACCAATCTTGCCGTCCGGGGTGGCATAGGACTCACGCAACAGGCCGATGTCGCAGACCCGTGTTCGCGCGGCGGCGACATCAGGCTCAGAATATGTTCCGGGCAGCTTGGCCACCTTGAAGGGAAAACCGGTTGGTGAGGCAAGCGGGTCGGTAAAGACCTCGCCAGAGCCAGAGACTGCCTGGGCGACCAGCTCATTCTTCAGGTCTGGACGCATGCCGGATTCTTCGCTGAAGGCAAATGCCGTGCCCACCTGCACGCCTGCTGCACCCTGTTCGAGCGCATAGCGCAGACTGAGGGCGTTTCCATAGCCGCCTGCCAACCAGAACGGAACGCCCAGCACACGCAGACCGGCTAAATCAACCTGATCGCGTTCACCATAGATGGGCTCGCCTTTGGCGTTGAGCAGCAGCTTGCCGCGTGGAGGCGCATTATGCCCGCCCGCGGTTGGACTTTCGATGACCAGACCATCGACGCGGCCCGTGGCACGGCGCAGCATGGTTGTGGCCAGGGTATTTGAGCTGACAATTGCCAGGAAGCGCGGCCGGTCAAGCACGGGAAGCGGACCCTCAATGTAATCAGAGGGATCGAAGACCATGGAGGTGTCCTGGTCCTGGGCCGCGCCGGTCACGGCCAGGCGATACTCGGCACCATGATGGGCGGCAAAGGCGTCGAGGACACCGGGGATGTGGAGGGGAATGCCGGCGCCCATCAGCACATAACCAACGCCGGCCAGCATGGCGCCGTAGATGGAAGAGAGGTGCGGCATTTGCACCTTCTCCAAGAAATTGATCCCCACGGGGTTCTTGTGCCCCTCGCGTGCCAGATAGACTTCGACAAAATTGCTCACGATGCAGAGTTCGACGACTTTGCGCAGGTCGCGGCGCTGGTGCATGGGCGGCAGCGGATAGGGCTTTCCCGCAGGCTTGCCGCCGGGGATGTAGTACTCCTCCCAGATGCGGTTGGCCATCTCAGGAAATGGGAAGGCATCGAGGCCGCGGCGCATGTGTCCACCCTGATCACCATCAGCGAGGCGGCGGACAAAGAGGGAATCCAGCGCAGTGCCAGAGACCACGCCGAGCTGACTGAGTTTAGAGACCGCATTGGCCAGGCGCCAGTTGGACACGCCCACACCCATGCCGCCCTGAATGATCTTGGGAAACTGCATCATCTCTGGATTCTTTCACAGGTTGAGATGAATCCCAATCTTTTCTTTCAGCGTGGGGCCAGGAAAGGAACCAGATTTGATCAATTCGGCACAGAAATTGTCAATTTTGTGGGAATACCAAGCCCGGAGGGGTGTGGGGCCATAAAGGCGGTGCGGGGAAGGTTCCCATTCGGGCGGCAGGTTGAAGACGGGAGCCGCCCGACGGAGAATTGGAGCGCGGTCCTAATATGGCTGCTCCTCGAAGGCCTCTCTGACGCCGGGATAGAAGGCCAAGTAGCAGACAACGAGTAGATTCCAGGCCATGCTGACCAGAAGAGCCGCTTTAAGTTCTGCGGACACAGGAGGGAGCGGTATGTCGATTGCGCTCCTGATGATTGATAAGATGACCAGGGCACGCACGGTGCTACAGAGCGAATATCCAGACCAGAGCATGACTCCCCATCGCCAGCGAGACGACAGCGTCCACATCTTGTATGCGACGAGACCCGAAATAACGCCAGTCACTAAAAAGACTACCGGAAGCGCCTGGAGATAGGCGGTCGCAGTTTGATTTGGCATATCCCGACTGGGCCAAAGCATGTGCGGCATCGAATGGAAAAGGAGAGAAGAGTTGGCGGTAAGGTAACTTGCCAGGTCAGACTCTGGGTCGCCCCATGGAACCAGGGCAAGGAGCAGGGAGACTCCAGCTTTGATCAAATAATATATTGCGACAATCGAGATGAGCAGGGGCCGTTTACTTTTTGGTATTACTTGTTCCGGCAGATGTCCGGGAGGCATCTCAAAGGGTGTTGGTGTAATTCCATGCATCTTGGGCTTGGCAGTTGTCCGAGGCTCAGGCATAGTTCCTCTCATTCTTTTTGTTGCGCGACAAAGCCTGCTCTGGCTGGGCTGGATTCACAACGCAAAAGTGTCATTGTCGAGGTCGAGTGGAAGTGTATCACAGCGACTTTATTGCTGGCTTTATAGTTTTTCGCGCAAGAAGCTGATCACGTGGTCGGCCTGAACTACGCCCACCATGCGGCCCTGGGCATCGACCACGGCGAGGGCGTGGAGGTTGTACTTATCGAAGAGTTCTGCCAATTCGTTCTGTCTGAGGCCGACGGGGCAGGAGAGGACGCGGGCTTCAGCCAGCACGGAGAGGCGCGTTTCAGGCTGGGCCATCACGAGACGCGCCAGCGGGATGGAGCCGCGTAGCACGCGCTTCTCGTCGAGCAGGTAGATTTCGGTAACGCTCTCCGGGTCGCCATCATAACTGCGCAGAGCCTCGACGGCCTGGGCCACGGTGGCTTCTTTGCCGAGAAAGACGAAGTCGGTGGTCATGCAACCGGCGGCGGAGTCCTCGTCGAACTCGAGCAGGTCTTCGACCTCCTGGCGCTCCTCGGGTTCCATTTCTTCGAGGATGGCGTCGGATTGCTCTTCGGGCAGTTCAGCCAGCAGATCGGCGGCGGCTCCCGGGTCCATCTCTTCGACGATGTCGGCGATTCTCTCTTCGCCGAGCTTTTCGAGCAGCGCTTTTTGCAGCTTCGGCTCAACCTCTTCGAGGGTTTCGGCGGCCACATCTTCATCGAGGGAGGTAAAGATGACTTCGCGCTCGGCGGGGGCCAGGTCTTCGAGAATGTCGGCCAAATCCGAGGGGTGCATCTCAGCCAGGCGCTCGTATTCGATGCGCAATTTGACGCGACGGGCCGGATCGACCTCAATGACGTCAACAAACTCCCAGGGAATTCCGCGGGCGGCGAACTTGCGCGAGAGCGCCTCGAGTGCGGCGCGCGGCAGCATTCCTTTGAAGACCCGGCGAAAGGCTCCGCGCAAGCCTACTTCAACCTCGAAGACGCGCAGCAGGTGGGCCGCGCCCTGGCCCATCCATTCGAGGTCAACGTCATTGACCCGGACCACCTTGCGGCCATGAATGTCGATGATCTGGCGGTCGATCAGATCCTGCTGCAGGTAGAGGTAATTGCCCTGATCTTCGAGTGGCACCATGGCGCCAGCGGAGCGCAGTTCGAGGGTGCCGGCGGGGGTCTCCATCACATCCTGCGACGGCACGATGCACAAGCCGTCGCGCGTTTTGAGCACCAGGCCGGCCACTTTGCCCGCATCCTCGCCCGTGGCTACGGCAATGTCTTTGAGGCGTCCGCGCAGATGGCCCTGGGCGTCGGTCACCGGAGTGCCGAGCAAGGCGGTCAGACTAATGCGGGCTGTAGTGCGCGAAGGCATGAGGAGAGTGTATCGCTTGGGAGGCGGGGCGCGCTTGTGCTCGGAATCCTAAAACAATAGACGACCGTATGAGTGCCAACTTCGAAAGCGGTCGGATATACTCGGTGGGAGCTACCAGGAGCCTGAAAGATGCGCTCAATTTTCAGTCATTGCGGAGCCGCGGCGATTCTTTGCCGTGCAGCCGTTATGTTGTTCTTGCTGGTTTGCGTGAGTGTCCTCTCTGGCTGCCACAGAAATGACATAGGAAACGAATTCCGTGGCGCGGCCGCGAAGGGCGACTTGGTAAAGGTCCAAGCGCTGCTCAAAGACCATCCGAATTTGGTTTTCAGCAAGAACAAGACAGGTGCAACGGCATTGCACTGGGCGGCGGCTTACGATCACAAGGAGGTAGCCCAGTTTCTGCTTGCCAACAAGGCTGACGTGAATGCCAAGAACTACCGGGGCGATAGGCCGTTGCATTGGGCTGCTTATGGCGACCATCTGGACGTTATTGAGTTGTTGCTGGCCAATCACGCCGATGTGAATGCAGGGGATGAGTACGGTAATACCGCTTTGCATACGGCCGTTGCTCAAAATCACAAAGATGTGGCGGAGTTGCTGCTGGCGAATCATGCAGACGTCAATGCCATGTCTCACAAACCTGCGAGTTCGCTGCAAGCGCTGCTGGCTTGGATACTGCCCGGACGGTATGGGGCTCATACCGGGACCGACAGGGGTTGGACGCCTTTGCATCTGGCGGCTTATAAGGGCTACAAAGACGTGGCAGAGTTGTTGCTCGCCAAAGGGGCAGAGATCGATGCCAGAAACGAGACAGGTTATACGCCCTTGAATTTGGCAACTTATTACAACCACAGAGATTTGGTCGAATTTTTGCTGGCGCGCAAAGCCGGCGTCAATGCGAAGACAGATTCTGGCGCGACGCCGTTGCATTGGGCGGTCGACAGGGGTTACATCGATGTGGCGCAGTTGCTGCTGGCCAACGGAGCAGGGGTCAATGCCAAGGATAACAACGGTTTTACGCCTCTCCACACGGCGGCTTATCGGGGCAACGAAAATGTGGCGGAGTTGCTGCTGGCCAGCGGGGCCAACGTCGATGCCGTCTCTGCACGTGGTACGACCCCGTTACACTGGGCGGTAATCCAGAACCACAAAGACGTGGCTGAACTCTTGCGCCAGCACGGCGGCCACGATATTGGCTCGAATTTCACCTCTTCAGATTGGAATCTTCCATAGGCGATGGTTGTACTGATGTCTGACCCCGGTTCATGAAAAAGGACGATTGTGAATCGAGGTATTCCACCTTTGCGGCAAGAACAGAGATGTCGCGATGGTGGAGTATCCAGCAAAAATGCCCGCGCGAGCGAAAAGAGAGCATGTGACCGCACCGCAGGTACCTTGACACGGTTCCTAGTCAGGCTTGAGACTGCTTTTTAGGCTGTTACATGCATCGTACGAAATGCTTCCGGGAGCATTCCGGAGAGGACGGAGCCTATGCCGGTGGGTGAACCCAAAACAGGTCGGCTAAGTCTTACGCTGAAATCGACGATGGAGAGCGTCGCGGAGATTGAGGCGGCCGCGGGAAAACTGGCCGCCGATGCCGGTCTGGACGAGGACGAATGCTTCCATGTGTCCATGGCAGCGCGTGAGGCGGCTGTGAACGCCGTTCTTCATGGCAACGAATACGACCCTGCCAAGCAGGTTTTCGCCAGCTTTGAAAATACCGGCACAGCGCTGGTGATTACCATTGCCGACCAGGGCAGGGGTTTGGACCCTGCTTCTCTTCCTGACCCCCTCGCGCCGGAAAACCTATTGCGCTGTTGCGGACGGGGGATATTCCTGATTCGCTCGTTCATGGACGAAGTTAGCTTCCGGCAACTGCATCCTGGGACTGAGTTGACGCTGGTCAAGCATCTTGCTCCGCCGGGGAAGCAGGCATAGATCGCTTGCGCGATAACGAGCCGGGATAGCCAATCTCAGCCGAAAGCGTAATCGGATCAGCCTCTTGCCGCCGCCGGGAAGCACAACGTTGTTATAATGATTTACGAACAAGGAGGAGTACCCATGGCACTGACAATTGCTTCCCGTGAAGTGGACGGCGTCGTCGTTCTGGACCTCAGCGGGAGAATCACATTGGGCGAGGGCAGTGTGCAATTGCGCGATGCCATTCGCGGCCTGATCAGCAAGGGACAGAAGAACATACTGCTGAATATGGGGGATGTCAACTACATCGATAGCTCTGGTTTGGGCGAGTTGGTGAGCGCTTTCACCTCAGCCAAAAATCAGCACGCTGAAGTGAAGCTGCTGAATTTGACCAAGAAGGTTCACGATCTGCTGCAGTTGACCAAGCTGTACACAGTATTCGACATCAAGGACGACGAGGCTAGCGCCATCGCATCGTTCAAATAGACGCAGCCTGGGCTATACACCAGCCTTAATTCATCGGAAAAGGCCATCCCGCTGCATGGGATGGCCTTTTTGCATGTGCGAGGGCTTCATCGTGTCGGCGACAGGGGAAGCTCAAATTCTCCTGGCCGAAGGCGTCAGCCTCACCGCGGGCGATTTTCGCTCCTTCAGGTTGTGGCTGTCACTGGCTTTCAGCGTCATTCCGTAAATGGACTTGAATTGGTCGATCTCCTTGAGCGTTTGCGGAGAGAAGGGAAGTTGCTTGCCTTCGAAGGCGTGCAGTACGATGCCTTCGAGCAGGTCACCCAAAGTCATTTCCTTCAACTCGGCAACGGCTTTGAGTACTTTCAACAGGTGTTTTTCCATCCGGACACCAGTCTGGATGCGCTCGACAACGATGGGTTCTCTAAATTGCTGTTCGTGCGGCATAGGGTCCTCCGTGGTACATATGTACCAAGATACCTTGGTAGTAGATTTCTGTCAATCTGTCGTTCGAGACGTCTTCGCGGGTTGATCCCGCCGGGTTTCGCGCCCCTCGGTCTGGCCTGTTATGGTCAGGAAGGTAACTGATGAATCCCCCTTAGGAATCGGCGAGAATGTGGAAGCGCTGGCGAATCCGGATACTGCTGTTTCTGGCCGTTCTTGGTCCCGGATTCATTACTGCCAACGTTGACAACGATTCCGGCGGCATCCTCACCTACTCGCAAGCTGGTGCACAGTACGGCTACATGCTGCTGTGGACCATGATTCCGATTACCATCGCGTTGATCGTGGTGCAGGAGATGTGCGCCCGTATGGGCGTGGTCACCGGCAAGGGCTTGAGCGACCTGATCCGCGAGGAGTTTGGGTTGCGGCTCACTGTTGTTTTGATGGCGATGCTGGTGGTGGTCAATTACACCAACGTGGTCACTGAATTCATCGGCATCGCCGGTTCGCTGCATCTTTTTCATGTCACCAAATTCATCTCTGTGCCATTTTGTGCGGCGCTGGTCTGGTACATGGTGGTGAAGGGCAGTTATAAGAGCACGGAAAAAATCTTCCTCATCGCCTCGGTGGTTTACATCGCCTACATCTTTGCCGGCGTGCTTTCGCAGCCCAGTTGGCACGATGCGATTCTTGCCACGGTCCAGTTGCCGGCCCGTTCGGTCTGGAGCGACAAGGCCTATATGTACATGGCCGTTGGCGTGGTCGGCACCACTATCGCCCCGTGGATGCAGTTCTATTTGCAATCATCGATTGTGGAGAAGGGGATTCGCGTGAAGGACTATGCGGCCTCGCGACTGGACGTAATCGTCGGCAGCCTCTTCACCGACATTGTGGCGTGGTTCATCATCGTAGCTTGCGCGGCCACGCTCTACGTGCATGGCATGGGCGCTATCCAGGTGGCCTCGGACGCGGCGGAAGCGATGCGCCCGCTGGCCGGCGACTACGCCTTCCTGCTCTTCGCTTTTGGACTTTTCAACGCTTCGCTTTTTGCGGCGTCGATTCTGCCGCTCTCGACGGCCTATACGGTTTGCGAGGGCCTGGGCGTCGAGTCCGGTGTGGACAAGCATTTCAAGGAAGCGCCGTTTTTCTATTGGCTTTATACGTTGCTGATCGTGGGCGGCGCGGCTGCTGTGCTGCTGCTTCCCGATGCGCAACTGATCAACGTCGCCATTCTCTCGCAGGTGCTGAACGGCGTTCTGCTGCCGGTGGTCGTCATACTGATGCTGATGCTGATCAATCGCGCCGACCTGATGGGCGAGCACAAGAATTCGCGGCTGTGGAACGTGATTGCGTGGTCTACCAGCATTATCGTGATTGGTATGACGCTGGTGATGCTCTGGGGGATGATTCCTGGGCATTGACCACCTGCCGGGACTGGCCCCCTTCAGGCGGATGCTTGCGGCTAGTCGAACGGGCGCAGCATCACTCCAGCGACAAGGTCAGGACCTGGCACCGTTCGGGTCTCGCTTTCTGTTTGTTGCAGCAGTGTAACATCTTGTGTTACACTCATTGCTGTGATCAGGACATTCCGGCATCGCGGCATCGAGAAGTTTTTCAGGACCGGCTCAAAGGCGGGTATCCAGGCGAAGCACGAAGCCGATTACGCATCCAACTGCCCACATCGAACCTGGCCTCGAGACCGACGGATATGAACCGGGATGGATGGGACTGGCATCCGCTGAAGGGTGACCTCAAAGGACACTGGACGGTGAGTGTCAGCGGCAACTGGCGACTGACCTTCACCTTTGAGGGCGAGGACGCGATCCTCGTGGATTACCAGGATTATCACTAGGGGGACGATGACCATGACGATGATGCACAATCCGGCCAGCCCAGGCGAACTGCTGAAGGAGTTCCTTGGCAACCGAACCGCAACCGAACTTGCCGAACATATCGGCGTAGCGCGCGCCACCGTTTCGCGCATCCTCAATGGCCGCACCACGGTTTCGATGGACCTTAGCATCCGCCTCGGCGAGGCTTTGGCGCTCTCACCGGACTTTTTCTCGAAGGCTCAACTCCAGTACGATCTGTGGATTGAATCACAGAGGAAGCGCCGCAAGATCAGGCCGCTTGCCGCCTGACCCCTGTGGTGGCTGGCCGTCCAGGCAAACTTCTTCTGCGTGTAGAAGCAGCGATATCGACTTCCCACCTTTATCAGCATGACGCTGGTGATGCTGTGGGGCATGATTCCGGGGCATTAATTCTCTCCTGCTCTTGGCAGAAGCTGTCAGTAAGACAGGCAAGTGAATATATTAGGGGTGCGGCAGATGAGACTCCAGATCAAATATTTGAAAGTAAACGGTATGCTGATCGGGTCTTAGAAGGTGGGAACTTTTGTCTCTGACCACGCCAAAAGCTGCTTTAGACATGAAATCACAGAAAGATGACGAATCGGCACGTCGTTTTTTGCTTTGTTCGCTGGTAAAGTCGCAATAAATATCGACGGGTTTGGATACGTCGTCGTTGATCTCAAGCGAGTTTTTGATGAAGGGAGCATTTGGAGGTACTACTTGGGCGATGCTATTCGCCATTCGGAATTCTCGCTTGAATCGATCTGAAAAACCTCTTGCGTCTGCGTAAACACCGACATCCGTCAGTCTCCATTTG
Organism: Occallatibacter sp.; assembly: GCA_049513195.1. Classification (GTDB taxonomy): domain Bacteria; phylum Acidobacteriota; class Terriglobia; order Terriglobales; family Acidobacteriaceae; genus Telmatobacter. The sequence goes on from JBEKWJ010000009.1 coordinate 23,771, forward strand.
CAGTATCCGGGTTGAAACTGGTCCCGCGTGAGGGTCCAGGATATTTGTCCGTTGTTGAACGCAGTCGTCTGCAGAGGAACTTCTTTGGAAACCTGAGAGAAACCAGCCTCGGAGACGAGTTGCTGGCAGAAGAGAGACGCGCTTGTGGTTTGCCATCTGGCGACGACCTGCGCATTTACATTATCAGAAATGGCGCCAATGATTTCAACCGTGTCTTTTGGATGAAAATTGGGCAGAGGACCACGGATCAGGCGATAGAAAGAATACATAAGAACACTGACGGAGAGGAGGAGAAAGACAAAGTACAGCTTTCTATGTTTCATTGCTCCCCCCTGAAGATCACAGTAGTCGAGTGCCGTTCGCCCCAATTCCAGACTATCGGACCAGTCAAGAATCAAAATTGAAATTCATGCCACAGCCAACCGTTTGAGCTGAATGCGGCCAGCGGGAATCTGCGCAAGCTCATACTGCGCCTGCTGCGTTATCCAGCTTTGGGCGCTGCCGCCAAAGACTTGGGAGAGCCTGATGGCCATCTCCGGCGAGATACCGCGCTTGCCGTTCACCAATTCTGAAAGTGTGGTGCGCGTCACGCCCAGAGCCTGAGCTGCTTGCGTGATTGTGATGCCAAGCGGTTCAATGCACTCACTGAGAACAACGCTTCCGGGATGCGGTGGATTTTTCATCGGCATTGGAAAACCCTCCCTACAGCAGTTTGCCCGCGGCTAGATCGCGGATGAGGCCGCGGTCGGCGGCTAGAAACTCGTAGCCGGAGAGGTCTTCGAGCTTGACCCAGCGCACCTGATGATAGATGTGGCTGACAATCTCGCCGGTGAACTCATGCACAGCAAAGAACTGCAAATCGACTGCGCCACCATGGCGGTAGTTGTGGCGGACGCGGGTGACGGGCCGGCCGATGACAGCGCGAATGCCGAGTTCTTCGTCCAACTCGCGGGCCAGCGCCTGCTGGGGGCTTTCGCCGGCTTCGATCTTGCCGCCGGGGAACTCCCATAGCATGGCCATCGGCTGATTGGGACGGCGTTGGCCGATCAAGACCTCGCCATCGCGCACGATCAGAGCCGCCGCTACGAAGCGCAGAGCGGGTCCGGCAGGCCGTGGATCGGGATTCGGCTGAACTTCTTCCACGCTTCTAGTGTAAACGCAATAAAGGAGATGCAGCGCTTGAGCTGCACATTCTACGGATGATGGGAGTGCAAAACTACACTTTGTTTCCGAGAAGGGTTCAAGTTCCCCAAAAGAGCTACTCGCCGCCCACGGCCACTGCGGCACCCTCGGCAGCCTGCGGCCTGAAGTAGCCCCAGCCGCGCTTCGCCGCTGCCTCAATCAATGCCGGAGAGGGATTAACCGGGAAGGCGCAGCGCGCGATTTCTAGCATGGCCAGGTCGTGGATGGAGTTGCCGAAGACCGCATCGGGGCGGGCGAGTCCCACGCGCCGGAGGGTTGCGGCTTTGCCTGCATCGGTGGGCACGTCCACGATCTCGGTCGAGATGAGGCCGTCGGTGACACGGACTTCGGCGGCGAGGATGCGGTCTTCTGAAAAACCGAACTGGCGCACGCCTTCAGTGACAACCCACTTATTGGTGGAGCTGACTGCCCACAACTCAACGCCAGCCTGGGTGAGCGCGGTGACCAGAGTTGCCATCTCCGCAAAAACGCGCGGCTGAACGAACTCGCGCACATAGCGGGCGGCGGCTTCTTGCAGTTCTCGCTCGCGCAGCCCGGCATAGATCTGCACCATCTCGCCGCAGATATCGAGCTCACTCACTACGCCGGCCAGGTAGGCGCGGTAGCGTGTATCGATCCAATCGCATGTCGAGCGCGAAACCAGGCCCTGCTCAATGGTCCAAGCCATGAAGCCAGAACCGGCGTCGCCGCCCCATAGCGTTCCATCGCAATCAAAGACCGCGACTCTGGGTTTGCTTGCGAGAACCAACCGTTCGAATTCCTGTGCGGTCCATGGGCGAATTTCAATTTGCGTTGCTGTCAACCGTTCCTCAATCGTCTTCAAAAAGTAGGTTCAGTTCTATTTTCTTCCAAAGTGCGCGTTTTTGCACGTGAAGGTTTGATGAAGCCCCTCGCCGAGCAGCTCGATCTCAGACTTTCGCACGTGGCATTGCATCAGTACCAGTACTTGAGCTTTGGCCAGATCGCTGAAAAGACAGGGTACTGTTTGGGGTGGCTGAGCAAGAAGTAGTGGAGATGCTCATGGTCCATGATCCAAGGCGCGTCGAAGGCGCCGAGATCGGTGAGCTGTTCGTAATAAGCGTCGGTCGTATCGGCGGGATTGCGGAGGGTGAGGACGAATTCGCCGGTGTTGCCGTTCCAGCCCCAATAGAAATAATTCTGGTGGCCGCTGATGGCTGTAGGCAGGCCGTACCTGGGGCCGAGAATGTTGACAGCGCTGGCTTCACCATAGTTTCCGCAGAAGATAGCTGTGTGTGCGCGCACATCGGGCGGCAGGGCGTTGTAGCGCGCGGCAAATCCTTCGACCATTTGCGGCCATCCGAAGCGGTCGGAGAGAATTTGCGGCAGCGGGCTGGTGAACTTTTCTTGCCTGACGTGGTTATCGGCAAAGGGCGTCGTGAAGGCGACATATTTCTCTGGCGGCAGAATCGTGAGGATGATGGGCGCCGTGATACGGCAGAGCAGGCAGGCGAGAATCACCGAGTAGACAATAGACGGCCAACTGCGGCGGGTGAGTTCGCCAAGAGCGACGGCACCGGCGGCGAAGAGTACGGGATAAATCGGCGCGACGTAGTAGTCCTTGGCGTGCATGGCCATCATCATCGCCAGAAACAAAAAATAGGTGAGCGCCACGAAGCGACATGGTCTGGCTCTGCGCGCGAAGGCAAGCCACGCAAGACCGCCCATCCACAGTGGCGCTGCGAAAATCAGCAGCATGTTGACCTGTTCATGCAGAAACGCCAGCGGCGGCAGCTTGATGTTCTTGTCGGAGCGGGCCACGCCGCTCAGCAATTCATAAGTGGGGAAGTGGTGAACCCACTGCCAGATTAGGTTGGGCAGAGCGATGAGCATCAACAGCGCCACACCTGCTGCGCACCAACGCGACCAGAGAATGCGCCGCTGCGGGCTAAGGATGAGGCCGATCAAGAGCGCGACCAGGAAGAAAACGGTGGAGTGTTTGTTCTCGATGCCGAGACCGGCGAGCAATCCAAAAACCAGCCATGCGCGCGGGCTGGCACTGCCCTCGGCCAATTGCAGCAGCACCAGCAACGCAGCCATCCAAAAGCACGGTTCGAAGGAGTTCATGGAAAGGAAGTTGGAGGTGGCCAGAAGAACCGGAGCGGTCAGCACCGCAGTCATGGCCAGCACCTGTGCAGTGCGCTTGCCGCCAAGTTGCCAGGTGAGCAAGCCTGTGAGGCCGACGGTTATGCCACCGGCGGCAAAGCTGAAGATGCGAATGCCGGTGGGTGACAAGCCGAAGAGCGTCTCAGCCAACCGTGCCTGTAATGCCACCAGGGGCGGCTGATCTACATAGCCCCAAGCCAGATGACGACCGCAGACCAGGTAGTAAAGTTCATCGCGAAAGAAGCCGTAACCCAGATGACTGCCTCAGAGTGAACTGGCCAGATGGATCAGAAAAGTGAGCGTAGCAAAGAGCACGGCGAGCAGCCACGCCGAGCGCAGCGGCGTTCGCGCAGAAGATTGAGCGGAGAGGTCGGTAGGGGTTGCGTACAAAGAAGTGCCTCCTCGGCGGCGTAAAGATCATTCTACGCAGCGCTACCCGGGGCAGTTCCTTTCTGTATGTTGTCTGTGAGCCTGCAAGAAAAGCTACAGTTCCAGCACGGTGTCCTCAATGGCCAGCCTTACGTTGCCGTCCGACTTCGCCAGTCGGCGCACAGCCTCTGGCTTGTCGACTTTGGCTTTGAGCATTACGAGAGCCACGGGGACACTCCGTCCCGCACACTTGATGATTTGCACGGCGGCTTCATGGTCAATTTTGCAGGCAGACATCAGGATGCGTATGCCGCGCTCGACCAGCTTGGAGTTCTGCATGTGCACATTGACCATCAGGTTTTCGTACACATAACCCAAGCGGGTCATGGCCCCGGTGGTGATCATGTTCAGGACCATCTTCTGGGCGCTGCCGGCCTTCATGCGGGTTGAGCCGGAGATGACTTCAGGGCCTACGTCGGTCACAATTGCAATGTCGGCAGCCGCAACCAGAGGCGTGTCATGGTTGCAGGTGCAAGCGGCGGTATGTGCTCCGCGAGCGCGTGCATACGCCACGGCGGCCACCACATAGGGGGTGCGGCCGGAGGCAGAGACGCCCATCACGATGTCCTTGCGCGTGGGGCGGCGGCGGGCTATGTCTCGCTGGCCCAGTTCTTCGGAGTCTTCATTGACCTCGACGGCCGAGGCGAGCGCCTTGGGTCCGCCGGCCATGATGTACTGCACCTGTCCAGGGGCAGTCGAGTAAGTGGGTGGACATTCAGAGGCATCGAGCGCGGCAATCCGTCCACTGGAGCCGGCACCGACGTAAATCAGCCGGCCACCTTCGCGGAGGCATCGGGCAACCTGATCGATGACCAGCGCGATCTCCGGAATCGCCTTTTTGACCGCGGCCGCAACCTTCACGTCTTCGTGATTGATGATGCGGGCAATATCGAGCGCGGATTTAGTGTCAAAGCCTTGAGAAGCCTCGTTTTGGCTCTCGGTCATCAATTCCTGAAGCTGGATGGCCTGGTCTTTCTTCCTGTCCTCATGTTGGGCGGAAGCCATCTCCTGCGTCGTCTCGCTGGTAAGCATCGCGTCAGTCCCCGAGTTTTCATTGTAACTGCAAATCAGTCAACTCCAGACAGAATTCTCCGTAGACGGAGACGATTGAGCGTCGAAATTTTGCGAAAAGGTTTACAGTGCCTCACGGATGGCGTCATGAAACGCGGGCCAAGCCTGGCGGATCAGCCGGCACTTTCGATCGGGCCAGGTGCGGTTGGTCAGTAGCGCAACCGCAACTCCGGCCTCCAAGTCGATCCACAGCGAACAGCCGCTAAATCCTAGATGCCCGATCGACCGCTCGGAGAAGTATCGGCCGGAGGTGGAATCGGGGGAAGGCGTATCCCAACCCAGCGCCCGCGAACTTCCTGGCGGGGGTTGCCGTTCAGCAAAAAGATCGATGGTCGCGGCGTTAAACAGTCGTGCATCGCCGGCCGAGGCCGAAAGAATCTCGTGGGCAAAGCGCAACAAGTCAGGCACGTTCGAAAACAGCCCGGCGTGACCGGCCGCGCCCCCGAGCAGCCAGGCGTTTTCATCCTGGACTTCACCTTGAATAATACGATGACGAAAAGTCGTGTCTTCTTCGGTTGGGGGAATAGCTGCGCGTGCTTCGGGAGGAGGCCAAAAGCCCGTGGCTTCGAGGCCTAGCGGCAAGAAAATCTCGCGCTGCGCCAAGGTTGGCAGCGCCTCGCCGGTCAGCGCTTCCAGCGCTTTGCCCAACAGTATGAAGCCGGGATCAGAGTACTCGGCGCGCACGCCCGGCTCGGCTTCGAGGGAAAGCTTCAGGCAAGCTTTCAAGAGCGCATCGGGCGTGCCGGCGGTGCGAAAGAAATCCACGTAACCTGGTAACCCGGAGTTATGCGCCAGCAGGTGACGCAACTCGATGCGGTGGGCCTGATCGTCTGCCGCTCGCCCCGCTACAAATCCTGGTAGCAGCTCGCCCAGAGGTGTATCGAGATGTAGCAAACCCTGTTGATGAAGCAGCATCGCGGCAGCGGTGGTGGACATGACTTTGGTGATGCTGGCGATGTCGAAGACAGTTTGAGGGGTGACAGCTGTTGAAGCTGCATCGTAGGTAAAGCGGCCAAGCGCACCCTTGAGCACAACTTCACCGCCTGTTAGCACACCGAAGGCGCAGCCGGGAAAGGCGCGCGCGGCAATAGCTTCATCCAGCACGCGGTAGGTTGCTTCAAACCGGCTTCGCTGATCGGCAGTCGAGTCCACGATCTGTGTAGTTTCAGATTTCATCGCTCCATAACATCGTACCGCCAATCGGGTCTTGACGCGCTATATCGCTATATATGGTCAGGGCAAACGCATCTTCTTCATTTCGGTTACAGAATATTACCTTCCACCGGCGCACAATAGAAGCATGAACCACAACCAAAGGCGGGCGTTACTGTTCCCTGTTCCCTATTCCCTATTGCCTGCACCCCCCCCACCCCCCCTATAAATATTTATTTCTAGCCGATTTCCTTGCAGATAATTACGCAGCTGGAGAAAAAAACGAAGCGATGAAAGTGAAGAATACCCTCGTCATTACTGAATGAAACTCAGTTTCAGGAAAAATCCTCAATGTGCGCGAAATCGCACATAAAGTACCGCGATGCAAGAAAGGGCCTGTCGGCATCAAGCGATTTTCCGCAAAAAAAGGGGCATTTTGGCCGAATAATGGCCCAAAAAGCCGGCAAAAAGGTCTGAAATTCGCAGGATTCGAGCGCTGACAAAGGATCAAATTGACCGCATTGCGAATCGTCCGAAGGTGCCTTGTGGCAACCGCTACTTGTCGTCTCGGCCAGAACTCTTATTCCGCGTTTGCCGTGTATACAAGGTAGGCGCCGCGATGCTTGAGCTTCAACTCTGGTAAGAACCGATAGCTCAAGTTTACTGGCGCGTTACAAACGATCACATTATTAGCGAGCTATTCGCAACCCTTTGACTATCCTTTTACATAGCTCCGCTGATACTGTTTCTGTGATCACCCAGAGTCGTCATAAGGTTCCGTTGAAGCTGGCCGTTTGTTCCGCCCCATTGGTGGAACTTGCCTTTCCTACACATGAACCGTTTGAGCCTGCTGCTCCACAGAAGCCGCGTATTCATGCCGAGGTTGGCCGCTACAGGCTGCGGCTGGCAGAGACTCAGGAAGATCGTGATGCTGCCTGCCGTCTGCGCTTCAAAGTCTTCAACATCGAATTGAATGAGGGTCTGAAGAGTTCTTACCAGACCGGTCTCGACGCGGATCACTTTGACATTTTCTGTGAGCACCTGCTGGTTGAGGACAAGCTCGAAGCGAATCCGGCGCGTCGCGTTGTGGGCACGTATCGCATGCAGTCTGGCGATACCGCCGCGCGCAACCTGGGCTACTACTCTGAGCAGGAATTCAGCTTTGCTTCCTATGAGCCGCTGCGGGCGGGCATTCTGGAGCTGGGCCGCGCCTCCATTGATCGCGAGCATCGAACCCCCGAGGTGCTGACCTTGTTATGGAGGGGTATCGCGCAGTATGCTAGCGACATGGGATTGCGTTACCTGATTGGCTGTTCATCATTGAACTCGAAGGACCCGGCTGTGGGCTGGCAAGTGTATCGCCAGCTTGAGCGTTACAGGGTTTCTCCCGAGTTCGAGACTGAGCCAACCTTAGCTTATGCCTGTCCCATCGAGCCTGCGGGCGCACATACACAGTTGTCGCCCCAAACAGAAGATATGTCGTTGCGAACTCCGCCCCCCACCGAGGACAAGGTGCCTAAATTGCTGAAGACCTATGTGGCCATCGGCGCGCGCATCTGCGGACCGCCGGCATGGGACCGGGATTTCGGCACCATCGATTTCCTGACTCTGCTCGATCTACGATTGACGTCGCGTTCTGCGCGCAATCGCTTTCTGGCTCCGCTTACTTCATGAGCTTTCTTGCCTTCCGGCGCGCTGTGGCGCTGGGCTTGGCGATCATTCTGTGTATACTCCGATTCTGGCTTCTTCGGCTGCGCGGCCCTCTGACTCTAGAGAAACGCGCCCTATGGGTGCAGCAGACGTGTCTCGGGTTTCTAAACGGCGTGGGTATCCACTATAGCGTGGAGGGCACTCCGCCAACTCATGGGCTGGTTGTTGCCAACCACCTCAGTTATCTGGACATTTTGATTCTCTCGGCGGCCATGCCCTGTTTTTTTGTCGCCAAGGTGGAGATCGGTGGCTGGCCCTTCTTCGGCAAGGCGGCGCGCCTGGGTGGCACCATCTTTCTTGACCGCTCCAGCCTGGCCAGCGCCAATACCGTGGCCGGCCAGATGACCGAGCGGCTCAAGCTGCCGTTTCCCGTGCTGCTCTTTCCCGAGGGCACCAGCACGGACGGTACTCGAGTCCTGCGCTTCCATTCCCGGCTCATTGATCCTGCGACCGTTGCCGGAGCGCAGATTACTGCCGCTGCGGTCCGCTACATGATCGAAGACGGCACCCCGGAGAAAAAGCTGTGCTGGGATGACGACACGCTCTTTCTGACTCATTTGGCCACGACGCTGAACACCCCGGGGTTTTCTGCCAAGGTGCGCTTCGGCGAGCCGCATATCTACCCGGACCGCCGCACCGCCGCCGACAAGACACACGCCGAAGTTGTCGCCATGCGTGCGGTTGCCGATGCCGTTGACGACCCCGAGGGTGAGCTTGTAGGGCTGGCCGGCTGATACGAGAAATATTACCTTGAAGGCTGGGATTTCGGTTGCGGAAGCTATGCTGGATACGCTCCCGTAATGTAGCCCTGCAGCGCCTGAATGGTGTGCGCCTGTCCGGAGATTACCCATTTCACCAGGTCGCCGATCGAGATGACTCCAACCACTGCATCATCCTGCAATACCGGGAGATGGCGGAAATGGTGTTCGGTCATGATGGCCATGCAATCGTCCACGGTCTGTTCGGGATGCACAAAGATAACCGGGCTGGTCATGATCTCGTGGACCTGGGTTTTTCTCGCCGAGTGGCCCTGCAAAACTCCCCTGCGGGCGTAGTCACGCTCCGACAGGATGCCGACGACCCGATCATTGGAAATGACCAGCAAGGCGCCGACATTATTCTTCGCCATCAACTCAAGCGCTTCATAAACAGTCTGCTCGGGTCCAATCGACAGGGTTCGATTCGCGTCCTTGCTCTTCAGCACCAATCCAATCGTCTCGGAAATATTCATCAGAACCTCCCAGCCCTGGCAGTTCGTGCCGGTATGAACATCCCATCCCGAGCGGCAATCAAGCCCCACCGGATTCGGCATTTAGCCAATATATTCCATGCAGACTAAAAATGAACAGTACAGAATTCGATTGGGTCTTGCAAAAGGACTGTGCTATTCGTTATCGGCAATCAGGAGGCGCAGGTCGCGGAGGTTGTGACCGGTTGGTCCGGTGACCACGGCATCGCCCAGGGCGGTGAACATGGGACAAGCGTCGAAGGCGGCCAGCGACGATTTCAGGTGGAAGCCGAAGGCGTGAGCGCGGGTAACGGTGGTGGGATCGGCGACGGCCCCGGCCGACTGAGTATTGCCGTCGATGCCATCGGAGCCGGCGCTTAGCACAGTTAGCCGCTCGCCCGGATAGCACTCGAGTTCGAGAGCGCACTCCATCACAAACTGTTGGTTGCGGCCTCCGGCGCCTGGGGTGCGGTCGAGCGTGACCGTCACTTCGCCGACCGAGATCAAACAGAGGCGCGGATGGACGGCGCGCAGGGCGTGGAAGCGCTCAAGCAGGTAACGTGCGGCGTCGGCGTAATCCCAGTCGTCGCAACTGTTGTCTACCACCACATGGAAGCCGGCCTTTTCCGCCAGAAGGCGGGCGTTCTCGGCCAGATCATGGCTGGAAAGCATAATTTCGAAGACCGAATCGCGAAATGGCTCGTCTTCGCCGCTCATTGAAGCAGCCGTTGTGATGCGGCGAACGGGCATAAAACCAGGCATGGAAAACTTGGGAAAGAATGGTGGCCGCCAACCCTTGTTGCCGGGTGACTCGGGCAGATCTTCGCGCTCAAAAAATGCGTTTACCGAAGGCGGCAGTTTGGCCTTCAGATTGTACTTTTCCAACAGACCGCGCACATCGGCCACGGTGGAGTGATCGGGAGATGTAGGGCCGGAGGAGAGCGCATCGAGCGAGCGCAGCGGCACATCGGGTAGCAGCAGGCTGACTTTGGCAGCCTCGGGCGCGGCCATGGCCAACCGTCCGCCCTTGACTGCGGAAAAATGCTTGCGCAGCGTGTTGACTTCGCTGATCGGGGCACCAGAGGCCAGCAGCAACTCATGAAAGGCAATGGTGTCGTCGAGCGAGATGTGCGGGTCCAGCGGCAGGTCGAAAATCGCCGAGCCGCCCCCGGAGATGAGAAAGAAGACCAGAGAATCTCTTCGGGTTTTGCGCAGCATGGCGAGCGCAGCGCGTGCCGCAGCAAAGGACTCTTCGTTGGGCACAGGATGCCCGCCCTCGAAGTAGCGAAATCGCCAATCCCGGTGCCTGGGAAGCTGGTTGGAGCAGCAGATGCCGCGCATGCCCAGGCGCCGGCTCATGCGGGCGAGAAGCGTATCGAGCATGGGGCCGGCCACTTTGCCGAGCGCAATCACAAAAACTTTCTTATAGTCGGAAAGACAGATCGTTTCCGGGCCGCTGCCATCGGGAAGCAGACGATGCAGGGTGTTGCCCTCAAAGCGTATGCGGCGGTCGAAGGCCGATGGAATGTCGCAGGCCTTGATTGCCCCGGTAAAAATATCGGTGGCGATGGCGTGAAGGGAATCAAGGGCCAGATCGCCCACGGGAGTCATCACAGTTGCTCCTTGTCGCTGGTGTCCAGTAGCCAAAAGGCGAGCGCCGACTGCCGCGGCCCACGTTCACTGACAAATACATGACTGCCGCACGGGAAGAGCATCATCAGTTTGATTTCGGCGACGGCGAATGTAGTGGTCATACCACTTCTCATTCTACGCGCAACCCATAAGGAAATCTTTATGGGTTGCCCGTGACCGGAAAGAATCCGCTGACCAGGAATCGCTGCTGCTTTTTCCCTTGCTCGAAAGCGCAAACTCCATTCATAAAGAGATGCAAAGAGTGGACTAGGATATTCTGGCAATATCATGACTGAAAGTCTGCTTCCCACCCTGATCGACCCCATCCGCTTTACCCGCCAGTTGTGCGAGATCGAATCCACCACTTACCACGAGGGCGCGGTGGCCGATTTTCTAGCCGATTTTCTTGGCGCGCGCGGCTGGACTGTCGAAAAAACGCCAGTTGAGCAGCCTGCCGAGAGCGCGTCAGCCGGACTGCGCTGGAATATCTACGCGGGCACGGCAAACGAGACCCCCGACCTGGTTTTTTCAACTCATTTGGATACAGTTCCGCCCTACATCCCCTTTAGTGAAGATGACGACTACCTCTATGGCCGCGGCGTTTGCGACGCCAAGGGGATTCTGGCCGCCCAGGTTGCAGCCGCCGAAGTATTGCGCGCTGAAGGATTTCGGATCGGGCTGCTGTTTGTCGCAGGCGAAGAGCGTGACTCGGCCGGCGCCAAAGCCGCTAACCTGGTCTCCAAAGGCAGCCGCTTTCTCATCAACGGTGAACCCACTGACAATCGCCTTGCACTGGCCTCCAAGGGCGCCTTGCGCGCCGCATTCAAGTCCACCGGCAAAATGGCTCATTCTGCATATCCCGAACTCGGAGAAAGCGCCGTCCACAAGCTTGTCGAGGTCTTGGCCAAGCTATTGACCCTTCCATTGCCGGAGCTCGAGGGCATTGGTCCCAGCACGCTCAACATCGGCCAGATTCAGGGCGGCCACGCTCCCAACGTCATTGCCGACAAAGCCGAGGCTCAGGTGCTGGTTCGCACGGTTACGGACTCTGGGCCGGTTCGCGCTCAGTTGACCGAAGTTGCCGGCGATCTTGCTCATGTGGAGTTCACGCTCGACACTCCCTTCATCCGCTTGCGCGCCATCGAGGGCCTGCCCACCATGGTCGCCAAGTTTTCCACAGACATTCCGCAGCTTTCGAATTGGGGCGAGCCGCTGCTGCTCGGCCCGGGCTCTATCCATGTAGCCCACACACCGTTTGAGAAGCTGGCGAAGAAAGAGTTGCTGGAAGCGGTGGATCTCTATATCAAGGTGGCGAAACAGTTGTTGAGCTGAGGGTGCGGCGACGATTCCGCTGGCAAAGTCAGGCGTTGCAGCTTGCGACTAGCGTCTCCGGGGCAAACACCTCGGCCGCCAACTGGGCAACTGTGGCCGTATCGAGCACTCCCAGCATTGCCTCTTGTGCTTTCGACCAGATGGGGTGCGCCGGGCAGTACGGTTTCCGCTTGCAGGATGCGCCGGATACCAGGCAAAGGTTCAAGCAGATGGGGCCCTCGATGGCCTCGATCACGGTGCGGATGGATGCTTCGCGGCCAACGGGCAAAATCTCAAAGCCGCCCGCCTGGCCTCGTTGCGAGACAATGAGGCCAGCGCGGCACAATCCTTGCAGTACTTTGGAAAGAAAGCTCTCTGGAGTCCCCGTCGCTCGCGCCAATGCGGGAAGCCGCGCGCGCTGATTGGCGGGAAGCGTGGCCAGATGGATCATTACCCGAACCCCATAGTCGGCGGCCCGCGTCAGTTGCATGGTAGAACCGGATCGTCCCATCGGTTAGCGTCCTTTTGCAGATTCTGCGCGATAGATTCCCAGCCAAGCCTACAACATTGTAGAGGAATGCGCGGAACAAATCATTGCCTCAGTTTGAGACGGATCTCTTCGAGCTAGATCAGAGTTTGTGGGCCCTCGCAAAGGGCCTAGGTGGCGGCTTTTTCTTGAGCCAAAAGACCACGTGAGGCCGTTGGACTAGGGGACAGCAACCTGATTTTGCTTTTGCCCCCTTATCCTATCCAAATCGGCAGCCAATGGGCAACCCGCGCACTGGGCGGATCTGCGGCAATGGGCTTTGCCCACAGCAACCGTCAGGGCGTGAAACTCATTGAAGAGCCGTGGCTGATTTTTCGCGCCATCCGCGGCGAAGGCCTGCCGGGTTAGTTCGGTCAGGGCCTCATAGCCTTTGCGATTGCGGCCCGGCGCGGGTGTTACCAACTGGTGACGTTCACTAATGCGGCGCAGGTATTCATCCGCCATCGGAACCGGATGGCCGAGAGCATAGAGCAGAATGGCATCGGCGGTTTCAGGGCCAACGCCGGGCAGAGCCAATAGGCGGCGGCGCAAATCAGCCGTGGGAGCGGCGGCGAGCGTTTCAAGAGATCCGCCGAACTCTTGGTCGAGCATGGCCCCAAACGCCTTGAGCGCGGGCGCCTTGCGGGTATGAAAGCCAGAGGGCTGAATCATGCGCTGCAAATCTTTGAGTGGCAGCGAGCGCAAACCTTCTACGGTCAGGGCTCCAGCCGCGCGCAGATTGCCGAGCGAGCGCTCGACGGCTGTCCAAGAAGTATTTTGGGTGAGATAGGCGCCAAGGATCATTTCAAATGCCGACTCAGCCGGCCACCAATGCTGGGCGCCATAGGCCTCGGCAAGTTGATCGTGCATCCGGCGCAGCCGCCTCGCGGCGGTGAACGGGTCAGGCTTCACGGCAGGGAATCCTCCTCGCCTGGAATGGTGGCAGTGAAAGACTCGAACCCCGGCTTCCCGCTTGTAAGGCAGGGGCCCTAAGCCAAGACTAGACCTATTGTTCTAATTCAGTCATCCCGATGACCACGGAATTCCCGGTCAATCACATCCTTCTCTATGGCAATCAGTGGGTTTCAGACTAAGTCCACCGATGGGCTACTCGCACAAACTGAGGGAGTTATGCTTAAATCCCTCTGCAAAGAGGGTCGATTGGTCGGCATCGAGAAGCGGGCAAGGCGCTCAAATTTTGGTGTGTCAGTATGGACCTACATACGCGATGAACTTCCCAAAAGAAAACACGCCGCGTTTTGATCTGGCGATTCGAATTGCGTAGCTTCGATGTCATGTCATTCTGGATTCAGCTTCAAGGGACGTTGCGTGGCCGAAGTGGGCAGATAGCTACTTCGGTTGCCAACTTCAGTGGCCTGGTTGCGAAAGCTTGCAGCCGCTGAGTCATCCCCAATCTGCAATGAATCGCAGTTGTGGAAAACCACAAGTTACAGTGGCATAGCGAAGCTTTGCCCGGGGCTGGAGTGACGGGGCAATTCGATTTCAAGGATGGAAGCATGCGACATACTGCGACAGCAATTTCGCTCGAAACAAGCAGTTTTCAACCCGGTCGAGACATGCCGCGAAACTGGTTTGCGCTTTACACGCGAACTCACCATGAGAAGCGTGTGGAGGAACATCTGACGCAAAGAGGAATCGAAAGCTACTTGCCGCTGTATACGGCGATCCACACGTGGACGCATTATCGCAAAGTCACTTTGGAGTTACCCCTGTTTCCTAACTACCTATTTGTGTGTATCGCTCCTCAGCAGCGCGTCCGGACTCTTGAAGTCCCTGGAGCATTGTCATTTGTAGGCAATGCAAGTACGCCTTCTCCGCTTCCCGTGTCGGAGATCGAGTCTCTGCGATCAGCGCTGCAGCTGAGAAAGTTCGAACCACATCGGTACCTCACAGCGGGCACGAAAGTGCGCATCGTAGCGGGGCCGCTTGCGGGGATGGAAGGAATCGTAGTGCGAACCAAGAGCAGCCTTCGAGTGGTACTCACTGTTGACCTCATCATGCAGAGTGTGGCCGTCGAAGTGGATGCCGACGAATTGGAAGCTTGCGGTCCCGATTCCCGCGGTTGATTCTTCCCGAGAGCAAGCTATGTTTGGACAAAAATCAGCAGAAAAAAGTATTACCGAAGTACGCCTGGTGGAAGCGGCCGCGCAGTTGTTCGCTCGTCACGGCTTCAAGGCCACCACGACTCGAGAGATCGCCCAACTGGCGAATCTCAACGAAATAACTCTGTTTCGCTACTTTCCGCGAAAGCCGGATTTATTTCTGGCCGCAATGGAGTCTCACCTGAGCCGGGTAAAGCTCGGCCGGGATCTGCAATTGAGCTTGGCCGATGGCGGCGATCCACAGGTAGTGTTGCCGCAGGTTGTGATGTTTGTTTTGAATGTACTCGCTACGCAACCTGAACTTCAGCACTTGCTGCATGTTGCCGGGTTCGAAATGCCTGAGTCCCACAAGATGATTCAGGATCATCTTGGTCCGATCTTTGATCTTCTGGTTGCCTATTTCAAAAGAAGTGTGGAAATGCAGATCATACCGAACGTTGATCCTACGCTCGCCGCACTCGGCCTTGTGGGAATCGTGATCGCTCACCAGACGCTCCGGGAGTTTTTCACCGGCGACCGGATTTCTAATTTCGATCCAGAACAAGCAATTGCCGCTTATGTCGATTTCTATCTTGACGGCCTCCGATTCGATCCTGACAGGCGGCTAAAAACGCATGAAAGTTGTGCTTTGAATTATTGAGGCCCAATTCGTAACCGACAGGATCAATGAAAGTGAATTGTCGCACGCCGCTGTCCTCATGAAGCGGGAATCACCAGGCGCGAGAACACACTGGAGTCTACTCTCCACGCGAACAGTTCCGTCGCCAGATCATCCGATTCGGTCTTAACCGGTCCGAGTACAGAAGGCTTCCAACTATGCCCAAGAAACTATCCGTCGTTCTCATTCTTTCCGCCGCGGTTTGCGCGGGGCAGTCCATATCCCAAGGTCCCGGCATGGCGACTCAAGCCCCGTCTTCAGTCGTCGGAGACAGCGTCACGGCTGAGTCGCCAACTCGAGCAATGTCGAAAAATGATTCTGCCAATTCAAAGCCCGTCCGCCCAAAAGTGGAACGGGGAGGCGCACAGAAACCGGGGAGTGCGGTCGACGGCAAACCCGACACAGAGACCGACGACAGTGCATCAAATGTCTCTTCATCCAAACTGAGGCACCCGTTCGCTCGATCAGATTTTCAAATCTTTGCCGAAGAAGCGACGGGGCAAACTCTCGATGTATACGGCCGAGCCCTTTTCGAGGACGTTCCCTCGACATTTGCTCCGATCGATCACGTCCCTGTCCCAGCCGAATATGCCGTTGGGCCCGGCGACGAACTCTTGATCCGTGCCTGGGGGAAAATCGACATAGATGAAACCGTAACGGTGGACAGGAATGGGCAGATTTCGCTTCCGAGGGTGGGTACCTTAAATGTCGCCGGTCTACGTTACGAACAGTTGGACGGATATCTGCGCAACGCCATTGGCGTAATTTACAAGGGCTTTGAACTGAATGTAACGATGGGCCGTTTACGGTCCATTCAGATTTTCGTATTGGGCAGCGCTCGACAGACCGGTGCGTTTACGGTCAGTTCTATGAGCACATTCATGGATGCGCTCATTTCGTCAGGCGGTCCCTCGGCCACGGGTTCGATGCGGCATATTCAGTTGCGGCGGAGCGGTCGGCCGACCGCCGAGCTTGATGTCTACGATGTGCTCCGCAATGGAGACAAGTCTCACGATGTTCAGTTGTTGCCGGGCGATGTAATCTTCATTCCGACAATTGGGCCACAGGTGGCGATTGTTGGAAGCGTCAATGAACCCGGGATCTTCGAGCTGAAGAACGAAACCAGTGTATCTCTCGCTCTGAAAACAGCGGGAGGCTTGACCAATCTGGCCACAACCGAGCGCGCCTTCCTCGAAAGGATCGAGAATCGTAAACACCGAGTCGATGAATTCGTTCTGGACGCAGATGGCCTCGAGCGAATGCTCAGGGATGGTGATCTATTGAAGATTTCTCCGATCTCCGCCCAATTCGAGAATGCTGTGACCATCCGGGGTAACGTTGCGTCGCCCGGCCGTTTTCCGTGGCACGAGGGGATGCGAGTTTCGGACTTGATTCCATCGCGTGCAATGTTGGTCACCAACGATCACTGGAGCCAGCAAAATCACCTATCAGACGAGCGGCACACAGACATGATGACCGACATTGTTCAAACCAATGCGGAAATCAACTGGGACTATGCCGCCATCGAGAGGCTCGACGAGCACGACCTGAGTACGCGACTCATTCCCTTCAATCTGGGCAACGCTATTGACCAACCGGCGTCTTCCGACAACCAGACTCTGAAAGTTGGCGATGTTATCACGGTCTTTTCGCGAAAGGATATTCCCTTGCCGCTCGAAAAGCACCAGACCTTCGTTCAGATCGGCGGGGAAGTCAACGCGCCGGGCGTATACCGGATCAAACCGGGAGAGACTTTGCGGGAACTGGTCGAACGCGCTGGCGGACTGACTCCGCATTCCTATCTTTATGCCTCGCAGCTTACTCGCGCTTCTGCGAAGGCCGTTCAGCAAGAGAAACTTGATATCGAAATCAGTCGAATCGAAGGAGAACTGACCGCAAATTGTGCAAAGAAAACTTCGGTCGGTGGGGACACAAATGGAATCACGTCGGAAGATGCGACCAAGATGGGTATGCAGCGGGCTTTGCTCGCCAACCTGGCGGATGTGCACGCCATAGGCCGGATTGTTCTTGGCCTCAAGCCCGATGCGAAAACGATCCAAGACATTCCCGACTTTCCCCTTGAGGACGGCGACAGCTTCTTCGTGCCGGCCACGCTTGCGACGGTCAACGTTGTTGGAGAGGTCTACAACGCGAACACCTTCCGCTACCAGCCCAAACGGCGTCTCAGCGAGTACTTGAACGACACGGGCGGCGCTACACGCATGGCGGATCTCAAGCGAACGTTCCTGATCCGCGCTGACGGAACAGTGGCTAGCAGACAAACCCACATCGGTTATTGGTCGGGCAAGTTCGAAAACATAGCGTTGATGCCGGGCGATGCCATCATCGTTCCACCCAAGCTCAAAACTCCCGGTGGATTTCTGGAACGCTTGCCGGCAATGACACAGATTCTTTCTCAGATCGCGATGACCGGCGCCATGGTAAGCATGGTCCCATAGTGAAGGCAATTCAAATGACTAAACAGGTTTCCGACGGAAGTCAAATCGATATCGCGCCCGAAGTGACGACGATTCCAGCTGAAGGTGACGCGATTGTGCATGGGGCTACGTTGATTGAAGTACTCACGCAGCTAGCTATGCGAAAGTGGCTGATCGCGAAGGTGACGGGCATCAGCGTTCTGGTCGGCCTGATCCTCTGCTTCGCGTTGCCCGTTCGCTATACGGCGGTCACGAGCATTATGCCGCCCAAGCAAACGCAGTCAACCACTTCTTTCCTGAATACCCAGTTGGGAATGGGGTCGCTTGATGCGGTCGGCGGAGCAGGAGGATTGCTCAAAGATCCCAACGCCATCTATCTAGGGCTACTTAGATCGAGACCTGTTGCGGATGCGATCATCAATCAGTTCGGCTTGACCAAGGTCTACAACGCTAAGGATATGACGGCTGCCCGCAAGAAGTTGAAAAGCAGCACGGAGATCGCATCGGAAAAGAGCACGCTCGTGTCCATCTCCGTCACGGATGGAGACAAGAAGCGAGCTGCCGACATCGCCAATGCTTATGCCGAACAACTACGCACCCTGTCGAAGACGATCTCATTCACCGAGGCCTCGCGGCGGCGACTGTTTTTCGAGGAGCAGGTGAAGGATCAGAGAGAAAAGCTGATCGCGGCGGAAGTGATCTTCCAGCAACTCCAGCAAAACAAGGGCCTGATTCAGCTCGGCGCGCAGACCAACGTGATTATCGGCAGCCTAGCCGGGATTCGAGCCCAGATTGCGGCAAAGGAAGTGGAACTGCAGGCACTGCAATCGTATTCGACCGAGCACAATTCCGACGTGCAGTTGGCGGAGCGTGAACTCTCGAGCATGCGAGCGGAGGCTGCGCAGATGGAACAGCATGGCCAGGCAACAGGATCTTCCGATATGGGGTTGAAGGATGTTCCCAAGGCGGGGCTGGAATATATCCGCGCGGAGCGGGAACTCGAATACCAGCAAGCGCTTTTCGATACGTTGCTGAGGCAGTACGAAGCTGCCCGGTTGGATGAAGCCAAGGAGGCGGCTGTCATTCAGGTGGTGGAACCGGCTATCGAACCGGATCGGAAATCGGCTCCGAAACGCGGGGTGGTTCTGTTGCTCTTTGGGGCTAGTGGACTTTTCTTGTCATCCTTCTACGCATGGTGCCTGGTTGTATACCATTCAGATAAGGAACTTGCGGGAGCGCTTAGAAACCTGAAAGCAGTCCTCACCGCATGAGAAGCCATGAAATCTTAAAGAGTTTACTCCGCGTTGGATTCGGCTCGCAGTTGCGGCGAAATACGTTGGCAGGCAGCGCAAGTGCGATCGTCGGAGCTTCGATATCCGCGCTCTCATACCCGGTATATTTGCATTTTCTTGGCTACGAGCAATATGGGCTCTGGCTATCCGTTGGAGTGGTCTTAAGCTTCGCTCAGTTCGGCAATCTGGGTTTGGCGCCCGCAGTTGCGAGCACGGTTGCCATCGAGTTCGCTCAGCGTGATTTTGACGGTATGAAAGCTACCGTTTCGACTGCGCTAATTGCGCTCAGCGCAGCGGGGGTGGTTTGCGTTGTCGCAGTATTATCAGCAGGAAGATTCGTCATTGGGACCATGCATCTCTCGACACCATTGACCAGCGAAGCAAGAGATCTTCTCCCGTTGGTTGCATTGGTTTCGCTTTATGCGATTCAGATCGATACGGTGAACGCGGTTCTTGTTGGAATCGGCAGGTTGGACCTTTCCGTGGGCACACAGGTCGCATCCAGGGCTTTGGCGCTGATTGTCTCAGCCATCCTACTTTCGCGCGGGTTCGGCGTAATTAGCATCCCTATTGGAATCCTCTCTGGATACGTCTTTCTGCACTTCACGGCGCTTGCTCTCGCACGCCACTTGACCGGCCATAGCTGCTTGTCGGTGCATTCGCTAAGCTTTCGCAAGCTAAGAAAACTCGTAAGATTTGGCAGCGGGCTGCTATTGTGCATGATCATTAGCTTCCTGTTGGGCCCACTGAACGAATTTACACTTACGCGGTATTCCGGCCCTGGATCCGTGCCCATCTATGATCTTGCCTTCTCAGTTTGCATGCAGTTGCGAGGCATCCTCGAATCCGGATTCCGCTCTCTCACGCCCGAAGTGAGCCGTCTCGGCGCGAGCGAACTACCCGACATCGCAGACCGTCTAAGAGGCGTAAGTCGCCGTGCCATGACACTCATCGCCGCAGTAGGACTGCCCGTATACACATTGTTGTTTGTGCTCGCAGAGCCGTGCCTCCGAATTTGGCTCCAGGGAAGATTTCAACCAGCTCTTGTTCCAACCCTGAGAGTGCTGCTCGCAGCCTCATTCGTTAGCCTCTGCGGCGTGCCTGGATACTACATGCTCATCGGGCGGTTCAAAGTGAAACATATAGTTACCAGTTGGGTTTTGCAAAGTGGTACCAACCTGGGAGTATTGGCGGCATTGGCTGCACTGACGGGGACGATGTCAGCATTTATGACAGCGACCGCTGCTGCGGCCGGTATAGCCGCTGGTGGGACCTATCTCTTGGTCAGGGGCAGGATGGAGATCAGTTCCATGCGAATAGTTCCCGCTCTTTGCGTTGCGCCCTAACAGAGTAGATATGTTCAGCTACTTATCGCCTGCGGCGCGGGGCGGAAAATCGTGAGCAGCCTACGGTTCGGGCAATGAACTTGCGCTGTAGCAGCAAATCTATCACGGCTTGCATCATCACATCAGGTCTGCAGTTGGCGCGCGAAAGGGGCGATTGTTCATTTGATTAAAGAATCGTCAACTAACGATCCTAGATCGAACTTAAGTGCAGAGGCATCACCTGCTCGAATTGACTGGCTGGATGGTTTACGGGCGCTTGCGGTTGGTTGCGTTGTTTTGGTTCACTCTGCCCTGCATGTTTCTCAGGTGCCAAATCTCGTCGCGAAGATTTGTCAACTGGGCCAGTACGGCGTTCAGCTGTTTTTCGTCATTAGCGCGCTAACCATCTATTTCACTTTGGAATTGCACTTAGGCCGAAATGAATCTGTTCTCTCGTGGTATGTCAGGCGATTCTTTCGCATTGCCCCCATTTACTACGCCGCCATTGTTTGTTATACGGCCGAGCATTTCCTAACCGGTAGAATCGGCTGGCAGCACACCGGGGAAGACGGCGGTCTTCGAACTATCCTAGCTAACGTCGTATTCCTACACGGGTGGATTCGGAACGGCAATAACGTCGTGGTCCCGGGAGGTTGGTCAATTAGCGTGGAGATGTCGTTTTACGTCATCGCCCCTTTGCTGTTTGTCTTCATCACCCGCCGAATGTGGTGGCCCGCTGCATTGGCCGTTGTTGTTCCCTTGTGTCTCGTGGCTACCTACTTGGCGCAGCTTCGTGCTTCAGGATCGGGAAACGTTTCGAACAACGACTTCCTGTACTTCTGGCCTCTAACACAGTTCCCCGTCTTTTTTTTAGCAATAGCACTCGCCCAAAGGACCAGACGTTGGCTCTATACGGATATTTCAACCCCCATTGCCTTGGTCATCTGGGCCACTATTGTTGGAGCAGCGGCCTTTTTACTGGGGGCCTTTTGCGGAACCTGGAGCAATCATATGCATTTACTTGCCCCAACTTTGTTTGGCATCGGCTCTTGCTGCTTAGTTTTGCTCGCGAGAGGCCAACTGAAGAGTTTCTTTGCGAATTCCTTCCTGGTGCGGATAGGCGGCCTGAGCTACAGCATTTACATCACCCACTTCATCTTCCTCGACGCATTGCGATTTCTGCTTCTGCATTTCTCGGTCAACCGATATTTACCGCCGATGGTTCAACTTTCAATGCTGGCCATGGTGACGTTCGCATTGTCCGCCGCCAGCTCCATTGTCACGCGAAGACTGATTGAGCAGCCTGGTGTTCATTTTGGCGCACGCTTGGCTCGTCGCGTCTCTGGGTTGAAGCGGGCAGCGAAGTGGCCGGCACTGCCACGACTAAGTGCGTCAGAAATTGCTCGCTTGAGTAATGAATTCAAATAGATCCTTGAACATCCCGCCGCGCGTCACACTGGCGGTAACATTTGTCACATATTACGCGAAATGACTACCAGAAAACCGCGCCAAGCACTGAAGCGATGCTTGAAATGAGACAGAAGCGTGAAAAGCAACGCATTTCAGCACTCTGCCAGGTAAAAAAACCGTTACCACCGCTTGCAACATCGAGAGTTTTTCGAAGTGTGGCTACTGACAATTGAGGGATTATGAAGCGGACCATTCAATTCATTGCCAATGCATTAGGTTACGAGGTTCACTCGCTCTTTTCGTCCTCGTCGGTCGGGATTCAAAGATCCAGAATTATGGATCGGCTTGCGATTAATTTCGTATTTGACATCGGGGCTAATACCGGGCAGTACGCGCTGGATCTTCGCAGATTCGGCTACAAACAGAGAATATGCTCGTATGAGCCGCAGCACAGAGCGTTTTCGGTCCTCCAAAAGGCGGCCGTCAACGACGAGCAATGGAAGGTGGTTAACTCAGCCTGTGGCCCAAAAAGCGGGAAGGCAGTAATCCATGTTTCGAAGAATAGCTTCTCCAGTTCGCTGCTCCCAATTCTGGATGCCCATCTGAGAAATTCGGAGAATTCGCGCTACGTGTCGCGGGAAGAAATCTCCGTGTGCTCCCTGGATGAAGATGTGAATCCAGGTCTGACCGACAGCGATAAAGTCTGGCTCAAGATCGATACGCAGGGATATGAAGCCGCAGTTCTTGAAGGCGCGGCAGAAGTGCTGCGCCACGCAAGTGCAGTGGAATGCGAACTGTCCATGGTTCCCCTGTACCGTGGCCAACCGCTGATTGGTGACATGATTGGTCTCCTTTATCGATCAGGCTTCCGTCCTGTTCATTTGACGCCAGGATTTTCAGAGCGCGATACCGGTTATACGCTCCAAATGGACGGTATTTTTCTGCGGATGTAGAAGAATGCACTTGCTTTCACTTCTGGGGGGTATGAATCGTGTCCATGCATTCAACAAGGAATGGTCGGCGAGCAAGTTCAGGGGAAGCAGAGTACACACTCACCGATCCGTGGCCAATCATAAGCATCGTTACGCCCAGCTTCAATCAAGCGCAATTCTTAGAGAGGACGATTCAGTCTATCTTGAGCCAGGGATACCCTGCGCTGGAATACATCATTGTCGATGGCGGAAGTACAGATAACAGCCTAGAGATCATAGAACGGTACGCGGACCGGCTGAAGTGGTGGGCGAGTGGTCCCGACGGTGGCCAGGCTGAGGCAATCGCGAGAGGATTCGACCATTCCACAGGCGAGATTTTGTGTTGGGTTAATTCGGACGACGTCCTTCTTCCCGGCGCACTGCAGGCCGTCGGCGATTACTTTCGATCAAATCCCAGGGCCGAGGTTGTAACCGGTGCAGCGTATTGCATCGATGAGGCGGACCGTCCCATTCGGCATCTTCTCCAATGCACTTACACTCGCGGTGTGCACGCTTCAGCGTCTCGTTTCATGTTCTATGGCCAGGACGGCGTGTATCAACAAGCCACCTTCTGGCGCAGCACAGCTTACTTTGCGGTGGGGGGGATGCGGAAATCTCTTTCATTCGCTATGGACCTGGATCTGTTCACGCGACTTGCACAGCGGAAGAGATTTGGTGTCATTTCGCGGTATCTTGCTTGCTTCCGCCTGCATGACGCCAGCAAGTCTTCCACGTTAGAGCATATCCGGAAAGAAGAAGTAGCGCTGCTTCGTCTAGACCGCAGCGCTTTAGGCACTCATCCGTTGCTGCGTCGCATTCTATTCGGCTGGTACAGGACAATAAGTCTGCTGCGAAAGTCGATCCTACAAGGGCGAGCGGTGCTTGGCTTTGAGCAATTTCCACCTATCGCAAAGCTCTCGCCGGATTTTGGAGTAAGGCGTGATGCCTAAGAACGTGCGAACCTCCGCAGTGTTCGTAACCGCTTATGTTACCTGCATGTTGCTGCCGGATACATGGAGCGCCGGACTTCATCTCGGCGAAGTTCCTATTGCAGCTATACTGATGGCTATTCTTAGCTGTGCCCTGATCGTTCACCAGCTGAGTACTCCGGGCGACCTGTCCTTCGGAGTGGTTGCAGGCACGGCGGCGCTTGTGGCCATGATGGCGCTCGGATGCTTTCGAGGAAATATAGAGACTTTTTCACTGAAATTCTTTATGGCGGACATCTACTCGTTCACTGGGTTACTCCTGGGTTATGCCGTTGTTCGCGAAAGAGGTGTGGAGGGAAGCCTTCAAACAGCATCGCAGATTGCCGTCATCGCGAGCATCACAGTCGTCACCGGTTATTTAGGGATATTTTCCGGACTCATTACACCAATGTTCGCCGAGAATTCTGGTCGCCTGGTAACCCTCTCGATATTCGAGGCCACTGTCGTGCTACTTATCATTCTGCCCATGGCGAGCGTCGCGCAGAGCGGCAAGTCAACCAGTTTGATGCTATTGATTGCCTGCGCCGCGACACTCCTTTCGGGAACCAGAAGTATGTTGATTCTAACCGTTCTGACGGGTGTAATTTGTCTAATCCTGAGGCCTCGTCGTGTAGATATTCGGTTTGTCATGCAGTTGACTGGTGGAGTCGCGCTTACCGTCGCTGTATACATCTTTTCTCTCGCGCGTTTCAATAGCAATGTCTTCCAGAGGCTTGCGAGTTCGCAGGGGTCGTCCGAGTCTCGCATTATAGAGTTATTACTGTTCTGGGGGCAGATTAGCGACGATCTAACAATAGGACAGGGTATGGGGAGTCGCTTTGCGACGAATGTATTTGCTGGGGCGGGAGGGGATCCGCTCGCGTCAGCTCCCCATATCGGAATAGTTACTCTCCTGATGAAGGGCGGCATTGGCGCCTTTCTTGCATTCATTGTGCTGCCTTTGTTCATTGCTGTCATAGTGTCCCTTTCGAAGAGCCAATCCCGCTTACGGCGCGCGGGCGCGGGGTCAGTCCTGCTGTATTTGGCGTTGGCGTGTCAATCGGGAGGTTGGGACCCACTTTATTTGTTCATATACGGAATGGCGATTTCCGTAACGGTCAACGGGGCTAGGAGGCATGTCCTTAGGAGCTTGGCCAGCGGTCGCAATGCGGATTCTCATTTGCATGATGCTTTCTCGCCACTGGAGGAAAGATGAGAGTCCTTCAGATAATTGATAGCCTCGCGTTGGGCGGAGCAGAGGTTCTCGTGACCAATTTGCATAGTGGGCTCAGCGAGCGAGGCATCGAATGCGAATATTACCTGCTACGTGGCGGGCAGACTCCGCTCGCGCAGAAGCTTATCCGTCAAGGCGCGCAAATTCATACGCCCATTGCAGCTTCTGTTTACTCACCGCTGCACATTTGGGCTTTGCACAGGCATCTGCGTACATTCGATTACGATCTAGTGCATGTTCACCTTTTTCCCGCACAACTCTGGACGGCGTGCGGTGCTCGACTGACCGGCAGAATGCTTCCACTGATTACCACGGAGCACAGTACCGAAACCAGAAGACGAGGTGGCTCTTACCGCGTCATCGACCGCTGGATGTACAGGCAATTTCACCACATTACATCAATTAGCTCCGCCACAACATCTAACTTGTTGGCGTGGCTGCCCGAATTGCAAGCTAAGCTGACCGAGTGTCCGAATGGCATAGACGTCGATGTCTTTGCACTCGCTCCGAAAGCACGCAAGCAAATCGTTTTTTCCGTTCCTGAGAACACTCTCGTAGTACTTTGCGTAGGCAGGCTGGAGCTTCCGAAAGGCCACGACACCTTGCTGCGCGCGCTTAGCTTGGTTCCTGGAGCCATGCTTGCGTTAGTTGGGGATGGGCCGCTTTCGGGGCAGCTGCATGCCTTGGCCCGTCAGCTTGGCATAACATCTCGCGTGCGATTTATGGGAACTCGCATGGATGTACCTCAGCTTCTGAAGACGGCCGATGTGTATGTGCAGCCCTCACACTGGGAAGGATTCGGAATTGCTGCTTTGGAAGCGATGGCGTCGGGAATGCCGATTGTCGCTAGCGACGTTCCAGGTCTGGCGGATGTGGTTGGAGATGCCGGTCTGCTGTTTCCTGTCGGCGACGAGGTCCAACTTGCGCAGAAGATCGTTACTCTTCTTGCTGATTCCGCACTGCGAAACCGGCTTGGGAATTGCGCTCAGAAAAGAGCTCGGAGCTTTGGCATCAATAAAACATTGGATTGTTATGAAAAGGTTTATCGCGACGTTGTGGGGGAAGTCGTTGGGTAACCATCCGCTGCCACATCCTCGGGTGGCGTTTGTCGTCACGGCTTCGTGCAGCCTGGGCTTCATGCGTGGTCAGTTGAAATATCTCCGTAGCCACGGGTTCGAAGTCAGTGTGATCTCGTCTGGCGGCCCCGAGCAGGAGGCAGCCCGCCAAGAAGGCGCAGCGGTGTTTACTGTGCCGATGCGGCGCGAGATTTCGCTGATGAAGGATGTGCTTGCGCTATGGAAGCTGTGGCGAACCCTGCGCCGAATTCGTCCCGACATGACGATTGTCGGCACTCCCAAAGCGGGATTGCTAGGCGGAGTGGCGGCGGTGCTGGCGGGTATTCCGAAACGCATTTATGTTCTGCACGGGCTGCGGCTTGAGACTTCCGTTGGATGGCTAAGGAAGATTCTGGTTGGTTGTGAATGGTTGGCATGCCGCTGCGCGCATGGCGTTCGTTTCGTAGGTCCGAGCTTGATGAAGAGGGTGATGGAACTTGGCATCGTGACGGCGGATAAATGCAAGGTCGCGGGGAAGGGTACTTCCAACGGTATTGATACCGAGCGTTGGCGGCGCACTTCGGTAGCTGCGGCCGTGGCGCGGCAGACGCGAGAACAACTCGGTATTTCGTTGCAGGCACCGGTGGTGGGCTTTGTGGGACGATTTACGCGAGACAAGGGGATTGTCGAGTTGTATGAGGCATTCATGCGAGCGCGGCCCGCTTTTCCCGATCTGCGCTTGCTGTTAGTGGGGGACTTCGAAGGAGGAGATCCGGTGCCGGCCATGGGACGAGCCAGGATCGAAGCCGATCCCGCAGTGATTCGCACCGGATTCGTCGCCGACGTTGCGCCCTATTTATGGACTATGGACATGCTGGTGCTGCCCACCTACCGGGAAGGATTTCCGGGAGTGCCGTTGGAGGCGCAGGCCGCATCCATTCCGGTGGTTACCACAGACGCCACCGGCGCTCTTGACTCCATACTTGACGGCGTAACAGGCATCCGGGTTCCGGTCGGCGATGTGGGCGCGCTTGCAGCGGCATTGGATCGACTGGTTGGCGATCCAGCTCTGCGAATGCGCATGGGATTGGCTGGATGCGCATGGGTCCAACAGCATTTCCGTCGTGAGGTGGTGTGGGAGAATCTGCTCACCGATTATCGATGCATTTTGCAATCCGTCGTACCAGGGCGCCAAGCCGGAATGAGGAGATTGGTGAAGCTGGGATTCGACCGGCTAGCCGCGGCAATGATCCTGATTCTTAGCGCTCCAGTTTGGCTGGGCGCTGCGGTCGCAATTCGTTGGTCTCTCGGATCGCCGGTGCTGTTCCGGCAGGTGCGTCCCGGGTACCAAGGACGTCCGTTTACGCTGTTCAAATTTCGAACCATGCGGGATGCACGAGGCGGGGATGGAACGTTACGGCCAGATGCCGAGCGCCTGACACGACTGGGCCGTCTGTTGCGATCCGCGAGCATCGACGAGTTACCGCAGCTGTGGAATGTGCTGCGTGGCGAAATGAGTCTAGTGGGGCCGCGCCCGCTGCTCCCGCAGTATCTCGATCGCTACACGCCAGAGCAGGCGAGACGCCACGAGGTTCTGCCGGGCATCACAGGCTGGGCCCAAGTGAATGGCCGCAACGCTATTGGCTGGGAAGAGAAGTTCGCGCTCGACATCTGGTACGTGGACCACTGGAGTCTCTTGCTGGACATAAAGATACTGGCCTGCACACTAGGCAATGTGACTTTGCGCCGCGGTATCAGTAATCAGGATCACGCAACCATGCCGGAATTCCTAGGCCACCACCGCGAAAACGCTCTGCCTGGTCAATAACATGTTTAACAGAGACCGACTTACAGCCTGGAAGGTCTTCGCACGGAAATGAGCTTGGTGGGGGCACGGCCACTCTTGCCTAAGACCTTGCTCGTTACTCCGCGCGTCAGAGCCACCCGCCATCGTGCTAGACCAGGTACCACGGGCGGAGCATAGGTGAACTCCATCATCTGAAGCGACTAACTTGCGCTTGACGTTTGGTATATCAACCATTGGAGCATTTCGCTCGACGCGAAAATTCTCGTCTGCACTCTGCAAGGCCTGTTATTTCGCACCGGCATTTCGCACCCGAACCACGCCACGATGCCTAAGTTTGAGGGGGCGGTGAAGGAGATATCTGAAAAATGGCTCGCAGGCGCATCGTAATCCTTGGAGCTGGCGGCATGGCACGAGAGATTTGCTGGCTTCTCCGTGAAATAAACGCAGCCAAGCCCCTCTATGAGTTTCTTGGGTACGTGGTTAGTGATCTGGACAAATGCGGTCAGTATGACTCCCGGGAAGGGGTACTTGGGGACTATAGGTGGCTGGAAGAGAATCGCAGTTCGATCGATGCCGTCACAATCGGAATTGGAACTCCAGCCGCTCGGTTGAAAGTAGGGCGCGAACTTCGTACGCTTATCCCCGATGTTGAGATGCCGGCACTGATTCACCCCTCCGTGGTCCTGGATTTTGCGAGTGCCAAGATCGGCCCTGGTGTTCAGATCTGCGCAGGCACCATCGCCACTGTGAACATTACGCTGGATTCGCTCGCGCTCTGCAATGTTGGTTGCACGCTGGGGCATGAGGTCGTGATCGGGCGAGGTTCAGTGATTAATCCAGGCGCAAATATCTCTGGCGGCGTGGTGCTCGACGCGGGTGTGCTCGTGGGTGCAGGCGCACAGATCCTGCAGTATCGTCGCGTTGGTGAGGGGGCCACCGTGGGTGCGGGCGCAGTGGTACTTGAAAATGTCGAGCCATGGACGACCGTAGTGGGAGTACCGGCTCGAATGTTGACCTCTATACCGAGCTCCGCAGACGGAACTGGGAATCTGATCGGGCAAACCAAGTTACCGGGAAGGTCAAACGCCCCGCTTACTCGATACAGGCCAGTTATTCTCACTCGATCAAGTCACCACTGAGAATTCATGAATCTTCCAATCCTCGCTTCTTAAGGGGCGACATCAATCACAAATCGTTGCCGTGTCTTGATTGAGGCTTGCTCCATGGACTCCTCGTGGGGCGACTCTGTTCAAGGCAGCTCGCGCCAAATATTGAAAGCAAAAGGAAGATCAAAGATGACATCTCCGATCCAACTCGAGGTCAACAATGCAGCGCAGCCCTCCAACGAGGCAAATCCCTCACAGGCGACCTTGGACGCCTATTCGACTTGGCCATTTTTTGCCGACGAAGAGATTGAGGCCGCTGTAAGAGTGTTGCAGTCTGGCAAGGTGAATTATTGGACAGGACAAGAGGGCAGACTTTTTGAGAAAGAATTCGCGGTTTTTGCGGGATGCAAATATGGCGTTGCGCTGGCGAACGGAAGTGTGGCGCTAGAGTGTGCTCTAAAGGCTTTGGGCATTGGCCCCGGTGATGAAGTGATCACCACCAGCCGCACCTTCGTTGCATCGGCGAGCAGCGCGGTCATGCTTGGCGCGCAGCCCATCTTTGCGGATGTCGATCAGGAAAGCCAGAACATTACGGCTGAAAGTATTGCCCGAGTCTTGACTCCTCGGACTAAGGCGATCATTGCCGTGCATCTGGCGGGATGGCCATGCGAGATGAACTCAATTCTCGATTTAGCGAAAGAGCATAACTTGAAGGTTGTCGAGGATTGCGCGCAGGCGCACGGGGCTGTTTACAAGGGACGGATGGTTGGGTCTATTGGGGATGTCGCCGCCTTCTCTTTTTGCCAGGACAAAATTATGACAACGGCAGGTGAGGGAGGAATGGTCACCACTAACTCGGCTGAATTGTGGGAGAGAATGTGGTCCTTGAAGGATCATGGCAAGAGTTACGATGCCGTCTATCACCGCCAGCATAGCCCGGGATTTCGCTGGCTGCATGAGTCGTTCGGTACAAACTGGCGTCTGACCGAAGTGCAGTCGGCCGTGGGGCGCGTGGCTCTGAGGAAGCTTCCGGAATGGCTTCGCATCCGCCGTGCGTACGCCCGAATGTTGACTAAGGAGTTCACAGGCGTACCCGGCTTGCGGATAACAGAGCCTCCAGCACACATCGAACACGCATATTACAAATACTACGCATTTGTGCGTCAGGAGCGCCTTCGTGCCGAGTGGTCCCGCGACCGTATCGCCGAAGAGATTCGCGCCGAAGGCGTTCCATGTTTTAGCGGAAGCTGCAGCGAGATCTACTTGGAAAAGGCTTTTCCAGATGAGTGGCGCCCTCGATGCCGACTTCCCGTCGCGCGGGAATTGGGAGAGACCAGCCTTATGTTTCTGGTGCACCCAACGCTGACCGTCGAGCAGATCTGTTTGACATGCGCAGCGGTCGAGAAAGTGATGATCGCCGCAACCCGCTAGACCTTGCCTCCCACTACCCGCAGCATTTGCCTCCGACGACTTATTCCGCAAATTCAAGTTAAAGCCATCTTCTCCGCCAGCTCGAAGCATACCCGTCCCTGCCCGACCAAGGGAATTATGGGACGCGGTTAGTCTCCGTTTCCATCACTCTTTCCTCCATCGAAGAGAGAAGGTTAGAAATCATGCTACTCAAACAGCGCCTCTGGGCAGTTGTCATTTTTCAGTTAGTTTTGGTCGCTCTTTCGGCCGCGTCGGCTTGGTTGCTGCGTTTCGAGTTTAGCTTCCCGAGACCGGCGGAATTCTTACTTGCGCTGCCTCTCTTGTTATTGATGCGCTTCACTTTCCTCGCACATTTCAAACTCTTACACGGATATTGGCGCTATGCGGGCGTGAATGACGCATTGGATGTGGTCAAGGCGACGTGCGCGGGGTCAGTGGCATTCGTGGTTGCGGAACGCTGGGCAATTGGTGAAAGGTCGTTTCCCATCTCGGTCTATTGTATCGAGATGATTCTGACGACGATGGCGCTCATCGGAGTCAGGATGGTTTCGGGCGTAATGGTTCGAGGTGCGCAGGGTCACATGGGTGGGCGCGAAAGTAAGACCGTTGTCGTAATTGGCTCCGGTTGCGCCGCAGCAATGCTCCTTCGAGAATTGCCGCGCAGTGGCTACACCGCGCTCGCGTTGGTGGACGATGACCCGGCCAAGGCTGGTGTGAAGCTTCACGGAGTTCCCGTGCGCGGCAGCATTGGGGACTTAGAAGACGTCGTGAAACGCGAGCGGCCGGATGAAATCATGATTGCCATTCCCTCCGCAACCGGGGAGCAGATGCGTCGCATCGCGGAACACTGCGGCCGGACAAAACTGCCGTTTCGCACCATTCCCGGCTTGGGTAATCTTATCCATGGAACGGTGACGGTGGACCAATTGCGCGAGGTCAACCTCGACGACTTATTGGGTCGGGATCCTGTACATTTGAATCTTGATTCCGTTCGGTGCAAAATCGCCGGCCGCGTGGTGATGGTAACCGGTGCGGCGGGATCCATCGGTTCCGAGCTATGCCATCAATTGCTGCGTTATGCGCCAGCGAAGCTGGTTTGCGTGGACCAGGCAGAGACCCCCCTCTTTTATTTGGAGCAGGCCAACTCCGAAACGGCGGGCGCAAAGGTCTATTGTGTGGCCGATATTACCGATAGCGTCCGCATGCGTGATATTGTTCGCGAGCACGGCGTAAATGTTATATTTCATGCCGCGGCATACAAGCATGTTCCGTTGATGGAAGACAATCTGCAAGAGGCGGTCAAGAACAATGTCTTTGGATTGCTTTCGCTAATGGAAGTTGCAGAACAATCCGGATGCGGGGACTTTCTGCTCATCTCATCCGACAAAGCCGTCAACCCCACGAGCTTCATGGGGTGCACAAAGCGGATCGGTGAACTGATCATTGCCGCCCGTCCTTGCGCCCAAATGCGTTGTCTATCAGTGCGCTTCGGTAATGTGCTCGGCTCTCAGGGGAGTGTAGTTCCGTTGTTTCAGCAGCAGATCAAGTCTTCGCGTCGGGTCACCGTAACTCATCGTGACATCACGCGCTACTTCATGACGATCCCCGAGGCGGTGTCGCTCGTATTGCAGGCATTTTCCATCGGCGGGAAAGGTGATATCTTGGTGCTCGACATGGGCAAGCCCATCCGCATCCTGGATATGGCCAAGACATTGATCCGTCTCTCCGGCCTGCGTCAAGACGATGTAGAAATTGTCTTTACCGGTCTGAGGCCGGGAGAGAAACTGTTCGAGGATCTCTTCTATCAATTCGAGCAGCGATTGAGCACCCCGGCTCAGAAGGTGCTGAGAACAGGGGGAGCTTTCATGACCTGGCCGGAATTGCGTGCACGTCTGTCTGCGCTGCGCGGGGAATGCCTCTCAGGAATTTCGGTTCGCATTCGAGCGTGCGTGAAGGAAATCGTTCCGCAATATCAGTGGATACCGCCCCAGAACAACCAAGGGCTTCCCGCTGCTCTGCTTGCTGGACAGCAAATATACAACGGGGAGCGTAACCGCATTTTGTCGATGCCGCTGGGTTTTGACCGAGACCTGGCGTCCGCAACCGGCGCGCTGCCGCAATCCGAAAACCAGAGGCCAAGCCTTTGAGCAGGGCCGACGCATCTTAATCCCCGAGTAACCGAAGTAGGTAGTCGTTGTCCCGTCCGGCTTGGAGACGAATTCGTTTGATACCGAGGCGCATGTTTTGTGGCGCCGGTTCCAGGCTGAGGAGTTGCAGCCCCTCGATTCCTTCGTGAGTCCAAGTTTCTTATTCTTGCTAACCTCGCGATGCCGCACAGTGGCCTTAATGCTAGTTATGGATGCAATTGGTTCGTGCGCGTCCTCACTTTCAGGCACAGCGCGCCTCAAGCATACTCCAGGGCCGGAGATTTCCAAGGACCCTATGCGTGCAAGGAAGTAGTGAAAGTCGTTCCCGATGGAGCTCCTGCTGAAATTCGCAGCCGATGCGAAACCGACAGGAATCCAACTTTTTAAAGGAGACACTCACGCAGCTAACCCCATGTTGATAATGGAGTTAGCGTTTGCAGTGGTGGGCAGTGAGGGACTTGAACCCCCGACATCCTGCTTGTAAGGCAGGCGCTCTAACCAACTGAGCTAACCGCCCACGCGGGTCGGAACGACCTCGGGGTCTGTTGTCATCATAGCAGCGTGACTGCAATCCGGTCAGCAATCCGTCCATTTGAAGACTACTCTGAAGTGACCCGCTCCGTATTGATACACTCAGCCGGTGGGCCGTCTTATCATCAATGCCGACGACTTCGGGCTGACCTCTGGGGTGAACCGCGCCATCGCCGAGTTGCACCAAGCGGGTGTGCTGACGAGCGCAACGCTGATGGCAAAGGCCGTGGCTACCGACGAGGCCGTCGAACTCGCGTGCGCCATGCCGACGCTGGGCGTGGGTTGCCATGTAGCGCTGGTGGATGGCGAGCCGGTGCTTTCCACCCAGGAAATTCGCACACTCAGAGACCACCGAACTGGTCGCTTTCAACCCACGCTGGGCGCATTTCTTGGACGGCTTTTCACGGGGCGTATTCGCTGCTCCGAGATCGAAGCCGAAACGTTCGCGCAAATTGCCTTGCTGCAGAAGCGCGGCTTGCGCCTAACTCACATCGACACGCACAAGCACACGCACATTTTTCCCGCCGTGCTCCGGCCGGTCTTGCGTGCTGCCAAGGCGGGCGGAATTCGCGCTGTGCGCAATCCCTTTGAGTCGGCTTGGAGTCTGCGCGCCACACCCGGCGCACCGTGGATTCGCCGCGCGGAAGTGAGTTTGCTGCGGCGGCTCGAGCCTGCCTTCCGCCGCATCGTCGCCGAAGAGGGCTTTACCACCACCGACGGTGCTATCGGCGTGCTGGCTACGGGAACCCTCGACGGTGCAACCGTCCGCTCGCTGATCGGGAGACTGCCCATCGGCACTTGGGAACTGGTCACGCATCCTGGCTACAACGACGCCGATTTGGGACGCGCGCAGACGCGGTTGCTGGCCTCGCGAGAGATCGAACGCGAGGCGCTTGCCTCCCTCCATTTGAAGAATGAAATCGAGTTGATCGATTATTCCCTCATGTGAGCCTGCGTCCTGCAACAATAAAAAACGCGGTTGCCGTTCCACCCACCATTCAAGACTCCTCATATCAGTTTTCTCGCATATCGGTTGCCACGAGAGCCGGAGAATACTTCAGTCTAGCGAGAATCGACAGAGACTCAAATTCATGGCCCCATTCTCGTCGGCGTGCACGGATCGTACCCCAGTGACGCGGCTGTGACTGGACTCGGCGGAGTTGGCGGAGTGGCCCATGGGACGCCAGTGAAATCAAAAAATTCCAGTAGGTCGGGCTGTGCGGCATCGCGAGCAGTCAGGTGCGCAGTGCTGCCGATAAATCTATTTTCTACAAATTTGATAACAGCCGTGTGATCCATCGGTGTGTGCGAAACATAATGCTTTCGCGTGAAGGGCGAGATGATTGCGTTCGGCAGGCGGAAGCCTAGTTGTGCCGCAAATCCTTGAATGGCCGGCGCGTCACCGGAATTAGCTCCGGGATCACCTGGCGCCAGGTCGCAATGCAACGTAGGAGTTCCGCCTAGTGGCACGCAGGGGTTGTAGCTATCAGCATTCACTGCGATCTGCGAGATATCGGGGATTGTTCCTAAGGAGGCGTCTGTGTTGTCGTTGGAGTGGCCCGGCACCGGTGGAACATGATCGTATGGCCCACCCCCCTCGTCGTAACTCAGGAAGAATACAGAGTCTTTCCATTCAGGACTAGCCATGAATGAATTCACGATGTTTGCCACCTGAGCCTGACCCAGCAAGATCGATTGACCGGACCCAGGATGCTCGTCATTGTTGCCGTAACCAGCCTCAATAAATACAAAACTGGGCAGCGTACTGTTAGTGAGATCCGTGAAGAATGTTGACAGAGGGGCTATGTGGGCTGGATCGATGCAGAAGGAATTCGTGGTATCGCCAACCACGCTCGACTGCTGTGTCGGAGGTATGCACGCGGCTCCAGAGGGATTCTCATACAGATACTGATAGGAATAAGTCAAGTCAGAGAAGTCAGTCGCCGGATAAAGCGCACTCGCTCCGCCGGTACAATCATCCTCTCCAAGGCAAAGGCCTTGGGTAACCGTGTAGTAGATCTTCCAGGAAACGTTATCTTGATCCAATTCCTGGAAAATGTTCGGTATATCGAGTTGAGGGAGATGATCATCGCCGCCCGGATCCTTGACCAGACCCTGTGTCGTGCCGCCGGTGAACGTGGCAATGCGATTGCCAATGCTCTTGGTCGATACCGGTGAAAACCAGCGATCGGACACCGCAAATTGAGATGCCATATAGTAGTAGTAATTGAGAAAACCTTGGTCGTAGTACCCCATAGCTCGCTGTCCTGTAAGGTCGGTGTAATTACCGGAACAAGTGCCGCCAGCACCGGCAGCCGCGCAGCTATTCGCATACCCTTCAGCGTTGTGAACAAAGCCATCCATCAAGATCGGTCGTGAGACGAGAAAGTCGTAGCGATTGACATCTCCATAGCTGGCTAGCCAACTGGAGGACATATCGTCGACGCATGTGCTCGTGAACTTGAAGGGCGCATAGGGCGTGAATTCATCGTCGACATTGCCGATCGTGGTTAGTTTGTCGTCGATGCCATCCACGGTGTATACCTTGCCATCGTCTCCTACGTTCCACCCGTTCGAAACCCGGTAGGGATTCAGCATTCCGAAATAGTTGTCGAACGTATGGTTTTCCTGCAGCATGAAAATGACGTGGTTAATAGATTGCATGGTGCCGACTGGGGTCACCGAAACGGTTGCACTAGCAGTAGCGTTTCCTCCATTACCAATTGCAGTTGCAGTGTATGTCGTGGTTGCGGTCGGGCTGACTGCTTGCGTTCCGCCGCTGGACTGCAGAGTGTAAGAACTACCATCAGTTCCGGTTACTGTCACTTGAGTTGCTTTTGTCGCAGTTACTGTCAAGGAGGATGATTTCCCCGAGGTAATTGAAGTGGGATTTGCGACGATGCTGACTGTCGGCGGAGGATTCGGCATCACAGTTACGGTTGCGCTCGCCGAAGCAGTTCCGCCCACTCCTGTGGCGATAGCCGTGTAAGTGGTGGTTATGGTCGGGCTGACTGCTTGCGTTCCGCCGCTCGGCTGCAAAGTATATATATTGCCATCGGTCCCGGTCACCGTCACCTGATTGGCGTTAGTCGCAGTCACGTTCAGTGTTGACGGCGTTCCTGAAGTGATCGAAGCGGGGCTGGCGGTAATGGCCACTGTAGGTGCCGGAGGCGCACTGGTCAGGCTGCCTCTCACGCATCCAGTAAATAGCAAGGATAGCAGAAGGCTGAATGCCATCAAAGAAATAATCTTGCGGCTAGATGGGCGAGTGAATGCCTTTTTCACGGTCTTCTCCTTCTTTACATCAAGTGAGCCATTGGTTCAATTTCGTCATCAAAGCAAAAATCGCAACCCGCGGTCTCAGTACACGAACCGCACATGTCACGGGATTTCTCCTCATCGATCTTCATCAATCAAACGATCCTCTTGAGGCCTCCGAGTCGCCCCATGCGAAGGGCTTCACGGAATCCTCGTCACCTGCATGATGTCCTCGCAAGTCATAACCACGGTGATCATTCATTCCCGGCAGAACCGACAGGCCTTTGCGCAAGTTCCAGGAAAATGAAATTTCCTCACCTCGGAAGTGACGCAACAGGAAACGCAGAAACCCTGTAGGATTTGCTGCATTGAGGACCTCCCTTTTGCATTTATTGAGTTCGAACCAGCGAAGATAGTTCTTGACGACGCTGCCCATCGTCATCTCAACTCCGGCTGCAAAGTTATGCTCTGCCATTTGGCGTTGCAATTGGGGAGACTGCAAAACGGCAATAAGATTAGCAGCCAAATCGGATGCATCGCCTTTCTTGTGGTAGCGCACAGCCATATGTTCACTGGCCGCCATCTCTTTAAAATCGTCGATGTCAGCGCACACGATCGGAACTCCATACTCGCATGCCTGGTGAGCCGGCCCGCTCGATCCAGTTGTGGAGTCGTAGGGCAATGCCAGAACCGAGGTTGACTGATAAAGTTCTGGGATGGCTTCTTCTGGAACGTATCCGCGAAACTCAATTGGGAGGCCTGCAGGCTGCGCGTCGCGTATCGATTCCCAATACCCGGCTTTCGTGTGATGATTTGCGCCGGCAACGATCAATCTGGCGTTTGAGACATGCTTCAAGACCACCTGAAAGGCTGTCATTAGCGTCTCGAGGCGCTTATAGGTTCCCCAGTGGCCGATCGCAAGTATGCGGTGATCTGGATTGCCGCGTCTGGTAAAATCTGGAGGCTTTGGGATAGAAGCAAATGTTCCGTGTGTGCCGAGCAAAACATTTTCAGCGGAATATTTCTTCACTAAGGTGCCGCGATAGTGAGGAAGGAGCACAGACATTGAATGTGCTTTGAGCAGAGCTTTCGTGGCCAAGGTGGTGCCAATTTTGAATAGCCCTTCCTGCCGCACGCCGGCGGTCGAGAAATCGACGTGCTCAATGATATTGTGCATCGTAATATGCGTAAAGAACCCCGCTGCGCGCGTCAAAGCTGGTGCAGAGAGTCCCGCAAACGCGGCAAGAGGATTATCGGGTGTTGCAAAGCTTGAAAAGACAAGGTTGTACCACACGACATCCGGTTTGAGCCGCCGAATCGTATGTAATAAGCGAACCGGTGTTGAGACGCTGCCGAACTTCCAGCAGCGAATTACGTTGAACCCGGGCAACTCGGACTGTTCATGAGCTTTCAGCGAATTGCCATTTTCGTCGGTTGCGAACTTATAGTCAGTTAGTTCGTCCGCGAGAATGGTTAACTCGACGTCCGGATTCCGTCGCAGCTCTTGTGCGATGTGAAACGCGTATTCGTTCAGCTGGCGTCCGCTGGGAGGAAATGCGGCAACGAGACAAATCTTCATCGGGCTCCGTCCTCAAAATAGGCTGATGTGCACGTAGGGTTTGAACTGTTGATTTTGACCTCCCGCAAAGTTGAAGAACGTTTCCTCTTGAAGGCCAGCCGAGAATCGAACTGGATATTTCAGGACAACCGGTCCGGAATCGCTCTTGAAGCTCCGATGAAACGGTCTTATATACGAAATAGAAAAGCCATTTTGAATTGCGTCGTATATGTGGAAGCTTCTAGTGCTGGAGTAGGCGCTTGAAACCTGTAGGTCCCAGTTACGATTTGGAGCAAAATGGAAGGATCCAGCTGGACGCAGGTTCTGCGCATTTCCCCAATTTGTTCCCACGATTCGCCATGCCCGAAGGTCCTCGGCCATAGCTCTAACACTCATCCGCTCTCCGAGTTTGCGTTCTATGCCGATGTAGGAAGAGGTATAGTAAGCTTCGTAATTGATCGGTGAGAACTGATTATCGTTGGCTCCCCATCCAGTTACCAGTGCGGTTCTTCCCCATGGCGATCCAATGCGAAAATCGATTGCAGCGGCGGTTGTAACTGAATGGAGATCGCTTTCAGTAAAAGGGCCTGATTCGCGTATGACATATCCGCTGAAAGAAACAACATTGAAAAATGAGCTCGTCGAGACATACGTAAAGACGCGAAAGAGGTTTTGATTCATCGCAACAGGAGATAAGGAATCTCTGCGGACTGTCGCTTGGATGCCGCTATTGAACGTCAATACGTTACGCCCTAAGCTGACGGTAGGATTCATCCCCACGTTAAATGTGTAATCGGTCGTATCGCGGCTAACGACAGAGTTCGTGCTGGGTACCGAGATTTGTCCCTGGGCGTTGCGGACCTGAAAAGAACCGCTGGTGGTGGGCAGGTGGCTAAAATGCAAATGGTAGGCATTTGTCCATTGCGTTTCGATGGAGGAACGGGGCGGTGGGAGAAGAGCGGAGTCAGAAGTCGGTACCGGAAATAAAGTATCCAGCTTGGAATCCAAAACATAAACTGTCGAATCTTCGAAGATAGGTGCCACCGAAAAGTCGGAGAGCAAGCTCACCTTCGAGTTGACCCTCAATCCTTCGTCGGCTCCCGCCTGCAACAGCGCATCTTCAGCAGTTTGATCTTCGCCGCCAGCGTTCGACGCCTGGGCAAAGGAAGTGAGTGCCTGAGCATCGTTGTGTTCTTGACGGAAGGCATTGGCCTCGGCCAGCAAAACCTGGTAATCAGGGGCAGTATCCGCAGACGCAGAGACCGCTGCGAGTTCAGCCCGCGCCCTAGCCGTGTCTCCCAGTGCCAGATAATTATTGGCGAGTCCTATCCTTACCTGTGCATCGAGCGCACCTGCGGCTTTGGCGCGTTGAAGATACATCTGCGAAAGCTCGTATTCATGGATAGAGCGAAATACATCCGCTGCCGC
This sequence comes from Occallatibacter sp., assembly GCA_049513195.1. Lineage (GTDB taxonomy): Bacteria > Acidobacteriota > Terriglobia > Terriglobales > Acidobacteriaceae > Telmatobacter. The sequence continues at coordinate 62,897 of JBEKWJ010000009.1, forward strand.
TATTAATTGGCTTCCGCTGAACGGCGCCGTATCTCCAGCTTCAGTTTCCATCTGGGCCAATGCAATCTGTCTTTCTGCGTCCTCTGAGTGGCCCTGTTCCGCCATGAGATGCGCGATCGCCAGACGTACGCTTACCAGATCTCCGCCATTCGCCGTAAGCGCTCTTTGAAAGCGCTCCATGGCCGCCGCTTGGTTGCCGAGAATGCTCAGAGCTTCCCCCGTTGAGACGTATATCTCAGCTTTCACGGGTGCTGAGTTGCTGGCTATGTTATTCACCGGTTGCGCGTCTTGTTCGGCCAGTCTCACATATCGCATTGTTTGATCTTGATCGTGTAGGCTGGCGTAGGAGCGTGCCAGCAATGCATCGGCAGCGGAGTTATCCGAAGAACTTCCCGCCGCTATTTGCAGTTCCTTGATCGCTTCGTGATAGTTCCGCTCCGCAAAGAGAGTATTACCCAGTCCCAGGTGCAATGAGGCATCGTCGGGAGCGAACTTCAAGGCTGCCCGGTACTCCCCCGCTGCCTTGATCAGCATGTCTTGGCGTCCATATGCCGTTGCACGAATTATGTGGATATCCTTTGAGTCGCCCAGTGCCCGTTCAGCCAGTTCTGCTTGTCTTTCGGCTGCCAGAGGTTTATTCAAATCAAGGCTTGCATAGGCGAGTCCAAGATGCGCCTCTCCGTTGCCGGGTTCTCTCTTTAGCGCCGACTCAAAGTCTGCCGCGGCCGCATGAGCCTGATGAAGATCGTTCAGCAGGTAGCCGCGATTCACATATGCCGTGACCACCTCTGGATCTCGATTCAGTGCCTCGGTAAAATCTTGCCGCGCCTGCTCATTGAGTCCTTGATGCTTGTGTACGTAACCTTCTAGAAGCGGAATATCGGGCTCTTTTGGAAAAATGTTGATATACTCCGATGTCAATTGGAGAAGGTCGTCGTATTTCTCAAGATGGAGAAGATCGTAACCAAGGTACACAACTACATCTCTGTCCCGAGGCAAGGCCTTTATCGCTTCTCGGCCCACATCTGCAGATTCTTGATACTCGCCCTTGAAACTCAGGTATCTCTCTTTTTCGCGAAGAATCTGTGGTTCCCGCTCCATTTCATTTGTCACGCGACTCAGCCACGTTCCAGCCAAGGTCAGATTATGTGCCTCGATTGCAGCGTTCATCCCGCCTGCCTCAATCAAGGATTTGCTTGGAGCTATGGCATACCCCTTGCTGTAAAAGTCCTGAGCCTTCGCTAATTCTCGACGTGCAGTGTAAAGATCACCGAGGGCTAGATAGGGTGTGTATAAGGAAGGGTCAGCATGCATCAGGCTCAGAAAATACTTCTCCGCATCTTGGTCGCGTCCCACCGCGCGTGAAGCATAGCCAATGGAGGTGAGTGCAAACCGATTGAGGGGATCCATTCCGAGAATCTGCTTGTATATCGTTATTGCATCTTCGGTGCGGCCGAGTTTTATCAGGATGTCGCCATCAAGCTGCAAATTATCACGATCCTTTGCGTTAATTGACAGCGCTTCCTTCACATCGCTCAGTGCTCCGTTGGGGTCGTCCGCGTTCATCCTGATCAGAGCTCTCAGGCGCAGATATTGTGGTTGATTAGACATCCGATCGCCGAGCGCGTTCATCTCTGCTTGCGCGGTTTCGAGCTGATGATGAGCGGCACTTTCGTCTCCAAGATCCTTGTAGATAGCCATTAAGTCCATGTGGATCTGGATGCCATAGAGCGCCCCCTCTGGCGGATCTGCGGGAAGGTGAACAATGGCGTCGCTGAATTCGCGGAGGGCATCCTGATCGCGCTCACGGATCTTTGCAATCTCTCCTCGGATTGCATGCAGCCGATAGTTGTTGGCATCGAGGGCCGCTGCACGTTGGAGAAAAGAGTTGGCCCTCTCCATTGATCCAGCCGCAATTTCGGCTTGCGCTGCGGAAAGCTGCAATCCAAGATCCTTCGGCGCAGCGTTGGCCGCTTGCCCGTAGAGCTGGGCTGCTTGATCGAGCTTGCCATCGAGTTGGTAAGTGTACGCAAGTTCGGCTGTTATCTCTGCCTTCGGGTTGCGGATCGACTTAAGAGCTGCGATGGCAGCGGCATAGTCGCCGCCATCGCGGTAAAATCCAGCCATCGAGCGCTGAATATCAGGATTATTTGGGTCTTTTCGATTAGCTAACTCGATATAGTGATTCGCCAAGTCAACTTGCTTCAGGTGTTGGTATGAGATCGCCATCAGCAACTCCGTCCGAGCGTCAGGCTGCATCTTTTCCGCTTTTTCCAGCCAGCGAAGCGCTTCGGCATAGTCTGCCGATCTCAAGTACATCTCACCGAGCAATTGAGTATCGTCCCTGCGTTTAGGGTTTGAAACAGCCACCTGCTTGAGAAGACGTTCGGCGTCTTCAGTGCGGCCTATCGCGCCATAGGTCTGCGCAAGACCGGAGAGACCATCAAGAGCTGACGGATTAAGACGAAGGCCTCTGCTATAGGCCTCAATTGATTCCTGAAACTTCGCGTTGAGTCGTGCGGCATAGCCCAAGAGGAAGAGTAGTTGGGAATCATTTGGGGCAGCAAGTGCAGCGCGTCGCGCATAAGCGAGCGCAAGTGCGTGCTGGCCGTGCTGCAGAGCCAATTCGGCGGCGCGCGCAAGACGCGCATTCTCAATATTCGATCCCCACCCCAGTGGCTGGTTCGTGGATTGAGCCTTATCTGTTTGAGGCTGGGCGGGGGTAGAAGGATCCGATCCCAAATTGTAAGTCTGCGCATCCGCGACGGAAGCAACGGCGCCGAGTACGAAGACACAGGCAAACTTGAGGGATCGTGTGGGCAAGTTGAGTCACCAAAGCGCAAAGCCGCGTTGGGTTACTTTGATTCAAAAAGCGCCTGATATGTTGGCTGCACGAAACACCGTTGGCGTCAGATGAAGCGCCGAGTCCTACAGGCAACCGACCCAATCCTTTCTGAATCCAAACAACATGCGCAGGATCTAGCTTGTTTGGGGCGATTTGCGACATAAATGCGGAACAAAACAATGTGACGCCAAACCCAATGTTTATGGGGTTGTCAACTTAACCATTGTGTCGAGAGGCAATTGTGAATAACTCTGATTTGATCTCTTCATCAGATAGGCGCATGCCGATGAGCCTCCTTCTCATGGCGGTTATCGCCGTTCATATGCCCCTTTTGCTGATGAAGTTGCCCTTGAAATCCTACGATACAAACTTTCAAATCTTTTTCGCATCGCACTACGTCCATCATTGGTTTGATCCCTGGAATTCAAAATGGTATGCCGGCTTTTCTCAAACCACTTACCCTCCTTTGCCGCAGCAGTGGGTGGCGCTGATGTCTCGAATATTCGGATTGGAGATGGCGTATATGGCGGTGCAACTCGCTGCCATAATGCTCCTTGTCGTCGGCGTTTATCGTTTTTCTCTGCTCTGGGTCAGCCCGCGCGCGGCCTCGATCGCCGCTTTGGCAAGTGTATTTCTGGGCTCTGAAAGCTTCCTGGTATATTCCGCTGGACAGTTAGGAACCACGTCTGCTGCGCCAATCTATTTGAATGCGTTGCCATTTTTATTCGAGTGGGTTCGTCATGGAAGATTGAGATCGTTTATCAAGGCGAGCGTGCTGTTCACGGCAGCTGCGGTCGCTCACCATGCCACGCTGCTCTTTGGATCATTTCTCTTTGCGATGCCCGTCTTGGTCCTTGTTATTCTTGACCGCGAAAACGGCGAGAGGATTTCGACACCAGCCTTCATGGGCCGCACCGCAGCAATCGCTGCGGTAGTGGGCGTTGCGATTGCAATTGTGCTTCTCCCATTTTGGATCGCACTAATTCACTATCCTGTCACTCAGACTCCGATTCCGCACCCAAGCCGGGCAAACTACTTACTCAGTCCTCAGTGGGGGCTGAACTATTTCATCATTCCTTATGGAGCCCTGATCTTGGCGTTGCCGTTTATCTTTATCCGGGGTTCGATGGTTGTTCGGCTCCGTCCGCTGCTGATCGGTTTCTGGGTGGCATTTCTTCTAGGGCTGGGAGGGACAACACCATTCGCTCGTCTTCTGTTGGGGCGCGCATTCGACGTACTCACCTTGGAACGCTTCAGCTATTGGGCAACCTTGCTTGCGCTTCCATTTGTGGGACTTTTGGCCGCAGAACTCATTGATCGATACCGAATGCGCGCGGTTGTCGGGCTGACCACGTCAGCAGCACTTACCTGCGCCATGGCAGTTGGGTGGGCTAGCTATCGACCTGCTGATGCCGAGGATTTCAAGGTCGATGCGGTTGCCTCATGGCTAAATCGTGACGGCCACGATCAATTTCGCTATGTCACCTTGGGGTTTGGTAATAAGATTGCGCTACTAGCCAGATCGACAGGTGCCGACAGTGTTGATGGCGAATGGAACTCAGGACGAATGCTGCCGGAACTGACGCATTACGGCGCCGGTGCGCTTACAAGCTCAAAATACTTCGGCTTGGCCGGTCTCAGCGCACTGCACGCAATGCTGATGCATGCGGACCATTATGGATTGAAGTGGGTCATAGTACGAGACCACTATTATGATCCACTCCTTTCCTTTGCCGGCTGGCGACCCGTTGACAATCTCGAGGACAAGACCATCACTGTATGGAGCAAGGACGGAGTGCCACCGGCCACAGAGGTGAACGCATCACAGATGCCACCCCATTGGCAAGGCCTGATGTGGGGCATTCTTCCTTTCAGCAGCAGTCTTCTCGCGATTCTTGTGGTTCTAGTTCCGGAAAAAAGACGGTACAAACTCGGAGCGAACGAGACCTTGGCAAGCGATGAGAATCTCGTGCATGCGAGGTTTGTATCGTGAATAAAGGACCCATACTCGCCATGGTACTCGGTTGTACAACCGTCGCACTCGTGGTGATCGGTACAGTTTGGCCTATCCCGTCTGCTGTGGCTTATGCGGGAGCCGAAGGCTTGTCGCGTTCATCCTCAACACCTGAAGGGGCGGTCGAGAATCTTGGCGATGAAATCCGCTTGCAAGCCTGGCAAGAGGCCTATTCAAGTCTTGCCAATAAAGCTCAGTTCACCGAGTCTGAGTTTGTGCATGACTTGACCGGCTACTATCCGAGCTTACTAACTTACTCAAATGTGGACAACTTCGAAGTGGTGCCACTTCACGCCTCCGCCAATGAAGCAGAAATTGACCTTAAACTGCATTGGTCAACCGTTGTAGGGGACCCAGTCAGCACACGTGAATTGCATGTGGTGAAGTATGGAGATCGCTGGAAACCGGAATGGCCAATCGTCAAAGAGCCCGCACTGCCGCCGCAGGTTATCCCAGTGAATTATTTGCGCTGGGATGTGATCTACCGCGGTCCTGGGGATGACTGGGGAGTGCAGGACGTGGAAGCGCCTCACGTGCGCATTGTGGATATGCACCCCGTGGAAAGAGCTGAGGGAGTGGTGATCCTGGGAGAGATTCTGAATGAGGATGTCGTGCCGGCGTATGTGTCCGTCACTGCCACTTTACTGTCAAAAAACCAATCACCAATCGCGACCGAAGATAGCTTTGACAATATCTCGCACCTTCTGCTGCCTAAACAAGTCACGCCATTCCGCATCAAGTTTTCAAATGTCGCTCTGTCCGACGTAGGCAGCATTCGCATGGCGCCTTTGTCGACCCTTATCCCGGCCTCAGCGGACCCAGTAATCGAAATCGGAAGCGAACAGTTGCACCCAAATCCTGGAGCTTCATTAACTGGGCAGCTCATTAATCAAAGCGGCCAGATAGTGAACGTTGCACATGTCCTTGGAACTTTCTATGACAATAAGGGCCAAGTGGTGTGGATTGCGGATCAGTACATTGATCGCGCGCTGTTACCACAGACACCGGTTCCGTTTGAAATCCACATTCCTGAGGACCTTGCGAAGAACGTCAGTAGCCAGCGGACGGTCGTTTCAACGTACAGTTTTGGAGGTGCTCAATGAGCTCCAAATTCGGGTTTCTAATAGCCGGTTTTTTCGCCACGGCGATGCTGGCCTTCGCGGAAGGGGAAAGCTTGAGCTTGCCCAAGACTATCGAAGCTGGCAGTGCGTTTTCAGTCCAGAGTACCGGAAGCGGTAAAGCAACTTTGCTCATCATAGGTCCAGGACAGGTTCTGGAACGAGACGTACAACTCGGAGAGATGATATTCTTTCCCGCTGGATCTCTATACAATGCCGGCCATTATCTAGCTATTCTGACACAAAACTCCTCCACAGAGAGCGGTGCATTGGATGTCTTGCCTTCGAGTAAGCCAATGGACTTAGGCTTTCTCGCGAAACCTTCCCGCCTTCCGGTCGGCCAGCATGATGGCATCACTGGCGCCGTATATGTTTTCGACGCTTATCATAACCTGATCATCACATCAATGCCGGTATCCTTTGAACTTTCGGATTCATCCGGCGCTGAGCAGAAGCGCATCGTGATGACCCGTTACGGCGAGGCTTGGACCACGATAGATTCGACGGCTCACCAAGGGATCGACAGATTTGCGGTTCGAATCGGCGATCTTGCCAGCGCACGAGTTGTCGAGCAGGTTCCGGGAGATCCGTGCGAGTTGAAAATGAGTGCACGAGAATCTGGCCAGAATCTGCAATTAGTGACCGAACCGCTGCGCGACTGTGACGGCAACGCGGTGCCAGACGGAACAATCGTTACCTTTACCGAGAATTACACCGAAGGTCAATCAATAGTGGATGTACCTCTCAAGCGCGGAATTGCGGACGTGCAAATGGCCGCCATTCGAGGCGCTACGATTTCCGTTGCGAGCGGTGTTGTATTGGGGAACCAGATTCGCTGGGAGAAATAACCATGTCAAACGCCCTCTTGATCCTCTGCGCAATTGGTGCCATTCCTTCGGGACTGTGCCTTGCTCAGCCAGCCGTGCGCGTGGAACCAGCGACGCTGCAAGGTCCCCGGTCTCTGCAAGCGCAAACCGGCGAAGCAGCGATTCATGACTATCTGCAGGCGTGGGTTGGTTTTAAGACGGCCTTTGAGCAAAATCGCGCTGATCTGCTCGATCTGGCCTTCGTGGGAACTGCCCGGGATAAATTGGCAGAGACAATCCAGCAGCAAGCTAAGCTTGGGATTCGTGCCCGTTATCAAGATCGCGCACACGATATTCGAATCGTTTTCTACTCACCGGAGGGACTGTCATTGGAACTGGCGGATGAGGTTGAATACGATATGGAGGTTTTGGACCACGACTCAGTCAAAACAACCCAGCACGTACGCGCCCGCTTCATGGTCATTCTGAATCCCACTGAAGTGCGATGGAAAGTGCGGGTCTTTCAGACAGTTCCAGAATAATTTGTATTGAATTTGCAGATGACGATTCTTATTGTTACCGTCGCAACGAACGAGAAGCAGAAAGTGATTGACTGATCAAAGTAATATTTCAAACTTCAGGAGCCGAATATGGTATCTGTCATTGTGCCCATCTATAACGAAGAAGAATTGATAGTGCAGTTCCACGAAGCAGTAACAAACGCAATGGAACGCGCTCGCACCCACTGGGAGCTTGTATATGTGAACGATGGCTCGTTGGATTCTTCCCTGGATATTTTGAAAGGACTGCAAGCCATAGATTCACATGTGGTGGTGGTCGAGCTATCTCGCAATTGGGGCCACATGGGAGCGATCTCGGCCGGCCTTCAGACAGCGCGAGGTAGCGCGGTGATCTTGATGGATGGCGATTTTCAGGACCCCCCAGAGGTTCTGCCGAAGCTGATCGATGCATGGCGGCAAGGCGCGGAAGTCGTAGTCGCGGTCAGAAGGAGTCGGCAGGAAAGGCGCAAAATCTTGGCCAAGCTCTTTCCTCTTTTCTATCGGGTTTTGGGAGCCCTCTCCGATTTCCCTATACCTCTTAATGCAGGAATTTTTAGCCTTATGGATCGAAAGACCGTCGATTCGGTCAATTCCATGGGAGAGAAAAATAGGTACCTGCCTGGGCTGCGAGCTTGGGTTGGTTATCGAAATGCTGTTGTTCTCTATGACCGCCAGGACCGGTTGGCAGGTAGCGGCAAGCTATCGTTCCTCAGCCGGATTAAATATGCGATGGATGCGATTACGAGCTTTAGCTACAAGCCTCTGCGGCTTTGCTTTGCTTTGTTTTTCTTTACTTGCTTTATGTCCTCATCCTTGGCTCTCGCTATGTTTCTCTCCAATAGTTCGGTGGAAACCGCAGGACTCGGTGTGGCCGCTACGGTGTTTTTCGTCGGAGGCCTGCTACTCCTCTGTCTGGGTATTCTGGGCGAATATCTTGGGCGAGTCTATGATGAAGTACGCGGCCGGCCCCTTTCGATCATAAACAAGATCCACCGCTCTCCAGTTCTGATTGGTTCGCAAGTTGGTATAGTCGCGGCGCAGGCCAGCGGTCATCACAATTCGGAAGAGACCGAAGCAGCATAGAAATGCGGACACGCCAGCGGGTGAAGCTGCGGTGAATTCAAAGGGAATCGGAGTAAAGACATAAGGCTGCGTACTTTAACTTTCCAAAACCAATCAAGTATGGCATTGAATTCGAGCGCTACTGAAGTCTTCTATTGTTTCTTCAAAGGAGGTTGTGAATCATGTTGAGAATGAGGGGAAAGATATCCTTGCACCACCGTATCACAACTGGGAATGCCGTCTTCGATTGCCGTTCCCTCTTCATGGTCGTTCCATGTTTCAACCATGACGAACGGCAGTAGGTCGTCCTGGGGAAAGTACTTATGCCAAAGATTAGAAGTATCGGCGAAGGTTTGACCGCAACGCGCCGCTATGTGACGGTTTAATCCCCAGGACGCTTTGCTGTCATCGAAACTCGACCAAATCCCGCCCACAATAATCTTGTCCGAATACTTAGAGCGCATCGTTCCATAGAAGTTACGCAGATATTGCTCACCCCAATTGCTTCCATCGCCTCCTTGCGCTGGACTAACCCAGGCATAGAATCCATCGAACGCATCTGCGTCTGGACCGGGCAGGTTCTCCTGGATTAGCAAGGGAGCCGGGTTCCATTTGTCGGTCAACGCACGTACCCTTTTCCAGTCAGTATGTCCGGCCTTGGGAAAGATGAAAATCAACGGCCGCCCTTCGTAAGTCAGATATGCTTGATGGCCACGCGCCTTCGACGAAAGATAGCTGTCGTGAAACATAGTGAAATCCGCGAGAGCTTCATCAGTCGACCCATCCTCTTCGTCCGTTTCGTCATACATCATCGCGACCTGGAATTTCTCGCTTGCGGCGATCGTCTGTATCAACGCATAACTGCGATCGATAAATGGTTCCCGATCCCCGTACCAGTCCACTACAAACGCGGAAATTCCCATGGCTTTCGCCTTGCGAATCTGACTGACTATCACGGCAGGATCTTGCGAGGAATATCCGACCGAGATGTGCTTTGGATGCCCGAACCAAGCCTCATATAACGCAATTATTTCTGGTGCATCTCCTATTGCCCCATGCTTCAAGCGCGGCGCATCGCTCGCCGCAAGATCACTGCAGCCACGAGGCCACAAAAGAAAGAAGATAAATACACTGATTGTACGAATCAACATCGGCTTGTCCATTAGAAGTTCCAAGAAGTCCAGGGGTTGCCTTGAAGTGATGCGACCTTTCACCCTATCGATTCTAAGCAGCCTGCTTTCGCATTCTCGCATCTTAGAAATTGTCTTGGCGAATAAGTGAACCCCTGGTTGTATTCAGGACATTTTTCCCTAGTAAACTGCGCTTTCAGGATTGTGATGAATAGCATAACCACAAAGACGAAAACACTGCCGGCGCGGATTGTGTCGGGGAGCGTTGTTTTACTCTCCGGCTCAGGGCTCACAACTGCGATCAACCTCGCGTACAACATTGTCATTGCGCGATATCTTGGCCCCAAGGGCTTTGGAAATGCGACGGCTGTTTACACCATCCTAACTTTGATATCGGCAGTAACTCTCTCGTTTCAAATCGTTTCAGCAAAATTGGTTGCGCAAGAAAGCGCCGTTGAGGGAAAGACTACAGCGTACAGAATCCTTCATCGAGGTTCTTGGGGATGCGGACTCCTTGTTGCCTTCATGTTATTGCTCTTTCAGAAGCCGGTTGCTGACTATCTGAATCTTCCTAGCTCTGTTCTTGTGGCTCTCCTTGCGGCTGGCGCAGTTTTCTACATACCGCTGGGAAGCCGGCGGGGATACATTCAGGGCACCTACGGATTTCGTCGCCTTGCCGCTAATCTAGTGTTGGAGGGAGTCGTTCGACTCGGTGGATCATTTGTTCTCATTCTTTTGGGTTTGGGAGTTGAGGGGGTGATTGCGGCCAATTCTGCCGCCGTCGCGGTAGCCTATCTTACGATCATGCCAGAACTGGCGCATCGGACTTCTAAACCCTCCCGCTTCTGGTATACCTTTTACGAAACATCTCAGGCGATGGTCTTTTTCTTCGGCCAGGTTCTAATTAATAACTGCGACATTGTACTGGTCAAACACTTCTTCGTCGCAAATGAGGCAGGAATCTATGCGGCCGTAGCGATGGTTGGCCGGGTCATATTTAGCTTTTCTTCCGCAGTCGTAAATTGCATGTTTCCTTTGGTGGCGGGCACGCCCGATGCAGAGAGAAAGGACCCCAGGATCATCGCGACTTCTCTATTATTGGTCTTTAGCATAGGCTCAGTTTTGGCTCTCGGTTTGAGGATCACACCTGCAGGAATCTGGACAACATTTCTCGGCTCCGGATTTGAGATAGCGGGGAAGTACAATATTCCCTTTCTCCTCGCCCTATATGCCCTTACAACAATTGTTTACTCGCTGAGCGTAGTAATCATCAGTTTCCAGATGTCCTACAAAATCGCGAATACAAGCTGGGTACAGCTGGCATTCAGTGGAGTGGTTATCGCGGGCATCTGCCGTTTCCACTCATCCTTACAAGAAGTGATCTTTGTTCAACTGGTTCTTATGGCAGCTCTCTTGGTCTTTGTAGCAGCACCCTTTCTCATAAGTTCGCTTATGACACCAAGGGGCCTTTCGTCGGTTCAGAGCGTTCGGCCGATCAGGCTGATCCGGCGTGTGGCGGAAAATGAGGTCATTGCGGAATTTCTGAAGAGCGATTTCGACTGCTCAACATTTCAAGACTACCAGGACAGTATGCGCGAGCTTGTAGCCAGGCCGAATCTGGATGACGAGGGAGAAAATGCAAAACGGCGAGCGCTGCTATTCCTTCGGCATTTTGCGCTCTGGAAGGAAATTCCTGTCGGCACAGAATGGTACGAGGTCGAAATCAACGAATCGCACCTTGGACGGATCAGGGCATTTCCACGAGCTCAGTGGCGAAAGTTGGCGCGCGGAGACTTCTCGATCACCCAAATTGTGAAAGGCATGCGCACGCGTCAGAGGCAAGTCGGTAGCGCATTCTTATCCAAGATAGCCGCAATTGGCGATCAGCTTCTTCAAGAGGATCCAGGGTTCCGAGCGATAATTCTCATCGGCCTCAATGAAAGCGAACTGCTCACCGTTTTGGATGGAAACCATCGGTTGGCAGCGGCAATGCTATCGTCGCCAAACAGACTTGAGAAGTTAACGTTCTTTTGTGGGCTGTCGCCTCGAATGACGGAGTGCTGTTGGTACAATACCAATCTCGTAACTCTCCTCCGATATGGACGAAACGTGTTGACACACATTATGCGAAATCCCACAACGGAGTTTGCGCGTCTTTTGCAGAATGCGGGGTAACTCCAGTACGCATGCTGAACGTGTTGAGCGAATGATTTGAAACTTTGGAAAGGGGTAAATATGAGACTTCGAGTTAGTCCAGCAACTGTGAAGCAATTACCAGAGATACTGGATTTGAAATACGCGGAAAGACTGATTGGCGAACTGGATCATATTGACCGCCCACGCATTGTTCTTGACTGTTCAAGAATACGGCGGATGGATCGAATAGGCAGCCTTCTGCTTATTTACTGCCTCGAGAAAGCGTTGAAGAACAACGGGGATGTGAAGCTCGCAGAAGTTCCCGACGGAGCGCGTGCGATTCTGCAACGCACCGGAGTGGACCGGCTTTTCGAGGTTTTCAATACGACCGCCGATGCATTGAACAGCTTCTGCCGGCTTCCGATAGATTCGGCTTCGCACCCGCTTGCTTTACCCAACTCCCTGCAAGGTTCTGAGAATGCAGCTTAGCTGGTTTTGAGAATGGCAGATCGCTGGTGGAACTGGGAGGAGACGATGAAGATCGCGACTCGTGAGTCAAACAAACATATTGCTGGCGGGCTTGTGATGCTTATGCTCGTACTACTGGACGGACCAGCTGCGGCGCCGCAGCAAGGAATCGTGGGTCAGCAGGCACAAAGCATTCAGTCCACTGAAAATCATCCGCAAGACCCAAATGCTCGGACCGCGATAAAGGGTTCCGGCGAGAGCCCTTCTGGAGCAAGTTATCTGGAAGGTTCCGCCCCATCGACTCCGCCGCCCCCCAACCAGAGCGCCGTAGCGTCCAATTCGGGGCGACAAGAAGATAGTACTCAGAAGCCTGTCGGCACGGCAGCAGCTCCGTATGAAAGGACATCCGGCGTTGCGGCCTCCAAGCCGGCAGGAGCGGTAATCGCGCCTGCGAAACAGCGCCGAGCTCGTGCCATCCTGATCAGAGTTGGCGTGGTGGTGGGCGCGGGCGTCGCGATTGGAACTGTTGCGGCTCTTTCACATGTGAGCCTCAGTCGGCCTAACTGAAATAGTCAAGCGCCTTCGGACGGACAAACCAATGGACGAACTTCGCCACACTTACTTTGTAAGCTTCTCGGGTATCGATGGCGCTGGGAAAAGCACCCAGATCGAGGCGCTTTGCGGTCGATTGAGAAAGAGTGGACTTAGAATCCTTCTGATAAGTTTCTGGGATGACATTGCAAGATTGACCAAGCTACGCGAGGGCGCCAGCCATAGCATATTCAAAGGGGACAAGGGAGTCGGCTCTCCTTCTGCTCCAATCAATCGACAGGATAAAAACGTCAGGTCTTGGGGGATGACGTGCGTGCGTTTGTTTCTCTACTTCGCGGATGCTTTTTCGCTTCGGCTAAAGATGCGCAAAGCTTTACGTTCTGAGGTCGATCTTGTCATCTTCGATCGATTCATGTATGACGAACTAGCGAACCTGGCACTCCAGAAGCGTGCGATTCGCGCGTATGTTTGGGTGATCATGAAAATCGTTCCCAAACCTCATATTAGCTATCTATTGGACGCAGATCCTGCAAAGGCTCGCGCGCGAAAACCGGAATATCCCATCGAGTTTCTACGTACGAATCGTCAGTCTTATTTGGCCCTTAGAAGTCTGGTTGGTGGGATGACGGTGATACACCCAATGCCTATTGAGGATGTCGAGCGCGTCATTTTTATGCATGCTTTCAATAAGTTATCATTCAAGGATTCCTCGACTGGAGGGACACATGACGCAACTCTGATAGAACTGAATAATTGAATATACGGTCGCACAAAAAACCACCGTGCAAAGTCTCCAAATTACCTTCAAACCAAGCCCAGGCAACCAACATGAAGAGTTCTGAATCACAGATCTATGGAAGATTGCCACTTCGTCTCTTGAGAGTGGTAACCCCTCCGCGCAGCATGCCGACGGGTCTTTAGGTCTATATGCGAATAATTGGCGTAGCGTCAAAAAGTTTCTCGACGCTTTCGGCAGCTCACTGTGTTATTGATCCTAATCAGCATTAGCGGAAGGCTTGCCTGAAGATTTGCAAGTTACTCTTTCACCCACGACTGTCAGTTTGCAGTTTCGGCTTTTCCGATGAAGTCACGGCCTGATATGGCTCACTTCGCGAAAGTTTCCTGCATCCTAATGATTAGACTGGCGAGGAGAAGTGCTGCGCTCGGTTAATGATCGATGCGAAAGGATTGAATCCACACCAATGTTGCCAAGAGGATCGAACGGAAAGTGCAACTTTTTAATATTCATCGTGCTTGCGAGCGGAGTGCTACCTCTGACTGCGAATGCCTCCTCTTGCAAAACGCAATCCCAAATGACGGCCGCAGAGCGTGACGCCCTATCGAATGCTGCTCGCACAATAGTTGGGGAAGTACAAACTGGAAATGTGCAGACGCTTCGGGCTAACACGATTCCTGCAGTGGCGGCGGATTTTGGCGGAATTGAGAATTCGGTTGGCAGCTTGAACCCTCTTTTGCAGCAAGCATCGATTACCGTCGAAAGCCTTTACGGATTGGACGCATCGACCGAGCCTGGAGGCGCTGCTCGAATGGACTTCTTTTGTGGAACTCCTGTCGTAGTGCTGAATTTTACTGATCTGCCGCCAGGAAAGTACGCGTTGGCTATTCTGCACGCCACGGGGGTATCACAGCCACAGCAGATTTCACTGGTCTTGTCTGAAACAGCCGGGCCCCGCTGGATGCTTGCTGGCTTCTTCAGCAGGCCACTGATGGAGGCAGGTCACGATGGGCTATGGTACTGGGTATCCGCGCGCAAATACGCACAAAGAAACTTGAAATGGGATGCCTGGTTATATTACCGCACTGCCGCTTATTTCTTGGATCCTGTGGATTTTTTGTCTAGCCCCAACCTTGAGAAGTTGCAGCACGAAGAAGACCATATACACCCAGACAACCTTCCCGGCTTGAAGCCTGTGATGATCGATGCGCATGATACCGCTTTTCAGGTGACGGCGATTGACACAACGGCCGAATTCGGCGCGCTGGACCTGGATGTTCACTACAATCCTGACGTTACGCAGACGGCGCAGCTGCATGACCCGCCATCTGCTCGGAAGCAAGTGACAGAGTTGATGACCGCACTGTTGACGCTGCACCCTGAATTACAGGAAGCTTTCCACGGGATTTGGATCCATGCGGATGAAGGATCTGCTTCTGTTTTTTCATTGGAGTTGCCGATGAACAAAATCATTCCTCAAACACAACTTCCCACAACAAATTCGATTTCAGTCAACTGATAGATAGAATATGGTCGGACACTGCGAGCGAACCCGCTCGTATACGGCGAGTACAACAAGGAGGAACATTGGAGCATGACAACTTTCGCTCGCACTTGCAATTCATTCGCGCGATGCGTGAAACGATTGCCAACCCTGGTCGACCTCCTTATGCCTCTAATAGTTTCCTGGATAATGCGCAGCTTCCTGTTTTCTTTTACTGTATGTATGCTGCTTTTCTCAAGCGCAAGAGTGTTGCGTTGCCAACAATCCATCACGCGCGATCCTACGCAGCCTGAGGTTCAACAGCGTCTCGATGTTGACCGGGACCCGATCCCTTCGCCCGATCCTGAAGAAATCGCGCCTGCCGGCATCGAATCCTCTCTCACGCCAGTTCAACCGGGTGAGATTCAGAGGCGCCAGGACGGTCTCTATACCATGCACCAGGATGTGGATGAGGTTCTGCTGAACTGCGCAGTGGTGGATGAAAGAGGCCGGCCGGTCTCGGATTTGAGCCGCAGCGACTTCCACATCTGGGAAGACGGGACACCGCAAACGCCTAGTTCATTTCTGCACAAGGATCAGCCCGTATCGCTGGGTATTCTAGTTGATAACTCAGGTTCGATGCGGGATAAGCGTGCTGCGGTCAATGCGGCCGCTTTAAATCTGCTGAAGGCGTCAAATCCTGAGGATTCGGCATTTATCGTGAATTTTTCCGATCGAGCCTTTCTCGATCAGGGCTTTACGTCGAATATCGACGCCTTGAATCGGGGGCTCTCGCGCTTCGATTCCAGGGGCACTACGGCCATGTACGATGCCGTGGCCGCTTCAGCGGACGAGTTGGCTAAACATGCGAATCATCCCAAGCAGGTGCTATTAGTCATTACGGATGGAGCTGACAATGCGTCAAGGCTGGATTTGGAACAGGCAATCCGCCGGGTACAGAACTTAGGGGGACCTGTTGTCTACACCATCGGATTGCTCTTTGATGATGAGAAGGAGGAATCCGAGCAAGCAGAACGTGATCTGGAAAAGCTTTCACGAGAGACGGGCGGCGTCGCTTACTTTCCGAATTCCCTGCAAGAGGTGAATAGCGTCGCATCGGAAGTCGCAATCGACATTCGAGACCAATACACGCTTGGCTATCATTCCACCAAATCGTTCCGCCTCGGGGGATACCGTTTTGTGCGTGTCGAGGCGAATACACCGAGACACGGCAAATTGATCGTGAGGACGCGCAAAGGTTATTACGCTGCAAAGCCATTACCGCAACATACGCAAACGGCGCGAGAATCCAATCGATGACCAAAGATAGTGAGGTCTGAGGCGACCGTCTCTGTTGGAACCAGTGAGATCGTAGCGATAGGAGCCATGCTGGGTTAAAGTTAAATCCACCACTCCGCAAATGCGCCATAGAGACATGCACCCGTCAAGGCCAGTCGGAATCTGACTAATGAAACAGGAGCGCGAATAGCGATCACCGTTCACTATGGCGCCCTCGATCAATGCAGATGGAAGTCCACCTCGATTACGATCTGGACGGGGACAGGATGCCCCTGATACATGGCTGGTCTGAACTTGTATTGCTTCACAGCTTCGGTGGCCTTCTCATCCAACCCCATGCCGAGGGGTCGCGCCAGCCGGACGTCTTGCGGATTTCCTTGCGCATCGACAATCAGCTTGATCGAGACCTCACCTTGAAAATTCGCCCGGCGAGCTTCCTCTGTGAATTCCGGCTCAACCGAGTGGATCAGTTGCGGTGCTGTGACGCCGACGCCTACGCTCATTAGGCCGCCACCATAGCCACCGCCGGTACCATGCCCCGCACCGATGCCCCCACCCATGCCCGAACCGAACCCCGAGCCGCTACCTCTTCCTTGCGAAGCTAACGCGATCTGCGGCGATTGGGACATACCAAGGTTCGGCAAATTACTACTGTCCGGAATATTCAACTGCGCCATAGGCGCGACTGCCAGCTTCGGACGGTCGATGTGGAGTATTTGTGGAGATAGTACCGGAAGTTTCGCGACTTCCGGCGGCTTACCCCTGACCGCCTCAATCACTTGATGAGCTCCACCGCCGCCGTCGATTGCCTTTGGAGCTGGCGCAGCTATAGGTGGAGGAGCGTAAAGCGTGAAGTTCACCGGCGTAACAACGACGCTTGGTGACGGCGCAATCATGCTTGTATGTGCTCTCAGCGTCAGCCAAATTATGAGACTGATAACGACGCAATGGAGAGCGAATGAGATCGCGCGGGACCCGGGGTTACTTTCAAAAGCCATCGGATCGACCGTGAAGATTGGCCGCGAATCGGCATTCAGAAGCGTCAGTTTGGTCGAGGAACATGCAACTGGCAATCGCGAGGCCACAGGCTGCCATGTAGAAACGACCGCCTCCTGCGATATCGAGCTTAACTTCGTGGCAGTTAGGCTGCGGAGTGAAATCGGATTGGAAACCGTCGTGACCATATTCTCCATAACATTTTTCCGTGAGGCGCGAGCCCGGCCCCTCCCCCATGAATTGACCCCAGATTCACGACCAAAGAACATACTTTGTCTTTCGATCTCTGGCAACGAGTAACGAGGTATCTTGCCTGTTACCAAATGCCTTTATCGCTTCCCGTAATTTTTTGTCCGATTGCCGCCGCGGTCGCAAGCCACGGCAATAAACTCAGCCGGACACTATTATGCACTTCTCCTTTTCCCAGCAAGCCAGCGAGCTGCGTTCCATAGAGCTTGGCGGATTGCGGCATGATCGGCACACGTAGAAAACCCTGGCCGTAAAAAACGCTGTCTCCACCAAAATGCGCTTCCGATATCACGAATTGCGGCAAATTGAGATTCGAGCCGCCGTACTTCATCACGTAATCCGACACGATCGCAAGATAAGTCGCGACCCCTTCCCAGATGCCGTCCTGACGTGCGGAAAAACGCAGGTCCACATAGTCAACGGCGCTTGATTCGATCAGTTCGGCTGAATCAATGATGTCGCAGAGCCGGAAGTAAAAATGGCGGTACATCCTCTGCAGAGTGGAAATCAGTAGGCGGTCGGATGTTGAGGGCACACGAAATTCATGGCCATCAAACCGGACCAATCGCGCCCGCGCCGAAAGGCGTGAAGCGATTGCCACCTGTTCTCCGGTTTGCCCCAGGCGACCCATATGAATCTCGACGGCCTCGGGAAGCCCGGGAATGAGAAAGTTCCATTTGCGCGACAGCCGATCTCCCCAGCTTCGCGGAGCGACCTTCACATCAAACCTGGACCGCATCAATTCAGAAATGTCGTCCGAGCTGGCATTCGTAAAGAGATCCAAATCACTGCCGAGATCCGGCCAATGATCCAGCGACTTAATAACGACAACGTCGTAGTTGCAGTCTTCCAACGCGGTGCAAACTTCATGCAGAAAGCTTACGGCCGTTGAAATGCGCGCATGCTCGATGGCGAGCGCCGTCTCTGCCCACTCGGCGCGGACGTCGTCTTTGGCTTCGCGCATCATGCGAAGAAACAATTCCAATCCGCGCACGACCACATGATTCGAGTTCGCGAGCGCCATTAACTCGTCAAATTCCAGGCGGCTGATGTTTTGAAATTGCGAATTTAGCGCGACCGATGTCGAGAATTGATCGCTGTTTCGCGGCGTCAAGAGCAAGCGTGACAGCAGATTCATCGATCGATGCGAAGACGACGGGGTGGCCGGCTTGGTCATGAGTGTGATCCTTATGCTTATTGAGGCTTTTGCGGCGAGTGAGATTGGGATATCGGCGCCAAGTCCGAAGATGAATTACCCTCATCTGACTCTTTCGACGGAGTATTGTCGCGAGGCGTCAATTCAATCGGTCCAGTTTGATGATGACGCTCGACGCTATATTTTGCGAGTTCGCTATCAACTTGTTGGTGGCTGTCCGCGGCCACAATCGCGAGGCTTTTGCCCTCAACCCCTCGATTGGTCGCTAATCCGATGCGCGCGCTTGAATCTGTGGCTTGGCGAGCTTTGCCGTAGAAGAATTGCGCCGTCTCAAGATCGCCGTCCCTTTCCGCCACATACCCACGGTTATTGAGTGAAAATGCGCTGGATGGATCGAGCCTGTAAGCATTGAGAAAGTCTCGCTTTGCCGCAGGCCAGTCGTTCTTGTTTATCGCGGAAACACCACGCACGCTAAGCATGATAACTTGCGTCTCTGTCGAACCCATCTTCCGAATTCTATCTTGCAATCGCCGTGCGCTATCCATTGCCATACTAGTAACAGGCCTTCCTCGCGATGCGCGATCCAGCGTAACCACTGCCGGCTCTGCAGATTGCGATTCAGCTGCCTCGCGATAGTACTTCAAGGCATTGTCGAAGTCACCCACAGCTTCGTTCGCAACTCCCAGATTATTCAAGGTGAAGGGATTTCTTGAATCGAGCGGCAGCGCTTCCTCCAGAAGCGCGATTGCCTCGAATACGCGGTTCTCTGACAGAAGGTACATTGCCCGCACGTTCATGCGGTTAATTTGCATGGGACCATTATCGAGGCCGCTGAATGCGTATGTCATCGGCTTTCCTTCCATCTGTTTCGAACTGCTCTGATCGATGTTCGCGGTCGACTCTTGTTCCGATGCCAGCGTATAAAACTTTTCCGCAAGATCCAGTTGTCCATGTAACTCGGACATATAGCCCATATTATTCAGCGTGAAGGGGTCAGTCGGATCGTAAAGGTATGCTTTGTAAAAAAGTTCCGCAGCCTTTTCGTAATTATTCCTTTCTACGGCTTCTACCCCTTGGCGATTGAGCCGTTGCACGGGGGTCAGTTCACTGCGCTTCGGAATTGTGATTTTCAAAACCTCGCCGGCCCAGGCGATGTGAAGCCCTGAAGCTGCGATAACTGCAAGCAATGCAATTCTTCTTAGCGTCATCAGCGCTCCTTCATGACTTGGCTTGGCTCACAAACTTGCGTTCCATGAGCATAGTTCGTTAGATGCGCATTTCTGGAGACTGTTGCCAGCGGCATTTATTCTGGTGATACTTCCACTTTCTGAATATCCTGCAGGCCACCATTGCTCGTCTCGCCACATCAAATAATCACCTGACAAGTTTTTTTGTCGAACTTTTTCCAGAGATGAAGATCGATATGAGGATCCAGAGATATGGTTTGGCGAGTTCTCGCGCGTTAGCCGTGCTCATTGGTGTGGCTTTTGCTCACTTGTCGGACGCTCACGCGCAGCCACAAGTCGCGGATGCGCCCTCTGTGTTTAATACCGGAATTGCGGTAGTTGAATCGTCTGCGCTCCCGCCCGTACCTCGGGGAAAGAGCACCATACTTGGAGGCGACATCCAAAATATCGATCCGATCCGCGATCAGCTAACTTTGAAGGTCCCAGCACAGCGTCCAATGAAGATATTGTTTGATGAGCGAACCCAGGTCTACCTGGATGGGAAGAGGATTCCACTCCTTGAACTTCATTCCGGAGATCATGCGTCGGTGCAGACTGTGTTAGACGGAACGGGCATTTTTGCACTCAGCATCCACAAGCTATCGGGCTCGCCCGAATTTGAGTGCCGGGGTTTCGTGGAAAACTACAATCCAGGCACCGGGGAATTGAGCGTCAGTTCGACCGCATTTCCTGAACCCCTGAAGCTGCAGGTGCCGGCAAGCGCATCAGTCATTCGCGAGGGTCAGCCGGCGTTCTCTTCGGTGCCATCCGGATTAGAGGACCTTGTAGAGGGATCTCTTGTCTCGATCAAATTTGAATCTAACAAGGAAGGGCGGCGTATCGCGAGCAAGATTGTGGTCTTGGCTATTCCTGGATCTTCATTCGTGTTTATCGGGAATATTTCGTTCCTAGACATGCATGCCGGATCAATGGTTCTGGTCGATCCGCGAGATGAAAAGAGCTATCGCATTTTCTTTAGTTCCGATCGCCTACCGACAGGTCAGAATCTTCGTGAGGGGGACCGTGTCAGAGTAACTGCCAGTTTTGACGGCGGCCGTTACGTGGCCGGAGCCATCACGATTGACTAGCCTTCAAAGACATGCTTCTGGAGGCCTTGCTATGCCTGATGACGCCCGCGTCATTTCATTACTGAACGTGTCTTTTCCCGAGGAGCAAAGCAGTCGGCGACGCTTCCTGAAGGCGGGCGTGTTGGGTGTTGCTGGGTTAGCACTATATTCCGGCGCGCTTGAACGTCATTGGATCGACGTGAGTCACCGTGACATCTTTCTGCGTGGACTACCCGCAGCCTTTGACGGCGTGCGCATCGCGCAACTTAGCGACATTCACATGGATGAATTCACTGAGCCATTTTTTCTTCGCCACGCCATTGACCTCATCAACCAGGCGAAGCCCGACATTGTTGTCCTGACCGGGGACTACGTGAGCTTCGGAATTTCTTCGATCAAGTATGCCGTCGGTGCGGCGTGGCAATGCGCCAATATCCTGCGCGAAATTCAATGCAGACCGCTCTACGCCGTCCTCGGCAATCATGATCTTCAAGTCGGCCAAAAGGAGGTGACTGCGGCATTGACGGGGAACGACATTACCGTGCTCACAAATGCATATGTACCTATTGAGCGTGCAGGAAGCAGAATCTGGTTGAGCGGAACGGACGACCCGGTAAATGGCAAACCTGATCTGGATCTTGCCGTTCATGCCTCGATACGGAATATTTTCAATGAACCCATAGTGATGCTATGTCATGCCCCGGACTACGTGGATAATCTCTTAGCCCATCCAGCGGGACGAGCTGTCGGCTTAATGCTGAGCGGCCACACGCACGGCGGACAAATTCGTGTGCCGCTGATAGGTCCGCTATGGTTGCCAACATGGGGGAGGAAATATATCGACGGACGGTTCCAGTTCGGCAATTTGCAACTCTACGTGAACCGCGGCCTAGGGACGATGAGAGTTCCTTTCAGGTTCAATTGCCCGCCGGAGATTACGCTGATCACTTTGCATTCAGGCTAAAATCGCAGTTACACACGTGCAACTCATGTCAACGTGAGTTCCGCTGAACGAGGCGGGCCCCTCGATCACTCTTGTGCGATAACCCGAAGGTGCGCCACCCCCCGTTGTACATGCTGAGCGACTGAGGCGCTGTCGAGTACAGGAAGGCGGTATTATCTAAATAAAGAGAAAAAAGAGAGAGAAGTAATTAGAAGGCAATTATGCGCATCGGCATTACGTGTTATCCCACCTACGGTGGTTCAGGCGTGGTGGCCACGGAATTAGGTATCGAGTTGGCCGCGCTGGGCCATGAGGTGCACTTCATCTCCTATTCGCAGCCTTTCCGGTTGAGCGGACGCGACAATGGCATTCTCTATCACGAGGTTCCCGTCTCCAGTTATCCGCTCTTCGAGTTTCCGCCTTACGATCTGGCGCTGGCTTCGCGAATGGCCGAGGTGGCGGAACTCTATGAACTCGATCTGCTGCACGTGCATTACGCGATTCCGCACTCAGTCAGCGCTCTGCTGGCGCGCCAAATGCTCGCCGCCCGCGGACGGCGACTGCCTTTTGTGACCACTCTGCACGGCACCGACATCACGCTGGTAGGCATGGACCGCAGTTATCTACCCATCACTCGCTATGCCATTCAGGAGAGCGATGGAGTGACCAGCATCTCCAACTACCTGCGTGAGGAAACGATCGAACACTTTGGCGGGACGCGGCCCATCGAGGTGATTCCAAATTTCGTCAACTGCGACGAGTATATGCCCATCAAGGATAAGGATGCGCGGGCGCTGGCGCGCAAGCGCCTGGCTGCTCCGGGCGAGGCGATCCTGATGCATCTGTCGAACTTCAGGCCGGTCAAGCGCGTGGTGGATGTGGTCAAAGTCTTTGCTCAGGTGGCGCGCGAGCTTCCCGCACAATTAGTGCTGGTGGGCGACGGTCCCGACCGCTCAGCCGCCGAGTGGCTGGCGCACGACCTGGGCATCCAAACGCGCGTCCACTTCATGGGCAAGCAGGAGCGGGTGAACGAACTGCTGCCGCTGGCCGATCTGATAGTGATGCCGAGCGAGTTGGAGTCATTTGGTTTGGCAGCGTTGGAAGCAATGGCTTGCAAGGTTCCCGCCATTGCCACGCGTGTGGGCGGCGTGCCCGAACTGATCGACGATGGTGTAACCGGGCTGCTCTATCCAGTGGGCGAGGTGGACGCAATGGCCGCCGGAGCCGTGAGCCTGCTCAAAGACCGCGACCGGCTAGAGGCCATGCGCACGGCCGGGCGCAAGACAGCGCAAAAGCGCTTTTGCTCTTCCCTGGTGGTGCCCCATTACGTGCGTTATTATGAGTCGGTGCTGGGAAAAGCAAGCTAAGCCTCGTGAAAACGCCGTTGGATGACCTCGGCCCTTTGACAGAGGACTCATGCAGCGTGCGGCGTGAGCTTGATGCCCAGCGCCTTCATCACGCCGAGAAAGATCGAGAGCTTGGGGTATCCCTTGTGGCAAGTCACTGTTGCTCCACCGCTCTCAAAAGGTTTGCAGCCTGGTCGCGGATGGAATCTCCGACCGGTTTGCCGAACCTCAACTTTTGTAAAATATCGCCATTTTGCGGTCAAAATGCCCCTGTTTTTAGTGGAAATACGCTGTGTTAAATCGGCCGCATCTTGCAATTCGGTAAAATGCGTGCGTTTTCGCGCACATTGGCGATTTCACCTGAACCTGCGTTCTGTTCAATAAGGACGCGGGGATTCATCGCTTTTGCGGTCTCGTTTTCTTCTCCGGCGGCGTAATAATCTGCACGATTTGTGAAATAAAAAAGGGGGGGGTGGGGGGTGCGGCACAGGGTTTTCAGTTGCCAGTTGCCAGTTGGCAGCAACCGCCCGCGCCTTTGGTTCTGGTTCATGCTTTGATTGTGCGCCTGGGGAAGGTAATCTTCTGCAAGCATTGAAGAAGATGCGTTTGCCCTAGGGATACTGGGCGTTTTCTATCGAACATTTGGTTGCATTTTCTGCCGCAATATTGTCCTGAGTTCACCAACTTGCGTTTCTGTACATACGCGCTTCGGAATAGCCACAAATTTTGCTGGGGCCAGATAGAGCATTACAACCGCTTCACTTTCACGATAGAACTGAATGGCTGCCCAACTCATTTCACTCTTGGTATTCCGGCCCTCAAGTAGAATTCGTTCCATATCCAAAGTGATTATGCAGTCCCCGGTTTCGCTTCTAGTTCCTCGATAGCAATGCTTCAAACGGAAGCGAAGGTAAAGAGGATAGAATGCCATGAAGGTTCCGAGGACGAGCAAGATAGCAATTGGCTGAATATCGATATGTTCTCCCAAAAAAAAGAGACCACATCCTATACAGATGATGCCCCAAACTGGCGCGAAGTAATAGTTCAGAAAACGTGTCAAGCGTGACCAGAGGCTACGGGTCGCGTGCAGTCGATGTGCCGCTAGATAATCTTCGAAACTGAGCTCAAATTGTATCTGCATAGGTCTGGTTGGCTATTATACGCGTGTCGGCTGGTCGGTTACAATTCGTGCTTTCAAAGCGCAGGTTGACCCTCGTGGAAATGCCTCCAGATAGTCTCAGCCGTTTTGCGCGGCACAACCGCTGCCAGCGACTCCGCAGTAGCTTGCTGCACGTCGCGCAAACTGCCGAAGTGAGTGATTAGGCGCTGTCTGGTTTGCGCGCCGACGCCGGGAATGTTCAATAACTCGGAATCGCGGTCGCGCATAGCTCTGCGCTGGCGATGATAGCCAACGGCGAAGCGATGACTCTCGTCGCGGATCAGTTGCACCAGATGTAACACCGGTGAATGGCGGTCGAGAACCACCGGCTCCTCCTCGTTGCCGTAGAGATGAATAACCTCCTCCTTTTTTGCAATCGAGGCAAGCGGCTGCGTGGTCAAGCCAAGCGATTCGAGAGCCTCAGCGGCGGCGTGAAGCTGACCCAACCCGCCATCAACGAGCACCAGCGAGGGCATGGGTCGCTTTTCATCCTGCAAGCGGCGATAGCGGCGTTCGACCACTTCCCGCATCGAGGCGAAGTCGTCCACGCCCAAGACAGTCTTCACTTTGAATTTTCGGTAGGCCTGCTTGTTCATCTTGCCGTCTTCCCAAACCACCAGCGAGGCCACCGTCTCCGCGCCCTGGATGTGGGAGATGTCGAAGCATTCGATGCGGCTGGGCAACTCAGGCAGCATGAGCGCCTCGGCCAGCGCCTCTTGAATTGCTTTGCGCGAGGGCTCTAGCACGCGGAAGCGTTGAGTATAAGATTGCTTCGCGTTCTGGCTAGCCAGATCGACGAGCGAACGTTTTTCGCCGCGTTGCGGCACGGCGATTTCGATGCGATGGCCGGTACGCTCGGCGAGTAATACCGCCAGGGATTCACGGTCGTCAAAGTCCGTGGGCACAAGGATCGAACGTGGGACGTATTGCTGATCAATGTAAAGCTGCTTGAGCAGGGCAGAGAAGAGCTGACTGGCGTGAAAGGGCACTTCGCTTTCGCTCTCGGACGCAGGAGGTTCAAGTAATTCCGGCAAATCCTCCCAGAAAAACTCTCGCCGGTCAACGATGTTGCCCGCGCGAATATGGAAGAGATTGACGGCCAAGCTTCCTTCCTCGAAGTGATAGCCGAAGACATCCGTGTCGTCGCTCTGTTCGGCGGTTGCGGCGCGCTGTTTCTCCTGCAACTGATGTACCGTGGAGAGCTGGTCGCGCAGTCGTGCGGCGGCTTCAAACTGCTCGGCTTCAGCAGCCGCCATCATCCGCGCGGTGAGAGTACGTTCGAGTTCCGCATGGCGGCCTTCAAGCAAAAGTCGCGCGTCGCGCACCGCACTGGCGTATATCTCGGGCGAGGTAAGGCCTTCGACGCACGGCCCCAGGCAGCGGTGAATGTAGTACTGCAAGCAGGCACGGGGATGGTAGCGAGACAGATCGACCTTGCAACTCGGAATGAGAAAGCTGCGGTGAATCAACTCAACTACGCGCCATGCCAGACTTGCGGGGAAGTAAGGGCCGTAGTACGCGGCCCCGTCCTTACGCAGACGGCGAGTCACAAAGATCTTGGGGAAGCGGTCACCCATGGTGAGTTTGACGTAGGGGTAGCTCTTGTCATCTTTCAGTAAAATATTGAAGCGTGGCTTGCGCTCCTTGATGAGGTTGGTTTCAAGCGCCAAAGCTTCCGGCTCGTTGCCCACCAGAATGTATTCCAGGTCAACTGCCGCGCGCATCAGCGAGCCGGTTTTGGCGTTGGCCTGCGAGGACTCCAATAAATAAGACCGGACCCGCGCGCGCAAATTATTGGCCTTGCCGACATAAATGACTACGCCCTCGGCGTCTTTGTAAAGGTAAACACCGGGCTGCGTGGGCAGGGTGCGGATTTTCTCGTAGAGGTCCATGGGGGCAGTGCCAGTTTCTAGCATAGCCGGTTGGTGGCGAGAGAATCCGGATTTGCCGCAACCACGCTGACCTGCTGGTTCGCTCGCCCTTTGTTAACTCATCCGTGACTATATTTCCTGATTCGTGGCTTCAAAGCACGCAATCCTTACCTGTTCGCGTAAAAACTACATGGTTGATCCAGTCGAGGAGTTGCCGAATAAATGCAAATAAAGCAATTGTTTTCATAGCGTTGAGGGTTAATACACATTTGGCCATACGGCTGCTACCTTGAAAGAACAGCAAGAAGCCAGCACCGCCTGCGGATCTGCCGCATGGCAAGGAGCGAGGCGGAGAAAGGACTAGAGGAGAATGCACATCTACAAGGCAGGAGTGTTGAGTTTAGTGGCGGGATTGGTCGTGGTAGGCGCGACGGGTTGTGCGACCAAGACCTATGTGCGCAACGAGACCGCGCCCCTGGTGGACCATACGAATCAACTGGACGCCAAGACGGCGCAGAATAATAGACAGATACGCGACGTAGACGACCGTGCGACAGCCGGAATCAAACAGGCTCAGGGCGCGGCCGACACAGCCAACCAGAATGCGCAAGGAGCTGCCAAGGCTGCCGGCGATGCAGACTCCGCTGCCAGTCTCGCGGTTCATCGCGCGGATACTTTGGAGAGCGTGGTGAAAGGTCTGGATGACTACAAGCCCGTAGCCGACGTGGCTGTAACCTTTGGTTTCGATAAGTCTGTGCTAACCAAAGAGGACCATGAGCAATTGGATTCCTTTGCCGCGCAGCTCGCCTCGGCGAAAGGTTTCATTCTTGAAGTAACCGGTGGTACAGATTCGACTGGCCCGGCCCAGTACAACTATGAATTGAGCCAGCGCCGCGCGGATGCCGTGGTGCAGTACCTGGCATCGAAGTACGGGGTTCCCGCCCACCGCTTCTACCTGATCGGCATCGGCAAAGACAAGGAAGTGGCGCCCAACACGACTCCAGAGGGGCGCAAGCAGAACCGGCGCGTAGAGGTGCGGCTGCTAGAGAACGCAACTGCAACCGACGCTGCGCCGCAGACAGCGGCAGTGCGATAACAGAATCCGCGAGTTCAATTCAGATCGATAGGTTAGAAAAGACTTCGGGCATTTGCTCGAAGTCTTTTTTATGGAATAAATTGCGTGAAATAGAATGGCGTAAGTCTCTAGATGAATGAATTAGTTTCTGAGCCAGCCCGAACCAAAGTACAAAAGTCTATGAAAAACAGTTGCACGCGGTTACTTGATTGATCTAATATCGTCGCTGCTGTCAAAGATCGTAAATATGACAGGATATTATTCCCGCCTTAGCGCCTGGATTCAGGCCGCCTGATCGAACAAACTTAGCCCAGATCGCAAGCACAATGCTGATTCAAACGCTCGTAACTCGCGCATGAGGAAGTCGCGTGCTTGTCATGGTTTGTATCCCCCCACCTAGAGTCCATCAAGGAGAAGGTTGATCATGAAATTACGAATGGCTTGTGCTTTAGTATTGACATTTCTGCTCGCTGCCGTTGTGGCCAGCGCGCAAATCGTAACCGTAAACTATTCCGCCCCCCAACAGACAATTCGCGGATTTGGCGGCTCAACCGCTTGGCAGGGACAACTCACGACCCCCCAGGCCACCGCCCTCTTCAGTCCCACCAGCGGCCTTGGCCTCAGCGTCCTGCGCATGCGTATCGATCCCACAGGCACAGCCGCCACCGGTTGGGTTCCCTCCGATGGAAGCTGGCTTGAGGAGCTTAACAACGCCAAGGAAGCCGTCGCCGCTAACCCGAATGCTATTGTCTTCGCGACTCCCTGGACTCCACCCGCCTCAATGAAGAATACTTCTGCAGCACAACCCTATTACTCCGGCACCTGCAGCCCAGCGGCCGGGTACTGCGGTGGTTATCTTGACCCCTCGAACTATGCTGCCTACGCTGCCTATCTAGAGGCGTTTGTCACCTGGTTCAATTCCAACAGCACTTTCGATCTCTATGCCATCTCGATGCAGAACGAGCCGGACTATGCGAACGTCGATTATGAATCCTGTAGCTGGACTGCCGCACAGATGGATACCTGGATCGCGGGCAATGCCTCCGTGCTCACTACAAAGCTCATCATGCCAGAGTCATTTCAGTTCATACAGGCGCAGGCCGTGACAGCCCTCGATGACACGAGTGCGGAGCCCCATATTGGCATCATCGGCGGCCATCTCTATGGAGCATCACCAGCCCCCTACCCTCTCGCCGTGCAGGACGGCAAAGACGTGTGGATGACCGAACACTCGATCACTCCGTCAGGATCGCTACCAGCCATTGCCGATGCTATCGCTCTGGCCAAAGAAGTCAACAGCTCCATGGTCACCGGTAACTACAACGCCTATGTATGGTGGTGGGTTTGGAATAATCCTGGCGACGGCGACAATATCGGCCTGATCGACGCCAGTACTACCAGCCCCACCCCCACATACTTCGGCTACGCGCTCGGACAGTTTTCCAAGTTTATCCAGCCCGGCTATGTGATGGTCAGTTCCACGGAACCGATAGCAGGCGTATTTGATTCTGCTTACAGTGGAGACGGAAACCTGGTCATCGTGGCGATCAATTCAAACACGACGGCAACTTCCTTTCCCGTCACCATTCAGGGTCAGGTTGCAACTTCGTTTATTCCCTACCAGACCTCGGCCACCGAAAACATGGCAGCATTGAGTGCGGTCACTGCGACAGGCAATGCGTTCACTTACTCGCTGCCGGCGCAGAGTATTACCACCTTCGTGGGAACGGCTTCCACCACGCCCGGTTTTACGGTTTCGCCTTCTGCCTCCAGCCTTTCAGTTACTCAGGGCAAGACTGCAACCGACACCATCAAGGTAACGTACCTGAACGGATTTACCGGCTCCGTAACTCTGGCGGCGTCCAGCCTGCCTAGTGGTGTGACTGCCGCATTCGCCACTAACCCCACCACGACGACCAGCGTGCTAACTTTGACGGCAAGCAGCACGGCTCCCACCGGCGCGGCCACAGTCACCATTACTGGAACCTCTGGCTCGGTAACCTCAACCACCACCATATCTATCTTTGTCGGTTCCTCTTCGTGCAACGTGGTTTATACGATTTCGCCACAAAGCTCGAGCGCTTTCGGAGCGGCTATCACCATCGACAACACGTCGACGACTGCTCTCACCAGTTGGACGCTCGCCTGGGCCTTCGCCAATGGCCAGACAATTTCGTCCCTCTGGAACGGTGTAGAAACCCAGAGCGGCGCAAATGTTACCGTGACGAATGAAAGCTTCAATGGCAGCATTGCCGCTGGCGGCGTCTACACCGGCATAGGATTCAACGGAACCTGGAATGGCGTCACCAACGCAATACCCGCGTCGTTCGCGCTGAATGGAGTGACCTGCAGCAGCAACGCCGTCGTAACCACAGGCAGTTTTACACTTAAGCCTTCAGCGACCGCTCTGTCGGTTCCTCAAGGCGCAAGCAACGCTGACACCATCACCGTAACCGATGTGAGTCCGTTCACGGGCAATGTAACTCTTGCGGCAACAGGTTTGCCCACTGGAGTTACTGTTGCCTACGGCACGAACCCCACTTCCACAACCAGTGTTCTTACATTTACAGCCAGCGCCGCGGCCACTGCTGGCACCTCCACGGTCACCATCACCGGAACATCCGGCACCCTGACTGCAACCACGACCATAGCACTCACGGTTCCTACCGGTGGCGGCTTCACACTTAAACCTTCGGCATCTACTCTGTCGATTGCTCAAGGCGCAAGCGGCACTGACACCATCACCGTGACGGATGTTAGTCCGTTTACCGGCAGTGTAACTCTCGCCGCAACGGGCCTGCCAACAGGAGTTACGGTTGCCTATAGCACTAACCCCACCGCGACAACCAGCATTCTGACGTTCACAGTCACTGCCGCAGCCACGCTCGGAGCGTCAACAGTCACCATCACTGGAACCTCAGGTACACTCACCGCATCCACCACCATCGCACTGACCATTACGGCCAAACCAGGATTCACGCTTTCGCCTTCTCCGGCCGCTCTTACCGTAATGCAAGGAAAAACCGCAACCTTCACCATCACGGTAACGGATACAGGTGGTTTCACCGGCAGCGTAACTCTTGTGCCCACGGGCGGTGTAACTTGCTCGTCCAGCACCAACCCGGTGACAGTGACCGGTGTGATAACTTGCATCATCAGCGCCACCGCTCCGATTGGAACTTATACAATCACCGTCACCGGAACCTCCGGCACGATAACCGCATCCACCACAATCTCCTTAACCGTCGTTTCGTCCTTAGGAAGCTTTACGCTGTCGCCGTCAGCGGCTACTCTGGCACTTACCCAGGGCAGCACCGCGACCGACACCATTACGGTAACGGATGTAAGTCCATTTACCGGCAGTGTAACTCTGGTAGCGACGGGACTTCCCAGCGGAGTTACTGTCACCTACGGCACTAACCCCGCCGCCGCCACCAGCGTACTTACGTTTACAGCCACTGCTGCAGCCACTACCGGCCCGGCCACGGTAACGATCACCGGAACCTCCGGCACATTGACCGCAACCACTACGATCGCGCTTACTGTCAATCCTGTGACGACCGGCGGGTGCCACGTCGTCTACACAACCTCGCCGCAAAACTCCAGCGCATTCGGCGCGGCTGTTTCGATTCAAAACACGGGAACGACCGCCTGGACAAGCTGGACACTGACCTGGACGTTTGCCAACGGACAGACCGTGGCATCTCTCTGGAACGGCATTGAAACCCAGAGCGGCGCAGTCGTGACAGTGAAGAATGAACCGTACAACGGCACCGTCGCTGCTGGCGGCACCGTCTCAGGCGTAGGCTTTAACGGCACCTGGAACGGTGTCGCCAACGCAATACCCACGTCGTTCGCCGTGAACGGAACGACCTGCAACTAGGTTGATTGGCGATCTGCACAGAGCCGCACGGAGTGGGTCTTAACACAATCCACTCTGCGCGGTTCGGTCGTCTATGCGCCGCCTGCGCGCTGCTTCAGGTGCTCGGCGCGGACCTGGTCGGCGGTAAACAAGCTAAAAAACGGCGCGCGGGCAGCGGCGGCCTCCACGGCGGGGCGGCCATTGGCTTCTTCGCGCTCTACGATGCAGACCACAGCGGCGACAATCATGCGGGCTTCGCGCGCGGCCTCGATGGCGTTAATGGTGGAGGCGCCGGTGGTGCAAACGTCGTCTACAATGACCACGCGCGCGCCGGGACTGTTGAAGCCCTCGATGCGGCGGCCGGTCCCATGCACCTTCTCCGCCTTGCGAACCAAAAAGCCGTGAATCAACGGCGAGCCGGGCTTCGATTGTGCGCGCCAGGCGCTAGCCGTTGCTACATTCGAGACGATGGGGTCCGCGCCCAAAGTCAGCCCGCCGACGGCCTCGGCTTCAATGCCGTGTTCTTCGAGCAATTCAAGAATGGCGTGCCCAGTGAGACGTCCGCCCTCGGCGTGCAGAGTCGTGGTCCGGCAGTCAACGTAGTAGTCGCTTGTGCCGCCCGAAGAGAGTTTGAAAAGCCCAAGTCGGAAGCTCAAGCGTGCGAGCAGAGAGAGCAATTGCTGTGCGTGGGTCGCTGTAGTCATCGTCTTTCATCTTACAGTGGACGCCGTCCACTGCTATCACATCTTGTCTAAATGCCGAAACCCGTCCGTCGAGATCAAGGCGGTAGAGAAAATCAGGAAGTTGTAGCAGGAGTGAACCAGCGTACTGGCAGCCAGGGAACGTGTTCGCACGCGCACCGCGCAGAGAATCAGACTAACCACGAACAGCAGAAGGAATGGACCAAGGGACCAGGCCGTCTGCTCGGCGTGCATCAGTGCGAAAGGAAGACTGGTGGCGATGGAGGCGATCACCGTGGCGAAAATCGACCATTGGGGATGGCCGTTTTCGTCAAGCGGGGGCGCTGGCTTGCCGGTACTTTTTTCGATCGTCCAGTCCCATGCCGTCGCAAGCGAGGGGAGCAGGAAACCACGGAAGCCGATCTCCTCAAAAAATGGCGCAAGGGTGACGCCGAAGCCGAACATTAGCCATGCAGCGCCTGGAGAACGAAAGATATCTTCGATGGGCGCCTTGGAAGGTCCGGGCAGAAACTTATCATCGATGGCCGCGAGCGCAATGCAGCCCAGGGCAATGGCGGGCAACTGCCAATAAAGCCGCAGCGCTGTCTTGCCGCGCCAATGGATTCCCTCAAAAAAGCTCTTGTTCCAAAACAGCGGAAAGATGAAAAAGCTCAAAGAAAACGTGACAAGATAGAGAACGGCCTCGCTCCCCAGCAGGTAATGAATATTGGTCTTGATCTGATCCAGCGATGAGACGCCATCAAAGTGAAAGTGCAGCGCAATCATCATCGCTACCATCATGCACACAACGCCAAAGATCAGGAACGCCGCGAGCAGCGCGAGATGGCCCAGGTGCGGAATACGCATTGGCGCAACCGGCTCGGGTTGCGACCAGGATTGAAACAGCTCCGTCGGCTCGTCTGTGAACTCGGTGGCAAGCGGCAAAGCCAGTTCCGGCGCGGGAAATAAATCTTGCTCCGGCTCGTGCGGCGTGAATTCTGGGTCGTTCATGGCAGCACTTTCTTCTTTCTGCGCGGCGCGGATTTCTTTTTGGCGGTTTTTTTCGGTGCTGCAAGTTCGATTGCTGTTCCTTCACGGTCTCCAACTCTTTCCGTCAAGAGCTGCTGAAACAATGGGGTGCCTGACTCGGTGCCTGAGTCGATGCCCGCAGAATCATCATCAAGAACTGCGGGCACGAGATGCCCATTGCTGGAAGTGTAATAGCGCCTGAGAAACTGACCGGTGTACGATCCGGGAGTGTCGGCAATCTTTGCGGGACGGCCTTCGCCCACAATGCGTCCGCCATCTTCGCCACCTTCAGGGCCCAGATCGAGAATCCAGTCGGCATTGCGAATTACATCCAGATTGTGTTCGATGATAATGACCGAGTTGCCCAGGTCGGCCAGCCGGTGCAGAACCTCGAGTAGCTTGCGTACGTCGTCGAAGTGCAGGCCGGTCGTGGGCTCATCGAGCAGATAAAGTGTCCGCCCCGTCTGCCTCTTGCTCAGCTCTCTCGCCAGCTTCATGCGCTGCGCTTCGCCGCCTGATAAAGTCGTCGCGCTCTGTCCGAGATGAACGTAGCCCAGGCCAACATCCACCAGGGTTTGCAGCTTCTGGCGCACCTGCGGCACGTCGCTCAGCACGGTGAGCGCGTCTTCAATGGTCAGGTCGAGAATGTCGGCGATCGAGTGGTTCTTGAATTTGACTGCGAGAGTTTCTTGATTGTAGCGGCGTCCGTTGCAAACCTCGCACTGCACATAAACGTCGGGCATGAAGTTCATTTCAATGCGACGCTGCCCGTCGCCCTGGCAGGCCTCGCACCTGCCTCCGCCGACGTTGAAGCTGAAGCGGCCTGGCTTGTAGCCACGCTCGCGTGCCTCGGGCAGCATTGCAAAGAGATCGCGGATGGGTGCGAAGACCTGCGTATATGTTGCGGGATTGGAACGCGGCGTGCGACCAATGGGCGATTGGTCGATGCGCACCACCTTATCGATCTGTTCGGCGCCGGTCAGCGATTCGTGCGCTCCAGGTTCTTCGCGCGAGCCATAAATCGTCTGCGCCAATGAGCGATACAAAATGTCATTGATGAGCGTACTCTTGCCCGAGCCGCTCACGCCAGTCACCACGGTCATTACGCCCAGCGGAATGCGCACGTTCACGTCTTGAAGATTGTGCTCGCGCGCGCCAGTGACCGTAAGCCACTTGCCAGTGAGGGGCCGCGGCTTGGTGCGTTGCAGCATGGGAGACGCGCCTGAAAGATAGCGCCCCGTAAGCGACTCCGGACACGCCATAATCTCCGCGGGTGTGCCCTGCGCAACAACGTATCCGCCCAGACGGCCCGCGCCGGGACCAAGATCGAGCACGTAGTCGGCGTGGCGAATAGTTTCTTCATCATGCTCCACAACCAATACCGTGTTTCCCAGGTCACGCAGCTTTTCCAGCGCTTCAATGAGCCGGTTATTGTCGCGCTGATGCAGGCCGATAGAAGGCTCATCCAGAACGTAGAGCACCCCGCGCAGCCGCGAGCCGATCTGCGTGGCGAGACGAATGCGCTGTCCTTCGCCGCCCGAGAGCGTGGCGGCGTTGCGGTCCAGCGAGAGATAAGTCAGCCCGACGGCGCAGAGAAACTCCAGCCGCTCGACAATCTCGCCACGGATGCGCTCCGCTACCAGTAACTCACGCGCCGTGAAGCTCAAATTAATCGCCGCGGACAGTGCCCGGTTCAGCGGCAAAGCGGTGAAGTCGGCAATGGAGAGGCCGCCGATCTGGACCGCCAGCGACTCCGGGCGCAGCCGCTTGCCCCGGCAGACAGGGCAGGGCGTAGCCGACATGTAGGCCATCATCGACTCACGATAAGAGTCGCTGCGCGCCTCTTCAATGCTGTCGCGCAGAAACGTGAGAATTCCATGAAAGCCAGTGCGCGGAGCCTCGTTCTTGGGCGGCCCATAGACGAGAATGTGCTGCTGGCGCGGCGGCAACTCTTCGAAGGGCGTCTTCAGGTCGATCTTGTAACGGTCGGCGGCCAGGTTAATAAGCCTCAGCAAATATTGCGAGGTGGAACCGGGGCCAAGACCGTCCAGCAAAGGCTTCGACCAGTCGGTGATGACCTTTGCGGGGTCCAAATCATAAAGCGAACCCAGGCCATGGCACTCCGGGCAAGCGCCGAACGTAGAGTTGAAGCTAAAGCTGCGCGGCTCTAGCCTGGGGACGTCGAGGCCGCAGTCCGGGCAAGACATCGAGGCGGAAAACAACTGCTCTTCGCTGCCGGTCACAGCCACCAGCACCAGCCCGTTCGCCAGTTGCAAAGCCTTGGCCACCGCGGCGTCCAGGCGCTTTTCCACGGAGGGCTTGCCGGCCGGAAGCGGTGGCGCGTCAGCTGGAGGATTCTTGAGCAGAATGCGATCGATGACAGCCTCAATGGTGTGGTTCTTGCGGCGATCAATGAGAACCGGCTCGGACAGGTCCATCAATTCGCCGTCCACGCGAGCGCGAAAGCCCTGCCGGTCGAGCTGGTCGAGCAGATCCTTGAACTCGCCCTTGCGTCCGCGCACAATCGGCGCCATCACCGTAACTCGCTCGCCAAATCCCAGTTCGAGAATCCGCTGCACGATCTGATCCGCCGTTTGACGAGAGATAGGCCGGCCGCAATTGGGGCAATGGGGCATGCCTACCGAGGCGTACAGCAGGCGCAGATAGTCGTAGATTTCTGTGATCGTGCCCACAGTCGAGCGCGGGCTGCGGCTGGTAGTCTTCTGCTCAATGGAGATGGCCGGCGAGAGTCCCTCAATGGAGTCCACATCCGGCCGCTCAATTTGATCGAGAAACTGGCGCGCATAGGCCGAGAGCGTCTCCACGTAGCGACGCTGACCTTCGGCATAAATCGTATCGAAGGCGAGCGAGCTTTTGCCTGAGCCGCTGAGACCCGTGACGACCGTTAGAGTGTTGCGCGGGATACGCACATGGATGTCGCGCAGATTGTGCTGGCGCGCACCGTGTACCGAAATGTGAGTGATGGGCATGATGGGGGAATCGAATTCCTGCAATGAGTTCAGTCTTACAGTTTGTGGTGGCTGCCGTCGCAGAGAACAGCATTGGCGCTGTGCTTGCAGCCGCAGAAGTAGACGGTCTTGGACTCGGCTGCATCAAACTTTACGGGCGTGAAACCGGTCCCCTTGTGGCTGCCATCGCAGAAGGGCTGACCGGCGCTCAAACCGCATGCGCACCAGTAGTAGCTCTTGCCGGCTTCCACTTCGACCGCGAACGGACTTTTTTGGGCAATCGTAGGTTCTGGCATGGAATTTCTCCTCGATAGGTGGTAGAGAAAAGATGGTGGCATTGCGCAGAAACGCAACCGGCGGTAATCCAGATGCTACCCTTAAGGGTATTCTATTGGTTAATAGAAAGCGGGGCAATGTGAAGAGTTTTCTGCGACAATCGCAGAGAGTGATTCCTCCAGAATCTGTTTTGACGGCCTAAGGCCGGAGTGCGGTACGATTTAAGATCAGAACGAAGGCGGAAGTGATGGCGGATGTATTGAATTTGATGATGTTGATTTGTGCTTCAGTCGGCTCAATAGCCTTCAGCATCCTGGCAGCTTATGGAATCCTTCGCGTGAGCTTTGCGCTGATGCGTCCCCAGACTCGCCCCGCTTCTGCCAAGGCCCGGCAAGCGGTGGCGCGCGTGCTCTGAGTTCCTGAATCGGACCAGTTCCTCACTCGGCTGACGAGCCGGATTCATCAGCGATGGCACGTCTTTGCAGTTCTCACTGACATGGGATAGTTCCACTTGTCTATAGCTGTCTTTATTGCTTTTCCCTGTGATTCTCGCAACTTTCGCAAGCTTGATCGCGTCCATTGAGTCTAGGCTTTCTCTCTCTCACTGGCTTACAATCGAATTCGACCGGATGACCATGACCACTGAGCGAAACCTTCGTCGCACCGTACTGCCGAGCGGTCTGATCGTGCTGACCGAGCGCATGGAGTACATGCGTTCCGTCGCTATGGGCGTATGGATCAAATCCGGCTCCCGCTGCGAACTGGTCGAGTCGAACGGCATCTCCCACTTTGTGGAACATATGCTCTTCAAGGGCACGCGCTCCCGCAGCGCGCAGCAGATAGCCCGCGAAATGGATTCGATCGGCGGTAACCTCGACGCCTTCACCGGCAAGGAAACCATCTGCTTCAACGTCAAATCGCTGGCCGAGCATGTCCCCATTGCCCTGGACGTGCTGGCTGATTTGGTCCTCAACCCGGTCTTCGCTGTGCCTGACATCGAGCGCGAGCGCGATGTGATTCTCGAAGAGATCAAGATCGACGAAGACAATCCCGACGTGCTGGTCCACGAGCTGTTTACTCAAGCCTTCTGGAAGGATCATCCGCTG
>JBEKWJ010000010.1:0-99528 GCA_049513195.1 Occallatibacter sp.
CTCCATCAGACCCGCGACGAGCAGCGCGGCGGCATGACCTTCCGCATCTTCGAGATTGTCTATCCCGGCAGGCGCCTGCGCCTCACCACCTACACCTATCCCGACGGCAAACTAGAGCAGTACCTGGTCGAGCCGGTGGAGTAACTCACGGAACTGGAATCCGCGTCGGCAGCTTTGGTCCATTAGCTTTAGAACATTTCATGGATAGAGTAGCGCCTGGGTGCCCCACCCTCGCCGCGTTTTTGCTTTTGCGGCTAGGGTGGGATACACGATACCCGCATTGCGGCAAGTGTGAAAATGCTCAAATGTTGAGTGAAGAGCCGCGTTGCGTGAAGCGGCATGCCCACTTGTTAGTTGAACTTTTGCCGCAATCACCCAGCGCTCTTAACCCGCACCACGGTGATCTTCGCAAACCCCTCTTCAAAGACCGGCGGCTTGAGCTTCTCGGCCATCTTGCGCATCACGTCCTCGCTCACCGAGCGGTCGCGCTTGCTATTGCGCTCCAAACAAACATCCAGCGGCACATCGAAGAAGACCGCCTGAACCTCGTAACCGAAGCTCTTGGCCATCTTGATCCACTGGCTGCGCTCGTGGCTGCTCAGGTTAGTGGCGTCCACATAATTCAAAGGCATGCGCGCAATCAGCCTCGCCCGCAACAGCGACCGCAGGGTAGAAAACACCAGGCCCTGATAGCGCTGCTCCTCTACATCGTCGAAAAGAATATTGCGCAACAGGTCGCTCGAGAGCGGTGTAACCCCGCGGCGGCGAAACCATGTAGTTTTTCCCGAGCCGGGCAGCCCAATGGCCAGCACCACGAATCCCTTCGGCGCATGCGGCGAACGCTCAGCCGCCTGTGGCTCCGGGGGAACCGCGGAAGGCATATCCGGTTGGTCCTCCAATTCAAAGCGCGCCGAACCGGCCGGCTCATTCCACTCAGGCTTCGCGGGCTGCTGTTTCGGCGAGCGCTCCAGCTTTGCCGGCCGTTCCTGCCGTGCCTGCCGCGTTTCAGCCGGTCGCACCTCTGCCGGCGGTTGCATATCGGGTAACCGCCGCGGCTCCTGCGACCGCTGCGCGCGCACCTGCGAAAGCGTTGCCGGAACCTGATCCGGATAGAACGGCACCAGTGGAGCTAATTGATTCGATGGAAGTTCCTGGCCGATCTTGCCTGTTGATTCAGAGAAATTGGGATTGCGTCTCGAACGTCTGCTCATGCCGCCTTCAATACGTACATACTAGTAACGGGATACCATACTTCCCGAGGGCGCTGCAAATTGTGTGCACTGCGTCACATACGATCCTATAGCGGAAAGGGCACACTACTAGCGCGAAGGGTTCTGCCCAAAAATGGGAAGAAAACCGTTTTAATTTCGTCTCCACTGACCTGCAATGCTACCATCATGAGTTTGGTGGGTTTGCCCAGAGGGGCAGTTCCATCCGCCGAACGCGACACGCTAAAACAAGCTAGAACAAGCTCAAACCACAGCCCCCAAGGCTAACAAGGAGAACACGCAAATGGCAGTAAAGGTTGGTATCAACGGCTTCGGCCGCATTGGCCGCAACGTTTTGCGCGCCGCGCTAGGTAATCCTGAGATCGATTTTGTCGCCGTCAACGACTTGACCAGCCCCGCGACGCTGGCCCACCTGCTCAAGTACGACTCGATCCTGGGCAACCTCAAGAACGAAGTCACCGCTGGCGAGGGCTTCATCACTGTCGACGGCAAGAAGATCATCGTCTTCTCCGAACGCGATCCCGCCAAGCTGGATTGGGCTTCCGTCGGCGCGCAGATCGTCGTTGAATCGACCGGCTTCTTTACCGACGCGCTCAAAGCCAAGGCTCACCTCGGCACGACCGTCAAGAAGGTCATCATCTCCGCTCCCGCCTCCAACGAAGACATCACCCTCGTGCTCGGCGTCAACCAGGACAAGTACGACGCCTCCAAGCACAATGTCATCTCCAACGCCAGCTGCACCACCAACTGCCTTGCGCCCGTCGTCAAGGTTCTCCTGGCTCACTGCGGCATGGTTAGCGGCATCATGACCACCATCCATAGCTACACCAACGACCAGGTCATCCTCGATACGCCTCACAAGGATCTCCGCCGCGCTCGCGCCGCTGCCCTCAGCATGATCCCCAGCTCCACCGGCGCCGCCAAGGCCCTCAAGCTGGTCATCCCTGAAACCGCCGGCAAGCTCGACGGCTTCGCCATCCGCGTCCCCACACCCAACGTCTCCATCGTTGACCTGACCTTCATCAGCGAGAAGGCGACCGACGCCAAGGCCGTCAATGCTGCTCTCAAGGCCGCCTCTGAAGGCGAACTCAAGGGCATCCTCGGCTACGACGAGAACCAGTTGGTCAGCTCCGACTTCAAGGGCAACCCGCTCTCCTCAATCGTTGACGCCCCGCTGACCAAGGTCGTCGGCAACAGCGTCAAGGTGCTCAGCTGGTATGACAACGAGTGGGGCTACTCCAGCCGCGTCGTCGACCTCATCGGCTTCCTCGTCAAGAAAGGCCTGTAACTAACTCCAGGTCGCCCAGGTCCCGCTTTTGGAACCTGGGATACCGCAACCTCCGGGTGCCCCACCCTCGCCGCGTTCTTGTTTTTGCGGCTAGGGTGGGATACGGAATACCTAAGAGACCGACCTACTGATTATGAGAAAAAACATTCCCGGCACCTCACCCTACGAGCCCATCATCGGCTTCTCCCGCGCCGTTCGCATCGGCAACACCGTTCACCTCTCCGGCACAGGCCCGGCCGGCGCCGACGATCTGGACGCAGCAGGCCAGACCCGCCACATCTTCAAGCTCGCAGCAGCCGCGCTCGCTGAAGCCGGAGCCACCTTCAACGATGTCGTTCGCACCCGCATCTTCCTGGCTCATGCCGAGGATTGGGAGATCGTAGGTCGCGTCCATGGCGAGTTCTTCGGCGCCATCCGTCCCGCATCCACCATGGTTGTTGCCACGCTGCTCAGCCCCAAGTGGTGCGCTGAAATCGAGATGGAAGCCGTCTTACCCGGTTCGGAATGTTGCAAATGACCTCGCAGAACAAGGCGGTAGGCCGAGGATTTATCCCCGGCATAAAGCCAATAAAATCAGCGGGGGCTTTAGCCCCTGAGGAAATGCTGACTTTGCTGACTTCGGAAAATGGATGCCATGTAATCGGAGGCAAAATGCCTTGCACATTATTTGAAACCCGAGGCGCACAATAAATGCAGCCGCAGTTCCGAGGACCAATGACCACCATCTCATCCCCAAATCACGCACCATTGGTTCCCGTTTCCTCCATTTCCCACTCCGCCCTCTTCCCCGTTTCTT
Organism: Occallatibacter sp.; assembly: GCA_049513195.1. Lineage (GTDB taxonomy): Bacteria > Acidobacteriota > Terriglobia > Terriglobales > Acidobacteriaceae > Telmatobacter. The sequence goes on from JBEKWJ010000010.1 coordinate 3,314, forward strand.
CCCCTGAAATCCGCTCTACCCCCACCCCCCCCTCCACAGGGTGGCCGTTTTCGGCTCCGCATTTTGTCTGTAAATATCAATATATCAACGACTTACTTTTTTCTTATGTTTGCGAATTCGTAGCTGAAAACCCCGTTTTTACCCCGTTTTTTAGCCCAAAAATGCCCCTTTTTGGCAAAACACCGGCTTTTTTCAACCAAAAATGGATGACTGTTAACACCTGAGAGAATCTCCTCGGGCAACAAAAACTGAACAGCGAAGAATCCAAACCGACCACTGTTCACTGACCACTGTAGAAAGGTTTTGAATCATGGCAAAGCTCTCCATCCGCGACATCGATCTGACCAACAAGCGGCTCTTCATTCGCGTCGATTTCAATGTGCCGCTCACGGAAGACGGCTCAACCATCACCGACGACACCCGCATCGTGGCCACGCTGCCCACCATCGTCTATGCCCTGCGCCGCAAGGCCAAAGTCATCCTCGCCTCGCACCTGGGCCGCCCCAAGGGCAAGCCGAATTCCAAGTATTCGCTCCGCCCCGTGGTTGACCGCCTGCGCTCTCTGCTCGACAAGGAACTGGGCGAGAGCGTCAACGTGGCCTTTGCGCCCGATTGCATTGGCGAAGTGACTTCCACGCTGGCTAACCAGCTTGAATCCGGCCAGGTGCTGCTGCTCGAAAATCTGCGCTTCCACGCCGAAGAAGAAGCCAACGATCCGGCATTCTCCAAGGCGTTGGCCTCGCTGGCCGAGGTCTATGTCAATGACGCTTTCGGCTCCGCGCATCGCGCCCACGCCTCCACCGAAGGCATCACACACTTCCTCAAGCCCGCCGTCGCCGGCCTGCTGATGGAAAAGGAAATCACGTATCTCGGCAAAGCTCTGGAATCGCCTGAGAAACCTTTTGTCGCCATCATCGGCGGCTCCAAAATCTCCGGCAAAATCGACGTGATCGATAACTTGCTCGACAAGGTCGACACACTCGTCATTGTTGGCGGCATGGCGTACACCTTCCAGCGCGCGCTGGGTGTAACTACCGGTAAGTCGCTCGTCGAAGAAGACAAGATCGAAATGGCCAAAGCAGCAATCGACAAAGCCAAGGCCAAGGGTGTGAATTTGCTCCTGCCCGTCGATAACATCCTCGCCGACAAGTTTGCCGCCGACGCCAAAACTCAGGAGTGGGATTGCTCAGTCAATTTCCCCGCCGACTGGCAAGGTCTCGATATCGGTCCCAAGTCGATTGCGGCCATCGAAGATGTAGTCTCGACCGCCCGCACCATCGTCTGGAACGGTCCCGCCGGCGTCTTCGAGTTTCCCCGCTTCGCCGTAGGCACCAACGCCATCGCCAAAGCAGTAGCGGCCAATCGCGCGGCCATCTCCATCATCGGCGGCGGCGATTCAGTCTCAGCCATTAACAAAACCGGTCTCGCCGACCAGATCACCCACATCAGCACCGGCGGCGGCGCCAGCCTAGAGTTCTTGGAAGGCAAAAAGCTCCCCGGTGTAGAAGCCCTGACCGATAAGTAACCACCTGCGATTCTGGGGATGGTCCATTCAATAACCACGGATGTGGGTGCCCCATCCTTGCCGCAGTCTCATCGCGGCAAGGGTGGGATAGCCCATAGCCTAAGCCGTTGCATTCAACGTTCTGAAGTGCCCTTTTCCGGAGATCTCCAGCAACGCTCCATCCGCAGTTACCAGCGTAGCGCCCATATGCCGTGCCGTTGCAACCAGAATTCGATCTGCGGGATCGCCGTGCATTTCAAACGGTAGCCGCGTGCTCTCCACAGCAATCTCCGGCTCCAGTCCAATCAGGTTTACGCCCGGCTTACTCAGCGCATCGCGCAACCATTGCATCACATCCCGGCTCAGCTTCAGCCGGCTTTTGCTTACCAGCAGCGCAATCTCCCAAGGCGTAATCGCCGACACCATAACTCGCTCTTCTCTTGCAGCCCGGTTGATCTCCTGTTTGGCTTGCACTCCCAATCTCGCGTTGTCCTCCACCGACCACACCAGTGCGTGCGTGTCGAGCAGCAGAGGCGGCTTCCGCGACGGATCCAATGCGGTCGCAGCCGTCACTTCATCGCCTCCCACTCCACATCGAGCGGCGAGATGATGTCACCCTCCCATAAAACGCTGCCGCGCATCGAGCCCACTAGATCACCCTCTTCCACCGGCACCGGTACCACCTGCGCAACCGGCTTGCCGTGCTTGGTGATAACCAGCGTCTGGCGCTCGGCAGCCACTTGGTTCAGCAGTTTCAGGCACTTCGATTTGAATTCCCCGGCAGCAATCGTGGCTTGCATGGCAATTCCTCCTATAGTCACTGACTATAGTCATATTCTAGCACGCGTTTCGGGCAGCTCCTAACCGACCCTGTGCCCACCGTCACCCCAACCCTTGATTCCAAGGACTAAAATCACACTGAGGAGTCCCAACAATATGCCCCGTAAAGCACTGATTGCCGCTAACTGGAAGATGTACAAGACACCTGCTGAAGCCAAGGCCTTTGTCGATGCCTTTCTACCTCTCGTTGCCGGACACACGCGCGACGAGATCGCCCTGTTTCCCTCGCCCGTGCTGCTGCCCACGGTGATTGCCGCCGCCAAGGGAAGCAATGTTCTGGTCGGCGCGCAGAACGTTCACTTCGCTGAGGAAGGCGCTTACACCGGCGAGACTTCACTGAACCAGCTCCAGGCCGTGGGCGGAACGCACACCCTGATTGGCCACTCCGAGCGCCGGCAGTACTTTGCCGAGACCGACGAGATCGTCAACAAAAAGCTGCATACCGCGCTCAAGCACGGCGTCGTTCCCGTCGTCTGCGTGGGCGAAGTGCTGGCTGAGCGCGAGGCGGGCAAGACCGCTGAGGTGCTCAAGACCCAGATCGCTGGAGCCTTCGTTGGCATTACCGCCGAGGCCGCTAAGCCCATCGTCATTGCCTATGAGCCAGTCTGGGCCATCGGCACCGGCAAAACGGCCACGCCAGAGATTGCCGTCGACGCGCACAAGATCATCCGTGCTGAAGTCGCCAAGCTGCTCGGCCCAGCGGTCGCCGCAGCCATCCGCATTCTTTACGGCGGCAGCGTCAAGCCCGACAACGCCACCTCGCTCATCGGTCAGGAAGAGATTGACGGCGCTCTCGTCGGCGGCGCAAGCCTCAAGCCTGACTCCTTCGCCGCCATCGTCAAGTACTAATCGATATTTTCTGCAAGAGAAATCCCAGGTTTTGCTGCTGAAACCTGGGATTTCTGTCCAATACTTATAATTATTTCAACTATTTCAGCGGATCGGCCGGCAGCGTCCAGCCTTCCTTCTCGCCCTTGTTCTGCTCCTTGAGCCAATCGAGCAGCGGCTTGAAATATTCGACGATCGCCGACGCGTCGGCCTTGTCGCTGCCTGTCATGACTTTCAGCGCTTCCGGCCAGGGCTTCGAACAGCCCAGCGAAAGCATGGAATTCAGCCGCGCGCCTGCCTCTTTCGAGCCGTAGACCGAGCAGCGATTCAGCGGTCCTTTGTAACCCGCAGCCTGGCACATCGCGCGATAAAACTGGAACTGATAGACGCGCGCCAAAAAGTAGCGCATGTAAGGTACGTTGCCGGGGATGTGATACTTTGCGCCAGGATCAAAATCGGCCTTCGAGCGAGCTACCGGCGGCGCAATGCCCTGATACTTTTCGCGCAATGCCCACCAGGCGCTGTTGTAATGCTCCGGCGTAACCGCGCCTGAATAAACCTGCCAGCGCCACTTGTCGATCAGCAGGCCGAAGGGCAAGAAGGCGATCTTGTCCAGCGCCGTGTGCAGCAGCAGCGGAATGTCCGCGCTCTCCGGCGGAATCTCGTCGATCAGGCCGAGCTTCTTGAGGTAAACCGGAGTTACGTTGAGCGCGATGGAATCGCCGATAGCCTCATGAAATCCATCATTGGCCCCATCGCGAAAGAAGAACGGTTGATTGCGATAAGCCATTTGATAGTAGTTATGGCCCAGTTCGTGATGCACGGTGACAAAGTCGTCGGCGGTGGGCTGAAAGCAGGCCTTGATGCGCACGTCGCGCTGATTGTCGATGTCCCAGGCGCTCGCATGGCAGACCACGTCGCGGTCGCGCGGATGAGTCAGCATCGAACGCTTCCAGAAAGTATCGGGCAGTGCATCGAAACCCAGCGACTTATAGAAGCCCTCGCCATAACGCACCAGTTGCGGACCGTCCGTCGAGCGCGCCTTGAGAATCGCGCCCAGATCGTAGGGCATCGGCCCAGAGGGCGGCGCAACCACGTCGTAGATGTTGCCCCACTCCTGCGCCCACATGTTGCCCAATAAATCTCCGGGGATCATGCCGTCGGGACGGCGCGCCGCATCGCCGTACTTCTCGATCAGTTTACGACGAACGTAGGTATGTAGCTCGCGATAGAGCGGCTCGACCTGCGTCCACAAGCGCTCGATCTCAGCCTGAAACTCTTCGGGAGTCATGTCGTACTGCGAGCGCCATAGCGCGCCGGTGTCGGCATAGCCCAATTCGCGCGCGCCCTGGTTGCTCAGCTCAGCCAGGCGTGCGTAGTCGCCGCGCATAGGCTTGCCAACGGCGTGCCAGCCTTCCCACAGAGCCGCCAACTCTTTCGGATCGCGGCTGTGCGCCATCTTGTCGCCGATTTCGTCGATGCCCAGGCAGTGGTCGGGGTCGGCATCGGGACAGTACTTTCCGCGGCCATAGGCGGCGTCCAGTTCGGCGGCCTTTTGCGTGGTTTCAGCGCGTAACGCGGCATCAGAAGGCGCGGGCAAGCCGATGCTCAGCTTCAGCAGCAGCAACTTGCGCGCCGCATCTGCGGGCAGCGCCAGGCCGTCAAATTGGCGCGCCTCGCCGATCAGCGCTGTCTGCCGGGCAATCAAACGGTCGTTCGCCTCAGCCACCAGGGCCACGGTGTCGTCGGTGATATAAGTCGCCTCAACCCACGAAGCGCGATTTACATCGACGCTCATTGCGCCCAGTTCCTTTTCAGCGCTGTCGATGAAGGCCAGCGCCTCGGTGACGGTGGGCTTGGCAGCGACGGGGCTTTGCGCTGGAGCAGCTGGGACAAACAGAAGCAGGCTGGCGATCGCCAGCAGGGAGGGGGTAAGGATGGAACGGGCTCGCAAAGTCATAGCAAGGGAAATATAGAACATTTCCCTTGATTCTGGAAGTGGCGAGCCGCCGGAGAAGCCGCTTTAATTTCCGCTCTTGCCAAGCCCAAAGATCTTTTGCAGCACACTGCGCTTTTCTCCTGCGTGCTCGCAGGTCTCCGTGGGTGCGGTTCCCGCCAGGAAGGCGGCATTGAAGCTTGCCGGGCATGACGCGTCGCTCAGCAGATTGCTGACACTATCGATCGACACGATCTCGACGCCGTCGGGCACTCTGAATTCATTCGTGTCGGAGTACTGCGGCAGCTGGACAGCCTTCTTCATGAACGCCGCCCAGATGGGCGCGGCGGCCTGTGCGCCCTGCAGCTTGATGTCGGTATAGTCGTCGTTGCCCACCCAAACAATGCACAGCAAGTTCGACGTGAAGCCGGCGAACCATGCGTCGTGATCGGTTCCGGTCTTACCGGCAGCGGGCGAGGTGAAGCCCATATTCCGCACTCCAGCGCCGGTTCCGCTGCCGGTCACGTCACTGCGCAATACATTTTCCATCATGCTGGTGGTGAGATAGGCCACCCGCGGGTCCAGAACCTGCTTGGAACCGGGCGAGTAATCGCTGATGACATCTCCGTTGGGGTTGCGCACGCTGGCCAGCATCCAGGGGTCCAGATGAAGGCCGTTGTTGGCGAAGATGGTGTATGCACCGGCCATATCGAGCGGCGTGGCATCGTAAGAGCCGATGGCCATTGACGGCGTCCCACGCGCACTCTTCACCCCGGCTTCGCGAGCCAGCGCGGCCACGCGGTCAAAGCCTACCAAGCTGGCAAGGCTGATGGTCGCAGTGTTGATCGATCGCATCAGCGCGTAACGCGCGGTAATATCGCCATACTCTTCGTGCTCAAAATTGTGCGGCGAGTACTCGTTGGGAGTGCCCTCGCCATAGGTGGCCGACGCGCCGTTTAGAATTGTCAGTGGCGAGAAGAGTTTGCTCTGTCCAGGCAGCACGGTGCCTTCGACAGCCGTTGCAAAGGCCGCAGCATAGACAAAGGGCTTGAAGATCGAGCCAGTGGGCCGCTTGGCCACGGCGTGATTCAACTGCGAGGTGCCATAGCTGCGCCCGCCCACCAGAGCCAGCACCTGCCCTGTGTGCGGATTGAGCGCTATGAGCGCCACTTGCGGGTAGATGTACGTCTCGCCGGGTTTGTGATGCCGATGCATCTTGTCCACCTGCTCATCGACCACGTGAATTGTCGACTCCACCGTCTGCGTCGCCAGCCGTTGCAGATCGGGATCCAGCGAGGTGTAAATGCGCAGACCTTCGCGATTGAAGTCGCGCTCGCCTAGCTTCTGCGTCAGTTGCTCGTGCACCAGATCGACAAAGTACGGCGCTTCACTGGCATCTACGCTCTGCGGCGTCAAATGCAGCGGCTCTGCTTTGGCGCGCTCTGCTTCTTCCTTGGTAATAGCGCCTGTTTCAACCATCGAATCGAGCACCAGGTTGCGGCGATCAATGGTGCGTTCGGGATGATGGAAGGGATTGAAGTAACTGGGCCGCTGAATAATGCCCGCCAAAAAGGCGCACTCGGCCAAATCGAGACGGCCAATCTCCTTGCCAAAGTAAACCTGCGAAGCCTCGCCAAAGCCGTCGATGGAGAAACTACCCCGCTGCCCGAGTGGAATCTGGTTGGCATACATCTCGAAGATCTGTTGCTTGTTGAAGCGATTCTCAAGGTGGAAGGCAACCATGATCTGAATGAGTTTGTACTTGTAGGTGCCATTGTCAGAAAGGAAGAGCAGCTTCGCCAATTGCATCGTCAGGGTCGAAGCTCCGCCGCGATGCTTGCGATCTCCGATCAAGTCATGCCAGGCCCAACTCGCCATGCTGATGTAGCTGATGCCGCCGTGTTCGAAGAAGCGGCGATCTTCGATAGCCAGAACGGCATGTACCGCATTTTGCGGAATCTCATTGTAGGTGAGCAGGCGGCGCTTGGTGCGGTTGGCGTCGTCGCTGAGTCCGGTGATGAGCAGCGGCTCCAGTTCATAACTCGACAGCGGCTGGCCATGATCGTCAGTGATGGAGTCCACAACTCCCGCGCTGACGCGAATCACCGCGCCGTCTTCGGTGTGGTAAGACTGCGGCCCAGGGCGAACCGTGATGGCTTGCGCGCCCTGTCTGTAGGTGCCTAACTGCGAGGTTTGCGTGGCGCCGTCGGGTGTGTAACCGGCTTCGCGCAATTCGTCGGCGATCAGGCGAATACTGAGTTTTTGCCCCGGTCGCACCTCACGGGGAGCGGCATAGACCTTGGCGGTCGTGGCAAAGACCGGTTCTTCCAGCCGCTTGTCCACAATGTGCCCGTACCTGATATAGAAATAGCTGCAGACAATCAGGAACACCATCGCAACAGCCGCAATTCCCAGCAGCCCCACGCGCAATAGCAACAATGCCCAGGCTCGCTTTCCAACCGGCATTTGAAACTTGAAATTGAATGCCATCGCCGCTCCTTTAATACAGTGGATAGCTAACAGTGAACGGTGAACATTGGGTGCCCCATCCTTGCCGCGTCCTTGTTTTTGCGGCTAGGGTGGGATACCACCAATCTGGGTGCCCCAAGTCCCGATTCTGGGACCTGGGAGAGCAAAGATCCACACGGTCACGGTGGTGTAGCCGCACGCCGCCTCTTACGCTCCGGCCGTCCCCAACAGTCCATCTTCCTCGATGCGCTCTCTCACCAGAGCCACCACATCCTCTAACGCTACATCCGCACTAGTTGACGTAGCGCGAGTGACTAACTCCACCTTGCCCTCAGCGGTCTTCTTACCCACATTGATGCGATAAGGAATGCCTACCAGATCTGCGTCCTTGAATTTGACGCCCGCCCGCTCGTCTCTGTCATCGAGCAATACATCCAGACCAGCGGCCTCAAGCGCAGTGGCCAGCTCTTCGCCAGTTTTGTTGAGCAACGCATCGCCCATATTCGTCACCGTGACAACCACGGTGAACGGCGCAATCGAAGCCGGAAGCCAGAAGCCATTCTTGTCGTTGGATTGCTCGATGGCCGCGGTCAAAACGCGTTCGATGCCGATGCCGTAGCAGCCCATGATCGGCATCACTTCCTTGCCATTTTCGTCGAGCACGCGCGCACCCATCGACTCCGTGTACTTATAGCCGAGCTTGAAGATGTGGCCAATCTCGACCGCCTTGCCAACGACGAGCTTGCCCGCGCAGCCGTCTTTTGGACAGCCTTCGCCCTCATTCACGGTGCGAATATCAGCCATCATCGTCCACGAGAAATCGCGGCCCGGCGTAACATTCCGCAGGTGGTAGTCCAGCTTGTTCGCGCCACAGACCATGTTCTTGCGGTTTTCGAGGGCACTGTCCAAAACCACAATTGGTTGCGTTTTTTCATCATGCAATTTTCCGATGATCTTTTTCCCATCTGAGAACGTAACTCGACTTTGTATGTTTTTAAGACCAACGGGACCAAGGAACCCTGGGGGTGCATCGAAAATGTCTCCAACCTCTGCCTCATTCATTGTCCGAATCTCTTGAACTCCACCAATGGCAGCCAATAACTTTGTTTCATTTACCGTATGGTCACCCCTGACAAAGGCAATCAGGGGTTGAGTATTTGTGATGTCAGGCATATTGCCTTTTATTCCTTGTGATATTGCCATATATGCGACGCACTTGATGTCGTTGACGGGCTGCATCTTGAGAAACGCGCAGATGTCTGCGATGGTGCCCATGGCTGGCGTGTGGATTTCTTCCGGCTTGTCTGCCGTGGGTTCTAGTTCTGAGACTGGAGCGAGCTTCGATGTCGCTTTCTCCGTATTCGCCGCGTAGCCACAAACAGGACAGCTAGCAATCAAATCCTCGCCGGCGTCGGTATAAACCATGAACTCCTGCGATTGCGAGCCACCCATCGAACCGGAATCCGCCTCGACGGCCACAAACTTTAATCCGCAACGCGAAAAAATCTTCCGATAAACTGCATCGTGCAAATCAAAGCTCTTGTCCAGGCCGGCCTTATCAATATCAAACGAGTATGCGTCCTTCATGGTGAATTGGCGTACTCTCATCAAGCCCGATTTCGGCCGCGGCTCATCGCGAAACTTCGTCTGAATCTGATACCAAATTTGCGGCAACTGTTTGTAGCTGCGCAGCTCATTGCGCGCGATGGTGGTCATCACCTCTTCATGCGTCATGCCCAGGCAAAGCTCCGCGCCCTTGCGGTCCTTCAAGCGGAACATGTTGTCGCCCATGCCCGTCCAGCGGCCGCTCTCGACCCATGGCTCCTTGGGCAAAAGCGCAGGCAGATAAAACTCCTGGCCAATCTGGTCCATCTCTTCGCGCACAATCGCGATGATCTTGTTGATCGAGCGCTGTGCGAGGAAGAGGTAGTTGTATAGGCCCGCGCCCAGTTGGCGAATGTAGCCCGAGCGCACTAGAAACTTGTGGCTGGCCACTTCGGCGTCTGCCGGGGCCTCGCGAAGTGTAGGAATAAAAAGCTTTGACCAGCGATGCATAAGGATGGGTGCGTGCTTTCCGGCCGGCAAGCCGGCGCAACATTTATTCGATTCTCTCCATTCTAAATCTTCCCGGCGCGGAGATTACCCGCTTGGGAAACCCGAAGGCCAAGAAGCTTTCTGAGAACAATATAAGGATTCTCCCCGAAATACCACCCCAAATTGGCCGATAAAGCAGGTGATGACGAGCGAAAGAACCGTCATTGCGTGGACGCATGTGTGCAAGAGTTTCCGGCGCAAACCCATCTGCGGCGCGGTTCCGGACAAAATAGTTGGATCATGGGCCCCTGGCCCGGCGCGAATCATTGAACGGCAGCGGGTGCGCGAAAACAGATTCAAGGCAGTCGGGGAGGGCGGCGCGTGGCAATCACTCTGCAGCAACATAAAAAGCTAAATGTACTTCGCCTGAAAGGCGTAATCGACATCTCCTCGGCCGCGGAGTTGAAAGAGCATTTGCTCACGGCACAGGGCCTCGGCAAAGAGGTGCGCGTCTCGATCAAAGACGCCACCGATCTCGATGTCACGGCTGTTCAGCTGCTGTGGGCAGCCGAGCGCAAAGCGAAAGGTGCGGGAGTTGGCTTTTATCTCGCCGGACCCGCTCCCAAAGAGATGGTTGCGGCGTTGAGCGAAGCCGGTCTCCAGCAGTTTCTCATGGATGAATTCAAAGTACCTGTGAAAGCCGAATAGGCAAGCGGGGTGGATGTTTGTCGAACGTCAACAAAGCCGACCAGTTCAAGCAAGCCTTTCGAGAGGAGGGCCGCGAAGTATTAGTTGATCTCGAATCGGCTCTGCTCGAATTGAATGACAACCGCGGTGATCAGGAGCTGGTGGGGCGCGTTTTCCGCGCACTGCATACTCTCAAGGGCTCGGGCGCCATGTTCGGCTTCGAAGATATGGCCACCTTCACACACAATCTGGAGACAGCCTTCGACGAGGTGCGCAACGGACGGCTGCAAATCAGCGCAGAGCTGATCGATCTGACCCTTTCGGCGCTCGATCAAATTCGGGCCATGCTCGAAGAGGGTGTGGCCGAGGCGCCTGTGGCCGATCCGGCTGCCTGCGCAGAGATACTGACCAAGGTGCGGCATCTGACCGGCAAGCCCGAGAAGCAGCCCACCAAAGGGAAGGTTGCACCGTCCAAGATGGACGTTGAAACCGGCGTCGCGACTGTCTCCAGCGTCGCCGGTGGGGAGTTGCGGGAGTGGTCGATCCACTTTGCTCCCGGAGCGGAGTTCATGCTCAACGGCGCCAATCCGCTGCTGCTCGTGCATGAGCTGAAGCAGTTGGGGGGCTTGGCGGTCAAAGCCAGCATGGCGGCCGTTCCTCCCCTGGCCGAACTAGACCCGGAGCGCTGTTATGTGGCATGGGAGATGGTGCTATCTACCGCGGCTCAGCTCGATGCGATTCGTGATGTCTTCATCTTTGTCGAAGACAGTTGCGAGCTGACGATCGAGCCGGTCTTGAGCCGGGCCGAGAACCAGAATCCGTCCCCGGCAATCTCCGCACAGCTTTCAGCCGCTGCCAGCGCGGCTGATCTCGTTGCCAAGGCGCTCGATGACAAGCGCGAAAAGCGCGGTGGCCGCCGTGATTACGACGCGCCCGACAATGCTTCAAGCCTGCGCGTTCCCGCCGCCAAGCTTGACCTGTTTGTGAATCTGGTCGGCGAATTGGTCACGGTGCAGGCGCGGTTGAGCGAAATTGCAGCCAAGCACGACGATCCAGAAGTCGCTGCCGTCACCGAAGAGGTCGAGCGGCTCACCTCGTCCCTGCGCGAGAACTCGATGAACATCCGCATGATGCCCATTCGCGCAACCTTTGAAAAATTCCGCCGCCTGGTGCATGATCTGGCGCGCGATCTGGGCAAGAATGTCGAGCTCACCATCGAAGGCGCGGATACGGAGCTGGATAAAACCGTCATCGATCAGTTGAGCGATCCCTTGATGCACCTGATCCGCAATAGCATGGACCATGGAATCGAATCGCCCGCGGTGCGCAGCCAGCTTGGAAAGCCTATCACTGCGACCATTCATCTCGCCGCGCGGCACTCTGGGGCCAGCGTGCTGATCGCGGTTTCAGACGACGGCGCTGGCATTAACGCCGAAGCGGTGCGCGACCGCGCCATCGAGCGTGGCCTGATAGCCGCTGGCGCTCAGCTCACCGAAAGCGAAACCTACGCGCTACTCTTTCAGCCTGGATTCTCTACCGCCAAGCAGGTCACCGATGTCAGTGGCCGCGGCGTGGGCATGGATGTGGTGCGGCAGCGTGTGGACAGTTTGCGCGGATCGATCGATGTATCCAGCAAGCCCGGCGAGGGCACTCGCGTGACGCTGCGCCTGCCGCTCACATTGGCAATTATCGACGGGTTGCTGGTGAGCATTGGCGACGCCAGCTTCGTGCTCCCGCTCGCCAACATTCTGGAATGCATTGAACTGACGCGCGCGGATGTTGAGCGAGCCAACGGCAAGCACATCGCCGATGTGCGCGGCGAGTTGGTTCCCTACATCCGTCTGCGCGAGCATTTCGAAATCCGCACTCCCCGCCCAGTGATCGAGCAGATCATGATTGTTCAAACCGAGCAAGGCCGTTACGGATTTGTCGTCGACCAGGTGCTGGGCAATTGCCAGACAGTGATCAAGAATCTAGGCCGCTTCTATCGGCATGTGCAGGTGGTCAGCGGCGCAACCATCATGGGCGACGGAACAGTGGCGCTGATTCTCGATCCCGAGCGGCTGGCGCAGGATGCGGTGCGCGCAGGTTCGCTTAGCACGCGGCGGCTGGGCGCACCCATCGGTGTTCGATCCGCTTCTGCTCAGGCACGCGAACGGCGCGGCCGGACAGACCAATCTCAAAGGAGCAAAGAATGCTGAAGAAAATCAGGATCGGCACCAAACTTATCGGAGGCTTCGCAATAGTCGCGGTGATTTCCTCCGCCATCGGTGTCACGGGCATTCTCTGTCTGCGCTCCTTGGGTGACGCGGTCTTGGAACTTTACGAGAAGTCGACCGTACCCGAGGGCCAGTTGATTGGCATGACTGCATCGCTGCAAGAATTGCGCGTGGCTGCGAGAGACGTCATTCTCAGCCCGGATAAGCAGAAGTATGTCGCCAGGATCGGCAGCCTCAAAGACGATCTCGATCGGCAATCGAATGTGTTTGAGAAATCAATTGTTGCCGCGAATACGCGGAAGCACTTTGAGGATTTCAACGACAACCGGAAGAAATATGACGCCTATATCGATCAAGTCGCAGTTCTGGCGGCGGCGGGAAAAGAGAAAGACGCCGAGGCAATCATCTTCCAGGGAGATGCGCCGAAGGCTGCCAACGATATGCAAACCGCTTTTGACAATCTGAGGGACGACAAGCTGGCCTCGGCTGAAAGACGAATGAAGGAGAGTTCGGAACTGGCATCGCGGTCTTCGATGATCATGATCGTCTCGATTGGGGCGGGCATCGTGCTCGCGCTCGGTTTTGGATTTGTACTGACTCGATCCATTGCCCAGCCGGTCAGCAAAGTAGTTCGAGCCCTTGATGCGCTCGCCGCGGGCGACTTGAGCCAGCAAATCGAAGTCACTTCTGAGGACGAGATAGGACAGATGGAACGAAGTCTGGGGACAGTAAGCGCCAGTTTGATGCGCACCATCACCGAGATCCGAGGGATAGCCGGCGAAGTGTCGTCGGCCAGCCAATCCATTTCGGTGGCTTCAGTACAGCTGTCCAAAGGCGCCTCGTCCCAGGCGGCAGCAGCGGAGGAGGCGTCAGCCTCGATGGAACAAATGGCTTCCAACATCAAGCAGAACGCCGACAATGCGCAGCAGACCGACAAGATCGCCAACCAATCAGCCAAGGACGCCAGGGAAAGCGGACAGTCGGTCTTAGAAGCGGTGGCGGCCATGAAAGAGATCGCCAACAAAATCTCCATCATTGAAGAGATTGCGCGCCAGACCAACCTGCTGGCGTTGAATGCCGCGATCGAGGCGGCGCGCGCCGGCGAACATGGCAAGGGCTTTGCCGTAGTCGCCGCCGAGGTGCGCAAACTGGCTGAGCGCAGTCAGAGAGCAGCAGGCGAGATCAATCAGCTGTCGATCACGACGCTGAACGTCTCGGTAAAATCGGGCGAAATGCTGGGAAAATTGGTGCCCGACATTCAGAGAACGGCGGAGCTGGTGCAAGAGATTTCAGCTGCCAGCCGGGAGCAGGACACGGGTGGAGAGCAGATTAACAAAGCGCTGCAGCAGTTGGAGCAAGTGATTCAGCAGAATGCCTCCGCCTCGGAGGAGATGGCCGCGACAACCGAGCAGTTGACCGGTCAATCCGATCAACTTGTGAGCGCGCTGGCCTTCTTCCGCACCGGTGACCAGGGCTATGTTGCGGTTCACCGGTCCAGCGCCGCAAATTCTGTTGGACGCATCTCTGGGCCGGCATGGACACCCAAGGAGACCGGCCACGCTGTGCCGAAAGAATCTGGAGCGGCAGCCAAGGCGGGAGTCGCGCTTCACTTGAAGGATAAGCTCGCCGATCTGGATGGCGAGTTCGAACGTTATTGAAAGGCGGAACAAGGAAGTATTGGGTGGTAAGCCTGTTTTCAGGATTTCGTCGGTGCTGGATCGAGTTCCAGTGCCCGTCAAATAACGATTCAACCTGCTGAGTCTCGCTCTTCCGCGTTCCTCCCTTCGGAGAGAACCATGGAAGACAAAGGACCCCAGCGAAAGAAAGGGGCGGATTTCATGCCGACTGCATTGGTAAGTGAAGCTCGGAAGCCGCATAGCGCGGGTTCCGGAGAAGGCGGAAACGGACACGGAGTTCGGGAACGCGCGAGCGAGAAGAAACAACTGGTTGAAGAGGACGATGACTCGATGCTGGTATTGCAGGAGATCATGCGCCTGGTGGATGCCTCCAAAGAGGGCCGCCTCTCGGAGCGCGGCAAAGCGACGCTCTTCAACGGTACACATCGCGAAATGATTCAGGGCGTCAACGAGATGCTCGACGCGATTCTCATACCCATCGGCGAAGGCAACCGCGTCCTGGCGCAGATTTCAGCGGGCAAGATCGACGAACTGATTGCCCACACCTACCAGGGCGACCACGAAAAGATGAAGGTAGCCGTCAATAATGTTGCCGTCGTCACGCAGGGTCTGCAAAAGGAACTGGCACGGCTGATCGATGCCTCGAAAGAGGGCCAACTTTCCGATCGCGGAAAGCCGGAGAACTTCCAGGGCGCTTTTGCCGAAATCGTTCGCGGCGTCAACACCATGCTGGACGCGATTCTGCTGCCGATTGGCGAGGGCAACCGCATCCTGGCGCAAATCTCCGCCGGCAAAATCGACGAGCTGATTACCCAGTCCTACAAGGGCGATCACGAGAAGATGAAGGTGGCTGTCAACAATGTGGCCGTAGTCACGCAAGGCCTGCAAAAGGAACTGGCGCGACTGATCGACGCCTCCAAGGAAGGGCAACTCTCAGACCGCGGCAAGCCGGAGCAGTTCCAGGGAGCGTACGCCGAAATCGTTCGCGGCGTCAACACCATGCTCGACGCGATTCTGCTGCCGATTGGCGAAGGCAACCGCATCCTCGCGCAGGTGTCGAACGGCAAAATCGACGAACTAATTGCCGCAACCTACAAAGGCGACCACGAAAAAATGAAGCAGGCGATCAACAATGTCGCCATCGTGCTGCAAGGGCTTCAGAAGGAATTGGCTCGCCTGACCGACGCTGCCAAAGAAGGCCATCTCGCCGAGCGCGGCAAGCTCGATCAGTTCAAAGGAGCCTATGCCGAGATTGTGCGCGGAGTTAACGGCGTTCTCGACGCCGTGATTGCGCCATTGAATGTCTCCGCCAATTATGTCGACCGGATCAGCAAGGGCGACATTCCCGCCAAGATCACCGACACCTATAACGGCGACTTCAACACCATCAAGAACAATCTCAACACCTGCATCGATGCGGTGAACGCGCTGGTTGCCGACGCCGGCACATTGGTGAAAGCGGCGGTAGACGGCAAGCTCGCCACACGCGCCGACGCCAGCAAGCACCAGGGCGATTATCGCAAGATCGTCCAGGGCGTCAACGATACGCTGGATGCCGTCATCGGACCGCTCAACGTCTCCGCCAACTACGTCGACCGTATCAGCCATGGCGACATTCCGGCCAAGATCACCGACACCTACAACGGCGACTTCAACACCATCAAGAACAATCTCAACACCTGCATCGACGCGGTCAACGCGCTGGTCGCCGACGCCGGCACATTGGTGAAAGCGGCGGTAGACGGCAAGCTTGCCACCCGCGCCGATGCCAGCAAGCACCAGGGCGATTATCGCAAGATCGTCCAAGGCGTGAACGATACGCTGGATGCGGTCATCGGTCCGCTCAATGTCTCCGCCAATTACGTCGACCGTATCAGCCGCGGCGATATTCCCACGCGGATCACCGACACTTACAACGGCGACTTCAACGTACTCAAGAACAACCTCAACACCTGCATCGACGCGGTCAACGCGCTCGTGAACGATGCCGGCACATTGGTCAAGGCAGCGGTAGACGGCAAGCTGGCTACGCGCGCCGATGCCAGCAAGCACCAGGGCGATTACCGCAAGATCGTTCAAGGCGTGAACGACACCTTGGACGCGGTTATCGGCCCCTTGAACGTTGCCGCGCGCTATGTGGACATGATCTCGAAGGGCGATGTGCCTCCGCAGATCACCGACACCTACAACGGCGACTTCAACACCATCAAAAACAATCTCAACACGCTCGTCGTCGCGATGAACGACATCACGGCGGCAGCCGAAGAGGTAGCAAACGGCAATCTGACGGTCGAGCTTCGCGAGCGCTCGCCGCAGGACAAACTGATGCAGGCGCTGGCTTCAATGGTCAGCGGGCTCACGCGGACCGTCTCCGATATCCGCGGCATCGCCGGAGAGGTGGCGGCTGCCTCGCAGTCCATCTCGACGGCGTCGATCCAGGTCTCGAAGGGCGCCAGCGCGCAGGCGGCGGCGGCTGAGGAGGCCTCTTCTTCGATGGAGGAGATGGTTTCCAACATCAAGCAGAACGCCGACAACGCCTCGCAGACCGACAAGATCGCCAACAAGAGCGCGAAAGACGCTGCCGAAAGCGGCAAGAGCGTTCTGGAAGCCGTGTCCGCGATGAAAGAGATCGCTAACAAGATCTCAATCATTGAGGAGATTGCCCGCCAGACCAACTTGCTCGCCTTGAACGCTGCAATTGAAGCGGCGCGCGCCGGAGAGCATGGCAAAGGTTTCGCGGTGGTTGCGGCCGAGGTGCGCAAGCTCGCTGAACGCAGTCAGAAGGCGGCGGCTGAGATCAATCAGCTTTCCTCGACCACGCTCAGGGTTTCAGAAAAGTCCGGCGAAATGCTGGACAAACTGGTGCCCGATATTCAGCGCACGGCCGAACTGGTCCAGGAGATCTCGGCGGCAAGCAAGGAACAAGACACCGGCGCCGAGCAGATCAACAAGGCGCTGCAGCAACTGGAAAAAGTGATTCAGCAGAACGCCTCCGCCTCCGAGGAGATGGCCTCCACGACTGAAGAGTTGACCGGGCAATCCGATCAATTAGTCAGCGCACTGGGCTTCTTCCACACCGGAGACGAAGGCGGGCGCAAAGGCGCAGGGGTCAAGGCTGCGAGATCCGTGCCGGCGGCAATACATTCCGCAAAACCGGCCGGCCACACTTCCGTCGGCGCAAAGGCGGGCGGGGTCAATCTCCGGCTTAAGGACAAACACGACGAGCTCGATGGAGACTTCGAGCGTTACTAGGTGCTAGCCGGTGCTGGCCGCACAAGCAAAGATTCGCTCGTGCGGCAAGTACCCAGTCTTCACAGTGAGAGAGGAGTTGCAGTATGAGTGTTAGCGAAATCACGGAGACTCGGCAGTACCTTACCTTCAAGCTCGGCAACGAGATCTTCGCCACCGATGTGGCGAAGGTAAGAGAGGTGCTCGACCTGACCACCATTACACAAATTCCCCGGACGCCGGAGTTCATGGCTGGGGTCATCAACCTGCGCGGCAGCGTGGTCCCGGTCGTCGATCTCAGGCTTTGCTTTGAGATGTCGAAGACCGAGAGCACACGCAACACCTGCATTGTTGTTGTCGAAGTGCTGCTGGACAACGAATCGACCGTCATCGGCGCGCTGACCGATTCGGTCGAGGAAGTGATCGATCTTGAGCCGGACCAGATTCAGCCGGCACCGAAGATCGGTACCCAGATACGCACGGACTTCATCAAGGGGATGGGCAAGCGCGACACGCAGTTCATCATGATTCTCGACATCGATAGGGTCTTTTCGGCCGAGGAGCTTTCTGTTGTCCGCGGACAGGAAGTCAGCAAGCAGGAAGCCGCCAAACCGCTCGTCGAGAAACAACAGACTGTGGACAAGCAGCTAGTCGGAGCGGCTGCGTAAGGGGGGAATGGGGCGGTTTGCGCCGCCCCGTTCAAAGCATGACAGTACACGAAGAATCGATTTCCTCACGGGACTATACGCGGCTCTGCAACCTGATTTATTCCGAGGCCGGCATTCATCTGGGCGCAGAAAAAAAGACCATGCTCGAGGGACGCATCAAGCGCCGCCTCAAGACACTCAACCTTGTTTCTTATAGCGAGTATTGCGATTACCTGTTCGGACATGAGGGGCTCAAGGAAGAGCTCGTTCATCTGATCGATGTGGTGACCACCAACAAGACCGACTTCTTTCGCGAGTCGGGGCACTTCGATTTTCTGGTGGAGAAGGCGCTTCCCGAGATGGCCGAACGCCTTGCCGGACGATCGTTTCTGATCTGGAGCGCGGGCTGCTCAAGCGGAGAAGAGCCTTATACAATGTCCATCGTGCTGAGCGAGTACGCGTTGACCCATCCAGGCTTTCGCTTTCGCATTCAGGCTACCGATATCTCCAACCTCGTTTTGGCCAAAGCCGAGCTTGGTGTTTATAGCAACGACGTTGTTGCTCCAGTCGCGCCTCAGCTTAGAAAAAAATACTTCATGCGCAGCCGCGACCCTGGCTCTGAAAAACAGCGCGTGGTGCCGGAGTTGCGGCGGAGCATCGAATTTCGCCGCCTCAACTTCATGGATGCGGATTACGGTGTTGCAGAAAAGGTCGACGCAATCTTCTGCCGCAACGTGATCATCTACTTCGACCGTCCCACGCAAGAGCGCATCCTTCTCAAGCTCTCTAACTGCTTGACGCCGGGCGGATATATGTTTGTGGGCCATGCCGAGACCCTGCACGATATGAACCTGCCGCTTGTGCCGGTGGCTCCGGCTCTCTACAGGAGGACCAATGGCAGATGCTGAGTCAGTGGCCACGGCGGGATTGCCTGAGGTTTACCTCCAGCCGGGAGAGTCTCGACTGGTCAGGGAGCCGACAATTCTGCGGACACTGCTCGGCTCTTGCGTGGGCATTGCATTCTGGGTTCCGCGGCTGGGCCTGGGCGCGCTCTGTCATCCCATGCTGCCTCGTTCGCCTGCAAAATCGGCTGCAACCTTGACTCGTTCCGCCGGACGCCGCTACGTGGACTATGCTATTCGCGATCTGGCGCGGCAGTTTGACGCGCTCGGCGCGAATCGTGCCGAGGTCGAGGTGAAGCTCTTCGGGGGCGGTGATGTGTTGTTGATGATCGATGAATCGACGCGCCCCACCGTCGGCAGAATGAACAGCGAATCGGCGATGAAAGTGCTCGCCGAAGAAGGCTTCAACGTGACTGCTTCCTCTTTGGGCGGAAAACGCGGCATCAACATTTACTTCAACACAAAGACCGGAGAAGTGTTGCTGCAACGGCACTCCTGATCCGCGATTCGGATGACGAAACAGGCAGATCAACAAGGCCGCCGACATGATGCGAGAGGAAGCAACGAGGTTCGGATTATGAGTACCAGGAAGATTCGCGTTCTGATCGTGGACGACTCCGCCGTAGTTCGGCAGACGCTGCGCGATGTGCTCGAGTCCGACCCCGAGATCGAAGTGATCGCGACGGCCGGCGATCCGTTTGTCGCCGCTGATCGCATCGCCGAGCAGGTGCCGGATGTCATTACCCTGGACATCGAAATGCCGCGCATGGATGGTCTCACCTTCCTCAAAAAGATCATGAGCCAGCATCCAATTCCAGTGGTGATCTGCTCCAGCCTGGCCGAAGAAGGCGCGCAGAGCACCTTCCGCGCGCTTGAGTATGGTGCGGTCGAAATCATCACCAAGCCACGCATGGGCACCAAGCAGTTTCTTGAAGAATCTCGAATCGAAATCTGCAGTGCGGTGAAGGCGGCAGCGGGCGCAAGGATGCGCAATTTGGGCCCCAGTCATACGGTCGAGCCCAAGCTGAACGCCGATTGCATTCTCTCGCAAGGAACTCACGCCATGGCCGAGACCACTGAGAAAGTGGTTGCGATTGGCGCTTCCACAGGCGGCACGGAGGCGCTGAGGACAGTGCTCGAAGCGCTCCCTGCCGACACTCCCGGCATCGTGATCGTGCAGCATATGCCGGAGTTATTCACCCGCGCCTTTGCCCAGCGGCTCGACAGCCTTTGCGCCATCACCGTTAAGGAAGCTGAAACCAACGACACGGTGATTCGCGGGCGGGCACTGATTGCGCCAGGAAATCATCATATGCTGCTCAAGCGAAGTGGAGCGCGTTACTATGTCGAGATCAAGGACGGCCCCTTGGTCTGCCGGCATCGCCCCTCGGTCGATGTCCTCTTTCGCTCTGCCGCGCGCTATGCCGGACGCAATGCCGTCGGCGTCATCCTCACTGGTATGGGCGACGATGGCGCTCGCGGAATGTTGGAAATGAAACAGGCTGGCGCCGTGACCATCGCTCAGGATGAGGCCACCTGCGTCGTCTTCGGAATGCCCAAGGAGGCCATCAAGCTCGGCGGCGTTGACAAAATTCTGCCGCTGCAGTCCGTGGCGAGGGCGATTCTATAAAGATGATCGCAGGATAGAATTTTGATAAACCCGGTTCCGCAAGCCGAAGGCCGAGCGCCAGCACGGCAAGTCCCCGCAGGTGGCAGACAGCTATAATCCTTAGATGGGTTCTTGCGTCAGTCAGGGTGGTCAACGGGTATGAATCGATTTTTGCGCCTGCTGCGCTTCGGGCTGCCCTACTGGTTCCAGTGGTTGCCCGGCGTGTTGCTGCTGGCTATGGTTGGCCTTTTGGAATCTCTGCGGATCGTGCTCTTCGTTCCTATTCTGGGCGTGGTGCTCGACCCTCACAATCAATCCAATGAACTCAGGCTCTTTCCCATGGCGCCGCCCGGGTGGCAGTTCGATATTCATAGCTTTGTACCGCATCAACTTCACAATGCCTGGACAGTGGTGGCCTTTGCGCTGGTTGTCTCTACCGTACTAAAAGGGCTGAGCGACTATACCGGCACGTATCTCGTGAGTTATGCGGGCTTCGGCATGATCACCGATATGCGCAATCACCTTTATGAGACCACAATGCGCCGCTCGTCCAGCTTTTTTCACAAACATCCTACCGGCACAATTCTTTCCACACTCATCAACGATGTAGACCGTGTGCAGAATGCAGTTAGCTCCGTACTTGGCGACTTTCTACAACAGTTCTTTACTTTCGTCTTTACATTGCTCGCGGTAATTGCGCTAGGTGGGCGCCTTAGTTGGTTACTTCTCCTGTTCGTTCCGGTCATCATTACTTCTTCGCGCCGCATAGGCCGTTCGGTTCGCACGCGCACCCGCACAGGCCAGGACAAACTTGCTGAAATTCAGAATATTCTTCATGAAACCGTAACCGGCAATAGCATCGTCCGAGCCTTTAACACCGAGTTATGGGAGATACTTCGCTTCAAAAGCGCGGCTCGACGCCTCTTTCGCGCCAACCTGCGCAGCGTTCGCGTTCAATCCATTAGTTCGCCGTTGATGGATACGATTGGCGCAGTAGCGATCGCGTTGCTTTTGTGGGTTGGCCGCAATGAGATTTTGCATGGACGCATGACCTCCGCGGTCTTCATCACATTCATCGTTGCACTCTTCAAGCTCTACGATCCTGTGCGCAAATTTGCTTTCTTCTACAACAGCTTTCAACAGGCGATGGGCGCTTCCATTTCAATCTTCGGATACTTTGATGCAGTCGACGATGTGAAGGAGCGACCGCACGCCGTTGCGATGCCGCCCTTCAAAGACTCCATACGATTTGATAACGTGGGCTTTTCTTACTCCACCGACGAGGGCGAACATCAGATTCTGCACAACGTCGATCTTGAACTGCGCATTGGCGAAGTAGTGGCGCTGGTTGGCCCCAGCGGCGCGGGCAAGACCACCGTGGCCAAGCTGATTCCGCGCTTCTTTGACGTGACCTCAGGCCGCATTCTCATCGACGGTAGCGACCTGCGCGACTTCACGCTCGGCTCGCTTCGCCGTCGGGTTGCCCAGGTCACGCAAGAGACAATCCTCTTTAACGACACGGTGCGAAACAACATCGCCTACGGCCAGCCAGAGGTTCACCTCGATCTCGTGGAAGAGGCCGCGCGCAACGCTCTCGCACACGATTTCATCCTGCACATGCCGCAAGGCTACGACACGGTGATAGGCGAAAAAGGTTTCCGGCTCTCGGGCGGCGAACGTCAGCGCCTCTCCATCGCCCGAGCCATCTTGAAGAATGCGCCAGTGCTGATTCTCGACGAGGCCACTTCATCGCTCGATGCGGAGAGTGAGTCGCTCGTTCAGGCAGCGCTAGCCAACCTCATGCAGAACCGCACGGTGCTCGTGATCGCGCATAGGCTGGGAACAATTCGCCGCGCCAACCGCATTGCAGTTCTCGAAGACGGACGCATCACCGCCATCGGCCCTCATGAAGAGTTACTGATCACATCACCCACTTATCAGCGCCTCTATCAATTGCAATTCATGGATGTGCCCGAAACGCAGGGAATAGGAACCAGGGAATAAGCAGCAATAGACGAGCAAAGGATCAAAGTTATGCCGATTTATTCGATGACAGGATTTGCGCGCACACAAGTGAGCGTGCCCCTTCCCAATGAAGGTCAGCTCAATTACACGCTCATGGTCAAGAGTGTGAACCACCGTTTTCTGGATGTGCAATTGCGGCTCCCTTCAGGCCTCGACGCGTTAGAAGTGGAACTGCGCAAAGCGATCAAGGACAATCTCATTCGCGGCCACGTGGATTTGACCCTCCAGGTCGATCGCGGCACTCAGCAAACGGCGGGCTACAATCGCGATCTGGTCAATAGCTACCTCGCAGCCTTTGCCGCAGCGCGCGAGGAGCACGGCCTCGGCGGCCAGCCTGACCTGAATGCGATTCTGCGTCTGCCCGGTGCGCTGCAAAACGATAGCCGAGGCGACGAGGACCAGACCGTCCTGACAGAAAGCGTACAGCGCGAGATTGGCCCGCTGCTGGGGGAATTGAAGACCATGAGAGCGCGCGAAGGCGAGGCGCTTGAGGCGATTCTCACCGGCACACTCGATCGCCTGGCTGAAGCCACCGAAGGCGTTGCGGCAATGCGTTCCGAGGTCGAAGATCGCTACCAGGCTCGCCTCACTGAGCGGTTGCTCGCGGCCACAGGTCCGGAGTTCAATCGCCAGCGGCTGCTTGAAGAAGTCGCCGTCATGGTCGAGCGCAGCGATATCGCCGAAGAGCTTGAACGCATGACCACCCACATCGGCCACTTCCGCGAGTTATTGGCGGCCGGAGGTGAGTTAGGCAAAAAACTCGATTTCCTGCTTCAGGAGATGAATCGCGAGGCCAACACGCTGCTCTCCAAGACCGGTGGCGCAGGAGGGAAGGGAACTCGCATTACCGAACTGGGATTAGCCATGAAATCGGAGATCGAGAAAGCCCGCGAGCAAATTCAGAACTTGGAATAGAGTTATCGGCAGTTACCGAGGAGTTTAGGGATAACTATTGCTTATCCCTTTCCAAACCGATGAGTTATAAACAGGTTCTGAGAGGATAATTGCATTATGGCAGGAATTCTCTTCATCATTTCGGCGCCATCGGGCTCGGGCAAAAGCACACTGGTCAATGAAGTGCGCAAGCAGTTGACCGGCATCGAATTCTCCGTCTCCTGGACGACACGCGCCCCGCGTGGCTCTGAGCAGCATGGGCGCGAATATAACTTCACAACGCGCGAGGAGTTCGAACAGATGCTCGCCGCTGGCCAGTTTCTGGAGCACGCCGAGGTCTTCGGCAAAGATCTCTACGGCACGTCGCGCACTTCGCTCGATCAGGCCCGCCGCGAAGGTCACGATCTGGTCCTCGACATTGACGTGCAAGGCGCGGCACAGGTGCGCGCCAAAATGCCTGAGGCCGTCAGCATCTTTGTCATGCCCCCCAACCCCAAAGTGCTGCGCACTCGCTTGCGCAATCGCAGCCGAGCCGAGGGCGTCGTCGACGAGGAAGAGGTATACCGCCGCCTGAGCCAGGCGCGCAAGGAGATTGAGAATTATTGCGAGTACGGCTATATTCTAGTCAACGACATTCTTGACCGGGCGGTGGCGCAACTCGAGGCCATCGTGCTCGCAGAACGATACTATCGCAACGGCGAGCAAATCGCCTTTCGTTCGCGCCGGGTGTTGGAGGTAGCCGCAACCTGTTTGCAAGCCAACTCGCAGGAGCGGCTGAAACCCGTTCTGGAGGCCTTTGGAATTGGCCAGCCGCCAGACCAGCAACAGTTTAATTTTGGAGAAGACTCCGATGACGATTGAAACTGGATTCGATTCGAACTACCGCAAGGTTATGGTGGCCGCTCGTCGCGCCCGCCAGTTGCAGAGCGGCTCCCGCGCTCTAGTCTCCACTCAGTCCACCAAGCCTTGCCGCATTGCGCAGGACGAGATTGAGGCCGGCAAAATCGCCTACGAGAAAATCGAAACCCCGGTCGTCAGGCCGCTCGTTGAAGGCCCGGCCGTCCCCATTCTGGCAAGTTAGAGGATCCTGTTTGCAGGCGCGTCATCGTCGCCGATTTGTGCTCTGTGCGAATCGCCTCAGTGATATCCCTGTCCGCCGCGTTTTTTGTCGAGTTCAATAGCTTCGCGCGCGTCAGAGTGATCCGGCAATCTATGCAGGAATTGCGTCGTTGGTGGTCGAAACTTTGCCCGCATCGCCCATCCTTCTCGTGCCATTCACAATCAAAACCATTACAATCGAGCCATGAGAATAACCGTCGGTGTCTCGGGCGGAATTGCGGCTTACAAAGCGGCGGAGTTGGTCCGCGCGCTGCAACGCCAGGCCCTCGAAGTCCACGTTGTCATGACCGAAGCGGCAGCTCGGTTCGTTCAGCCGCTCACCTTTGCCGCGCTTTCAGGCCACAAAGTCATTACCAGCCTGTGGGACGAAGCGGGAACCGCCGACGGCGCATATGATTCTTCCATCGAGCACATCGGTGAGGCGCAATGGGCCGACGCGTTGGTCGTCGCTCCGGCCACCGCCGACATCCTCGCCAAGTTTGCCCACGGCATCGCCGACGACTTTCTCACCACGCTCTACCTGGCTACAACCGCGCCCGTGCTGGTGGCGCCCGCCATGAATGTGAATATGTGGGAGCATCCGGCCACCCAGGCGAATCTTGAAACCCTGCGCCAGCGCGGCGTCCGCGTCGTCGAGCCAGGCACAGGCGAACTGGCATGCGGCATGGTGGGCGCGGGGCGCATGGCCGAGCCTGCGGACATTGCCGAAGCCGTTTTGTGCGCTCTCGGCCGCTGTCACGATCTGGCTGGCGAGGTTCTGCTGGTCACTGCGGGAGGCACGCGCGAAGCCCTCGACCCGGTTCGTTTCATCGGCAACCGCTCCAGCGGAAAAATGGGTTACGCGCTGGCCGATGCCGCCCAGAGCCGTGGCGCAAAAGTCATTCTCATCAGCGGGCCATCGGCGCTGCATCCGCCCACGCACTGCGAAGTGGTCAAGGTCACCACAGCCAGCGAAATGCGCGAGGCCGTCCTCGCACGCATGACCGAGGCTACATTGATCGTCAAGGCCGCCGCCGTCTCCGACTACCGTCCCGTCAATATCTCCGAGCAGAAGCTGAAGCGCAGCGGGCCCATGACGCTCGAACTTGCGCCGACCGAAGACATTTTGGCCGAGGTCGTTCGCCGCCGCCGTCCCGGCCAACTGATTGTAGGCTTCGCCGCCGAGACAGAAAATCAAATGGAGAATGGCCGCGCCAAACTGCTCCGTAAGGGTGCCGACGCCATCGTGGTCAACGACGTGAGCGGCGATGGCACAGGCTTTGATGTGGACTCCAACGCAGCCACTTTTCTCACTCTCTCCACCGCCATCGAGCTGCCCGCAATGTCCAAGCGTTCGCTCGCTGACCGCATCCTCGACGAAATTCTCACGCTCCGCCGGCCCAGCTCAATGCTCCTTGAACTCGACGACCACGCGGACGAGAAATCGCGCCAGGACCAGGTCATCAGCGAGACGGTTCTTCCGGCCTCCCGCCGGCAACTCATCGTCGAGTAATGCGACCGGCTGTAAGACAACTGTAAGACAGCTCATTGTGAGCTACATCAATCCGCATTTGAGCAATAATAAAAAATTGTGGAGTAATGAAGTTGGCGCAACAGCTCGATCCCGCAACCCGCGATGCTTTGCTGACCCGCGTCCGCTTCTACCGCGATCTCGGCCTTACCGAGTTCTATCGTCGTCCAGTCGATCCCGCACTCCTCGCCAAGTTGGCCATCGAGCCGGAAGAGCAGCCAGCACCAGGCAGCCAAAATTCGAGTGACCCAACGCTGCCGGTTTTTGCTCCGGAAAATGCGAGAAATCGAGATCCCCAATCAGCATCCGCACTACGCGAAGATCCGCCCCGCAATCCATTTCCCATCGCCCCAACAATCTCACCCGTCGTGCCCGCTGCCGACCGCGCCGCCGCTCTCCAAATCATCCGCGATGAAATCGGCGACTGCACCCGCTGCCCCCTTCACGCCGGCCGCAACAAGCTCGTCTTCGGCGACGGCGATCCAGCCGCAAGCCTGATGTTCGTCGGTGAGGGTCCCGGAGCAGACGAGGACGCGCAGGGGCTTCCTTTCGTGGGCAAGGCCGGCCAGCTCCTGAATAATATGATCGCCGCCATGGGACTCAAGCGCGAAGGGGTTTACATCGCCAACGTAGTCAAGTGCCGCCCGCCCGGCAATCGCGTCCCTGAGCAGGAAGAGGGGGCAACCTGCTCGCCGTTTCTCTTCCGCCAGATCGACGTGATCCGTCCGCAAGTGCTCGTCGCTCTCGGCGCCACTGCCGCCACTTGGCTGCTCGGCGCGCGCCAGCCCCTCGCCGGTCTGCGTGGCCGCGTCCATTCCGTGCGCGGTGCCAAGCTCATTGTCACCTATCATCCGGCTTATCTGCTGCGCGACCCGCGACAGAAAAAAGAGGCCTGGGCCGACCTGCAAATCGCCATGAAAGAACTAGGATTAAAGCCGCCAGCCAAGGGATAAGCGCCCGCTCCAAGAACCCCTGACACCAACTCACATCGCACGAAACCCAATCATGCCCGCTGCAAATGCAAAGCGCGGCGTCGATTTCGACGCCGCGCTTTGCATTGTTTTCTGCTCATCTGAAGCAGATCCAGGGAATAGGTTAGTAAGTGATTCTCAAGCTAACCTGCATGTTTCTTGGACCGTTTTGCAGACCGCCAATCTGGCCCACTCCGGTGTTGCCACCGAATAGGTCGGAATTCGGTCTTAGGAACTCGTGACGATTAAAGGCATCGAACACCTCCCAGCGGAGACTCGCTTTCACGGTGCTGACAATGGAAAAGTTCTTTGCCAAGCCGAAATCTTCAGTTTTATACGCAAATCCGCGTATATCAGATGAGTTGCGAGGCATGGTGCCGAAGCGCCAGGGGTTACCCCCGGGGGTAGTAGCTCCCGCGTCGCGGTTGGATGCCAGGTTTGGGTCGTAGAAAGCTGCGCAGTTGAAGTAGCCCGTTTCGCAGGCCGTGGCGTTGCTCGTGTTGTCGAAGAGCAAGGGGTTTTTGTAATTGGGATTTTTTACGGGCTGGCCCTTCACGCGATTGAAACGAACGCTTGAGTTCTTGCCAGGAATGCCCGTTGCGCCGTAGATGCTCATCGGCTGGCCGCTGGTGTAGCGCAGGATGCCGGTGGTGCTCCAGCCCGATATAATCGCGCTGACCGGCTTAGGCGTGTTACCCAGGAAAGCTTTCCCTTTGCCAATGGGCAGTTCGTACACGTAGCTGACCACGAAGTTGTTCGGAACGTCCTCGCTGCTAACTGCCTTTTCGCCCTTCAGGTTTTCAGGATCCTGCACCGCGCCGCCGTTTTGCAGCGTGCTCCAGTAAGGCTGAATCACGTCGGCATCAGTCAGAGTCTTCGAGAAGGTATAAGAGGCCAGGACGTTCAGGCCGTCGTGGAAGCGCTGCTCTAGCTTGACTTGCAGCGCGTTGTAGGTGGACTGGCCAACGTTCTGCAGGTAGCTGTCCATGTTGATATAGCCGATCTGCGGGAAGGGGCGCAGAGCCTGAGATTCTGGTTCGTCTTCCGGCCATGTGCAGCCGGGCACTGCGACTGTGACATTAGGTCCGATGCAGCTGAAGTTGGCGTAGGGCTCCATAGCGGGGCCGCTCCAGCCGGCAGGTCCGGGCGCGATGGCCCACCAGTTGAGATAGTCGCCCAAGGCCATGTCCTTGTCCGGCATATCGTTCATGAAATTGAGCATTGCGTGCAAGTGAGTCGAGTGCATGCCCACATAGCCCACGTTGGCGAAGAGATTGGCCGTGATCTGGTATTCCGTTTGCAGCGACCAGGTCTCCGTCATCGCCGGTCGTCCGTTGCTCTTGGCAATGAAGTCCGCGGCGACATTGGTGCCATCCAATTGATTCGGGTTCAGGTCGGGCGTGGTTGGTAGCGCCGCAAACCCGTTATCGAGCGGCACGCCATCCAGTGGATCGGCAGTGAAGAGACTTCCTTGAACCGTGAATCCCTGCACCGTTCCCTGGCCGTAGTCGGCATAGACCAGCGGTCCAGAGAAGATACCGGCATTGCCGCGGATCACCGCCTTGTGGGAGAAGGCGTCTGGTTCCCAGGCAAAGCCGACGCGCGGCTCGAAGTTCTTCTTGTAGACGCTGCCCCACGTTTCGTTTTCGCTTCCGTTCCGACCGGCGCCCTTGCCACCAAAGACCAGCGCGCCCAGTGCTTGGGGAAATTCGCCTGCATTGGTCGCGGCGTCTGTCATTGTTGGATCCCAGATCGAGGTATCACCGGCCGCTTCACGCCGCGGCGTCTCGTAGCTCCAGCGAACGCCGAGATTGAAGGTCAGGTTTGGCGTTGCCTTCCAGTCGTCCTGCGCAAAGATAGCGCCGTAATGGCTGATCCAGCGCGGCGCATGCAGGTCGTTGAGGTTGCTCATTGCGCCAGCTTCGCCAATCAGGAAGGCGGCGAAAGAGTTGCCGTCCTGTCCCCAGAAGTTCTCATCTGACGCGGTCTGGTTGTCCCAGAATTGTGCACAGCCGGCGTTCCCTTCGCAGGTGCCGCCGATCCTGCTGACCCAGGAATACTGGTGATACTGTCCCTCAACGCCGACCTTCAAGCTGTGCGCACCATGTTGCCAGTGCAGAATGTCATTAAGCGCAAGCGTGTTGTCGGTATCCGTGCTGTCCTCTTGCTGACCGAACTGCGGAAAGGTGTTGCCAATGAATTGGAAGACAGGGAAGTCATCGCTGAAGCCATTTGCGAGGCCCAGCTTTTGATCCCAGTCGGTTCCCATCAGGGCAGCCTTGGATTTATTGATGTTATTCGAGCGGTTGCCGCCGATGGTCAACGAATTCACAATGGTCGGCGTCGCAATCCAGTCCCAACCCGCGCGCAGATACTTGCCCAGCTGGTTGACTGTCCCGCAACAAGCTTGGCCCGGCGGCGGCATATTGGAGTTGCCTCCCGAGTCCGTGTTTTCTCTCGAACTCCAGAATCCCCAGATCTTGTTCCTCTCGCCGATGTTCTGGTCGATCCGGAAGCTGTAGTTCGTATTGGTTACGACACCCGGGCTGCGATAGACGTAATTGGTCGAGCCGCTTCCGCTGATCTCCTGCTGCGCCAGCGGCATCAAGTACGTCTTCACGATGTTCTGGGCTACCGTGCTCGCCCGGCTGATGGGAATCTTGTTGGTTGGCGCGCCTGTTACAACGTAGTTTCCTGGCGTGCCGGTGACCGTCTGTCCGAAGCCGGCATACCGGCAGGGCGCCGAAGTATTGTCATATTTCGGATCCATGATTTCGCCCGGATACACTGTCTCTCCGCAAGGGGACGTGCCCAGCGCGTTCGTGCCCAAAAGGGACGAGAAGTCGAAGTATTGCCCGTCGCTGCCCAGTTCGGCCGGTGTAGGCAACTGACTGTTGATGGGGCCACCGTAGTTCTGGCGCCACTGCTCCCAATTGAAAAAGAAAAATGTCTTGTCCTTGCCGTTGTAAAGATGCGGAATGCGAATCGGACCGCCCAGGTTGATGCCGTAATCGTTCTTGGTATCCGCCGGGCGTTTATATGCTTGTCTAATCGCAGGGGTGTTGCCAAACAGTGCGATGTCGCCGTTGTTAAACCAGCTGTTGGCGTCCAGCGCGGCGTTCTTGAAGTAATCGTAAGTCATGCCGTGGTACTCGTTGCTGCCGCCCTTGGTGTTGAAGTTGGAAACGCCGCCCGTGGTTCTGCCCAATTCCGCCGGCATACCGGAGATGCTGACGCGGAACTCACTCACCGCGCTGACCGAAGGCGAGACGATGCCGAAGCTCCCGGAACCGTTCTGCTGACGATTGGTAGTAATGCCGTCGATCAGGAAGTCGGTTCCCATTTCCTGGCCGCCGTTAATCTTCAGCGTGTCAGAACCATTGCCCGCCATGCCGTATCCTGCGACGCCTGGCGCCAGATAAATAAGAGCCTCCAGCGAACGCCAGCCCGCCACCGTCAGCGGAAGATCCTCCACCTGCTCGGGCTGAATGCTAACTCCGATATCGGAGGTATCCGAGTCCAGAGTCTGTGTGTTCGACGTCACGCTGATGGTTTCAGATGTTGTGCCGACCACCAGCGCGATGTCCACCGCGCTGCTCGTGCCGACCGCGACGATAACACCTTGGTGCACCGCAGTCTTGAAGCCGGTTGCTACCACTGTAATGTCATAGCTTCCGGTGCGGACCGACGGAAAAACATAGTAGCCGGTCGACGAGCTGACCGTCGTGTAGACCGATCCCGTGTCCGTTCCGCGGAGACTCACATTGGCTCCCGCCACCACCTTGTTGGCCGGATCGAGAATGGTTCCCGCGATAGCGCCCGTATCGAGTTGAGCCATCGCTGTTGGAGCGAATCCCAAGAGCATGACCAGTAATGCCAGGCATACTCCGAGAGGCGCAAGTCCAGATCGGACCGCCTGGATGCACGTTGTGATCTTATGCATCGGTATTGAGTTTGAATTCATTCGTCTGCCTCCTGAGCAAACTGTTTGCAATAGTTCGGCTAATTCTGCTTCCCTTTTCTTTGCCGCTGCTCAATTCATCCCGCTTGACTTCCAAGCGGTTCAGACCCGGCGCAGGCGGCTGCCGCGCAGGGTCAAAACTCGTCATCACTGATCTGCGGAAATCGCAGTCTTGTCTGCGTCTTCAACCGGAAGCTCTCTCCGATTGCGCACGCGCTGCTTGGCGATGCTGTCGTGCCGGTCGCTCGATTCGGCCCTCATCCGCTGAAAGTTCCTGAGCGCGGCCTGAGCTTCAGACACTTTGTTGAACTTCCTATAGAGCTGCGACAACTTGTAGTAGGCGCTCATCGCGCGATTGTTCGATCGATCGGCCGCAATCGCCAACTCGTACTCGTGAATCGCCTCCTGGTCCTGGTCCATGCCCATCAGCCCGTCGCCCAGGTAATAGTGCGCATCCGAAAGCGATGGATCTTCGCGCAGAGCGCCGCGCAGCAACTCCACGCCCTCGGCAGGCTTCTGATTGAACACCAGAAAACAGCCCAGCTTATACATCGCAGTCACGGCATGAGGATCGATCTGCAACTCTTCGCGATATGCTTCGGCGACCTTGTCGAGTTTTCCGGCAACCCAGTACTGGTCGCCCAGCTCTTCATGAAGCCCTGGCTGCCGAGGTCCCATCTTCACCGCCAGTTCAAACTCGTTGATCGCGTCTTGCGTGCGATATCCCTGCGCGTATGACTCAGCCAAAACCTGATGCACTCGCAATGAGTCGGAGTCGAGCTTGAACATCGCGGCATAAGAACTGTTGGCCACCAGCAGGTACGCGCGCCCGCGATGATAGAGGATGTCCACATCGGTGGGATTCAGCGCATAGGCCTTGTCCAAAGGAGCAATTGCGCCTTGCGGGTCATCCAGCGCCAGCCGGCAAACCCCCAGCCACATGAAAGCTTTGGCGCTATGAGGATCCAGATGGGTCTCACGGAGCAGATAAGTAGCGGATTCCTTCAGGTGATTTTCGCGATAGTCGATGATGCCCAAAAAAAGATTTGCGCCGCGTAGGCCCGGTTTCAATTTCAACGACTTCTCCAGCGCCGCGCGCGCCTCGTCCAACTGACCCGCCTGTTGCAGTGCCAGGCCGAGGTTGAAGTATCCCTCAGCAAATTCCGGCATCTTCTGTGTAACTGTCGTGTACGCCGTCACGGCGGCACTGAAATTGCCGGCAGTCATCGCCTCGGAGCCTTGGCGCATCGCCTGCTCAACCGCCCCGCTCGTGGCAGGCTGCGCCGACGCAAAGCACAACCCCGATAGTGCCAACGCCGACACTCCACACTTGATCAGCCAGCTCCTGGCCGGCGCGCCTCTGCCATCTTGCCCCGGGCCGCGTACCCCTTTCGGGCACCTTGACCCGAGCAAAAACCGGATTGTGCCAGAATTCATGCTCCGCTTCCTGCACTTCTCTTATCGGCAATCTTGACCAGAACAAAAGCTCCATCGTGCGAGAATTCATCCTGGGCTTCTAGCGCTTCTCCGGGAAAACGTTCACTTGCCCGTCTATCCCGATTCAATTCGTGTCAAATCCACCAATACTGCTATTCTGGTAATCGTTTCCTTGAATCGCGTAAATCAACACCCACCTACCAACCAATCCGAGAATGCGCTTATTCCAACATCGGCATGCCAAGTCCGTAATGCTACGAACGGTTTTCTGTACCGTTTGTTGCCGATGATCAGTACGTTTGTTGCTAATAAGTTATTTATTTGCAATAAATTAGCAGGATAGCTTGTCGAGGCTAGATTCCGCGCCCAAGATGCACGTTTGCTGTGGTACTATGGGTGTTTACGAATGGTGACCTGAATCCATTATGCCGATAGCCGATCCAGTTTGCGAGCCGAACCTACTCAATCCAAAGCAGATCGGTCTAGTGCGCCATCACCTCGATGAGATCACTGCAAGCCATGCATTCGTAGGCAGCAAACGCACCCAGGATTTCCTCCATCTCATCATCGAACACGCATTGGCAGGCGATGTCGATGCCCTCAGAGAGCGCATGATCGGCGCCGAAATGTTCGGGCGCCCAGTCGATTACGACACGGGAAGTGATTCGGTAGTTCGCGTCAAAGCTACCGAGGTTCGAAAGCGCCTCGCGCAATACTATCTTGAAGCAGACAAAAGGCCTGCCGTCCGCATCGAGCTTCCTATCGGCTCCTATGTGCCGAAGTTTATCTTTGACCCGCTTGAGACAACGATTCCTCCGCAAAATGGCAACCTTCCTCCGGTGTCTGTGCAGCAGAACTCCGCGCAAAGTCCTATGCAATTGGCCGAGGGACTTCAAGCGTCAGAAATCGCGCCGCCCCGCTCTTCCCCGCCGAAACAGCTTCGGACGCCGCGCTTCCTGATCGGCGCTGCCCTGGCGTTGGCGCTCCTCGCGGTGATCGGATACGCATTGTTCAGGCAAAATCGCGCCGGCTCAAATGCAGGCGAGATTCGCTCCATCGCCATCTTGCCCCTGCAAAACCTCTCAGGCGATCCGGCACAAGATTACTTCGCCGACGGCATGACCGAAGAGTTGATCAATGATCTGGGCCAGGTTTCCACCCTGCGCGTCATCTCGCTCACTTCCGCCATGAGTTACAAGGGCACCAAGAAGAAGTTGCCTGAAATTGCCCGCGAGTTAGCTGTCGACGGCATCGTAGAAGGTGGCGTGCAGCGTGCCGGCGACCAGGTGCGAATCAGCGCCCAGTTGATTGATGCCCGCACCGATCGTCCAGTATGGGGCCACACCTATGTTCGCGACATGACCAGCGTTCTCGCGCAGCAGGGAGAAGTGGCGCAAGCCATTGCCGACGAGATCCGCACCAATGTGACGCCTCAGGAGCAAGCGCGACTTGCCCGCATGAGATTGGTCGACCCCGTAGCCCAGGATTATTATCTGCACGGTACTCTGCGGTTTAATTCGGACGATTGCAAAAACGCGATAGATGATCTCAACAAAGCCATCGCGATCAGTCCCAACTACGCCCCCGCGCACGCTGCATTGGCCGCTTGCTGGGGCCGTCTGGGCGAATCCGGGCAGATGGCTTATAAAGACGCGTTTTCCCAGCAGAAGGCCGAGGCCGTGAAGGCGATTGGTTTGGATGACTCTTTGCCTCCAGGCCATGCTGAACTCGCCAATGCTTCCATGACGCTCGATTGGGACTGGGCAACCGCACAGACTGAGTTTCACCGCGCGCTCCAACTCGATCCGAATTCAGCTCCCCTTCATGAGAGATACGCATTTTACCTGGCGAGAACCGGCCAAATGCGAGAAGCTCTCTCCGAAGAAGGGCGCGGCGTGGACCTTGATCCAGCCTCCCCCCGTACATTTCACAATGAAGGCTTCATCTATTATTTCTGCCGTCAATACGATCAGGCGCTCGCGTTGATCCACACCGTCCGAGCGCTCGACATCGATCTTCCCGACTGGAACTTTCTCTTAGGCGATGTTTACGCTGAAAAGGGCATGTACCAGGACGCCATTCGCGCATTCATCAGGTCCGGCGATGGTCCATATTCCCTGGGCCACCTGGGCAATGCCTATGCCCGCGCGGGCCAAACGGACGAGGCTCTCAAAATGATCTCCCGTCTGCAAGAGCGCGTCCGAAAAGATGGTGTAGGAAGATATGAAATTGCGATGGTCTATATAGGATTGGGAAGAAAGAACGATGCCTTCAAATGGCTCGATGAGGCTTGCAAATCGCACGACGTGGGGCTTCTCTATCTCAAGATAGATCCCCCGCTCGATCCCTTGCGCTCCGACCCGCGCTTCAATGACTTGGTGCGCCGCGTCGGCCTCATGAAATAAGGCGCATCAGTCCGATGGACAAGTTACCCCCACCATGAAAAGGTTTCAATCGGCGGCGATTGAGAGATCGCCACTGTTTCAAACCCGCGCCTGCTAGTTTCTTCAGCTCGCAAAAAGGAGTTGGCCGTAACTCGTGAGTTGCGGCCAATTCCTTTTGCGGGGCTTTCTGTGCTTCGAGCCTGGAGAGATGATTAGTAAGGCGTTTTTTCCGAGCGTTTCCACCTGTTGAAAGCATCGAGGGAGTTATCGACCGTGCATTGATAAACCTTCATGGATCGCTCACTGTACGGCTTGGAGAGTTCTTCGTAGAGGGCTTCATCGGAAAAATTAACTCCCGGGGCAGCCGCATCGAAACGAGTCGCGGCAAAATGGAGAGTCGAGATATTGGCCCAGCAAATGGCCGAGTAGCACATTGGGCAGGGTTCAGCGCTGCTATAGATGACGCAATGCGAGTATTTACTCGGTTGCCGCAGAAGCGATTGATTGGCATCGACGCAACCAAGATCGAAGACACCCAGGG
Source organism: Occallatibacter sp. (assembly GCA_049513195.1). Taxonomy (GTDB): domain Bacteria; phylum Acidobacteriota; class Terriglobia; order Terriglobales; family Acidobacteriaceae; genus Telmatobacter. Next base: position 38,696 of record JBEKWJ010000010.1, read on the forward strand.
ACGCGCATACGCTGCGGATGGTCATGACTTCTGCGTGTGCCGTGGGATCGTTTGTAGAGGTGACCTGATTGTGGTTGGCCCAATAGCGGATGATCTCTCCGGAGGGATCGTCAATCTGCATGATCAAAGCTCCGAAGGGACCGCCTTTGTCGTCAATCGACGCAAGCGCTTCAGCGCATGCCATTCGCATCCAATCATCGCCCGCGATTTCAATCCCTGCGTAGATCTCCATCACCTTGATATTTGCCGTTTGCACCGGATAATTCGCACAAAGATCCTGATTGGTCAGAGTACAAGGAGGAACATACCCGTTCCAGGGCTGAGGCTGAAGATCGTTCACCGCCTTGCGATCTTCAACACCTATCTTCAAGTGCTGTGCGGAAACATCAACCGGAGTGGAAAAATGAGGCAGGCCCGCAGTATTGCCAAGCCGCTGATAACCGCGCAGCAATTTTGAAAACATGACTCTCCTTTGCGCAACTCACTTGAAGCGTCCATCAGGCCCAGACCAATGTAACAGATAAAAGCTATATCGCGTGCGACGTTGCAAAACACGCAACTGTTTCTTGAAAAACCCGCACAGCAGGCTAAACTCGGCCGGAGTTTCGACGTGAGGCGGCCTGCGGCCGTCGTTACGATAAGAAGGAAAGAGGACCGCTCGAGGTTTGCAAATTTGCGGAGTCAGGTACGCTATCCAATAACTGCACTTCAATGAATCCCAGGTGGCAAATCGGCATGCTTGGTGGGTTTCTTGAAAAGCCATGCGGCCAACGAGCAGAAAAAAGCCAGTAGCGCAGTCCACCGGAAGACATCCACATACGCCATCAGCGCCGATTGCTGCTCCATCAAGCCATAGATCAATCCCATTGATCCAGGCCCGCCGGCCGTCGGTCCAATGTGATGCCCCAGATATCCGGCAATGGCGTGCGACTTCTGCTGCAACACCATATTCGACGAGCCAAGATGCGCGCCAATCTCAGTCTGGTGCAGAGCGGCGCGGCGAATCAGCGCCGTCGTTGCCATCGAAATCCCAATCGAGCCGCCAATGTTGCGCAGCATGTTAAACAGACCCGTAGCGTTGCCCATCTCTTCGCGTGGAATCGTCGACGTAGCCATCGTCGCCAGCGGAACAAACACAAAGCTCAACGCAAATCCTGTCAGCGTAATCGGAATCAGCAGCGTATAAGGTCCGATATCCAGATTCACCATGCCGAAGAAAAGTGCGCACACCCCAAACGCAAAAAAGCCAGCGCTGAGCAGTTTACGATTGTCGATTCGCGACCCCAACATCCCCACCACCGGCGAACCAATGAACGACCCAATGCCCCGCGGTCCCACCACCAGTCCCGCCGTAAATGCCGTGTAGCCCAGAACCTCCTGATAGTAGAGCGGCAAAATCGCAATCGTGATATAGATCGCCATGCCCAGCATCGCAATCAAAAAACATCCGGTGCGGAAGTTGCGATCCCTCAGCACGTGCAGATCCACCAGCCCCTTCGGATGCGTCCATGAATGCCAAATCCACAGCACCAGCGCGGTCGCGAGCGCAGCCACAGCCCAGCGAACCCACAGCGCGCCAAACCAGTCGTCCTCCTGCCCCTTGTCCAACACAATCTGCAACGCGCCGGTCCAAACCATCAGTAAACCAAACCCGATATTGTCGAACGCGCCAACCTTGGCGTTCTTGATGTAAGGTGGGTCGTGCACAAATCGCGTGATCATGAAGACCGCGAGAAGACCGACAGGAATATTGATGTAGAAGGCATAGCGCCAACTGAATGTGTCCGTCAGCCAGCCGCCCAGCGTCGGCCCAATCACCGGCGCAACCACAATCCCCAGCCCATAAGCGGCCATCGACATCGATCGCTTCTGAATCGGAAAGCTCTCTAGCAATATCGATTGCGACAGCGGTTGCAGCGCGCCGCCGCCCGCTCCCTGCATCACGCGCGCCAGCAAAATCACGCCCAGCGAAGGCGCAGCGCCGCAGAAAAATGAAGCGACCGTAAAAATGATCACGCAGATCAGCAAAAAGCGCTTCCGCCCAAATCGCCGCGCGAACCAGTTCGAAGCGGGCAGTATAACCGCGTTCGCCACCAGGTAGCTGGTCAGAACCCAGGTCGCCTCAGAGTTCGATGCCGATAGCGATCCGGCAATATAAGGCAGAGCGACCGAAGCAATCGCCGTGTCCAGCACCTCCATAAAAGTAGGCAGCATCACCGAAACCGTCACCAGCCACGGGTTCACGCCCTGTGTGAGCGGATAGCGGGCTTGGGCGGCAGCAGTAGTCATGAGAGGGGCGACATAGTTGAGGGTAAACGATAAGGGCAGATTCTTGCAGCGGCTGGTTTTCAAGACTAACAAAACCCAAGAATTTCGCTGTAAGAAATTCCGCAAGACAAATGCTGATCGATCAAGTGGCCACGCCCAGCCGTCGCTCACTCCCCCACAATCGCCCAGTCTCCGTAAATGTCCGAGCCCCATGTATTCGCGTTCTTTGGCAGGTAATACTCGTTTGATCCACCCAAAAAGTCTGGGTGCCCCATCCATTCGCGTTCTTTGCGAATGGGTGGGATACCGCAAATCTCAACCGCCGCGTCTCTATAGGCTTCGTGATTGCGGCAGCAGTCCTACCGACTCTACCGACCACAGCGCAATCAATGCAAGCCAAGCTCAAACCCCAACGTCCCGCTAATTAGCTAACTCGCTAACACCGCGCCAGCGGGGCTAACTCGCTGCATTCCATCCAAACGCACCAATCCCCACAACTAACTTTTGCAACCCGCAACGTAAAACACATCGACGAGATTGCGCCGTTGTCGGTCAATTCCTCGGAGCAACTCAACTTACCGCTGCAAGTCATTCCAGGAACGAACGAGCTTCCTCAAAAATCACCCCGGAGGGGTGGTGGAAAATAGCCCCGGGTGAAGCGTAGCGCAACCCGGGGAATGCTCAACATTAAAGGATTGCGCCCTGTAAGGGGCGCAGCGAAACGTGTTCGTTCCTGAGGATACATATCGGGAAGTAACCAGAAGCTTTCGGATTCAGGTGCGGGCAGCCTTCCGAACCCCGCAGCGGGACCTGGAGGCACCCGGCGAAGCCAAGATCGGCACGGTCTCCGCGGGTCGGATCGCGACCTAACTATCCTGCAGCCGGAGTTCGCCGCATCACTGAACAGCATTCACATAATCTTGGAATTTCAGAGACAACTATTGAATGGTCTCATCGGAAAACTGGGAAGCATTATTCACGCATCATTGAGTTTTTTGATCGGTTTCCAGCCATTGTGGCCGAAATACTCGCTGAAGCCCCGTTCTTTATGTTCGAACTTACCTTGCGCAACAAGTAGTTGATCTTTCAGATTAAGACCACGCGTTTCCCAACACTTGAGATTCTCTGTGACCCAAAGGTAGGTTTGACAAATTCTCTTTTTATCAGGATGAATCGCGTCAAGTCGTTTCAACAGTTCCGCGGGCTTGATAATTACAAAGTCGGTGGATCGGTTTTTTAAGCCGACTAGCACGAAGATCCAATAGTCAGCTCGGGATTCTAAGATTTTTTCTCTATTGAGCGTGAACCACCCACAAGTGCGCAACTGAGCGCGCAATGGCGTTTGAGACAGGGATTTCATATGTGTGAGAAGGAAGTCTCTCGAGAATTTAACTTGGAGAGATAGTATTTCCTTGTTCTTCCCAGAAAGTAAAAGATCGACTCCAGTGTCTTTCGTCGGAACCCAAACGCTTACGTTTTGAAACGTGTGTTCAATATAATCACCAACGATAAACTCGCCAGCGTGGATGGTGAACATAGGTTTCATTTTCTTACCTTTCCAAAGAACAATCGAATTCCCCCCGTTACTTTACGCTTAGGTAGGTTCATTGTCGAGAGAAAGAATCACGAATTGCGGAACAGCGCCGGTCTACTCCCTTGGCAACTCATATTCTCCGATCAGCTCATCAATGGCGGGCGCGGGGGTATGATGCTTAAAAAATTAATGAGCGGGCGCCCACATCTCGATTTCGAGATGTGGTAGGCGACCGGCTGTTCTGGTTCTCGGATACTCCGGATTCCGAGCGAAATTGTTGCAGTAGACCGATGCGCCGTCAAGCCGGACTTCCCACCGATCCGGTCTCCTGTTCCCTAATGCCCGTTCCCTAATCCCTGTCCCCCATAGTCAGGAAGAACGCTAAGTCTTCGCCCCCAAACAACTCGCAGTCCCGTCATTCGGGATGATTTCAAAACCACACCTAACGTCAGCGCAACCATTCGCCAATTTGTGAAGCGCTCCACATCCCCAGTGTCTGCAAAACCGGAGAGCGCCAGCTTACCATTTCCTCCAAAATCGGTAGCGGGAGCGCATCATTTGACCCAATAACGGTAAGTTATAGCTTCACATTCGGAGAAAACCAATAACTTTTAGCTCACTAATTTTCAGGTCACCCAACCCCGAAAAAAGAGCGCCGGGTCCATCTCAGCAAGACCCGGCGCAAGCCTCACTGAATCGACCGCAAGTAAGCCACAACCTGCCACCGTTGCGCCTGCGGCAAGCTCGACCACGAAGGCATTCCGTGCCCCAGATCGCCCTCGCGAAGAAACCACTCAATGTCCCCGTCGCTCACCGCCCGCAGCCGCTCACTGCGCAGCGCAGGCCGCTTGTGCCCGTCCCCCTCGCCGTTCGCTTTGTGGCATTGCAGGCAGTGCTCACGATAGATCAACGCCCCGGCGGCGGCGGCCTCAGGCTGGCCGGCCAGAGGGTTCGTCCGAGCGTGATCCCCGGCCGGAACGTGCTCCCACCTGGTGCTTGAAACCGCCGCAAACGAAAAAGTAGCAGCCAACGCAATCAACAGAATCCCACCCGCTCGTCGCATCATTTCCCACCCCCTTGGGAACCGTGAAACCAGTCGCCAACCTGGTTGAATTCATATGCCAGTCCCACGCGATACACCCGATTCAAACTGGTGCTCGTCAACCCAAAGCCCGGCGAAAAACTCAGCCGCACGTTCCCCGGCAACTGCCACCCGACCAGCAATGCCAGGTAGTGCGAAGTGTCGCGCGTGGTCAGCGAAAAAGTATCTCCCAGCCCCCCGTACCCCTCCGCGCCGGCAATGAACTTCTCCGCGCAAAATGTGCACTCCCGCGCGCTAGCAGCACTGCGCAGCGGCCGCGTCACTCCCATCGCGTAGCCAAATTCCCAGGGGTCATGCCCAAGATCTTTCTCCGAAATAAAGTTCTCGCTGACATTCCAATCATGGATGTTAGAGGACAAAATCAGCTTCAATTCGGCCTCATGCTGATGCTCTTGGCGCAACTCGCCATTCAGCGGCGCCAAGTCCGCCTGTCCGTCGTGGCCCACAACCTCCAAAATGGTTTTGTCGGCCCCGGAAGTGTTCTCGTACTCCACGTAAAAGACCGGATTAACCGCATGATCTCGCATCAATGGGCGTATACGATTCTCCAAACGCCATCCCGTGAAAATCGTAGAATCGCTGCCCGTGGCCTGCCCGTCCAAGTAGAGTTCAGTAGTCCACCAGGCCCGCGTGCCATACTCCAACTCCATCGCCGTCGCCCCGTACCGGTTGCCGCTGTAAGGCTGCGCAAGCGCCGTTTTAGTTTCGATCTCCAGGTTGCCAGGCTCTTCCAAATCATGTGAATACGTCACAAAGTAGGGCTTATCCTGCGCCCTGCCCACTGCGGAAAACAGTAGAAGAAGGCAAAAAATCGCCCCCCCGCCCAATCCGCACACTCCCCTAAACGTCTTTGAAAGCAACGTTGAACCCTCCAAAAAATATACGACTAAAAGTGTCGTGATTAATTAAGACTAAATTAGTCCTATTAGATTTGCAACGGCAAAGATCGACCCGTCCTGTTGCGAAAAGCATTTATGGACTTACGATCATATAAACTTGACAACATGTCACTCAATGTGGCATCCTTAAAAAGTCGGAAATTCTATTCTGCGAACAGGAAAAACCAACCATGGCAAAGATTATCGGCATCGATCTTGGCACCACCAACTCGTGCGTTGCCGTCCTTGAGGGCGGCGAACCAAAAGTCATCCCAAATGAAGAGGGTGCGCGCACCACCCCCTCTGTCGTCGCCTTCACCAAGAACGGCGAGCGGCTGGTCGGCCAGGTCGCCAAGCGCCAGGCCATCACCAACCCCGAAAACACGATCTTTTCGATCAAGCGCTTCATGGGCCGTCGCTACAACGAAGTGTCCGACGAAATGAAAATGGTGCCCTTCAAAGTCATCCAGCAGGGCGACCACGTGGGCGTCATGGCCCAGGGCAAGGAGTACACGCCTCCCGAGATTTCGGCCATGATCCTGCAAAAGCTCAAGGCCTCGGCCGAAGCCTATCTGGGCGAAACCGTCACCGAGGCTGTCATTACCGTCCCCGCCTACTTCAACGACGCCCAGCGCCAGGCCACCAAAGACGCGGGCAAGATTGCCGGCCTTGACGTAAAGCGCATTGTCAACGAGCCCACTGCGGCCGCGCTCGCCTATGGCCTCGACAAAAAGAAGGATGAGACGATTGCCGTCTATGACTTTGGCGGCGGCACCTTCGATATTTCCATTTTGGAAGTGGGCGAAGGCGTCATCGAAGTCAAATCGACCAACGGCGATACGCACTTGGGCGGCGACAATCTTGACCAGCGCATCGTCGAGTGGCTCATTGCCGAATTCAAAACCGAGCAAGGGCTCGACCTCGCCTCGAAGGGCAATGAAATGGCCCTGCAGCGGCTCAAAGACGCCGCGGAAAAAGCCAAGATCGAACTCTCGTCAACCATCGAGACGGAAATCAATCTGCCGTTTGTGACCGCCGACGCCTCTGGCCCCAAGCATCTGGTCCGCAAGCTGACGCGGAGCAAGCTGGAGCACCTGGTCGAGGATCTGCTCGACCGTTCGCTTGAGCCGTGCAAAAAGGCAATTGCCGATGCTGGCGTCAGCGTCGACAAAATCGACGAAGTGGTTTTGGTCGGTGGGCAAACGCGCATGCCCAAGATTCAAGAGATGGTGAAAAAGCTCTTCGGCCGCGAGCCGCATCGCGGAGTGAATCCCGACGAAGTGGTCGCGATCGGCGCGGCGGTGCAAGCCGGCGTGTTGGCTGGCGAAGTCAAAGATCTGCTGCTGCTCGACGTGACGCCGCTGACCTTGGCAATCGAAACGCTGGGCGGCGTAGCCACGCCGATGATCCAGCGCAACACGACGATCCCCACCAAGAAGACCGAGACCTTTTCGACGGCGGCGGATTCGCAAACCGAAGTTGAAGTCCATGTGTTGCAAGGCGAACGGCCCTTGGCAGCGCAGAACCGCACACTGGGCAAGTTCAAGCTGGGCGGAATCATGCCCGCGCCGCGCGGAGTTCCGCAGATCGAAGTCACCTTTGACATTGACGCCAACGGCATCCTCAACGTGACGGCCAAAGACAATGCGACCGGCAAAGACACGCGCATCACCATTACTTCGAGCTCGGGTTTGAGCAAGGAAGAAGTAGAGCGCATGGCCAAGGAGGCCGACGCGCATTCCGCTGAAGACAAGGAGAAGCGCGACGAGATAGACGCGCGTAACTCGCTCGATGGCATGGTCTATAACATCGAGAAAATGCTGAAAGACTCCGGCGATAAGATGGAAGGCGCTGAAGCTACTCCGGTAAAGGCCGAGGTAGAAAAGGTTCTGGCCGAATCGAAAAAGATGCTCGAAGGCACGCCAACGTCGAAGGAGTTAAAAGATCAGCACGAAAAGCTGACCCACGCCAGTCACAAGCTTGCCGAGATCGTCTACAAGGCAACAGCAGCACAAACCGCGGCAGGCGCTGCTCCGGGGGCCACGCCAGGCTCAGCAGAACCCGCCGCTGAGAAGAAAGACGAAGGCGTAATCGACGCCGAGTATGTAGACGTAGAAGACAAAAAGTAGGCGGAGTTGGCGTGCCTAGCGTCGTTGGTGTAGCTAGCCGGAGGGAGGCGGGGGTTTCAACCCCCGCATAAGTCCAGCAGAGGATTCGCGGGCTTTAGCCCCAGAAAGTCTGCCGAAATAGCCGGAAGATTATCGGGGCGAGCGATGAATCATCGCTCGCCCCGAACTTCTAGTCACCTACACTCTGTCATCCTGAGCGAAGCGCAGCGAAGTCGAAGGACCTGCTTCTTGCTCGCAACATCTAGTATTGAACGAAGGGAAAAGACGATGGGTCTTCCGGAAAACGATGTTGGCAGGTGGCCCGCTCATAGCTCGGCAGAATCACGATGAGACCTAAGAAGCTGTGGGCAGGTGGCCCGCTCATAGCTCGGCAGGATCTCAATGAGACCTAAGAAGCTGTGGCAGGTGGCCCGCTCATAGCTCCGCAGAATCACGATGAGACCTAAGAAGCTGTGCCCCGTTCATCGCGGTCTCATCGCGATGAGCGGGTTTTGGGTTGGTTGCATTTCCCGGTGACTACCAATGGTGCCGGGTGCCCAATCCAACCGCGAGCTGCGCGGAAGGGTGGGAACCACTAACCCGAATCCGCCGCCTTGTGTCAGGGCACGACTTCACAGGCTGCGGAAAAGCCCGTTCGGGCGGTAGGCCGGGGATTTATCCCTGGCATAAAGCCAATAAAATCAGCGGGGCTTTAGCCCCTGAGGTATGCTCTTCGGGCTTTTCGCGCAAAATACAGCCCTTTTCCGCAGCCTGTTCAACTGTGCCGAAAAAGCCCCATAATACCCCTGGCTTCAACCCCGGAGGAAGCTTTTCGGGAGAGGAACTCACAATCCACCCCCCAATCTGCTCATTGACCACGATGAACCCGCGTGTCTTCAAAATCCTTCTTTGTCTTGCAGAGAATTACCCGCCGTTCGCGCATACTGAAAAGGAGAAAGGATCGGCAATGGGAGGAATCGCAAGCAGCAAAAGCAGGGCGCAGCGCACCTCCAGCCCCAGTTTTCAGCTGCCCCCCCCACCCCCCCATACCCCCTGGAGACTGTTTTTGACCCCTCCTTTGCTTGTAACTGCCACGGAATCAATGTCTTGCATTTTTACCTGGTAACGAAATAGTAGTGGAAAACCCCTGATTTTCCCCCTTTTTTGGTCTGAAAACACGTGTTTTTAGGCCAAAAAGCCACGTTTTCGATAGGCGCGATGTCGGTCTCGGTGAGCTTCGGGAACCACGACCTCCGCAATGAACAGCACTCAGTTACGACGGAGCGGAGATATTCGATTCGTTCGCAGTGTTTGCAAAATCCCGGTCAGAAGCATGGCAGCAGTAGGCGGACAGCCAGGGATGAAAGTGTCGACCGGAATCACCGAATCAACTCCGCCAACTACTTCGGGACTCTGGGCGAAAATACCGCCGCTGCATCCGCAAGCGCCAACTGCAACCACGAGCTTCGGTGACGGAGTAGCTTCATAGGTTCGCTTCACTGCTTCGGCCATGTTGCGGGTAATGGGACCTGTGACCAGCAGCATATCGGCGTGCTTTGGGGACGCGACAAAGTGGATGCCGAATCGTTCAAGGTCGTAGTACGGATTAGAGAGCGCACCGATCTCGGCCTCGCATCCGTTGCACGAGCCGCCGTCGACCTGACGGATATTCAATGCTCGGCCCACAATTGAACGGATCTGATTCGCGTCATCGGTCATGGCAACTTCGTCGGATACGATTTCAGTGCCGCTCTCAACATCCCAACGACGCACCAGCGATTGCCTGTCAACACCGCAAAGTATTCTTCCCGCGATGAAGAAAGCGCCTTCACCAGCCTCAATGCAATGTCCGCAGCCGATACATTTACCGTAGTCCAGCGAAAGAACCATGCGCTCATCGACGTCGTCCATTGCCAACGCGCAGATGCCACACGAATCAACCACGCGGCGTGCGATGCTTGCGGTCAGCGACATCGCATCAACGTCAGGCATTCGACTGCCTTCGGCGTTGGTGAACAGATCCTCGACTGATATCAGTACGCGGGGGCTGCTCAAACTGCGTTTTATGATGTCGAAAATCATCGGTCACATCCGGAATAGGACAAGTTGAAACTCTTATTGATCAGCGGAAAATCTGCGCTGATATTTCCGGCCACGGCGAATGGCAAGCTGGGCCAGTTCTGGAATGACGGCGATTTGATGTGGCAACGCACGATCAGGCCATTACGAATTCTGATCCAGTAGAGCAGTTCGCCTCGAGGCGATTCGACCGCGGAGAAGCCCTCGGCGCTGCCGTCGCGCGGCACCGTTGCGCTGATGATGCCTGCGGCCAATCCATGAAGCGTCTCCTGTATGAGACGCGCTGAAATGCGAGTTTCCTCAATCCGCATACGCGCTCTGCACAGCACATCTCCCTGTTGAAAGTGCGGCGTCTCGACCGTGATATTGCGATAGTGGCCATAAGGATGATCGTGCCGGACGTCGATCCTGACACCGCTGGCGCGCGCCACCGGACCGACGACTCCGAGGTCGCGAGCAACCTTGGTGCTGAGTACTCCTGTACCTTCAAACCGGTTCAGCACAGAAGGCGTGTCAAGAATGATATGAGTCATATCCGCAAAGTCTGCAGCGGCTTGGGCAATCACGCTGCTGAGATCGCGTGCATTTTCAGCAGAGATGTCGCGCCGCACGCCTCCGGGCATTGCGATCCCGCGCCAGTATCGCGTGCCGAAGAAGCGGGTTGATGCTTGCAGCAGCGACTCCTTGATGCGGGCAGTATAAGCTGCGGGAACTGCACATCCAACGTCGCCGCAGAGAGCGCCCAGGTCGCCAATATGAGCCATCATGCGCTCGATCTCTAGTCCGACTAGACGAATCGACCGGCCGCGCGGTGGAACGGAAATGCCAAATGCGTTTTCGACAGACTGACAATATGCGACAGCGTGCGCGAAACAGTTGTCGCCTGAGACAGACTCCGCGAGCATGGGTCCATCCGTGATTTCAGAGCCTTCAAAAAGTGTCTCCGTGCCTTTATGCGTATAGAAGAGTCGCGGTTCGAGGTGAAGAACAGAATCGCCCATCACACTAAAGCGGAAGTGGCCTGGCTCAATGATTCCAGCATGAACGGGCCCAACCGGTACCTCGCAAACGCCGACACCCTGCACCTGCAAAAAACGGTAATCCGCGGGATGGGAGACGAGCGGACGCAGATCGGGATGGCCGTCGATATCGATTCCATATTGATCATGCAACTCGCGTTCATGCCATGCCGCTGCGGGTGAAATCAGCGTAGCCGACGGCAGCGCGCCGATAACTGGCACGTTGATGCAGCGATACTCCCGATTCACATCCGCAATGTAGTGAACGCGCTTTGCACCATTCTCATCGACGCTGCCAAAGATCGAGACCAGGCGCGCATTGCCATTGTGTAGAAGCCGCAGCGCGCCTTCCGCGCTACCCTCCGCATCTCTCGTTGTTGGGTTAGTCGTCATTGCAAAACCACCAATGCTCGTTGCAAAAGATTTGCGAATGCGCCCGGAATGTGAACGCCCAGTACGATCAAAAGCATCGTACAAACGCCCATCACAGCAAAGTCCGATGGCAGAAGCTTTAGCTTGACTGGGACATCCACCCGCTTACCTGCCAACATGCGTTGAAAGTGGTGCAGCAACGCACCGAATACGATGGAAAGTGAAACCATCAGCAAGATGGCGATGAGATATCGAGATGCGCTGAACGCTGCGGTCAGAATCATGAATTCGCTGATGAACAATCCGAAGGGCGGCATGCCGACGATGGCCAAACTGCCAACGACCAGGCCGGCGCTGGTCCACGGCATGGAGCGCGCCATGCCCTGTATGCGCCTCATTCGCAGCGTGCCGAAGTTCTCGCGCACGTTACCCGCCGTAAAGAACATGAGTGATTTTGCGACCGAGTGATTGAACGTGTGCAGCAGCGCTCCAAAAAGACCGAGCGGCCCGCCGAGTCCGACGCCGATGGCGATGATGCCCATGTGTTCAATGCTGCTGTAAGCGAGCAGACGCTTCAGGTCACGCTGAACCACCATCAGGAGAGCTGCGACCGTAATAGACAGGGTGCCGAAGATGAGCAGCAACGTATGACTGAATTCACTGCCGATTGCGTGCGATGTGATGGTGTCAAAGCGCAGAAGCGCGTACATGGCGCAGTTCAAAAGCACAGCGGAGAGCATCGCGCTGATCGGCGTCGGCGCTTCAGCATGCGCATCCGGCAGCCAACTGTGCATCGGAACGAACCCGATCTTGGTGCCGTAGCCTACAGCGACGAAAACAAAAGAGAGCTTGATCAGATTGCCGGTCGCGCCGAGACTGGGCGCCGCATTCATCAGCACAGCCCAATCGAGTGCGGATTCTGGATTAACGCCGCTTCTTACCGCGGCAAGGTAGAGCGCAATCGTGCCGAAGAGAGCGAACGCGATTCCCACTGTGCAAACGACGAGGTATTTCCAGCCCGCCTCGACGGCTCCCTTCGTGTTGTAAAAGCCCACCAGCAAAGCGGAAGCCAGCGTCGTAGATTCGACACAAATCCAAAGCATGCCCAGGTTCGCCGAAAGATAAACCGCCATGATGGTGAAGACGAAAAGGAAAGTCAAACTGTAGAACCATCTGGGCGAGGAGAAACGACCGGCGGGAATGTGGCGCAGATAGCCTATGGAGTACGCCAGTACGAGCGAAAGGATCAAGCCGACATTCAGCAAAAAGAAGGCCGTGAGGCCGTCAGCCCGCAGGTAGCGTCCAGATTGCAAAACGCCGTTAGAGCGAATTCTCCAGACGGCATTTGCGATTGCGATCACTTCGAGTGCTCCCGCCGACATGGCCACACAAACCGCGCGCGTTGACTGCTTGCAAGTCAACACGATCAAGGCAGCAAGAAACGGAACCAGAAGTAGAAGAACCAAGGTCATGAAATCAGCCCCTCAACCGTCGCAACTTGGAGACATCCAGGTGCTCGAAGGTATCGCGAATGCGAAAGACAAACAATCCCATCAGGAACACACCCATCAGCAGGTCGAAGAAAATGCCAATCTCGATGACTAGGGGCATGCCATACGTAGTCGTCAGAGCAGCTACAAAAATCCCGTTTTCGAGTACAAGCAGGCCGATGACTTGCATGAGAGCCTTCTTGCGGCTGACCATGAGAAACGCGCCCGCCAACAACAATGCAACGGCAGCGGCGAGCAAGTCTTCGTCCAGTCGCAGCGTCTTCGCGTAAGGAGCAACGGCAAAGAACGACAGGAGAATCAGTCCAGCCATCATGAAGACAGACTGCGCTCCGGTTGTTGACGAGGCGACGTCCTGCGAAGCCTTGAGGTCCTTCATGATACGAAAAAGCGCATAGGGGATCGCGACAACCTTCACTGCAATCACCAATGCGGCAACAATATATGCCCCAACCGACTTCCCCGCATAAGCCATGGCGAGGATCTCCGCCGCCATAATCGCTGATTGAATACTGAACAGCACAATGCAGGTGGAGATTCGTTTCGCCGAAGCCATCATCAGCAACGTGATGAACAGAAATACGGCAGATGACGCCAGTGCCTTCGCTGCTGCTAACTCAATCAGACCCATTGCCTCACCTCATCAACGCTGTAAACGCCACTGCGAGAATCGCCAAAGCCGAAGCCATCCCAAGAAAATCAGGAACCAGATACATGCGCAATTTCGCGATGCTGCTCTCAATTACGGCGACGGCAATTGCCAGTGCCGTTAGCTTGAGCACAAAGACGAACGGAGCTATCGCCAGGGCAGTAATCGAAGCGCTGGTGGCCATGCCCCAGGGCACAAATACTCCGATAAGCAACGCCATGATGAGCGTGAGCTTGATGGCACTGGCCCATTCGATCAGCGCCAGGCTTGGGCCGGAGTACTCCAGCATCATGGCTTCGTGAATCATTGTCAGTTCAAGGTGTGTGGATGGATTATCAACGGGAATGCGCCCTGTTTCTGCGATTGCGACCAGAACCAGCGCTCCTAAAGCAAACACGTAGACCGCGGAAAGATGAAAGGGATACTGTTGCACCGTGCAGAGTACCATGCCCGACAAGGAAACCGCGTGTGAGAGAATCGCGACTGAGATCAAAGCCAACAGCAGCGGCGCTTCTGCGAGAGCCGAGACCAAAGCTTCGCGGCTGGCGCCTATCCCGCCGAACGAACTGCCCCCATCCATTGCTCCAAGCATTAGGAAGAAACGGCCAATCGCCAGCAAGTACACAAGAAGAATGAAGTCACCACTCATGCCGAATATCGCGGATGGATGCAACACCGGTACAAACGCCGCGGCAGTTACCGTGACGGCAAACAAGATCGCTGGCGTGAGGCGGAAGAGCCCGCAGGCAGTATCGGGAACAAGATCCTGCTTGCGAAAGAGTTTCAGCAGGTCAGCATACGGCCGCCACAGGCTTGCGCCGCGGCGGTTCTGCATCCGTGCTTTGGCGCGCGCGATGACGCCGCTCACCAGGGGAGCGATTGCAACCAGCAGTAACGCCTGGATTACGTCAATGGCGAGATTCATGCGAACCTCATAAAGATAAGTAGGGCGATAAGCGCCAGGAAAATGTAGAGCAGATAAACCTGCATGTTCCCCGTCTGCAGTTTTCGCAGTCGAGTGGCCATATTAACAATCGCATCCACGGCTGGCCGGTAGAGCGACCGCTCAAACGATGTGGTTCGAACCGAGCGGTACAAGATCGATTTCGGAAAGTAAGGTTGATTCGCATACAACACGTCGACGGTTCGGTCCGCCTCGTAAACCCTGGAGAAAGTCTTGCGCAACGGTTTGGAAAACGCGGCGGAGGAATACTGCATCCGGCTGTCCAACGCAGGAAGTCCGCAAGCCCACGTGGGAGTGACGCGCTTGATGCGCCGGAATCCGGCAACCACAATCATCAGCACGCCAACGCAAGCCGCGATCAGCGGAAGAGTATGAGAAATCGAGAGCGCGGCATTCGGCAGAGTCGGGGTATGCAGTAGCTCGCGCGCCACCACCGTCAACGGACTCACCATCATCCCCGGCATGATGCCGATCATCACGCAAGACGCAGCCAATAGCGTCATTGCGACTTGCATGGACGCCGCGACTTCGGTTGCCTGTTCCGCCGCGAGACTGCGCGGGCGCCCCAGAAAAGCGATTCCGAAGACTTTAGCAAAACAGGCTACGGCGATTCCACCGATCAATGCCAGCACTCCGGCCATAAGCGGCAGAATGATGGCACACGATATTGCAGGGAGTTCCGACCCTGCAACGAAACTGCGGAGCATCATCCATTCGCCGACAAATCCGTTGAATAGCGGCAATCCGATGATCGAACAGCAACCGACAAGGAAAGCCGTTCCAGTTACTCTCATACGTTTCAGAAGGCCGCCCAGTAGCTCGATATCGAGCGTGTGCGCGGCGTCAGAAACAGCGCCGGCTCCAAGGAACAACAGGCTCTTGAATAGAGCGTGATTGAGCGCGTGCAGCAAGGCGGCAACCAGCGCCACCATAGCCCACGCCCATGCGTTATTAGCCATGAATACCAGCGCTGCGCCCAACCCGAGATAAATGATTCCGATATTCTCGACGCTGCTGTATGCGAGCAACAGTTTCAGATCGTGTTCGGTGAGGGCATAGAGAATCCCGAGCAGGCCGGTCACTGCGCCTGCCAGCAAAACCAGGTATCCCCACCAAATCGGGCCTCCGCCGAGAAAGTCAAAGGTGAAGCGAACGAATCCGTAAATCGCGGTCTTCAGCATCACGCCGGACATCAATGCTGAGACTGGACTCGGTGCAATAGGGTGCGCCTTGGGAAGCCAGAGATGAAATGGAACTATGCCCGCCTTTGTGCCAAAGCCGACGAACGACAGCAGAAAAATGGCGGTGCGCAGGCCCGCTGGCATGGATGCCGCTGCCGCGCGCATGGATGTGAAATCGAGACTGCTCGCGTGAGGAAGAAAAAGAAGAAAGCTCGCGATCACGGCTGCTGCGCCAGCGTGCATCATCAGAAGGTAAATAAAAATGTTGTGTCGGCGACGCTCGGAGTCACCGTCAATCAGAATGAGTCCCGCCGAAAGCAGCGTCATGAGTTCCCATCCGAAGAGGAATGCAAACGCGGTCGAAGCCGTGACCACCAGCACCATCGAAAGCAGGAAGAGTGGCAGAAGCAACCACATTGAATCTGCCTTCGCTCCACTGTAATGGCGCTCGACATACGATGACGAAAACAGCGCAACCGGCGCGCCGACGGCGCAGATCAGCAGCAGAAAAAATGCACTTAGCCGGTCAACGGTGAGCGCAAAGGGAAAAGGCGTCAGTCGCGAGAGATCAAGAGCCAGCCCGTCGCCACGCCAAAAACAAAACCCGGCGACAATCATTCCAACCAGAAGAGAAATCAAAAGGAGCAATGAAGATAGTCTGTGCATCCTACCGTTGAGCCGGCGAAGCAGAGTTATCGCTGGAATCAACAGCAACGCTGCCAGGAACGAATTGAATGCGGCTTGAATCATAAGAAATCGAGCTTGGACGATACGAAACTGTGAGTGTGTCCTCGTCTGTTCGGGGCTGCTTGATCACATGTGGGCAGACATCACTTCGTACCTGACGGATTGAGTTGTGAAAGGAGATCCCTGATATTGATAAGCTGATTGTTGAAGATCTGTCGCGCGTCATCGAGAAGTCGAATGATGGCCGGGTCAGAAATGGAATAGAAGACGTTCTGCGCTTCTTTCCTGGGGACCACGATGTTGCCCTTGCGCAACACGGCCAACTGCTGAGAAAGAGTGCTCTGTTCCACATTGAGCCGCGTGCTCAATTCGCCCACGCCAGCCTCACCTGTGCACAGGGAATCGAGAATCCTGATGCGTAGCGGGTGGGCCAGAGCCTTGAAAAACTCCGCCTTGAATTGCGCCATCTCTGACATTTGTATATTAAAATCTTCGCATATAGTGACGCCGAAGTCAACTTAGCTTCTCCGACCAATGACAACTCGTTCAAAAGCTGCAGTAGACCTGATAGAGATTTATTGAGGAGTCCAGTTGTAAGTGGATAAAAGTTTGCCATCAGTTCCAACAAGCAAAATGGACGCTTCTCCGCTCGCCAGTCTTCCGGTGAATTGCGTTGCGCTACGCCCATCCTCGAAGCTTACTCGCCCCTGGTTAGACTCCGACGTCAGGACGTAGAGGGTTGAGGTGGGAAACTGGGTGGGGCAGATAAGAATGCCAGGATCATTAAGCTCAGTCGTGTAAGCGGGTCTGACGCGGGCAGCCTTTAAGGCATAGCGATAAATATCGCCCAGCGCCTGCAGATTATCGTTCAATTCCAAGGGAAGCGCGGAAAAGAGAATCCTTCCGCTTCCCAGCGGTTTCTCGATCCAGTCTTCGCCGTTGGGCGATATAGCCCGGTTCAACACAGTCGTCTTGCTGCCAGAAAAGCTCAGCCGCTCCTCACCTCCGGGAAAATGGAAAAGGTAATCACGGATGGTCAGCGCCTCCGTGCGATAGGGAAGCCCGATCGCGTCCTGTCTTCCTGTTCTGTGAAAATGCGCGTCACCATCGAAGGGGCCAGTTACCAGAAGGACCGCGCCCGCTTTCACTCTTTCCTCGATGGCCTGCCATGCGTTTTGACTGAGCGCGGAGGGAGACGGAAGAAGGATCAGCTTGGGTGTCCCCAGTAACTCCGTCTGATATTCGCCCACGGCATAGGCCTCACTGCGCGCATAGCCATAGAGTGCGCGAACCGCATTCTTCTGTGCTTCCAGCGCAAGTGAATTGCCGGCCGACATTTGAAACGACTGCGGCAGTATGAGGGCAACTTCCGGTAGTGTAAGACCGGTTGCCAGCGGTGCTGCTTTCCGGGCAAACTCACCCAGATCGTGCATCTGGTTCACCCAAACCTTTGCAGACCCGTCACTGCGCTTCATGCCGAAGTCGACCTCGCGATCCCAGTCCCATTGCATCGCGCCAGTGCTGCCTGCGGCAAAGCCGAGAGCCCATTTGCGCTCGGTCAGGCCAAGGCCAGTGAACTCGTCGTAGCGCCATGCGCCGTCCGGGTCCCACGAAGGCTGGTATCCCGTTTCACCTGTGATATTTGGCATGCCGGGGCGCTTCGCCGCCAATGAATCCCAAAACAGCGCATCGTCCTGCCAATACGTGTGATTGGTCGTGAAAGACAGACCTGCGCCAGCATAAAACTGATTCAGCACGCGGTCCGTCACACCGCCCTCGTCCTGTCCAACATCAATGAGCTGCTTGCTCCCCGTGGCGCGGATCAGCGAGACCATCGAGCGCACCCAATCGCTGAATATCTTCTGCGCGAAGAGGTTATAATCCACGGCGCGAACCTCGTTGGCGTTCCCATACCGTTGAGGTGCTAGATCGGCAACGGTAGGCAACGGCACGGAGTCGAAACTGCCAAGCTGCTCGGTAGGAACACGCCAAGCGTCGGCCAGGGCTGGGAGCCTGCCATCGTACTTTTGACGCAGCCACTTACGCCATGCCGCAATCTCGCTCCAGTCACCGTTCGGATAATTGCCTCTGAAAATATGGCGAGGATTTGAGAAACTCGGCTCATTGATCAAATCCCACGAGAGCCATTGCACATCCTTGAAGCGGTCCACCACCGAACGAACGTAATCCTGCTGCGCACGAATAGAAGCCGGATCAGTATAGGGATTAGGCGGCGTCGACTCAGAATCTTCGCGGCCCGAACTTCCCGAGCGAGGCGTAAAGGCAAAGAAGGTGAAGTTCACGGCAATCTTGTGCCGCTGGGCGCACAGCAAAAATGCTTCCAGGTTGCGCAAAAAGCGCTCGCTCACGCCGCCGGTGCTGCCTTCAATAAACCGTCCGTTCGCCATCCAGACGCCAGTCCGCACCAGACTCACGCCGTGCTCCGACATCTCCTTGAAATCCTGATCCCAAACCCATGCGTTCCTCGGGCTCGAGAAATCCCACCCATTCTCTTCCGTCGTGAAGTAGTTTGTGCCAACGGGAAAGAATGGGGCGTCATCGCGAGTGAGAAAGTCGCCGCGCACACCCAGTGTCGGTCCAGAAGTCAGGGCCTTTGTTTCCTCGACCCAGAAGCCGTTCTGATAGAACGCGCGCAGTTGGCCTTGCTCGCTGTAAACCGCGGATACTCTATAGAATCCTGGTTGCAGCGGGCGATGAAAAGGAGCAACAACATCGGCAATTCCGCGATGGGTGATGGGCAGTGTCGCTGAATCGAGGATTTCATTTTCCGAGCTAAGCGTGAATTTTATCTCCCCGATGACGGAGTTGCCGATGCGCTCCTGGCGCATGTTGCGCAGGTGCATGGTAATGAGTTGAGGCTCGCCCGGCCTTACCGTAGAAAAGAGCGTTTCAAGCGTGAATTCTGTTGCGCCCGCGCGAGCATAGACGGCAGATTGGTGGATGAGAGCGATACCATCCCCGCTCTGCCAATATCCGGGCTCCGGTTCAAAGTCCAATGCGACAATGCGGCTGCCGGCTGTGCGTTCAGCGACAATGACCGGGGCCGCCACTCGGAGTCCCGTGCCGTCAAGCATGTAGCCAAAGCCGTCAAGTTGGCCCTCTACGGCAAAGAACCTGCGTGCTCGAATCTGCGGCGTCTGGGGTAGGTCATAGCCAAACTTCCAGGCAAATCGCGCGTCGGCGGGTACGGGAACTTCATGGGTGTGACGAAAGTCGAGAACGCGGGAGTAGGCGTCTTGGGGGGAAGACTCAGCAAACTTGCCATCCGTCTCGGTAACCGGCACATGGAACGGCTGTCCGCCAATAACGAGTAAATTGCCACCCGAGGTGAGGTAGCTTTCAATGGCCTTCCATGCGCCACAAGGAAACGTCGAGCCATAGGGCAGAATCAGCAGGTCGGCATCGGTCAGCACTGAGGGCTTATTCAGGCTTTCCATGTCCACAAATTGCGCGTCCATTCCCTCCAGTGCTTGTTCCAAAGAAGAACGCTCAATGGGCTGGCTGGCCACGGTTGGAAACCCAGCCTGCCAAAAAACCACGGCCTTGGCGGCCGAGTGCATGGGCAGCAGAGCGGCAATCAGCGCAAACAGAACCAAGCGAATCGAACGGCGTTTCTGTTCGATTTTTTCGGTGAACAGAACCATGCTCATAAGGGAACTCCAGTCTTTCGAGTTCATTTGGCAATGAGTCCATGCGGCAAGCACTGCCATATCCAATTCGAAATCTATCCGACCAAGATGGTATAGATCTCACACGCTGTAACTATGGAAGTCATTCAGCGGCAAGAAAGAAACGAATCGCGGCAAAAACGTCGAGACGGAAGGCAAATCACGCCCCGCCTGTGCGTGCCGAGCCCACTCCAACCGAAAGTGGCGAACCGTTACCGCCATTGAACCTTGCGACTCCACAGCCCACCAGTGCCGCCCGATCTTGCAGTTCAGCTACGCGCAACTGCGGAGCCATATCGTTTAACTGGCTCTGGGCGGCTGGTAAAAATAAGTGCGCGGCGTGGGAGATGCCTCCGCCCAGCACCACTATCTCCGGGGCAAACCCGGCAAGGATCATCTCCAGCATTCGCCCAAGATGCTGTCCAAACTCTACGAAAACCTCTTTCGCCGCTGGGTCGTCTGGCGCGGCAGCAGCCAGTTCAGCCACTTCGCGGGTGTTGCCGGTGCGGCGCTTGTAATTACCCGAGATAGCCCTGGAGGAAAGGAAGTCTTCCACAATGCCGTTTTCATATGGAATGTCCCAAATCTCACCGCCGCGAGGAACGCCAGATCCTTCGGTGACCAGTTGGCCATCCACTGCGAACGCCGATCCGGTACCGGTGCCCACGGTGATGCCAACGGCACGAGCAAATCTCCGGGCCGCGCCCGCCCCGATCTCGCCTAGCAGAAACGCGTCCGCGTCGTTGAGAAAGCTAACATCGCACGGCTCCCAGCCGAAATATCCGGCCAAAGCTTGGCGCAGATCTACCCCATAAAGGTAAGGCAATTTATGGCGCATAAGGCTAACGCCCGCCTGAAAATCAAAAGGGCTAGGAATAGCGAGCGTCGCACCCGTTACTAGTTCGAAGCCGGCCGCCGCTTCGACTCCAAGAGAGTGCAGAAGACCAACGAAGGCGTCGCTGGTTTGGGCGGCGGGGTGATGGGCGCTGAAGACAGGTCCTAGGCGGTAGTCAGCCCCATGGCAAACCGCCGCGGAAACATGGCTGCCACCAACGTCATAAACCAGAACGGGGCACTCTATGTTGGGGGCCATTTGTACCTCGTATTGCATTATTCATGAGAGCGTTCCCATTGTAAACGAGATTATTCTTATTTGCACCAGGGATGCGTTAAGGCGACTTCGATTTCGGGAAGAAAATCTCTGAAAACTGCGCTGGAAGCCGAAAATCTCGATAAGCGGCACACGATCATTACTGTTCGATTCCAGTGATGAAGCAATCGATGGCTGCAGCAGTCACGGCAGAAATGGTAACGATAGTCGGAGGAACGCGGCTAATGAACGATCAGCGAAGTGCGGTGCTTGCACCCGCAAGACCGGCGCAACACAATCTCAACGGGCAGGATAATCCGATTACCGGTGTGAGGCGATTCGCCACGCGAAATTCGGTCGAAGAGCAAACTTGTCGCAACTCTTCCCATCTCTTGCGCGGGCTGGCGAACCACTGTAAGTGGTGGTGACGTAAATTCCGCCATATCGAAGTCATCGAAACCGGCCAAGGCAAGGTCGTTCGGAATTTTCAGGCCGAGGTGCGCAATTGAACTCAAAACAAAACGCGTGACTAGGGTATTCGACGCAAGGATCGCCGTCGGCGCATTCGGTCCTTTGAGTTTCTCGCTTAACGCCCGCATGGTCTCTTCTTCTGACGCGCAGCCGAAAAATACATCTTCTTTGAAGCCCGCATCCTGCAGTGCGCGCCGATAGCCAAGGAGGCGCGCGTTAATTGTAAACAGGGTGCGACTCAGTCCCATAAAAGCAATGCGCTGATGACCATGCTCGATCAGATGCTCGATCATGCGGCGCGCTCCAGAGTTGTTCTGGACCAGCACCACATCGACTGCGGGGTCCGGAATCGGGCGGTCGAAGGCCACAACCGGGGTCTTGCCAAACAATGCTTTTGTCAGGCGCGTTTCGCGAAACTTTGTCGGAATAATCACGACGCCATCCACGTGCCGTTGCAGCATCTGTTCAACCTCGGCATATTCCGCGTCCGAATCTTCATTGGAAGTCGTAATGATGACGGAATATCCGTGCTCCTTGGCGACCGAGGTTACCGCGTGCGCGCAGTTGGCGAAAAAAGGATCGTAAAGATAAGGAATAATCAGTCCAATGGAGTGGCTGAGTTGGCCCCGAAACGCGCGTGCCAGCGCATTGGGACGATACTTCAACCGTTCGATCGCGGTTTGTACGCGTCTTGTCGTCTCGGCCGACACGCGAACCGTCCCGCTCAGAACACGCGAGACCGTCATTGTGCCCACACCCGCCAACCGGGCAACGTCGCTCATGGTGGGCTCTCGCTGGGTAACTGGCCCTCGATCCTGTTGCTTCACTTTTCTTGCGGACTGACTACGAGGCTGTTTGGACAAGTCGATCTCTCCAGCAACAGTTTATTCTGCAAGGCTCAGGCCGGACTTTCGAAGATAAAAACGCAGCAGCTCTGCAGTCCATCCAAGCGCCTCGATTGCAACTTGATCTGCTGAAAAGTCCTACTGTCAGCTTCGACCTGGTGGCCTGCCCGCAACCCGCCAAGCCGCCAACCCACGACTTTACCATTCCCGGCGGATAGGTGGCAATCATTTGGGGCGTGCGGTAAGGTAAATGAAGAAATCCCTGAGAGCCACTGACAGGATGTCCAATGAGCGCAAAGCAAACCACCAAACCGGCTCCGCGAGGATTTGACAAAGAGCTTGCCGAACTCGATGAGCTAATTGCGGACTTGAAGGCTAGCTCCGCTCCAAACGCGGCTCAGACCGAGCAACTGCGCAAAACTCTCGCTCACCGCAACAACTTACTGGTTGCCAAGGCCGCGCGCATGGTTGCGGATATGGAACTCTCCGCTCTCCTACCCGATGTGCTTGCGGCTTATGACCACTTCTTTGTGGACGCGGCCAAGACCGACCCGCAATGTTGGGCTAAGAATGCGCTCGTCAAAGCTCTCGTCAAGCTGGAGCATCGCCAGAAGGATGCCTACTTGCGCGGCCTGCGCCATCATCAGATGGAAGGGGCGTGGGGCGGTGCATCCGATACCGCCGGAGCCTTGCGCGGAGCCTGCGCTCATGCATTGGTCGATTGCCCCGGCATCAATGACACTGATCTGCTCGCCGTTCTCCTTGAGCCGCTGACCGACGCAGACAAGACCGTGCGTATCGAAGCGGCGCGCGCCATTGGCCAGGTCGGCGGTCCAAGCGCCGCGCTCATCCTGCGCCTGCGCGCGCTGCTCGCGAAAGACGAGCCAGAGGTACTCGGCGCCGTTTACTCCGCGCTGCTTGCTGTCGAGGGAACACGCGCCGTCGCTCTGGTTGCCGCAGCATTGAAAGAAGGCGACGACCTGGCTGGCGAAGCTGCTTTTGCGCTTGCCGAGATGCGCACGCCGGAGGCTCTGGAAGCGCTCATCGCACGCCTCTGCACCGGCGTTGATGGCCATTCCAATCAGTGGTTCGGCTCAGTGCTGCTGAGCGCCATCGCCCTTACCCGGTTGCCCGAGGCCATTGACTTCCTTCTCGCTCTCATCCAGCGCGACGCGCGCGAAGCTCCTTCGGCCATCGAAGCCATCGGCCGCACAGCGCCCAATGCCGAATTGCGCTCCCGCGTCCAGAAGGCAGTAGAGCAAGCCGCAAGCCCGCGACTCGACCAGGCCTTCCGCCAGCATCTTAGCTCCCCGCCCCCCGATACCGTCCCAGTTCCTTGACCATCGCGCAATGGGGCATCAGCGCCTCTACGGCGCTTGTAGCCTCCTGAGCCGAATGAATCTGGCAATCCACGTAGAAGATGTATTCCCAAGGCTTGCCGTGAACCGGCCGAGATTCGATCTTGGTCAGGTTCGTGCCGATCCCAGAGAGCGCGGTCAGCGCCGCCACCAGCGAACCCGGGCGGTGCTCCACAGAAAACGCCAGACTAATCTTGTTCGACTCCGGATCGCTCACCGACTCCGCCGCGCGCCGCACCAGAAAGAAGCGTGTAAAGTTCTCCGGGTTGTCCTCGATGTCAGCCTGAAGAATCTGTGCGCCATAATATTGTGCCGCCGCCGCACTGGCAATTCCCGCCGCGCGCCGGTCGCCCAACTCCACCAACTGCTTCACGCTTCCCGCCGTGTCATAAAATGCCAGTGCCTGCATGCGCGGGTGCGCGGCCAGAAACTTTCGGCACTGCGCCAATGCCACAGGATGCGAGTAAACGCGCTCAATCTCTTCGGTCTCTACGCCAGGCAGGGCGATCAAATTGTGGCGGATGCGCACCAGCGTCTCCCCCTCCACCCGCACATCGTGAGTCAGCAGCAGGTCAAAATGCTCTGCTACCGAACCGGCAAGGCTGTTCTCGATAGGAATCACCGCAGCGTCGACCGTGCCTCCACTCAACGCCGCAAAGACCTCCGCCGATAGCGAGCAAGGAAAAATCTCTCCCTCGGGCAGTAGCTTCATCGCTGCTTCGTGACTGAATGAGCCCGGTTCTCCCTGGATTGCAATCTTCATCTGATTTTCGATTCTCCGTTCCTCAATTATCTGTCATCTTGGGCGTGCGCTACGCAGCTAGGATAGGGAACCGACAAACCTTGCCCGTGCCGGTTAATCAAGACGGCTGCCAGCCCCGCAGCCGCAGGCTATTCCCCAGAACGCTCACCGAACTCAATGCCATCGCCGCCGCCGCCACCCACGGGCTAAGCAGAATGTGAAAGCTCGGATAAAGCACGCCCGCCGCCAGCGGAATGCCAAGCAGATTGTAGCCAGCGGCCCAGATCAGGTTCTGTCGCATCACGCGCAGCGTCGAGCGCGCCAGCTCAATCGCTGCGGGAATCGCCGCAGGCTGCGCGCGCAACAGCAGCACATCCCCCGCCTCTTGCGCCAGATCGGCGCCCGTGCCGATCGCAACGCCGGCGTCGGCCTGCGCCAGTGCAGCTGCGTCGTTGATGCCGTCGCCTACCATAGCCACGCGCAGGCCGCTCTGTTGCAACGAACGAATGCGAGCCAGCTTTCCCGCCGGATCAAGCCCAGCCTCGACTTCGGTGATGCCAGCCTGTTGTGCGATGGGCGCAGCCGCGGCTGCCGAGTCGCCGGTCAGCATCAGCACGCGCAGTCCGTCGCGCCGCAACGCGGTTACGGCTTCGGCGGCATCGGGGCGCAGCGCATCGCGAGCGTCAAAATACCCGGCAGGCACATTGTCCAGTGCCATCCACAGCCGCGTCACACCCGGCTCCGGCGCGATCGCGTCAATTGGAAGAGCGATCAAGAACTCCTTGAAGAGCGCCTCGTTTCCCAGCAAGCACTCGCGGCCTTCCACCTTGGCGGTCAGCCCGCGCCCCGGCAAAACCTGCACGTCTTCCGCTGGCTTCCAAGTGAGGCCGCGAGCCCGCGCCGCATCCACCACAGCATGAGCCAGCGGATGATTCGATCGCTCCTCGGCAGCCGCGGCCATCTGCAGCAGATCGTTCTCCGGGATTTTACCGAGCGAAGCAATCCCCATCAGCACCGGCCGTCCCACGGTCAGCGTCCCGGTTTTATCCATGACAATCGCATCCAGATGACCCAGCCGTTCCAGCGCCTCGCCTCCCTTGAAGAGAACGCCAAGCTGAGCGCCGCGGCCCACGGCCACGGTCAGCGCAGCAGGCACGGCCAATCCCATCGCGCACGGGCAGGCAATCACCAGTACGGCGACAGTATTGGCCAGCGCCAATTGCAGCGAGTGCGTCGCGATCAGCCAAACCACAAAAGTAAGCGCGGCCAGAACCAGCACAACCGGCACGAAGATAGAACTGGCGCGGTCGGCCAGCCGTTCCATCGGCGCGCGTGAACTCTGCGCCTGCGTCACCATGCGAGTGATCTGCGCCAGCATCGTGGTCTCGCCCAGCGATTCAGCCCGGCAGGTCACCGCGCCTTCGTAGTTGAGCGAACCAGCCAGCACGCGTCCGCCCATTTCGCGGTCGAGCGGTGTAGCTTCGCCGGTCAGCATCGATTCGTCCACAGTCGTGCGGCCTTCCAGAATCGTCGCGTCGACTGGAAACCGTTCTCCCGGCAGAACCGCCACGCTGTCGCCCGGCTCAATCTCTTCGAGCGGAACAATGCTCTGAACTCCGTCGCGCATGCGCCGCGCGGTCGCCGGCTTCAGCCGCGAGAGCGAATCGAGCGCAGCCAGCGCGCGCCGTTTGGCCCTGGTTTCGAGCGCCTTGCCCAACAACAGAAATCCAAGAATCAAAAGAACCGCGTCAAAATAAACCTGGCGTCCCGGTGCGGGCCAGATCGTGGCGTAGCACGAATAAAAAAATGCCGCGCCCGTCCCCAGGCTCACCAGCGTATTCATATTCGTACTTCCGTGCCGCAACCCGCGCGCCGCGCTCACGTAGATTCCACGGCCCGCCCAAATCATCATCCACGCCGTGAGCGCCAGCAGAAACCAGCGCAGCAACTCCGGCGGAGCCGCGTAGAGCCAAGGCAGAAGACGCATCAAGCCATGATCCATTGCGCCCATCTCCGTGCCTAACGGCATCGCCAGAAGCATGGCGGTCGCGCCCGCGATGAGCGTTGCATAGGCCCTGCGCTCGGCTCCAGCGGAAAGCACATTCGATGAGGATTCTGAAGGTGCATCGGCGCGGGGAAGCACAGCGTCGTAACCGGCTGCGCGAATCGCTTCGACCAGTTGCGCGGGCGCAGCCAATGCCGGATCAAAAACCACACTGGCGCGATGAGCCATCAAATCCACGCGCGCAGATTCCACTCCAGCCGTCGCGCGCAGTGCCTCTTCCACATGGTGCTGGCAAGAGGCGCACGTCATGCCCAGCACAGGCAATATGAGGGTTTCAGTCGCAGGCGCATCCATGGCTGGAACTATGATTCCAATTGCGCGGCATATCCGGCCTTGCCCAATGCCGCAATCACAACTTCGATGGTCGCGGGCTCGTCCGTGGCGCTCAGCCGCACCTCGCCCACGCGTACATCGTTCACCACAATTCCCTCGACCGAGGTAAGCGCCTGCGTAACACGCCGGACACACGCGCCGCAATGCATGCCATCGATTCGCAGCCTGTACTCCGCCATTGTTTTCTCCTGTTTCATTTTGATGATACGCCGGACGGAAAGGCGCATTATCGTAGAAGATGTTGCGGCAATCGGAGGATCATGCAGAGAGAGTTTCCATCAGCGCCCATGGTCGGCGTCGGCGCAGTGATTGTCGAGGCAGGCAAGGTGCTTCTCGTCCGCCGCGGACACGAACCGCTCAAAGGCCAATGGTCGCTGCCCGGGGGCCTGCTCGAGCTAGGTGAATCGCTCGCCGAAGGCGTCAAGCGCGAAGTTCGCGAAGAGACCGGACTCGCCGTCGAGCCGCTGGAATTGATTGAGCTTTTAGACCGCATTCATCGGGAAGATGGGCGCGTTCGCTACCATTATGTGATTGCGGATTATCTCTGCTGCGTAACAGGCGGCGCATTGCAAGCTTCCTCCGATGCCGATGCCGTGCGCTGGGTAGAGCGGTCGGAGTGGAACTCGCACGGCGCCCTCAAACTTGATCCGATCGCCGTGCGAGTGATCGAGGCAGGCTGGCAAAGAGCGCAACAACTGAAAGGGCAAAAAGAACGATGAGCTGCAAGAAGAGGTTGTTGGGTATCGTGGTTGTGCTGCTCGTGGCAGCCGGGATCGGCTTCTGGGAATGCCCCGTCAACTATTTCAATGCAGCGTTGTACGTGCGGGAGTGCCTTTCAGGCGTAGCCAGCCGCTCGGTCCAGATTGACGGCCATCGTGTCCATTACCTCGCCGAAGGGCCCGCCGGCGGTCCAGTCGTGGTGCTGGTCCATGGGTTGGGCGGGCAAGCAGAGGATTGGCGCAACCTCGCCCCCTATCTCGTCAAGGCCGGCTTTCGCGTCTATCTACCCGATCTGCCCGGCTACGGCAGAAGCGAGCAGCCGGCGGAGTTTTCCTATTCGGTTTCAGACCAGGCCCAGACAGTGGTGGACTTTCTCGATGCGCTAGGTCTGAAGCAAGTGGACCTGGGCGGATGGTCGATGGGTGGCTGGATCGTGCAGCTTGTGGCCGCAAGGCATCCCGAGCGGGTCAGGCGACTGATGCTCTTTGACGCTGCCGGCATTTACGAAAAACCAGCCTGGGACACGCGGCTCTTTACGCCCACTACGCCCGCCGAACTCGACCAACTGGAAGCCCTGCTGATGCCCCATCCGAAAAAGGCGCCGGGCTTCGTAGCCGACGACATTCTCCGCCTCTTCAAAAGAAATGCCTGGGTGATTCATCGTGCTGTGACCACGATGCTCACCGGCCAGGACACCACCGACGAACTCCTGCCGCAGTTCAAAATGCCGGTGCTGCTGGTGTGGGGAGCTGAAGACCACATCACTCCGCTTAGCCAGGGCGAAAGAATCCATAAACTTGTGCCGCAATCGCAGCTTGAAGTCTTCTCCGGCTGCGGCCACCTCGCTCCCGGCCAGTGCACCGCGCAGATCGGTCCCAAGGTAGTCAGGTTTGTGAAGCAGTAAGTCAAAAGACCCACCGCGCCGTCATCACCAGCCCATGGTTAAACGTGTGAAAGTGGCTCGTGGCGATCTGCATGCCCGCGCCAAAGGCCAGGCCCGGACGCGACTTGGGGTCGGAGGGATGCAACGCGCACTTGCCCACAAGCAGCCCCGGCGTCACGAACTCCTGCGTCTTGCCGTCGTTCGTTCCGCCCTTATAGAACGTTGCATTGCTCTCGATCTCAGGCCAGAACAGCTTGCCGACGCGGTACTGCGCCACGGTGTTCCACGCCACCGGACGGCCCGATGTGGTGATCGCGGGATTGCCGGTTGGCAGCGTCGCTCCCACCGTCGATTGCACATCAAAATTGCCGAAGCCCTTGCCTCCGCCGACGCTTGGCGCGACGCTCGCGTCCGTCGAGCCGTTCTTGTAGCTTCCGGTGGGGATTGTCGCCAACACCCAGGCGCTCAATGTGTAACTGCCGTGTTGCGCATTCCCGCTGCGAATGCGGTACTTGCCCAGGAACGATACGTCGCCGAAGCCGTTCACCGCCGCAGAGTTGTGCTGAATGTACGGCGGCAGGTCGACGGCAATTTCGGTGTTGGCCCAGGGAACGATGTTCAGCCCCTTGCTGTTGTCGTAGTTCCATGTGTGAGTAAGCGCGGGCGTAATCTGCCGCAGAATGTCGGTGCGCGCCACCTGGATCAGGCCCGTGTATGTGGTCACCAGCGGAACCGCCCACGGCGGCTGCTTGGCTTGCGTGGCCGAGGTTCTCTGAAGCCAATGGTTGATGAAGCCGCCCGGAGCGGCGCTCGCTGATCCGTCTTGCGCTTGCAAACTCATTGCGGACAGCAGTATGAACAGGGAAAGGGGAAGCTTTCTCATCTCGGTCTGTTGAGCATGAGGGGCCGGAGGCACGACCGGCAACCTACTATTGAATGATCTTCCTCTCCACCCAAAGTTGGAGCAATGGGATGGCTAGCCAGCGATGGTTATTTACAGAGGTCGACTGCTCTACACGCCGATCACATCGCAGAGTTCCTTCACGGCGGCAGCGCTTTTCTTCAGGGCAGCAAACTCTTCATCGGTCAGCTTGAACTCGACAATCTGTTCCAGCCCGGCCGCGCCCAGCTTGCACGGCACGCCCATGAAGTAGCCGCTGATGCCGTACTCGCCTTCCAGGTAAGCCGCGCAGGGCATGATCTTTTTCTTGTCCTTGAGAATCGCCTCGGCCATCTCCACGGCCGCCGCCGAAGGAGCATAGAAGGCGCTGCCAGTTTTGAGATGTTTCACAATTTCGGCGCCGCCGTCGCGTGTGCGTTGGATGATGGCATCAATGCGCTCTTTGGAAAGCAACTCGGTGATCGGTATGCTGGCCACGGTTGTATAGCGGACCAGTGGAACCATGGTGTCGCCGTGGCCGCCCAGAACCAGGCAGCTCATGTTCTCCACGCTCACCTGCAGCTCCTCGGCAATGAAGCTTTTGAAGCGGCCAGAATCCAGTATTCCCGCCATCCCGATCACCCGTTGGCGATTGAAACCTGACAGCTTGTAGGCGGCCTGCACCATCGCGTCCAGCGGATTCGAAACCACAATCAAAATAGATTCGGGTGAGTACGCCACTACATTTGCGATCACATCAGACATGATCTTGAAATTGGTGTGCAGCAGGTCGTCGCGGCTCATGCCAGGTTTGCGGGGAAGGCCGGCCGTGATGATCACGATGTCACTGTTGGCTGTGTCGGCGTAGTCGTTCGAGCCCGTGATATGAACGTCGGATCGTTCGATAGGCAACGCCTGCAGCAGGTCAAGCGCTTTGCCCTGCGGCACGCCCTCCACCACATCGATTAGCACAACATCGGCTAACTCTTTGGCCATGATCCAGTGAGCAGCCGTCGAGCCCACATTGCCCGCGCCGATAATACTGATCTTCTTGCGCATTACTTTCCTCCTCGGGGAATCTTGCCGTTACATATTTTCAATGATTCTTGTAGCAAACTCGCTAGTGCCGACCTTCGTTGCGCCAGCCGTCTGCCGCTCAAAATCATAAGTAACAAACTTTTGCAGAATCGTCTTTTCCAGCGACGCCTCTATCAGCTTGGCAGCTTCCTTCCAGCCAATGAAATCCAGCAACATCACGCCAGAAAGAATCACCGAGCCCGGATTGATCACATCCTTGTCCGCATACTTCGGCGCGGTTCCATGCGTAGCCTCAAAAACCGCATATCCATCGCCGATATTGGCGCCCGGAGCAATGCCCAGCCCGCCCACCTGCGCCGCCGCCGCGTCGGAAATATAGTCGCCGTTGAGGTTGGTTGTCGCCAGCACGCTATAGTCCTCCGGACGAATGATGATCTGCTGAAAGATGGAGTCGGCAATGCGGTCGTTGATCAGCACCTTCGATTTCCACGCACCGTTGCCGTGCGTCTTCCCGATAGAGTCCAGCACGCCCTTGACTTCCGCATAAACCCCATCGCGGAAGGCCGGCGATCCAAACTCCAATCCCGGTTCGATCAGCGCAGCATTTTCTTCAATGGTTAGTCCGGGGTTGGCGTCTTTGTTACCCAGAATCCAACTCTCACGCTCGGTGACCGTCTCGGCGCGGAACTCCTGAACCGCGACCTCGTAGCCCCACTCGCGGAACGCCCCCTCGGTGAACTTCTGGATATTGCCCTTGTGCACCAGCGTGACAGTCTTGCGGCCTTGCTCCAGTGCCGCGCGGATCGCGTACCGCACCAGCCGCTTCGAGCCAAAGATCGAAATCGGCTTGATTCCCACGCCCGAGTCTGCGCGCACGCTTTTCTTGGTCTTGGCCAGCAGGTCGTTATTCAAAAAGTCAATCAGCCGCGCCGCGTCCGCCGAGCCTTCTTTGAATTCGATGCCCGCGTACACGTCTTCCGTGTTTTCGCGGAAGATGACGATATCGACTTTCTCCGGATGCTTCACCGGGCTAGGCACGCCCTGGTAATACTTCACCGGCCGCACGCAGGCGTAAAGGTCAAGCAGTTGCCGCAGCGCCACGTTCAGCGAACGTATGCCGCCGCCCACCGGCGTTGTCAGCGGTCCTTTGATGGAAACCCTCAGGTCGCGCGCGGCAGCCACCGAGTCGTCTGGCAGCCATGCTCCAAACTGACGAAAGGCTTTTTCTCCGGCATAAATCTCAAACCAGCGAATCGCCCGCTTGCCGCCGTAGGTTTTCTCGACCGCTGCGTCGAAGACCCGCTGCGAGGCCTTCCAGATGTCGCGTCCCGTGCCGTCGCCCTCGATAAAAGGAATGATCGGATGATCGGGCACCTTCATGTGCCCATTGCTGTATTCAATCGCCTGGCCGTCTGCCGGCAATTTCAGTCCGTTATAGGTAGCTTGCATCAGTTTTTGAATGACCCCTTCCCCAGTATGGTTAGAGCAAGAGGCTACCACCTTGGATTCAAGGATTGCAATGGTGAGCCGCAGAATCACAGGCAATGCGGTTTGGCTGCTGAGACCAAATGGCCGAGTGCCCATTCAGAAGGCATGTGCAGTTCCTAAATATCGAATTTGGCTCGGCAGGTGGCCCGTTCATCAGACCTGAAGAATCATCCAGAGCCTCAAAAGCTGTGCCCCGTTCATCGCGCTGTTTGCGATGAGCGGGCGGGTGGCACTGTTCTTTGACGGGTGGCCCGTTCATCAGACCTGAAGAATCATCCCGAGCATACAAAAGCTGTGCCCTGTTCATCGCGCTGTTTGCGATGAGCGGGCGGGCGGCTTGCATCGTGACATGGAGGTGCAGGAACCATGATCCTTCACTGTGGAAACTGAAAACTGAGAACTGTGAACTGGCCATTGTTCTTTGACGGGTGGCCCGTTCATTAGACCTGAAGAATCATCCCGAGCATCGAAAAGCTGTGCCCTGTTCATCGCGCTGTTTGCGATGAGAGGGCGGGTGGCTTGCATCGTGACATGGAGGTGTAGGAACCATGATCCTTCACTGTGAAAACTGAGAACTGAAAACTGAGAACTGAGAACTGAGAACTGGCCACTGTTCTTTGCAGATATTTATCACTCGTTCGTGCATACTCATCGTAGAGAAAGGATTGGCGATGGAAGGGAAATCCCAGCAGCAAAAGCAGGGTGCGGTGCGCTCGCTGTCGATCTTCACCTTCCCGATCCCTGATCCCCACTCACAAGCTACCGATCATCAACCACTGTTCACGGACCGCCGGGCATCGATCCCTGTAAATGCCCTCCGCTGCTGTGACCCCACCCCCCCTATGCTTTTCCGGCCGCTTTCCGTCGCGAGATTCGGCATAAAGCATTGAGTATCAATCAGATAGTTTTTCTTGCTGTTGATTAAACAGTAACCGAAAGGCTCGAAAAACGACCATTTTTCACCAAAAACTGCCCGTTTTGAGGCAAAAAGGGCTTCATTTTCGCTTCTTTTGCGCGGCACGCTTCCACCTCTTGACAAAACTTCAGCTCCGGAGCCTGGGATTCTAAGAACCTAAAAGTGCGAAGAGCGAGCCATTGGCCCCACCGCAGTCGAATGACCTGCTGTTGCTTTTTAATTCTCAACCAGTTAATAACTTGCCGCCCTCACTTCTTCGCCTTCTCCTCGTGATATTCCATCTCAGTATTAATAGCCCAGATGTTGTCCTTGCTAGTAACTCCATTGACAATGTTTTCAACGGCAGTCATAGCGGTCAGCATCGAGTGGTCCTGATTGTTGTATTTATGCATTCCGTTGCGGCCCACCAGAAAGAGGTTCTCAAAGCCATCGAGGTAATTGCGGATTACATCGAAGCGGTCATAACTTCCAAAATATGCCGGATAAGTCTTCGGAACGTGAACCACGTGCGAATCTTCCACATCCTCTGCCTTGAGAATCCCGATCTTGGCAATTTCGGCCACAGCGAACTTCGACATCTCCTCGTCGGATAGCTTCCACAGCGGGTCGGTATCGTTGCAGAAATACTCCAGACCAATCCAAACCTTATCTTGAGAACTAATCAGCCACGGGCTCCAGTTATTGAAGATTTGCAATCGGCCAACAATCACGTCGGGCTCTTGAATATAAATCCAATTGTCCTTGAGCGGCGAGCCGTCCTTCTCTGTTACAGAGAGCTTGCTCGCGAGCAGGCCAACGGTAATGAAATCGCGATACATGAGCCCTTCGCTTACTTCACTTACCTCGGTTGGAACCGGCGTGGAGATAGCTCGCACCAAGTCGCGCACGGGCATGGTCGAGAAAAAATAATCCCCCGCATAAGTAGCTCGTTCTCCAGCACCGTTGATGCCCTCGACTGAAACCACCTTGTTCTCGTTTACATGAATTCGATCGACCTGGATGCCGAAATGAATTTCACCGCCGCCCTTCTTCACCAGTTCAGCCGCATGTTCCCATAGCTGGCCAGGGCCTAACTTGGGATAAAGAAATTTCTCGATCAGCGAAGTCTCAGTCGTTTTCTGAGCGATGCCGCCAGGCTCTTTCCGGCCGAAGGTCTTCTTGAGAAAATGAGTGACCACGCCCTTCAATGAGAGTCCTTTAATCCGCTGCGCGCCCCATTCAGCGCTGATCTCATTGCAAGAAACGCCCCAAACCTTTTCCGTATACGACTTGAAGAACGTGAGATAAAGCTGCTTGCCGAAGCGGTTGATAATGAAATCCTCAAGAGACTTCTCTTCGCGCTGAGGAAGCAGCGCCGAGCGCATGTAACTTACACCGCAACGAATCGTGCGAACCAGGCCCATGTTCCTGAAGGTCGCCGCAGTCAGGCTGATGGGATAGTCAAAAAAGCGGCGCAAAAAATAGATGCGGCTCTTGCGTTGACGGACCAGCATGACCAGGTCTTCCGTCTGCGGATCGTGCGCCACGCCAGCCGCTGGAAGTTCGCGCTGCTGGCCCTGATAATGCAACTCCCCAGCCCCGCCTGAGCCGTCCTCGACCGGCATCAGATCGAGCCACCACCGCATCACGCGGTCCGACTTCGAGAAGAAGCGATGGCCGCCAATATCCATGCGGTTACCCTTGTGCCGAACAGTCCGCGAAATGCCGCCGATCTCCTGGCTGGCTTCAAGCAGAATGGGCTTGATGCCCGAGCGCCGCTGGAGTTCGATTGCGGCGGTCAACCCGGCTGGGCCCGCTCCGATGATGATTGCAGTGCCTTGCTTCATGAGCTGTCTCGTTCCCTGCGATCGCGGTTCCAGGGCCATAATTGCCAGTCGATCAGCAGCGGTTTCCCTGAAGGAATCCTATCAACAGCGGGTCCGTCGTGGAGGTGTAGCATCGATTTCAGTTTGCGGGGCATTTCGCTCATCGGCGGCGAATGAGCCTCTCGCTTCGTTAATTAAAGATAAAATCGCGCATAATCTGTTTCAACCCGCTCAGATGCGTTAAACTCATGCGGGAACGTTGTGTTCGATTGCCGATTTTCAAACCCACGGAGGATACATAGAAATTGGGAAAAAGCATGGTCCCGAAGAAGTTGTTTTTCACCAAAGGCGTAGGTAAACACAAGGAGCGTTTGACCTCCTTTGAGCTGGCGCTTCGGGATGCGGGAATCGCCTCGCAGAATTTGGTGCGCGTCTCTTCCATCTTTCCGCCGCACTGCAAAATGATCACGCGCAAAGAAGGCCTTACCTACCTCAGTCCTGGCGAGGTAGTTTTTTCGGTCATCGCTGAGAACTCCACGCGCGAGCCGCATCGGCTGCTGGTTTCCAGCATCGGCGTGGCCATTCCCGCGGACAAAAACACCTACGGCTACCTGAGCGAGCATCATAGCTTTGGCGAGACCGAGGAGCAGGCCGGAGAATACGCCGAAGAACTGGCCGCCGAGATGCTGGCCACCACCCTCGATGTGGATTTCGATCCGGACAAGAGCTGGGACGAGAAGAAGGAGATTTATCGCATCTCCAACAAAATCGTTCGTACCAGCAACGTGACGCAGTCGGCCATGGGTGACAAGCGCGGACTGTGGACCACCACGATTGCCGCAGCCGTCCTGATTCTGCAAGAGTAGGGATTGTGTTCAGCACCCCTTTGAGGCCAATCCCGCTCGACCGGTAGGCCATGCTGCATCGCAGAGGACAAACAATGCCCATCTCCCTCAAATACAATGTCGGCCTTGTGCAGATGCGCATGGAGGCGGACCCAGAAGCCAACTTCGCCGCCGCGGTGCGTCACATCCACGAGGCGGCGCGGCTGGGCGCCAATATCGTCTGCCTGCCTGAGCTATTCCGTACGCAGTACTTCTGCCAGCGGGAAGATCTGCGCCTCTTCGATCTTGCCGAACCAATTCCCGGGCCCTCCACGGTCCGCCTCTCCGAGGTGGCTCGTGAGGCGCGCGTCGCCATCATCGCATCGCTCTTTGAACGTCGTGCGCCAGGGCTTTATCACAATACCGCCGTCACCTTGAACGCCGATGGTTCCTTAGCGGGCGTCTATCGCAAAATGCATATTCCCGACGATCCGCTCTACTACGAAAAATATTATTTCGCTCCGGGCGATCGTGGCTTTCAGGCCGTAGATACAGCTTTTGGCCGCGTGGGCACGCTGGTTTGCTGGGATCAGTGGTATCCCGAAGCCGCGCGGCTCACCGCTCTCCAAGGCGCTGAGGTGCTTTTCTATCCCACGGCCATCGGCTGGCATCCCGCCGAGAAAGTCGAGTTCGGCGCGGCGCAAGTCGAGGCATGGCAAACCATTCAGCGCTCCCACGCTATCGCCAATGGCGTCTATGTGGCCGGCGTGAATCGTGTTGGTGTCGAACATGGAGACATTCTGGGCAATCGTGCCGAAGGGCAGGGAATCGAATTCTGGGGCGGCAGCTTTCTGGCTGATCCCTTCGGCCGCATCATCGCCAAGGGCTCGCACGACAAGGAAGAGATTCTGGTTGGCGAGATCGACCTCGGGCTAATCGAAGAGACACGCCGCAACTGGCCCTTCCTGCGCGATCGCCGCATCGACGCCTATGCGCCCATCACTCAGAGGTATCTCGATCCGGTAAATTCGTGGTCGGCGGACGGAGATACAAAATAGCGATGTCCTTACGCTCCGCAGCAACTCCGCGTGAATTAGGTTACAGCATGCCCGCCGAGTGGGAAACGCACGAGGCCACATGGCTTGCGTGGCCCCACAATCCAGACGACTGGCCGGGCAAGTTTCAGGCCATCCCTTGGCTTTATGCGGAGATCGTGCGCCTGCTAGCCGCGCATGAGTTCGTGCATATCCTGGTCGAGGATGCGAAATCCGAACAGCGCGCAGCAGGAATTCTAGAGCGCGCAGGCGCGAATCTCGACCAGGTAAGTTTTCATCTCTGGCCCACCAATCGCAGTTGGACGCGCGACTCTGGTCCGATCTTCGTGCGCAACGCCGAGGGCCAGGTCGCCATCACAAACTGGCGCTTCAACGCATGGGCCAAATACACCGACTGGCCGCTTGACGATCAGGTGCCTGGCCGGGTGGCAGAGTTGCTGCGCCTTCCAGAATGGCAGCCGACCGTCGAGTTAGAAGATGGTAGCGCACGCCGCCTGGTACTTGAAGGCGGCTCCATCGACACCAATGGGGCGGGCATCCTGCTCACCACCGAGGAGTGCCTGCTTAGCGATGTGCAGCAGCGCAATCCCGGCGTCAGCTGCTCTCAATTGGAGCAGGCTTTTCACGGTTTTCTCGGCATTGATCAGGTCGTCTGGCTCAATTGCGGCATCGCAGGCGACGATACCCATGGCCACGTCGACGATATCGCCCGCTTCGTTGCGCCGGCGACAATTGTAACTGCCGTAGAGCCGGACACCGCCGACCCGAACCACGCGCCGCTTGCCGAAAATCGAGCGCGTCTCAAGGCTGCCCGTACCCTCGACGGCAAGCAGTTCGAGATCGTCGAGTTACCCATGCCGCGCCCTGTCATTTTCCGCGGCCAGCGCCTTCCAGCTAGTTACGCGAACTTCTATGTTGCCAATGAACTGGTGCTGGTTCCCACCTTCCACGATCCCAATGACCGCGTTGCTCTTAACACTCTGGCAGCGGTATTCCCCACCCGCGAAGTCATCGGTATCCACTCGGTTGACCTCGTCTGGGGCCTGGGTACGCTGCATTGCATGACTCAGCAGCAGCCGGCGGCGCTGGGGTTTTAGAGCGGCTGACCTGATGGGTGCCCCACCCTCGCCGCGTACTTGTTTTTGCGGCTAGGGTGGGATGGTAGGAGAATTGAATTCATGATCGACGATCAACAAGCCATGCAGGCCGCCCTTGATGAAGCTCGCCTGGGCGCTGAGGCGGGCGAGGTGCCGATTGGCGCTGTCGTCGTGCACCAAGGCGCAATCATCGCGCGCGGGCAGAATCGTGTGCTGCGTTCGCTCGACCCCACGGCCCACGCAGAGATTGTGGCTTTACGCGCGGCGGCCGTCGCGCTCGGTAACTACCGGCTGCTCGACTGCATGCTCTATGTCACTCTGGAGCCCTGCGCCATGTGCGCCGGAGCCATGATTCATGCGCGGCTTGCCCGACTGGTCTTTGCCGCCACCGATCCCAAGGCGGGAGCTGCGGGCTCGGTGCTCTCGGTGCTCAATCATCCCCAACTCAACCATCAAATGGCAGTGGAGCAGGGAATTTTGGCCGATCAATCGGCCGACTTGCTCAGAAGTTTCTTCCGCGAGCGGCGTTAGAGGTAAAATCACCGCATGACGGTGCTGTTCTATGCGGTTTCGTGGTGCGGAGATTGCCGAGCCGCCCGCAAGTTTCTCGACTCCCACGGCGTCGAGTACACCGAGATCGACATTGACAAGAATCGCGATGCCTCGGCTGAGCTGGTGCGCCAGGTCGGCAAGCGCGCCATTCCGCAACTGGTCATTGACGGCGAGTGGTTCCAGCCCTATAAGCCCGGCCGCGGCCTGCTTCTCGATGAGTTGCACCAGAAGCTGGGGATTCCTCGCGAGTAAGGTTCCTTCCCTCGTACAATAGAGAGTTGCAGCAGGGCCACGGAATGTGGCTCTGGCAAGGAGCCTGCTTTGATCGACCGCTACACCCGCCCCGCGATGGGCCGCATCTGGACCGAAGAGAATAAGTACCGCTGCTGGCTTCAAGTCGAGTCGGCGGCGAGCACCGTGCTGGCCGAAGACGGCGTAATTCCCGCTGACGCCGCCGAGGCCATCGCCACCAAGGCCAGCTTTTCCGTCGCCCGGATTCAGGAGATCGAAGCGGAGGTGAAGCACGACGTCATCGCTTTCACCACCGCAGTGGCTGAGACTCTAAAAGATCAAGGCCTCGACGACCAGTCCCGCTGGCTGCACTATGGGCTCACGTCAAATGACATTGTTGATACCGCCCAGGCTTTGCAAATCAAGGAAGCATCCGCGATCCTTCGCGTGGGCCTCGTCGACATGCTGGCCGTGCTCAAGCGCCGCGCCGTCGAGTTCAAGCACACACCCACCATAGGCCGCACGCACGGCATTCATGCCGAGCCGACCACCTTCGGACTCAAGCTGC
This sequence comes from Occallatibacter sp., assembly GCA_049513195.1. GTDB lineage: Bacteria > Acidobacteriota > Terriglobia > Terriglobales > Acidobacteriaceae > Telmatobacter. The sequence continues at coordinate 77,695 of JBEKWJ010000010.1, forward strand.
TCAACTGGTTCGCCGAGATGGAGCGCAACTTGATTCGTTTTGACGCGGCGGCCGAAGACATGCGCGTCGGCAAGCTTTCGGGCGCCGTGGGAACTTTTGGCCATTTGAAGCCAGAACACGAAGAGCGCATCTGCGCGCGCCTCGGCCTCAAGCCAGCGCCTGTGGCTACGCAGGTCATCCAGCGCGACCGGCACGCGGCCTACATTTCGACACTCGCCATCGTCGCCAGCACGCTCGATAAAATCGCTGTCGAGGTTCGCCATCTGCAACGCACCGAGGTGCGCGAGGCGCAGGAGTATTTCAGCGAAAAGCAGAAGGGTTCATCGGCCATGCCGCACAAAAAGAATCCCATCACTTCAGAACAGATCAGCGGCCTGGCGCGTGTTCTTCGCGGCAACGCGCAAGCGGCCTTTGAGAATATCGCTCTATGGCACGAGCGGGATATTTCGCACTCGTCGGTTGAGCGCGTTATTTTCCCCGACTCGACGATTCTGGTGGACTATCTGCTGGCCAAGACCACGGACCTGATCGATCGCCTGCTCGTTTATCCCGAGAGGATGAAGAAGAACCTCGAAAGCACAGGCGGCTTGATCTTCAGCGGCCAGTTGCTGCTCGATCTCTCTGAGGCCGGAATGATGCGCGAAGATGCTTATCGGCTGGTGCAATCGCACGCCATGCGCGCGTGGAAAGAAGACTTGATCTTCCGTGACGAAGTTGCCAAAGATGCGGCGATTCATGCGCTGCTAACCAAGGAAAAACTGGCAAAAACCTTCGATTATACGCGTCAATTAGGCAATGTAGACGCTATTTTCAGGCGCGTTTTGGGATGATTTTTCATGCCGAATGGGAGATCATTTGATGATTCTAAACGTTTTAAGGCGTCACAATTCGACAGTTTCACAAAAATAGGGGGGTGGGGGGGTGGGGGTACCCCCCAGTTTTCAGTTGCCCGTTGTCAGTTTTCATCAAAAGCGCGCGCCTTTGGTCATGGTTCATTCTTTGATTGTGCGCTACATGGGGGCAATGATCTGCAATGGATTTTGCGAAGCCCTATTCTTTGTTGCCAGGGCGTCGGAGTCAAAAGTTGGGGCACTTGAACATCTGAATGCAGTCTTCAGCGGGGCGTGGGACGGGTAGAGAAGATGAGCAAGCTGGAAGATGAAGATTACGCGCGGGTGATGGAAGTCATTCGCCATGCGGTCGAGGCGGACGAGCAGAACGACTCGGTCTTTGCGACGCTGATCATGACGGCTGTGGTTGAAGAGTTTCCGGAGCTTGCGATTGGCCACAGCTACCTCGGTTGGATTTTGTCGCGCAGCGCCCGGTATCGCGAGGCGATCGAGCATGGCCGCGTGGCGATTCAGTTGTCGCCAACGTCGGAGCGGGTTTCGCTGCTGCTTTTTCGTGTCCTGCTGGCCGCGGGCGAACGCGATCTGGCATTCGAGGAGATGAAGCGCTTTCTGGCAGTCGGGCGATCCGAAGAATACTCGAAAATGCTGGCGGAGTGGAAGGAAATCACCGACGAAGTTCAATAAGGCGGCACAAATCTAGGCGGCGATCTTCTGGCGCAGCAGTTTTCTCGCTGACCAGGCAATCCCAATGAAACTCAGCAGGACGCAGAGATAGGCGAAAACATCGTCGTGGGCGGTGTAGAAGGTAATGTCGCTGCGGAAGCCGTAGTTGGCGGGTAGTGCGTCTACCGCGTGGCGGGGAATGCTCTGGCGGACGCGGCCGTAGGGGTCGATGACTGCGGTTACGCCGTTGTTGGTGTCGCGCAGAATCCAGCGGCGGTTTTCGATGGCCCTCATACGCGCCATATTCAGGTGCTGCCAGGGAGCACTGGTGTCGCCGTACCAGCCGTCGTCACTGATGTTGACCAGCACTTCCGCGCCGAGCTGAGCGAACTCCCGCACCTCGTCGGCGAAAACGGCCTCGTAGCAGATGAAAACGCCATAGCTGTGACCATTAAGGCGGAAGACTTTATGCGCGTCGCCACGCGAGAAGGTGGAAACCTGGCCGGTGAGTTTGTGGGCAAAGAAGAGCAGATGCTGAAAAGGGATGTACTCGCCGAAGGGGACAAGGTGGATCTTGTCGTAGCGGCCCACGCGCGCGCCGTCCGCGCCGACAATCAGCGCGGAGTTATATGTGTGCCAGGTCTGCTCTTCCGCCGAGAAATCTTCGCCGAGAGTGCCCACCACCAGCGGCGTCTGCTCTTGGCGAGCGATGCCTACCAACGCCTGCTGGAAGCGGGCATCCGCTTCAACGAAAGGCGCGGGCGACTCTGGCCATACGATCAAATCAGGATGCGTGGCGTAAGGCGGGCAGACGACTTCGCCTTGCGGCGCACCGGTCTGCGGGATTCCGGCGATGTAGGTTTTGCACTGCTCGTCGGCCAGGCGTTTGAAGTCGGCAATGTGGCTCTCCCATTGGCCGGGGCGCGCCCATCGGTTGTCGCCGGCTACGTCGAGATTGGGCTGAACTAGGACTGCGGTAGCTGTGGGGGCGGGTTTGGGCGGCGACGCGTGAAATCCGCCTGCCACGAATCCGAAAAAGCACATGCCTAAAGCCCTGACTTTGCCGCTGAGGAGAACATGCAACCTCCATCCGGGCTGCCCAGGCGAGAGCGCCTGCGTCGGGAGCGCGAATACGTCCGTAATCAGAGCATTCGCCGCCATCAGCACAAAGCTAATGCCGTAAACGCCGGTCCAGGGCGCTAGCTGGTTCAAAATTCCATTGTCAACCTGCGAGTAGCCGAGCTGATCCCATGGAAAACTAGTGATGCGGGCGGCAGCCAACTCCATGGCAACCCACAAAAATGGCGCGGCGACCAGCGCCAGCCGAGTGCTGCCTGTGGCCTTGCGGACCAGAACAAGAGCGAAGCCGAAGAGACCGAAGTAGAGGCCCAGGTAGAGACTGAAGGCCACGAGCAGCAGCGTCGGCGCTCCCAGCGGCATGTCGCCGTATTGACCCATCACATCGCGGACCCAATAGCAGTTTCCTCCGTACCAGAGGATGCCGCAGAGGTAGCCGAGCAGAAAGCCGCGGCGCAGGGGGCGAGGACGGCCCGTGCAGGCCGGCGAGAGAAGCGCCCAGAGCAGCGGGATCAGCGCGAACCATGCAAAAATGCTCCGCCAGGCCGGCAACGGTCCGGCCAACGGAAACGGCAACTCCAGCAAGCCGGCGGAAAGACCGGCCGCGGCCCACAACTTCCAGGCTCCTGACTTCCAAAGCGTACACTGCATCCTGCGCCGAGTGTACCGCATCCGGCGCAACCAACGATAAATCGCTCAGGACTGGCGGGAAACACGCTACAATCTGGATATGGTCTTGGGCATCTTTGCAATGCGAGTGCTGGAAGTGATGTTTTTTGTCGGCCTTGTTGGGTCTGCCGTGGTGGTGCTGATCAGCTTTGTCGAAGACGGCAAGGAACTCTTCGGCAAAGATGAGCCGCCTGAAACCCGCGCTTGATGGGCCTCGCTTGCATGCCGCCCTTAATTTAATTGACTCCGCCGTAATTCGGAAATAAACTTATCGCAGGGCGTTTGCAGATTTTTCGCCTTTTCAATCCTGGAAAGCCGGCCATTCCGCCGGCACAATCGCGATGGCATCTACACGAACGACCGTAGCCCCTCCTTCCGACCGTGTGCGGCTGATCGTTGCATCTTCTGTGATGCTGACGTTCATCTCCTTCTGGCGCGCGGCTGCCATTGTTCTATGCGATCTTGGCTCATCGGCGTTCTATGCCGGGGGCATTTCTGAGCAAGCAGTGGGGGCGGCTGCGCCATGGTTCATCCTCGGCATCATGCTGTTCAGCTTCGCGGTGCGGGCTGTCTACGTCGAAAGCTGTTCGATGTTTACCCGCGGCGGCGTATACCGCGTTGTGAAGGAAGCCCTCGGCGGCACCTTTGCCAAGCTGAGCGTCTCTGCCCTGATGTTCGACTACATCCTGACCGGACCAATATCCGGCGTTTCTGCCGGACAATACATTACAGGCTTGATGAACGAGTTGCTGGTGGTGGCCAACACCAGCCACTGGCTTCCGCCGGCTCTGTTGGACGCGCATCACAATCCCTTCCAGTTCAACATGAATTACACTTCCGCGGTTTTCGCGGCGGCGGTCACCATTTATTACTGGTGGCAAAACATCATGGGCATTGAGGAATCCAGCGGCAAGGCTCTCAGGGTTATGCAGATCACGACGATTATGGTGGTGATTCTGTTTTTATGGGGCGTCTTCTCGGTCTTCGTGCGCGGCTCCCATCTGCCTCCTGCTCCGGTTGTTTCGAACCTGCATTTCAGCGACGATGCATTGGGCTTTCTCAAGGGAACGAGGCTGGTACCGATCTTCGGCCTCTTCGGTATTCTGATGGCATTTGGCCACTCTCTGCTTGCGATGAGCGGCGAAGAGAGCCTGGCCCAGGTCAACCGCGAGATCGAGCATCCCAAGCTCAAGAATCTGAAGCGCGCGGCGATTGTCATCGCCATCTATAGCCTGATCTTCACCGGCGGCGCCACCATTCTGGCTTCCATGCTGATTCCCACATGGGAGCGGACGCATATTTACCAGGACAACCTGATTGCCGGCTTGGCCATGTACATGGTGGGACCGATGTTCTGGCGCATTGCCTTCCGCATTTTCGTCGTGCTGGTCGGCTTCCTGATTCTTTCCGGAGCGATCAATACTTCGATGATCGGGTCGACTGGCGTGCTGATGCGCGTGGCCGAGGATGGCGTACTCACCGACTGGTTCCGCAAGCCGCACAAGAAATTTGGCACCAGCCATCGCATCGTGAATCTTGTCTTCGCCCTGCAGATGATTACGATCATCGCGACCCGAGGAAACATCATCACCCTGGGCGAGGCTTACGCCTTCGGCGTCATCTGGTCATTCACATTCAATAGTCTAGCCATGCTGGTGCTGCGCTGGAAGTACCACGGCGAGCGCGGCTGGAAGGTTCCACCGAACATCCGCATCGGCAAAACGGAAATCCCTGTCGGTCTGATTTCGGTATTTCTGGTTCTGCTCTCGGTGGCTATCGTCAACCTGTTCACCAAATCGGTGGCCACGGTCAGCGGCATCCTGTTTGCTGCGGCGTTCTTCATTATCTTTACCGTGTCGGAACGTGCCAACCTCCGCAAACATGCCTTGGCTGCGCGGCAGATGAAGGATCAGTTCCAGCTTGAGCATCAGGACACGATCAACCGTGAATCGGCGGCCATACGCCCGGGCGGCGTGATGGTGACCATGCACGATGCCGACAATCCCTTCGCGCTCAAGTGGACATTGGCCCACACCAGCACCGAAGACCAGGATGTGGTGGTGCTGAATGTGCGCATGATGGGTGTGGGCGGACCGGAGTATCTGAGCGCTGTCGACCAAAGCTTCAGCGAGCACGAGCAGATGATCTTTACCAAGGCCATCTCTGTTGCCGAAAGCTTTGGCAAGAAGGTTTCTCTGCTGCTGGTTCCGGCCGGAGATGTATTCGCCGCGCTGGTGCAGGGCGCAAATTCGCTCGAGATGGATTCAGTGGTCTCCGGCGTATCGAGCACCATGACCGCTGAAGATCAGGCCTTCCACATGGGCCAGGCCTGGGAGGCGCTGCCTCAGCCCAAGCGGCAGTTCAACTTTTATGTCATCAGCCCCAACGGGCAAACCAAGGTCTTTTTCATTGGGCCGCACGCACCCGCACTGAGTCCGGACGACGTGCAACTGGTGCATCGCTTATGGGTGAATATGCGCCGCGACCCCTCGATGCAAGATTTGCACCACAGCGACATCATCACCTATGCCCTGACCCATCTGGCTGGCCAGTATGCCCGCGAAAAGCAGGATATCCTGCGCGACCTGCGCAACTATCGCGCCGCTGAAACGCCCGCGAGCGTGCGTCTGGGCGGGCAGGGTATCTCTGGTAACACGACTTTGCCGGGCCTGCCGGGCCGTTCACCCAAGCCGCCGCATTATCTCTAGCGTCATTGAATCCATAGTGCCGATTGCAAAATCCAAAGACGGGTGCAATTAGCGCCATCGCTGCAGAAAACCGCGACCGGGCGCTAGGCCGGAGATTGATCTCTGGCATGAAGTAAATGAAGCCAGCGAGCCTTCGGCCCCACTCCAGGTTGCACAGGTGTTTGCAGATGATTTGCATCCGTTGAGGCACAATAAAGAGATCGAGGTTGAGTGGGAATTTTCAGGGGAAGAAAGGTACCCCCCCACCCCCCCTATATTTATTTCACAAACCTTGCAGGTAATTATCTAATCAACAATAAAGCCGCTTGCAAGCTTCAAAGGAAAGCGAAAAAGCGTCAGGCTGCGACTTTTTCCATCCCATAAGTGCTTTGAAATGAGCGGTAATTACCCTTTGCGATTCGCAATTCCGTAAGAGCAATTTTGCAACTGGCTCAAATTAGATGAAATCTCCGGGCATCCAGGTAACCACCTGAACACTGTCACCGACCATTGCGGCCAACGCTTGCGGCGTTCCCGTCAGCGGCGGGAAGGTTCCAAAGTGGATGGGAAGAACGATCTTCGGCTTGAGCAGGCGCACGGCCATCGCTGCTTCTTTGGGGGCCATGGTGAAGTGTCCGCCGATGGGAAGCATTGCGACTACGGGGTGGTATAGCTCGTGAATCAGTTTCATATCTCCGAAGACGGCGGTGTCGCCGGCGTGGTAAAGAACCGGACCATCCGCAATGGTCAAAACATATCCTGCCGCAACACCCACATAGTGTGAGCCGGCTTCATCCTGTGCCGCGGACGAGTGCTTGGCCTCGACCATGGTGGCCGCCACATCATCCAGTTGCACGGTGCCGCCCAGGTTCATCCCAATGGTATGAGCCACGTCCTTGTCAGCGAGATAGGCTGCCAGTTCATAAATGGCCACCACGGTGGAGTCGTGCATGGCAGCCACGGGCACAACGTCGGAGATATGATCTCCATGGCCGTGAGTGGCGAGAATGTAGTGAATCTTTTCCGGCAGCACAAAATCTTTGGGGTACTTGGGATTCTGTGTAATAAACGGGTCGATCAGGATGTTTGTTCCCTTGGCGGTTTGAATCAAGACGGTGGCGTGTCCCAGCCACGTTATGCGCGTTCCTAGAAGGATTTTTGCCTCATTGGCGGAGAGCTGAATACCAGCAGTCATCGCACCTGTTCCTCCTTGGCTTTCCACTTTAGCATTCTCTGCTCCGTAGCTCAATGCCGACCGGAGCATGGAGTTAGCGGCGCGGAGATAAGTATGATTCTTTGGAAACACGCGGTGTTGCTTGGATTTTTCGGTGTCACACTAGCGTGTGATGATGACTTCGGAGACGCCGTCTTTGGCCAAAAACTGGCGGTAACCGGACCATGCGGTAAATAGCCGCTCGATGCTGCGGTTGGTAAATGCGCGCTGTATGGGAAATGGCTGGGCCATCTGTATATCGACGTCGTCACCATCGGTAAGGTGAAAACGGCAGTGAGCTGTCTCCTCGCCCTGGGTTCGGGTATGGAAGAAGGCCAGGATCTGCCCATCGAGATTCATCGATTGATAGAGGCGATCAACGACGGGCACAACCAGGGGTTCAGGGAGATAGTCGAGTGTCGTCCATAACAAAACCACGTCAAACATGCGGCCTGAAAAATCGAGCGCGTGAGAGAGAAAGCCCTCGACATCCCAGATCGGGTTGCCATCTTCGTCGACGCCAGTCTGCCAGTCGCCTGTGCAGGCATCGGTCACCACATCGGCCATGAAAACACTATGGCCCAGGCCGGTCAGGTAGTTGATGTTGGTGGGAGAGGTATAGCCAACGTCAATTGCGCGCAGGCCGGGCTCCGCCTGAAGTCGCCGGCGCAGAGCCGCCCAGGCGCCGGAATGACGCGGCACTCTCGGTCCCGTCGGACCCTGAATAGAAGCGGCAGAACCGCTTTCCTCTTTTTTGGCGAACCAACGGTTAAGCAAACAGAAATTCCCTCGTGCTCCGGCAAGTGGCAAACGGCCTGGCCGGCGCGCAGCTGATCGTCAAAAGGAGCCCCCGGCCTGCGATGCACTTGCGCCATTCGGACCCTTGGAAACGGCCTGCGTCAGGTCCACTTTGCCGCGAAAGACCGCATTGTCTTCTACCGCCAGCCGAAGGGCGCTGATGTCGCCCAGCACCTGGCAGCCGGAGCGCAACTCGACGCGCCCGCTGGCAACCAGATTGCCCTCGACCTGCCCCTGGACCAGAATGTCTTTGGCGGAGAGGTTGGCGGCAACATTTGCATTGGGGCCGATCGTCAACCGAGCCTCCGAGAGGTTCACGGTTCCCTCCACTCGCCCATCCACAATCAAATCTTCATTACCCTTGACTTCGCCGAGAATCACGATGGTCTTGCCGATGCGCGCTGGAATATTTTCAATTGCCATGATGTAGTTCCTCCCGGAGCCTTCCTTCAAGCGTACACGAGAAGTATGCGACAAAATGCCTGACAGTCGCTCTCGGGTGCCGCTTGGGCGCAAGACGGTCTGCTTGAGTCCGTAAGAGTTCTCGCCTTGCAATTGGCCCTTCCCGAACTATACGCAACCGGGGCACATTGCTTCAATCCAGACGTCTCAAAGGGAATCTCCGCGTCTAACAACAATGAACGATCTGGGACGGCCATACCCGCTAAACTGGAGATTATGCGCAGATTTATGCCGCTTTTTCTGCTGTTGACCTCCTTGTCCCCTGGCCAACCAGCACCCACACTCTCGCCGGTTCAGGCCCAGGCGCTGGTTGAGCGAGCGCTGGCCACCGAATCGCGCGCCGCTGAGGAGTTAGGCCGCCAGAGCCACCCGATGCGCTACCGGTTGCACAAGTCGAGCCCGCGAATGACCACCACCAAGGAAATTGTCGAAACACGTGACGGCGATGTGGCCCGACTGGTGCAAATCAACGACCAGCCGCTGAATCAGGTCGACGAGCAGAAGGAACAGGCGCGCCTGGATGCGCTATTGAGCGATCCCGGACTCCAGCAGCATCGCAAGCGAAGCGAGGATAACGACGCGGCGCGCGCCATGAAGGTGTTGCGCGTGTTGCCCAGCGCGTTTCTTTACCAGTTCTCTGGAACCGTCACAACGGCCATCGGGACGGTGGTGAAATTCACCTTCAAACCCAATCCGCAATTTGACCCACCCGACCTGGAAACAGGAGTGTTGACCGCCATGGCCGGCGAGATATGGATCGACGCTGCTCAGGAGCGCGTGGTGCGTCTGGCGGGCAGCCTGCAACAGAACAAGGAGCTGGGCCTGGGCATTCTGGGCGAGGTGGACAAAGGCGGCTGGGTCGAGATCGATCAGGCTGACGTGGGCGGGCATCAGTGGCGAATCGTGCATCTGCGGCTCAAGATGAACTTCCGTGTGCTCTTCAAGGCCAAGGATTCCGATTCCACGCAGGAGTATAGCGGGTTTGCTCCGCTGCCCGCAGACTTGAGCTATCGGCAGGCTATTCAGATGCTGCGAGCAGGGGGGAGCGCGGCGCCGGGCGGGCGATAGAGATTTTGATTCCGACGCAAAACGGCCTCACTCGCTTGGGTGAGGCCGTTTTGCATTGCGGAGATTCGCCTTACTTGATCTTGATGAAGATGGTGGCGAAGGTGAACAGGGTGAGAGACTCGATGAAGGCCAGGCCGAGAATCATCAGCAACTGAATGCTGGCCGTGGCTCCGGGATTGCGGGCGACCGACTCGACAGCCGAGCCGACAGCTCTGCCCTGGCCAAGACCGCAAAGGCCGGCAGCCAGCGCGATGCCGATGCCGATGCCAATAGGCGCCAGGTTGACAGGGGCGGAGCCGCCGTCGGCAAAGGCGGGAACGGCACAGCACAGAACAGCAAGCATCATCAGAACGAATTGCAGTTTACGCATTTTTCTCCAGCTTCTCTGAATTAGCCGCTAGTGGGTGGTTGAGGTTCACCGTGCTGACCCCCTCACGCTTGCGGCCTTCCGTTTGCCCGGAGCGGAAGCGTTCCCCGGCGGAATCTTTTTCAAAACAGCTATTGGCTCTTAGCTTTTAGCTCTTAGCCGATAGCTCTCAGCTATACGGTTCGTAGCTCCATGACAAAGCTGAAAGCTAACAGCTAAAAGCTGTTTTCTAGTGCTCGTGCGCCACGGCCTGGCCCAGGTAGATCATCGCCAGCAAGCAGAAGACGAGCGCCTGAACCACGGAAACGAGAATGTGCAGCCCCAAAAAGGGGAGAGTTGCGCCAATCGGGAAGAGCGAAAAAAAGACCAGCGTTACCAGATCGCCGGCATACATATTCGCCCAAAGACGGACGGTGAGCGAGAGCAGGCGAGCCACATGGGAGATGATCTCGATCAGAAAAAGCAGCGGTGCAATCTGCCACATGGGTCCGCAAAAATGCTTGAGGTAGCCGATGAGCCCCTGCTCCATCACGCCGTGAACGTTGTAGTAAACGAAGACGGCCACAGCCAGGCCCAACGGCACAAATGGCGACATGGTGGGCGCTTCGAGGCCGGGAATCAGACCGGTCAGATTGCAGATCAGCACAAACAGGAAGATGCAGGTCACAAAGGCCTGGAAGCGTTGATAGCCGTGGCCGATGCATCCCTCCGCGAGATTGCCGATCTGTTCGTTGATGATCTCGGCGAACTGTTGCGGCGTGCCCGGTTTTTCTGCCGACAGACTCAGGCGCACCAGCACAAAGAAGGCGATGAAAGCCAGCACGATAAGCAGTTCGAGCGCAAATGCCTGATTGACCTTGAGCGCAGAATGAGCGGCGTTGGCCGCGTTGGGGTCAACCCATTGAAAGGCCCTGATCTCGATGGCCATGAAGAGGCTGTTCAGCAAGCGGACGAGTATAAAAGTTTCCGGCATGAAGGCAAAATACTTTCTGATTCCGGGGCGGAGTTGGAATCCGTAGCGGGGAATCTGGTGATTCCCACGCCAAATTCCTTACTCCTTCAACATGCGGAGCCCCTCCCACATCAGCGTTGCGACCGCCAAACTCAGGCCGCAGAGGAGCGCAATTGGAGAACCCTGGAAACATCTCAGGCTACCATAAATGGCCGCTGCAAAAAAGGTCAGGCGTAACAGAAAGGAGGCGACGACCAAAATGGCACTGCGCTGGCTTTTCTGCTTCCTCATACGGGCATTGATCAGCCGGACGAGGCGCAGCCACTCGAAGATGCTGGCGGCTGAGATCAGGGCGCCTGTCAGCAGCATGGCGGCATCGCGCCAACCGGTGGCGATTAGTAGAATCAGCGCCGGGATCACGCCCAGAATCAGTGTGTTGCGGATGGCTCGCTTGAGCAGTGCCTCGAGCGATTCCTCGGTGAGGCCCAGAATGGGGTGGGATTCTTCGGTCATGGCTCGCGCTCGGAACTACCCTTCCCGGCTCCATCGCCGCTGCCATTTCCGGTTCCGGCGGAATTGGCTTTCGTAGCCAGCGCCATCCGGATCATGGAGACCAACCCAGCGACGCTGCCTAAGATGACCCCGGCAATTGTGATCCACGACTGGTGCAGGAGGTGATCCGCTAACCAGCCGGCCCCCCAGCCAACCGCAACTGCCGACGGCAGAAAAAAGGCAATTTGTCCCAACTTTTCGGCTTCGATCAGGCTGCCTAGCGCGCTCACGGGCTTGGCGTGCTGCTTGGATTCCGGAATGGGGCGGTTGAAGGGCATCCTTCGTGATTATGCACGATGGATGCCCTGGAGCGCGAAAGAAGGAGAAATCATCTCGCGGAGATGTTCATCGCGGTGTGCCGCCAGTGGCCGCGGCCCATGCAGCGAACGATATACTGGCAGTTGAACTTATGACGCGGTTCACGCAAAGGAAGTCTAACGTGTTCGATTCGGAATTTGAGCGTGGTCTCTTCGATCTGCGCAAGGCAAAACTCGACGAAATCGTAAAGCTTGGCCAGGCGGCTTATCCCAACCAGTTCTCTGCTTCGCACACCATCCCTGAAGTGCGCGCCGAGTGGGGCGAGGCAAAGGCTGAGGCTCTGGAAACTCCGCGCGTGACGGTAGCCGTGGCCGGGCGCATCATGGCCATACGCGCACAGGGCAAGGCGGGCTTTGCCACGCTGCAACAGGGCGGCCAGCGGCTGCAAATCTACGTGCGCCTGGACGCCGTGGGCGAGCAGGGCTTTGCGCTCTACAAGCTCCTGGACATGGGCGACCACATCGGCGCGTCGGGCTACCTTTTTCGCACACGCACGGGCGAGCTGACCATACACGTCGAGAAGCTGACCTTTTTGGCCAAGGCGATGCTGGCTTTGCCGGAGAAGTTTCATGGCCTGGCCGATGTTGAGCTGCGCTACAGGCAGCGCTATGTGGATCTCTTTACCAACCTTGACGCTCGCGAGGTCTTCGTCAAGCGGGCTAAAACGCTGAAGGCGCTGCGCCAGTTCTTTGACAGCCGCGGCTATCTTGAAGTCGAGACGCCGATGATGCAGCAGGTGGCTGGCGGCGCGGCGGCTAGGCCCTTCACCACGCATCACAACGCGCTCGATCTGGATTTGTTTCTGCGCATCGCGCCGGAACTTTATTTGAAGCGGCTGGTTGTTGGCGGCTTTGACCGCGTCTACGAGATCAACCGCAACTTCCGCAATGAGGGCGTGAGCACCCAGCACAATCCCGAGTTCACCATGCTGGAGTTCTATCAGGCCTATGCGAATTATCACGATCTGATGGACCTGACTGAGGAGTTGATTGCGTTTGTCGCGAAGGAAGTGAATGGAACTACGATCACTAACTTCGGTGGCGTGGAGATTGATCTGGGTAAGTGGACGCGGCTTACTATGCGTGAGGCGATTATTAAGTGGTGGCCGGAAGAAGCAGATGCACCTGTCAAAGAAGATTTCAATAATGTTGCTGCTTTATCCAGTCGTTGCTTGGCGACAAGCAATTCAATCAAGAAACATCGACAATCACTGGGCGACAATCGAGATGCAGTATTCGTCGTCGAACCTCAACCATTGACCGAATTAAGTAAACAGGCAGAGAGACTTGCTGACTTAGAGGTCTATTTCGAGGGAATTTCGCACGTAATCCAAAAAAAAGAGGGCTTTGTAGGGAAAATCATTGCCAACTTGTTCGAGGGCTTGGCTGAACCGCACCTCATCCAGCCCACGATCATCTACGAATTTCCCACCGCCGTTTCGCCACTCTCCAAACAGAATCCAGACAATTCCGATTGGGTTGAACGTTTCGAGTTTTATTGCGGCGGCTTCGAGCTAGGCAACGCCTTTAGCGAGTTGAACGATCCCGTCGAGCAGCACAAGCGCTTTGCCCAGCAGCTTGAGGATCGCGCCCATGGTGACGACGAAGCCCACCAGATGGACGAGGATTACGTGCGCGCGCTGGCCTATGGCTTGCCTCCGACCGCAGGCGAAGGCATCGGCATTGACCGGCTCGTCATGCTCTTGACCGGCTCGAAATCGATTCGCGATGTGATTTTATTCCCCCTCATGCGAAACCGGGATCAGGTATCAGGGGTCCAGGATCAGGAAGGGCGCGCGGAATGAAGAGAAAGGGCCGGTTATCCAACATCAGCCAGCTGGCGATCGTCGCAGGAGTGTTTCTCTTTCTTACTCCTTTCTACTACTTCGACCGCATGGATCTCGCAAGGCCAAGCCTATGTAGCGCGGCGGCCATTGGGTGCGCGATCGCCACATTCTGGAAACATAGTACCCGCCGCTGGTTCTGGGTGACGATTGCAGGAGTGATCGCATTGCATGTCTACGCGATTCTTCGCATCGATTGGAGTGAAGAATGGGCAAGCGTATATGTAATTGGGACAATCGCCCTTCTCGACTATGGAGTCATTGCCGGTTTGATCAAGCTGGTTGAAATTATTTGTAGGTCTCCCGAAGAGGCCGAGAGCAAAAGGAACAGGGACCTTCAGTGAACATACTTTTTGTCGGCGACATCTTCGGCAGCGCGGGGCGCAGGATCGTGCGCGAGCACATCGGCCACTTGCGCGAGGCGCACAATGTCGAGCTGGTTGTGATTAACGCCGAAAACGCTGCTGGCGGCTTTGGCTTGACGCCGCAGATCGCTGAAGACCTTTTCGATCTGGGCGCTGATGTGTTGACGACCGGCAACCATGTCTGGGACAAGCGCGAGCTGATGGAGTATATGAACGCCGCGCCAGCTGACAGCGATGATCGTGGCCGCCGTGTGCTGCGTCCAGCCAATCTGCAACCGGGCGTTCCGGGCCACGGCGTCTTCGAGGGAACAACAGAGGGCGGCGTGGAGTACGCGGTGATCGACTTGCAGGGCTGCGTCTTCATGAACACCACCAATGATCCCTTCCACGCCGTCAACCGCCTGCTGGATGGCATCAAGGCCAAGGTCATTGTGGTGGATTTTCACGCCGAGGCTACCAGCGAAAAGGTTGCGATGGGCTGGCATCTGGATGGGCGCGTGACCGCTGTGCTGGGTACGCATACGCACATTCCTACCGCCGACGAGCGCGTGCTGCCGGGCGGAACCGCATACCAAACCGATGTGGGCATGAGCGGCCCTTACGACAGCGTGATCGGCGTCGAAAAGGAACTGGTGCTCCATAAATTCCTCACCGGAATGCCAGGCAAATTCGAGGCCGCCAAGGGCAATCCCAAGATGTGCGCGGCGCTCGTGGCCTGCGACCCCGAGACCGGGCGCGCCACGCGGATTCAGCGCATCATGCTGGGAGAGTGAAAAAGCAGGGAACAGGGAATAGGGAACAGGGAATAGGAGTCAGCTTTCGCTGGCTACTTGAATAAAATCGCATTCGCCGTCGGATCGGATGGTTTCCGCTCGACAGCTTTCCCTCCCGATCTCGGCGCGCGTGAGTGCGTGGCCTTGAGCAGCTTTCCCTTGCCATTAAATGTCATCGTCCATAGCGTGGGCTTTGGAAGCGCGACATCTGTGAATTGAATGACAGCGCCGCCGTTGAGCGGAATCACTTCTGTGCCCGTGGGTGCGGAGGGAAGTTTGCGTAGATCTGTTTCTTCCGGCGGCCCGATCTGAGGGTGCGCTCCCGCGAGGGCAGCGTAGCAGAGGCCGGTTGCGAGCCACTGGGGGGTCGCCTCGATATGCTCTTCGTCGCGGATATGGTTGAAGGCCGATATGGTGCGCGCGTTGACGGGCGCGGGCGAGAAGAGCGAATAGCCGCGGCGCAACACGGGGATGATGCGCACACGCCCGTCGCCAGTGCGTGGAATCGATGCCGAAAAAACGCTTACGTCGCCGGTTCCGTTGTTGCGCGTGAATTGCAGGAACAGATGATTGGGCAGTGCGGCACAGACCACCTGCCGGTAACTCCACTTTCCCTGATTGAATTCCAGGCCTTCAAAACCGGCGCGCTCTTCGATGGAAGATTCAGCATTGGCCGCAAGATCACGGTCTAGCGAGGTCATCTGGTCATATGAGCGGAACTCTAGCGCTGGGGCAGGTCCTGAGGTCTCGTCGCCTGGAGGAAAGGGCATGGGGCGCTTATCCGCCTTGCGTATATGGCGGGGCTGAGGAGTAGAAACGTCCTGATCCGTCTGGGCTTCCTGAGCCTTGGACCAAAAGGGGACGCAGACCAAGGCGATGGCGGTAACGGCCAGCAGGGCGGGGAAGGTTCTGGAGCGTTCCATACAGCCCCAGAGTACCACTGCAGAGGGCGACCCATTTGATTGCGAGCGCGGGAAAAGACAAAAGGGGCAGCCTTGATGCAGGCTGCCCCTTGGTGGCCCAGGAGTAGGTTGTGTCGCTCCGCACCTTGACTAGACGCAGCGCGACGGACAGATCAATAGATCAATGCGCCGTGTGGTGCGCCGGTGACGGCTTGGCATGCACCGGACCAACAGCCTTCTTTGGCACAATCGCCCCGTCGCGCAGCACGATCAATGCCGATTGCAATGCGGTGTCGGTGGCTGGAACCAGTGTGTGTGTGTCATAGGTTCCATCCAATTCCGCTTCTCCCTTGCTCTGTATCCCGAAGGCTGACCCTGCGGCCGGCACTTCCTTGCAAGGCGCAGGCGTCTTCAGATTGACGATGAAGTCTGCCGTTTTGGCAGCTTTGGCGTCGTCGGTCACGGCAACCTTTACCACGGAAACGGTGGGCTCAATCGTAATCTTCTTGATCGGTACCTTGGGGTCATTGAAGAGCGCGCTCAGCTTTTCGGTGTCATCCTTGACGCCGGAGGCGAGAATGAAATCCTGCTGCTGTTTAAGATCGGCTGCAGGAGCCGAAAAGTCCTTGCACGCCACCGGGGTTGTCAGTTTGACGTTGAAGTCGGTCAGCTTGATCCCTTGTGTCACGACCACCTTGATCGCCGAAGCGTTGGCTTCAATCACGTCTCCCGGGACGGGTGTAACCCGATCCTTGAGCGCGTTCCACAGCTTGTCGACGTCTTCCTGGCTGCCATTGGCCAGCACAAACTCCGCGTCACCCAAATTCATGGAACTAAGGTTGGTAGTCTGCAACAGGGCATCATGGGCAATCTCAGCTGGCGTCGGAGCCTTGGCGATTGTCAGGGTTCCCGGAGGGAATGTGGTGAGAGCCGCCTGACTCTTGATGTCATC
The DNA here is from genome assembly GCA_049513195.1 of Occallatibacter sp. Classification (GTDB taxonomy): domain Bacteria; phylum Acidobacteriota; class Terriglobia; order Terriglobales; family Acidobacteriaceae; genus Telmatobacter. Next base: position 94,207 of record JBEKWJ010000010.1, read on the forward strand.
CAGGCCCTTCAGGTTGCCGTGGTACTTGGTGTAGTAGTACTCGAGAGACTTTTCGATGCCGGCCTTGGCGCCCGCCGGGACAAAGTTCCAGACGCGAGCGTAGAACCAGATCGCCTTGACCAGATTCTCTTTCCCTGTATCGCTCGGGTCGGGCTGGGCATAGGCCATAGCCAGCAGGTAGGTATCTTGAAGCCCCATTGTCTTTGCCTGGTCATCCGTATAGAGCATCAATTCCGCGGTATACTCGGCAATTGCGCCCTTGTAATCCTTATGCGCGATGGCGTCATCGAAGGCGATGGCCGAGTGGAAGACCGGATAGGATCCGCCAGTCTGCGCCTTCCAATCGGCGTCAGAGACATCCGCCGGCTTGGGAACGACAAGGCCTTTGCGGCTGAGAGCCGCAGCATCGTCGCAGGTTGCGGGATCAGTGCTCTGGCCGGTTTTTGGATCAACGGCCTTGCCGCAAATGCCCTTCTTGATGATGACCGAGTAGAGAATGGCCTTCAGATTGTTGGGGTCCACCTGAAGCAGGCCTGTAGCAGCCTTAAGCGCCTTGGTAGAATCACCCAGGCCCCTGGGCTTGGGCGTGTAGTAGATGTCCAGCAGCATGTCAAGAACTGCCTTCTTGACAACGCTCTGCGGATAAGCCGTCAAAAAGCCTTCCAGGGCCGAGGCCTTGGCGCCTGGATCGCTCTGTGTGGTTGCCATCTGATAGGTGTTGAACTCTGCCGGATCCTTGATGGTGATTGTCGAATCCTGGGCTCGCAGCATAGGCGCGGCAACGGTGCTGATGCTCGCCAATGCCATCACAGACGCGAAGACTAACTTCTTCATTCAGTACTCCTGGGAACTGCAAAAATGGAGATCAATGTTCGAGCACTTACTCATGGGATGCTCAACCGTTTCATTGGGTGGTTGCGCACCGGGGTACCGGGTAAACGATACCACGATTTCCAATGCGGTGTTGGAAGGATTATAGAAAGCCTTGCCCCTTGTGACAAGCAAAGTTATTAAAAAACAGTGATTAGGTAACAGGGAACTAGAAGCCGAGAGTTCTTGCGGCAGGATCGCTGCTCGCCGAGGGCGAGAAATTGCCCTCAAATCCCGGTTCTCCCTGTCCCGGCCTGGAGGCTCATTCCGCCACATAACGGATTAGACACCAACCCAGGCATAACTGTTCCCTATTCCCAGATTCCTGTCCTTATTGCAGCAGCCTCACAAGCTCGGTTTGCTCGGCCAGAAAGGCATCGTGACCGTGTGCGCTGGTCATCTCCCGGTAATCGGCGGTTACTCCAGCGGCGCGGATGGTATAGGCAAAATCGCGCACCGCCTCGGGAGGAAAGAGCCAATCGGAGCTGATGCCAACAAAGCTGAGACGGGCACGAATTCCGCCGAAAGCCTCAGTCGGCGACGAAGTTCCACGCAGCGGATCCCAAGTGTCCATGGTGCGCAGGATAGCCAGATAGGCATTCGCGTCAAAACGATCGATGAACCGCTCTCCCTGGTGGTCCAGATAGCCGGCAATATCGAAGCGCCCGCCGATGAGGCCAAGGCCGCTCTTCTGGCTCTCCACGCTCCACGGGTCTTCCCCATTGCGGTTCGGCTTGCGACCAAAACGCTCGTCAAACAACTCCGCGGACTTGTAGCTAAGCATGGCGATCTGGCGCGCAAAGGCCAGCCCCTGCCGTGGAGGACGCTGCGGGAGATAATTGCCGCCCGCCCACTCCGGGTCGCGCTGAATGGCCTGACGCTGCAAATGATTGAGCGCCAACCCCATGGCCGAAAGCGGTGTCACGCCGATGATGACCGCGCGCTGAACGCGTTCAGGATCGTGGATTGCCCAATCCAACGCCTGCATGCCGCCGATCGAGCCTCCCAGAACCAGCCGCAGCCGGCGGATGCCCAGAGAGTCCAGCAGCTTGGCCTGCGCCCGTACATTGTCGCGGATTGAAACCAGCGGAAAGCCGGAGCCGTAGATCTTGCCTGTTTCCGGGTCGACCGAGCCTGGGCCCGTCGAGCCGTAACAGGAGCCCAGCATGTTGATGCAGATGACGAAGTCGTGCTCCAGAGACAGCACCGCGCCGGGCGCAAAGATCTCTGGCCACCAGGAGCCCACCAGCGCCGACCCGGTAAGCGCGTGACAGACGAGCACGGCATTATCCTTGGTCGCATTCAGCCGGCCATAGACCGCGTAATGCAGCGTCACGCCGGCGAGGGCGCGCCCACACTCCAGCAACAGGGGCTCGTCGAGCACAAAGTCGCCTTCGTAGGTAGGCGCCAGAAAAGACTTCGCGGGCGGTGAGACTCCGGTTCCTGCTCGGGTTTGTGATTCAGTCATAGTACCCATTGTGCAACATGACCCGCCTTTCCTGCTTTACCGCGTGAATGTCTGGCCATTGGCAATCGTGATTGCCTGGTCGAGATCGGCAAGAATATCGCGAATGTCCTCGATGCCGACCGAAAGCCGCACCAGTTCGGGAGTAACGCCGGTGGTAGCCTGCTCCTCGACCGAAAGCTGCTGGTGCGTGGTCGAAGCCGGATGGATGACGAGCGACTTGGCATCGCCGATGTTCGCCAGCAGCGAGAAGAGCTTGAGCGAATTGATCAGCTTCTTTCCGGCCGCGAAGCCGCCTTTGATTCCGAAGGTGACCAGAGCCCCCTTGCCCTCGGGCAGATACTTCTGCGCACGCTTGTAGTAAGGGCTCGATTCCAGACCAGGATAGTTGACCCACTCGACGCCGGGGTGCTCTGCCAGGTGCTTGGCCACGGCCAGAGCGTTCTGGGAGTGGCGCTCGAGCCGCAGGTGCAGTGTTTCAATTCCTTGCAGAATCAGGAATGCATTGAAGGGCGAAAGAGCTGCGCCGGTATCGCGCAATCCCTGCACCCGCGCCTTGAGAATGAAGGCCAGCGGCCCGAAGGCCTCGGTGTAGGAAATCCCATGATAGGACGGGTCCGGCTCAGAGAAGTCCTTGAAGCGCCCGGAAGCCGCCCAGTCAAATTTGCCCGCGTCTACAATCACACCACCGATGCTGGTGCCGTGTCCGCCCAGAAACTTGGTGGCTGAGTTAACCACAATGTCCGCGCCCCACTCGATGGGCCGCACCAAGGCGGGCGAGGCCGAGGTGTTGTCAATGATCAGCGGCAGCTTGTGCTCATGGGCAATCGTGGCCAGTTTCTCGATGTCCGCAACATCCAGCTTAGGGTTGCCCAGCGTCTCGGTATAGATGGCGCGAGTCTTGGGGTTGATTAGTTTGCGCAGGCCATCGAAATCGTCCGCGTCCACAAACTTGACCGTGATGCCGAGCTTGGGCAGCGTGTAGTGGAAGAGGTTGTAGGTGCCGCCATAGAGCGAAGTCGTCGAGATAATCTCGTCGCCGGCTGAGGCCAGCGTAGTGGCAATCAGCGTCTCCGCCGCCTGTCCTGAAGCCACAGCCAATGCCGCCGCTCCGCCTTCCAGAGCCGCCACACGCTTCTCCAGAACATCGGTGGTGGGGTTCATGATGCGGGTATAAATATTGCCGAATTCCTTCAGCCCGAAGAGCCGCCCGGCATGGTCGGCATCCTGAAAAACATAAGAGGTGGTTTGATAAATAGGCACGGCGCGCGAACCGGTGGTTGGGTCAGGCACTTGACCAGCATGAACGGCAAGGGTGGCAAACTGTTGCTTCACTTCGGACATTTTCTGCTCCTTCAGGTTCCTGGTTATTAAATGCTACAAAATCTGGGTGCCCTACCCTCGCCGCGTATTTGTTTTTGCGGCAAGGGTGGGATGCTCCAAAAACAAAACGGTCCGAATCCTCTTCGGACCCGGACCGCCTGACTTCAAGATCGGTTGCGCTCAGCGCATCTGCCTCTCACAAGCCACACGGACGGGTCCGCACTCCATGCACATACACATGGCCATGACCGCAATTCCGTGATTCGTTGAACTCAACATAAAAACAGTATTCATGGAAGGCGGGACGGTTGTCAAATAAAATCAATGCCCTGGACTCTCCTCACTACGCCTCAGCCTTCCAAACATAAGCCCCCGCCTGCGGCAGGCCGATATGCGCCAGCACGCGGTCAACAAACTGCCGCGCCATCTCAGTCGAGCCGATGGGCTTGTTGTAGAAGGCCGGAATGCACGGAAAGATCACCGCTCCGGCTTCGGCGGCCAGCGTCATGTTGCGCAGATGAATCCGATTGAAGGGTGTCTCGCGCACGCAGAGAATCAGCGGACGGCGTTCCTTGAGCGTCACGTCGGCGGCTCTCGAAACTAGCGAGTTAGCGAGGCCCAGCGCGATCGCCGCCAGCGTCCCCATCGAGCAAGGCAGCACAATCATCCCATTCGACGGATAACTGCCCGATGCAATCGCCGCACCAATATCGGCATCCGAGTGCTGCACGATTTTCACCGGCGGAGCGCCGAGCAGTTTCTCCAGCAAATCATTGCGCCCGTTGACTCCCAACTCTTCGGCCATTACACGCAGCGAGTTCTCCGAAGCCACAAAGTGCACACGCTCCACATGGTCATCGGCTTCCAGCGCGCGCAGCATCTCGCGGCCAAAGACCGCACCCGATGCGCCGGTGATTGCTAGGGTGAGTTTCAATTCATTCCTATATCCGTTGTTGAAGGTAATACCGAAACCGAATAAGAGATCCGACTTACAGTGCTATTTTGTTATACCAAAATCAGCTTCAGTCGCCGTTCCGCGGCCGCCCGCTGCACCGCATCCAATCGCACCTTGTCGCTCTCCGTCCTTCTGCATAAAGAGTATTGCGCGCGGCCGGGTTCTTCAACCCGCGCTTTTGGAGCCTGGGATGATTCTCCATCGTACACCGAAGGCGGGTGGCCCCAACCCGGGTGATATTCTGAATCAGTCGATAGGACGCAGTTTCATATCTCAACTCAAAAGTCAGGTCATACGAGCCAAGCATGTCGTTGAACGATCTCGAATTCGCTTACGCTCCCGTCCGCGATCAAGTGCGCGACCTGCGGGAGTATCTTTGACCCTGCTCGCATCCGCAGGGAACTCGCCGAAATAGAAACCAAGCTTGCCGACCCCGCTCTCTGGTCGAACCCCGCCGCAACCAAGCCGATCATGCGCGACAAAAAGCGCCTGGAAACGATGGTCGCCGACGATGAAGCACTGCTGCGCCGCACCGGCGACATCGAGGCTTACTTCGAGTTGGCGAGAGAAGGCGAAGATGTACTCGCCGATCTGGAGCGCGACATCAAGGCTCTGGGTACGTTTGCCGAAGACCTCGAAGCCCGTACGATGCTTAACGGCGAGGCCGATCCGCTCAACGCCATCGTCACCGTGCATCCCGGCGCCGGCG
>JBEKWJ010000011.1:0-176651 GCA_049513195.1 Occallatibacter sp.
AGGCGACCACGCAGACCGTCCTCACTTCATCCGCAAATCCTTCGCTGGTGCTGGCTCCGGTGATCTTTACCGCAAAGGTGACAGGCAACGGCGGAACACCAACCGGCAACGTCACTTTCACGGATACGTTTAATGGCGCGGCGCCTGTAACTCTGGCCTGCACGCCGCAACCTACTGCGCCCACGGCCACCTGCACCCTCTCCACGCTCTTGACGGGCACGCATTCCATCACAGCAACCTATGCAGGGGATGCGAACGATATCAAGAGCACATCGAATACGATCAGCCAGATTGTGGGCACCATCCCAACGGTCACCGACCTGGGCGTTGTGACGACAACAGGACCCAACGGGCAGGTGATTCTGGTGGCCACGGTTCTGAACTCTCCCACAGCGGTCAGCGTTATTTCTCCGCCGATGCCCACCGGCACGGTTACTTTCAGCACGGTCGTCGGCACAACGTTGACGAAGATTGGCTCGGTGCCAATCGATTCCAGCGGTGTGGCGATTCTGGTTCCGAGTCTGCCCACTGGCACTTATAACCTGGAAGCGTCTTATGCCGGAGACACGGATCACAGTGCGTCCGTCTCCAGTGAGACTCAAATCTCCACCGCAGCCACCGGTTTCAACCTGGCCGTAACTCCATCCTCGGTGACAGTGCCGACGAGCGGAAACACCACAGTGACGGTGGCTCTGAACTCGATCAATGGCTTTACCGACACTATCGGGCTAGGTTGTGCATCGCTTCCGGCGGGCGTCAACTGCCACTTCTCGCTGATCAATCCCACTGTGCTTGCGACCAACACAACCAACAACCCGCTGAACGTGGCGTTGACCATCGACACGAACAATCCGCTGGGCGGAGGCACGTCGTCGATGAACACGCGTCAGGGCAGCCGAGGCGTTTCTCTTGCCGGCTTGTTTCTTCCGCTGGGCGTGCTCTTCGGCTGCATCTTCTGGCGCTTCAGAAGGCGGTATGGAGTGGCCATAACCACGGCTCTGGCTCTGCTTCTTGGAGCGTCGACACTGGCGGTTTCCGGTTGTTCCGGCACCTTCTCTCAGTCGAGCGCCACGCCCGGCACTTACGTGATCCAGGTGACTGGCACCGGCTCCGGGAGCGATGTCTCGCGCTATCAGAACGTAACGCTGATTATTACCGCCAAGTAGCGTGAATCATGAGAACAACAGCAGGAGAAAGATGAAGAACTTCCTTAATTTTGTTCGAGCGTGGGATGGAATGTCGAGATTGCGGCGATGCCGCCCAGTCTTCTTTCCGGCTGTTCTTGGGGTGGTATGCCTGGGGCTGACGCCACCGGCACAGGCCCAGGTGGAGTCGACAGCTTCGCGCGGCGGGCTGAAGCTTTCAGCCGGAGGCACGGCTTCTGCCTATCAGCTGGGTTACGGCGAAGTGAAGCTTCTGGGAGCGTCGGCGTTTGTGGACGCAGACTCTCCACGCCATATCGGGATCGAGGGCGAGGCGCGCTGGCTGACGTTTCACTATGATTCCGATGCGGACCGCCCCGGCGCGGATGAGACCGCCAAGACCTATATGATAGGGCCGCGCTACTCCAGGGATTACGGGAGATTCCAACCCTATCTCAAAGCGCTGGTAGGAATCGGCCAATTCAACTATCCCTATAACTTTGCCAAGGAGACGGACCTGGTGGTTGCGCCGGGGGGCGGCGTGGATTATCGTCTCACGCACCGGATTCGCTGGCGGGCCGTGGACTTCGAGTATCAGATCTGGCCGAAGTTTACCTACGGACTGATGTCGTCCTACGGATTGAGTACGGGTATCCTGATAAAAATCCGCTGATCGCGGCGGAGCGCTGGGTTTAGCTTGCAGAGAATTGCCAATGATAAACTCATGCGCGCGAGGAGGCTCGTATGGCGAATACTTTTGGCAAAGACATTCTCATTCAAGCTCCAGAACCCAAAACCGCGGCTGCCTTCTACGTCGAGCAACTAGGATTCAAGATAACTGGCGAAGAACCGAAGATGATCAGCCTTCACGGAGCGAACATCAACCTTTTCATCGAAGAGGGTCCGGCATTGGGGCCGGTCTTGGAGGTGACGGTCGATAACGTGCGGGAAGCAAGGCGTCGGCTGGTGGAACACGGTTGCGAAGTTGTCAAGGACGAGCCGGAGTTTCCCCGATGCTACGTCAAGGATTCCTTCGGACTGATCTTCAACCTGAGAGCCTAAAACTGTGACCTAATCCATTGGCTGCGCATCTTAATACCCATGAACATCGAAAAGGCAACCTTCGGAGCAGGCTGTTTTTGGGGAGTCGAGGCGGCCTTCGCTGCCATCCCTGGTGTGACGGCTACGGCTGTGGGCTATGAGGGTGGGTCGCTGGATAAGCCCACTTACAAGGACGTTTGCACCGATCAGACCGGTCACGCCGAGGTGGTTGAAGTGGAGTTCGACCCGGCAGTGGTCAGCTTCGACCAACTTCTCGACGCGTTTTTTGGTCTCCACGATCCCACTACCCTCAACCGCCAGGGTCCGGACTGGGGCGCGCAGTACCGCTCAGCCATCTTCTTCCACTCGCCGGAGCAGGAGACGCAGGCCCACGCCAAAATTGAACAGCTCACGGCCGAGGGCCGCTTCAAACCCAAGCGAATTGTCACAAAAGTCGAACCGGCGCAGAGCTTTTGGCGCGCGGAGGAGTACCACCAGAAGTACCTCACAAAGCGCGGCCAGGCAAGCTGCCACATCTAGTTTTCGGCTATGGGCGGGGGCCCGGATTTCACTTGGCAGAAGTCGGCGGCACTTCATCAAGCGGTGATGGCGCCGACTCAGGCGATGTCTCAATCTCCGAGGACTCCGCCGATCCGGTTTCAGTTCCTGGCTCGTCGAGCCAAAGCCACACGATCCACCATACCAGCGCCGCCAGGTAGATCACCTTGTTGGCGTTCCCGAGCCTGGCAATCAGGCTGACGACGTGGTCATACTCCGCACGGCTCTGCGGATGCACCGTTTTGACAATGAACTGGAAGGTTCCCTGCAAAGCTAGCGAAGCGATCGCTGCAGTCGAGAGTCCAATGGCAATCATCTGCGTATGGCTACGCCAGCCGCACTTGAAGCGCCGGCCAAAGAGTACCACCAGCAACCCCACGCCAATCAGCAACAGATCCGCCAGTCTGTCGCCCTTCAACTCCACCAATTCCATCAGCTTCAGCTTGCCCAGTGTCGTATTCAGCGCGATGTCATTCCGCTGCGGCCATGGTCCCCAATATGCCAGCACCCCGCCGGCTACCGCCAGAAGGCCCATGGAATTGGCAATCCACAGTGGGCGATTGAGCCCGGCAAAGGCTCTCCGCGCCACCTCCACCACCACCAGCAGGGCCACAATCGCTGAGAGGTCGCCCATTGTGAGAAGTATCTCGTCGAAGGGAAGTTTCGCCATCCGGCCCGAGAGGAGAACCCCGGTCATCAGCGACAAGGCCATCATCGCAACGCCGGCCGTGAACCACGGATAGCGCCGAGCACGGTCTCTGCCAAAAAGAACCACCAGCAGAACCAGCTGCGCGGCAAAAGTCAGCGTCCAAAGAATTCGATCAGGCGTTATGATTTGGCGGATCGATTGGAGGGGAGAAATCATTAAGCCAAGGAGCATTTGTGCCTTATCCGGGCCGCGTAGGGAGTGGCTTCGCGGGCCTCATTCCAGTCTAACTGCTCCCGGCCGGAATGCGGCCAGAGGCATCCCGGTCCGCCATCATTCCTCACCTCGCAAGAGTTCAAGGATGTGAATGCGGACCAAGCGGAGAAATGCACAGATAATGGCTGGCATTGCAGCTTTTATGGTGCGCCCGGAGAGATTCGAACTCCCGACCTAACGCTCCGGAGGCGTTCGCTCTATCCAGCTGAGCTACGGGCGCACATCTTCAGCATACAGCACTTTGGATTCCTCCGGGCGAATCGAGCAGGTTGCTGCCGGTTTGACTTCCCAACTCCGGTTTGCTCAGATAAACCTTGGTCTCGTTATACAAGGAAGAGCAGGAACGAACGATGAAGATTCTGATTTTGGGTTCGGGGGGCCGGGAGCACGCGCTGGCCTGGGCGGTAAGGCGGAGCAAGCGGGTTACAGAGGTAGTTTGCGCGCCGGGTAACGGCGGCATCGCGGAGATCGCGCGCTGTGTGCCGGTGGATTTGAAAGATGTTGCCGCGATGGTTCAGCTGGTCGAGAGTGAACAGCCGGGCTTGACTATCGTGGGGCCCGAAGTGCCGCTTTCGCTGGGCGTTGTGGATGCACTTCAGGAGCGTGGCCTGCGCGTTTTCGGGCCTACGCGCGCTGCGGCGATGCTGGAGTCGAGCAAGGGATTTGCCAAGCGCTTTTTGCAGCGGCACAACATTCCCACTGCCAACTACGCGGTCTGCACGACAATCGCCGAGTTGGAAAAAGCGGTTGAATTCTTTCATCCTCCCATCGTAGTCAAGGCCGACGGTCTGCACGCCGGCAAGGGCGTCATCATTTGTCCGTCGCGCCACATCGCTCTCGAAACCGCCATGGACCTGTTCAGCGGAAAGACGCTGGGCGCGAAGGAGTCGCACGTCATTTTCGAAGAGTTTCTCGAAGGCGACGAGATTAGTTTTCTCTGCCTCAGTGACGGCAAGCATGTGGTTCCGCTGGTTCCCGCACAGGACCACAAGCGCATTGGCGAAGGCGACACGGGCCCCAACACTGGCGGCATGGGCGTCTATTCGACCGACCAGATGCTCGACCCCGCCATGACGGAGTGGATTCTGCGCCACATCGCGGTGCCCACGATCTATGGCATGGCCAGCGAGGACACGCCCTTCGTGGGCGTGCTCTATTGCGGGCTGATGATGACTGCCCGTGGGCCGCAGGTTCTGGAGTTCAATGCCCGCTTCGGCGATCCTGAGACGCAGGCTATTCTGCTTCGCATGGAAAGCGATCTGGTGGATGCTCTGGAGGCATGCGTTGATGGGCAGCTGGCGGAGACCGAGTTGCGCTGGAGTCCGGGCGCTTCGGCCTGCGTCGTAGCCAGCTCATCCGGCTATCCCGGCAGCTACAAGACCGGCTTTCCGATTACCGGACTCGATGCTGCCGCACAGCTCCCAGGAGTGCAGGTTTTTCATTCTGGCTCTTCGCGAGAGAGCGGCCAATTGCTCACCGCGGGCGGTCGCGTGCTGGGCGTGACAGCGTCGGCGCCTTCGCTCGAAGCGGCGCTGGCCCGCGCGTATGAAGCCCTCGAGTTGATCCATTATGATGGCATCTACTTCAGGCGCGACATTGGTCATCGCGCCCTGAGGAGGAAACCATGACACCTGCGATTACGATTGAGGAACTCCTGGTCTGGAACAATGAATCTTCCAACTTTTGGAAAGCATACTTGGATGCCAACCCCGCGCTGCTGGAATTGTCATGCGACATCGGCGGAACTTCGAACGTGCAGCAGTTCGTCCGTCACATCTGGAGCGCTGAATTGCGCTGGAGTCAGCGTCTTGCAGGGCAGCCAGTGACGGACCGGGAGGCCATGCCCAAGGGTCCGCTGGATGCGCTCTTCGATCTGCACGTCAAGGCCGCTCCGGTCTTTCGTGCCCTGCTGGACGACTCCGCTTACGACTGGAACGAGACGATGGAGTTGGGCCTTCCCCAGCTTCCGGCGGAGGCCAGAACTTTTTCCCGGCGCAAGATTGTGGGTCATGCGCTCTTCCACAGTCAGCGCCATTGGGCGCAACTGGCCACGCTGGTCCGTACGGCCGGCTTCTCCTCGGGATTCAAGGGAGACCTGCTGTTCAGCGCGGCTCTGCAATAGCCATCACTTGAGTTGAGCCCAAAAGAAAAATCGCAACAGGCTGCTCCGGTCTTAAGCTTCCTGTCCGCATTTTGTGCGGAGGTTGCCGGAGCGGCGCCTGTCACGATTTGGTTTGCAACTAGTCAGCCTCTTTGCGAGCCTTCTTACGATTCCGCTTGCGTGCTAAAGCCGCCTTTACGCGTTTCTTTTCACCGGGCTTCAGGTAGTAGGAGTGACGCTTGACTTCCTTGATGATGTCCTCCTGCTGTACCTTCCGTTTGAACCGGCGCAGCGCATTTTCGAGCGGTTCGCCTTCTTGTACTCGAACCTCTGCCAAAAAATCCCACCTCCAAACCCGCCATGTGGCAACCTCTATGATACTGGAAAGATGGCCGATTCGGTGATGCGCGAGGCATTATTTCCCAAGAATGCGATGGAATCGCATGGAATTCCGCTCGAACTGTTCCCCACAACCTTGTTGATTCTCATTTGGTGCGGCGCGAGCAAAGGGCTGGACCAACCGGTGAAAGAATGAGGTGACTCGCACCTCTCGCAATCGAGATGTGAGGCACCCGGAATTTGGCGAAAAAGAGGGGTTTTGGGGGTTAAATCGGCACTTTTTGGGCCAGAAATAGGGCAAAATCAGGGGTTTTTAGCTGCTTATTCGCAACAGGCCAAAAACTCAACCTATTGATAAGATGTTGGTTACTGGCAATGATAGGCCTCAAAATGGGCCTCCACAGGAGTAGGGGGGGTGGGGGGGTGCCTTTTCAGTTGTCAGTTGACAGTTTTCAGTTGTCAGTAACGGCCCGCGGCTCTGTCGGTTGTTCATGCTTTGATTGTGCGCCGGAGAGTGGTAATTCTCTGCAAGGGTACTGGCTGTCAAGGCGGGCGAACTTCGCGCTTGAGGTTCGTGGCCTCCCACCCTTTCGCGATTGAACTGCGGCCAGGATGGGAGACCCGGCCTTAGCTCTCATCTGAATTGACGCCGTTGGTACTTGTAGGAGCCTGTTGGAAGGAGAGGTAGGCGGAAAAATCGCGCCAGACGGTTTGTGCGAACAAATCCGTATAGTACTTGTAGAAAGAGAGGCATCTGGTTGCAGCAATTATGGCAAGACATGCGCTGGCCCAGAGAATCCTATCCGCGTGGGCAGGTGTAAGACTCCAGAACTTTCCCGGTTGTTCTGCACCTATCCAAAAGCCGGAACACAACAGCGCCAAAATCAAGAATAGGGCGAGCAACACTACAGCCTTCCTGGCGTCCTTGTTAGGCAATAGCGCAATGCAGGAGGAAACCAAGGCTCCTCCCACGCCGATGGCAAGTAGGATTGCGAGAGTCCATCGAAGACACAACTGATCATAATGAAACGAAAGTCCCCATCCCGCCAGATACAGTGCGCCAGCGCAAAATGAGCACGCGAGACCGCGCATCATCGCGTAGAGCCCCTCATTCTGTTCTGCATAATGTGCCGCCTTCTTCGCGACGAGGAAGAAACGCGCTTGGAAGAAGGCCGTTTGGCGATTCGTGGAGATCGCGCTCTTTCCCTTCTCATCCTGGACGACATCTTGCGCGACGTCTAGGTTCAGACCAAACATCTCCGATACTTGCGCTGCAAGCTTCTCTTTGAATTCAACGCCGAATTTTGAATTATTGCTGTAGTCAAGGTAAATGTCAGAATAAAAACGCCGTTGCTTCTTCTCGTCGAGCACCGTCGACGGAATCAAGGAAGGGGCAATCGTCTGCACAATGTGACCCAAAATGTAAGATAAAACAGCGAGAAATAGTGCATTGGAAAGATCCTGAGCTGGCCAGGATTGAGTTAGCATTCCGAAAGGCAACCAGAATACACCAACCAAGAGCATCCCAGGGATAAAATATCCGTATATATCATAGAAATTAAACTGTTTAATCACCAGAAACCTCCTCTTTCGACAAAGATCTTCTTGTAGAACTAGCATTACGTAAATCGTTCAGGATAGAGCCCAGCGTGCGCTCCGCCTCCTGCCCGTCTTTGAGCAAGACCGAAGCTACGCGCTGGTGTCCGCCTCCACCGTATTTACTGAATATCTGACCAAGCGGAACACTCTTGAAATGACGCCACGGATTACGCATCGCGGTTATACTGGCTCCGTGCTGGGTATCCGTAATGCCGACGGAGTAGCGGGCATTTGGATAAGAAAGATAGGGTGCATAGCGATTTAGCAGCGCATCGCCGGTCTTCTCCACACGAAATACGACAATTCCATCCTTCTCAAGGCGGGCGCGCTTCCGAAAGAGCCGCTGGCCATTCCGCATGGCTTTACGAACAGCGAGGTAGCGTTCTGCTACTCGAGGAGAATTAGCCACTTCCGCAAGAGTCTTAGCGCGTAACGAATCCACCAGGAATCCGCAATATTCCGCAGACGAGTCCTGCGTAAAACTAAAGTTAATCCGCAGCGCCGGGGCGTCGCCAAGTACGGCCTCTTCCACTGAATCGTACCGAGCCCCATCTATGCGGTGTGCCCACTCAACCATCTCACGGAATCTTGGTTCACGGAGAAGACGGTAGCTCCGTCGCCAAATCACTTCAGCGCAGGAAGAGGCGCCTGCATTATAGAGTTGAGTGGAAGAGTCTGTATGTCGGAATTGCGCTTCCAACTCTGGTGTCAGAAAGGTTGTCTGATGATGATCTGCCCAGAAGTCCGCATCTGGATGGTAAAGGAAGTCCACCACAGCAGCAGGTTTGGCCAGAGGATGGGATGCCCATGTCGCGCGGGAGGAGTAATTGACGGGCACTATCTTTCCGGTCTTTTGCCCATATTTTCGCTCCATATACTCGCACACAAGTGCGGCAGAGACTACACCGTCAAAACATGGGAAATGAAGATAAACGGTGAGGGCTTCCGACATGGCTGCACCTTCTTACTACGATAGCACCACAAGGCTTTTCCCGATACAGACGGGTGGATTGCACAAAAGGTGCTAAACATCTGTATGAGGGAGCATCTGCTCACATTCGTCCATGGGATCGACTGATGACGAGCTCGTGAGCGATCACGCCAGCTCGACTTCGATTTTTTTGGCTTCCGTATCCAGATTTGTGATCTTGAAGGTGCGGATTTGGCCTTCGGTGAGCGGTTCGGCCTGGGTGGAGGCTGCGTTGGTTTTGCCCTTCCAACGATCTTTCAGCATCGACGACAGGCTCGACAGGTCAGGCTTGGCTTCGGCTTTGGGCTTTGACTTCGTCTCGGCAGCGGCTAAAAGCTCGGAGTTAGGCCCGGTGACGATGCGGCAAACGGCGCGGATGCCGTCGCCCAACTCAACGTGAACGAGGCTTGGGGACTGTGCAATGACGCGGCCGGAGACTTGATCTCCCGCCTTGTGCTCGGCGATGTACTCGTCGATGTCGGTGGGGATGAGCTGCTTCATGCTGAGCTTGATCTGGCGCTTTTCGGTGTCGATGGCCAGAATTTGCGCCTTGACGATTTGACCGGCGCGCAGCACATCCTGCGGATGGTTAATGCGCTTGTCGGCGCTGATTTCGCTGACATGGACCAGCCCTTCGATGCCGTCAGCCAACTGCACAAATGCGCCGAAGTTCATCAGCTTGGTGACCGGGCCCTGAATCTGCGAACCGATGGGGAAGTTGCGCGAGACTTCTGTCCAGGGGTCGGTGAGGGTCTGCTTGAGGCCGAGCGAGATGCGGCGCTCCTCGAGCTTGATGCCGAGGATCACGGCATCGACGCGGTCGCCCTGCTTGAGTATGTCGGAGGGGTGGCGGAGCTTTTTGCCGTACGACATTTCCGAAATGTGGATGAGGCCTTCAATGCCGGGTTCGATCTCGACGAAGGCGCCAAAGTCGGCCAGGCGAGTGACCGTGCCGGTGATGCGCTGGCCGGCGACCAGGTTCATGGTCCGCCACGGCTCGGGCTGAAGCTGCTTGAGGCCGAGAGAGATTTTCTTGGTTTCGGTATCGATTCTAAGAATGCGAAGCTGAAGTTCCTGCCCAACGGCGAGCACATCTTCAGGCTTGGTGACGCGGGCGTGGGCAATGTCTGAGATGTGCAGCAGACCGTCGATGCCGCCCATATCGATGAAAGCGCCGTATGGCATCAGGGTGCGGACGGTGCCGGTGACAGTGTCGCCTTCTTTGAGGGCTGCTTGACGAGCCTCGTTGAGGCCGCGAGCCTGCTCTTCGATGACAACGCGGCGATCCACCACCACGTTTTCGTCGGTGACGTCGAGTTTGGTAATGCGGCAAGTGATTTGGGTTCCTACCAGCTTTTCCAGCTCGACAGCGTCTTTGGCGCCGCTGCGGCTGGCGGGCATAAAGGCGCGCACGCCCACATCGACCGAGAGGCCACCTTTGATGACTTCGGTGACGGTTCCGACTACGGCTGTCTTTTCGGCGAAGGCGGCTTCAAGGGACGACCAGTCGCGGGCCTGCGCCACTTTGAAGCGCGAGAGTTCGTAGTAGTGCTCTTCGTTGCGGCCGGTGACGGAAACCGGGAATTTGTCGCCGACTTTGACGGCTTCGGCGTTATTGTCAAAGGCCGAACGGGGCAGCACACCTTCGGTTTTATAGCCGATGTCGAGGAAGACCTGATCGGCGGAAAGCGAGACAACTACGCCCTGAAGCTGCTTTTGGCCGGGCTCGCCTTTGTGCGAGTGGCTGCGCTCGAAGGCGGATAGCAGGTCGGCAAAAGATTCCTCAGGCTCTTCAATGGGCTCGGGAACAGGCTCTGGGCTGGCGGCTGCGATAGGTTTGGCGGCAGGCTCGGGGATGGGCGCAGGGGTCGGCTGTGCGGCTGGCTCGGCGGCTGGCTGCGGCGCGGCTTCGGTAGTGGGCAGGGTTTCTTCGCGATTGTCGTTTGTCATGACTGTCTACAACTCCATTCTCCCATGATTAAGCGGGATAAGGAGCGAGCCGCATTAGATACACTGAATACGATATGGAAATTCGCTCTGGAAATGAAATTCGCGAGGCTTTTCTGCGCTTTTTTGAGTCGAAGGGGCACCGCCGCGTGCATTCTTCCTCGCTGGTGCCTGCCAACGACCCGACGCTGCTCTTCACGAACGCGGGGATGAACCAGTTCAAAGACCTGTTTCTGGGGGCTGAACGGCGCGAGTACTCGCGGGCGACGACTTCGCAAAAGTGCGTCCGCGCGGGTGGAAAGCACAACGATTTGGAGAATGTGGGCTTTACGCGGCGGCATCATACTTTCTTCGAGATGCTGGGGAACTTCTCGTTTGGAGATTATTTCAAGCGCGAGGCGATTGCCTTTGCCTGGGAGCTGGTGACTAGCTCGGAGTGGTTTGGGATTCCAATAGACCGGCTGTATGTGACGATTTTTGAGGGCGACCCGGCGAATGGCGTGCCGCGCGACGACGAGGCCGAAAAATTCTGGATCGAAGCCGGAGTTGCCAAGGAGCGCATCAAGGAGTATGGGCTCAAGGATAACTTCTGGCAGATGGGCGAGACCGGCCCTTGCGGACCGTGCTCGGAGATTTTTTATGACATGGGCATCGAGGCGGCTGAGACGGCTGGCGTGGATTTGCCGTTTGGCAAGGACGAGGCTCGCTACGTAGAGATTTGGAATTTGGTCTTTATGCAGTTTGACCGGGCTGCTGTGAGCGAGAACGGCAAGACTGTTTATAAGTTGACGCCGCTGCCCAAGCCTTCGATTGATACGGGCATGGGGCTGGAGCGGCTGGCGGCTGTGCTGCAAGGGAAGGTTAGTAACTTCGAAACGGATTTGTTTACGCCGCTGATTGAGAGAGCGGCGGAGTTGACGGGGTTGCGAGATAGCGAGTTAGCAAGTCAGCAAGTTAGCAAGTTAGCGGGGCTTGTAGGCAATGCCAGTCTCAGAATCATCGCCGACCATGCTCGCGCGGCTACTTTCCTGATTAACGACGGCGTCATTCCCGCGAACGAAGGGCGGGGCTATGTGCTGCGGAAGATTCTGCGGCGCGGGATTCGGCATGGACGTTTGCTGGGGCAGGAACAACCGTTCCTCTATCAGATGGTTTTTGCCGTGCGGGATTTGATGCAGGGGGCTTATCCGGAGCTGGTTGATTCGGCTGCTCGCGTGGCTAAGGTTGTTGAGGCTGAAGAGAAGCAGTTTGATCGGGTTCTGAAGATTGGATCTAAGAAGCTAGACCTCGAAATGGCACTTGCATCGCAGCAAGATATTCAACCTTGGATTGCCAAATTCTCCGACGGGCTTTCTGAAGAGAACAAGCGCCGCCTAAATACTTTCGAGAGCCGCGAGAAGGTGATGCAGAGCGCAGATCCAGGCGGCGATCTACAGTATGCGGTATGGCTAATATCGGATCAACTCGAAACGAGCACTGGAAGCACACTTTCAGGAGAAGCGGCCTTTCACCTATATGAAACCTATGGCCTGCCGATTGATTTTATCGCTGATGCCACACGCGATGCGGGAATTCGCATTGACTTAGAGGGTTTTGAAGCGGCGCGTTCAGAGGAGCAAGCCCGCGCACGGGCTTCGTGGAAGGGCGGAAGCCAGAAATCCGCCAGCCCGGCTTATCGCGAGCTACCGAAGACGGATTTTTTGGGTTATAAGTCGCTCACTGCGAGCGGCGCGAAGGTGCTTGCGATTGTTAAGGACGGCGTTGGCGTTCCGGCTGCGGCGGCTGGGGAGTTGGTTGATGTTGTTCTCGATCAGACGAGCTTTTATGGCGACTCGGGCGGGCAAGCGGGCGACACTGGATTTTTCCTGACGCCTGACGGGAATACGACTGTCGCGGAGATTAGCGGCTGCGTGCTGCCCGTGCAGGGAGTGAGGGCGCACAAGGCTTTGTTGAAACAACCGCTGGTTGTTGGCGATCACGTCAATACCGTGGTCGATCAGGAGCGGCGCGACGCGATCCGGCGCAATCATACGGGGACGCATTTGTTGCACGCGGCCTTGCGGCAGGTTTTGGGCACGCATGTGAAGCAGGCTGGCTCGGCGGTCCATCCCGATCGGCTGCGCTTCGACTTTTCGCACTTTGCGCAGGTGGCCGATGAGGAATTGGAAGAGATTGAGAGCATCGTCAATCGCGAGGTGCTGGCCGATGCGCGCGTGGAGACTCTGGAAGACGTGCCGATCGATGTGGCCGTAAACGAGTATCACGCCATGGCGCTCTTTGGTGAAAAGTACGGCGACAAGGTGCGTGTGGTGAAGCTCTCGGATGGGTTTTCAACCGAGCTTTGCGGTGGAACACACACGCGGGCCACGGGCGAGATTGGCCTCATCAAGATCGTGAGCGAAGGGTCGGTTTCATCTGGCGTCCGCCGCTTAGAGGCGATCACGGGCATGGGCGCGCTCGATGCCTTCCGGCAGGATTTTGCCGTTTCGCAGATTGTGACGCAGCTTGCTCCTCCACCCGAGGGAAGCAGCCTTTCCGATTCCTTCCGCGCCAAACTGGCTAGCCAGGAAGACGAACTCAAGCGGCTGCGACGCGAGCTGGAAGAAGCCCGTATGAAGTCGGCTGCCGGGGCGCTCGATGAGGCGCTCTCTCGCGCAGTCGATGTGAAGGGCGTGAAGCTGGTTACGCTCAGAGCCGATTCACTGGAGCGCGGGCAGTTGCGTACGCTGGTCGATAACCTCAAGCAGAAGTTGGGTGACGGTGTGGTCGTGCTGGCGTCGGCCCAACCCGAGGGTAAGGTCGCATTGATTGCCGGAGTGACGCCGGGCCTTATCAAGCGAATTCAGGCCGGGAAGCTGGTGGGCGCAGTGGCCAAGCTGGTGGGCGGATCAGGCGGCGGCAAGCCGGAGATTGCCGAAGCCGGCGGCAAAGATCAAGCGCAGATCGACGCCGCGCTGAGGGCCGCGTCGGGGATTGTTGGGGAACTGCTGACATAGCTTAGGTGGTCTATCCCACCTTAGCGGCAAAAACAAAGACGCCGCGAAGGTGGGGCACCCAAAAGGGTGTGTTGCTATCCCACCCATTCCGCGATAAAACTACGGAATGGATGGGGCACCCAGTTTTTTGGTCGACGGAGACCGTAAAGAACAATAAAGAACTAAAAGACCATAGAGAATTCTGGGTGTAGATATCTCACCTTGGCGGCAAAAACAAAGACGCCGCGAAGGTGGGGCAGCCAAAAGCGCGTGTTGTATCCAGCCCTTTCCGCGATAAAACTGCGGAATGCGGAAGTTGAGGCGGAGGGCAAACGCGTTGATGGTCGGACCAGCTTCCAGGCTTATGCGGAAAGCTCGTACAAGGGAAAGGCGCCATGGTCACGGGTCGATGGTCTCCCGTTGGAAACGGGACTATACTTTCTCCATGCTCAATTGATTTGTAAAATCAGCCCGGGATTCCGCGAGCAGAGTGGTTTTGCGACTTTGGAAGGTCTTCTGCGGGGCGAAGAACGGCTTGGCGCTGATTGTGATGAAAGCGTGGCGAGAGTGGGTAGAAATCGATTCATGAGGCAAGTGGCATGGTTCTGCTTTGGGGTGCTGCTCGCAGGTCTGCCAGCGTGTTTCGCACCCAGCATGTTATCCGCACAATATCGGCTGCCCCCGCCACCGGTTCACCATCACGTAAAAAAGCCGGACCCCAAGCCTGAGCCAACCCAAGAGGAGCTGGTCGACTACGTGCGCGCAAAGCTTCTTGCACTCACTGCAACGGACGGATACAACGACAATGTTGAGGTGACATTCAATCCGGCCACGACCGCATTGATCATCACACGCCCCGACGGCCGCTGCGAAAACTTTTTAAATACACTGGACACAAACAGCATGGTTTGGGAGATCTTCGATCCCAGCGATCAACATGTAACGCGAGAACCGCTCCTGCGTCTCACTGTGAGTTCGAAGAGCGGAGAAGTGTCGAGAATTTGCTACGACAAACAGAATCATGTTGACACAAGTGTGATTTCAAACCGCGTTCGACTCCTTTTTTCAACGAGCAAAGAGGGCCAGGTACCCGACTTTCGTCAAAACATGACCAAGGCTATTCAAAAACTGATCGTGCTGTGCGGGGGCACCGAGCAGAAAGAAATTTTTTAGAGTTGCGGAAGAAATTTCAGGCACCAGTGTAGCGCGCAATAAAACCGCCTCCCGGCGAACCGAGAGGCGGCGTGTGTATGAGTTGGGAGCAATTACTCGGCGACGGCAGCCTCTGCGGCGGGCGCAGCCACTTCTTCTGAAGCTTCGGCGACAACCGTGACCTTCACGTGCGCGGTCACTTCGCGATACAGCTTAATGGCCACGCTGAATTCGCCCACGCTCTTGAGGGGCTCGTCCAACTGAATTTTGCGGCGATCGATCTCGAAGCCCTTGCCAGTGAGAGCCGCGGCGATGTCAGCCGATGTGACCGAGCCAAAGAGGTGACCTGCCTCGCCCGACTTGCGGGTAAAATCGAGCACCACCGGCTCGAGCTTGACGACCAGCGCCTCAGCCTGTGCCTTTTCCGTGGCGGAGCGGCGGGCAGCGGCATTCTTCATCTGCTCGACGACGGCCTTGTTGGCCAGGGTAGCCTGCAACGCCAGTTTGCGCGGCAGCAGATAGTTGCGGGCGTAACCATCGGCAACTTTCACCATATCGCCTCGGTGACCCAGATTGATTACGTCGTCCTTCAAAATTACTTCCATGGGAAACTCTCCAATACTGCGGGCCGGCCGGTTGGCGGCCTCGTCTTTTCAGACAGAGACTTAAGCCGAAGCGGACAGCACACGGTTCTAAATCGGCATCCACAAAATTGCTTCCTGCCATCGTCGCTCCGCGGAAGATCACTCCCAATCAAGAGACAGTCCGCGAGCCGGCAGAACAGCAGCCGAAGGTGACAGCATTTTCACTTCTGCTTCAGAAGTGAAAATACTCTAGTGCCGCGTTGCAAACGGAAGCAGGGCGATATTCCGGGCCTGCTTGATGGCGCGGGTGAGGCGGCGCTGGTGCGTGGTGCAAACGCCGGTGAGACGACGAGGCACGATCTTGCCACGCTCAGCCACAAAGCCTTGCAGCAGCCGCACATCGCGGTAAGGGATCGCGTCAATCTTCTCGGTGCAGAACTTGCAGACTTTCTTGCGGCGGAAGAACTTGCCGCGTCCGCCAGGACCGCTCGATGGCCGTCCGCCGGGTCCGCCGGCAGGCCGTCCGCCAGTGCGGGGACCTGAACTGTGACCGGAGCTGTGGCTGGAACCTGAACCGGGACCTGGGCCGGACTCCGAGCCGGAAGCGGCTGCGGGCGCGCTCGTTGCTTGATTCTCTTCAGACATATTGTTTCCTCTTCACTCTCTTGAGTTCTGGCGGGCACCTACGGGCGCAGGCCGGAACGCTGGATCAGGCCGCGACCGACGCCGCAAAAAGCGAGCCGACAGCGGCAATTCGTGACAAACCGTGCTAGGCGGCAGGAACCGGCTCAGCGGCTTCTGCCGCAACGGGAGCCGCTTCCGCGACGGGCGCAGGCACGGCAGCCGGAATCGCCGGCGCAGGGGCCGCAATCGGCGCGGCTACGGTCGCACTACGGCGAACACCGCGGAGTGCCTTGACCTTGGCGAGACGCTTTTCCTCTTCGTCCACGCGCACCGTGATGAACTTGATCACCGGCTCGGTGACGCGCAGGCGGCGCTCGAGTTCCAACACTACTGCGCCGCCGGCCTCGATGGTCAGCAAAACGTAGTTGCCGTCGTTGAACTTGCGCACCGTGTAAGCGAGCTTGCGCTTGCCCATCTTTTCGACTGTCTTCACCACTCCGCCACCCTTGGTGACGTTTTCGGAGAAGCCGGCGATCAGCTTGTCAACATCCTCTTCGGCCGCATCGGGCCGAACAATAAACATAACCTCATACACACGAGACATCCGGTTTCCTTTTCCGCTGAATCTTCAGGGTCCAACCCCGATATCCAGCCTTGCACTCTAGTGTTGCCTGCCGCCAACCCTTGACGGTTTTCTGCTTTCGTTACTCCTCCGCCGGGCCGTTTCGCTCGCGGCGGTTGAACTCGTTCATGGCTGCCGGCGGTCCGTCTGAGAGAATGCGCCGCGTAGCAGTTGCCACCCGGTCCAGCACCTCGTCCAGCACCGTCAAATCGGCCTTGCGCAGCGGTGAGAGCAGATAATCCCTGCCGGGACGCCGTCCCCCACCCGCCGCAATGCCCTCGGGAGGCAGATCGAGCCCGACGCCAATGCGCAAGCGCAACCACTCCTGAGAGCCCAGAGCGCCAATAATGCTGCGGGCTCCTTTGTGCCCCGCCGCGGAACCGCGCTCCCTGATCTTGATGGTTCCCAGCGTCAGGTCCAACTCGTCGTAAATCACGAGCAGATCGGATGCCGGGTTCACATCAAACTCTCGAACCAGAGCAGCTACTGCGAGGCCGCTCTCGTTCATAAACGTCTCCGGCTTGGCCAGGACCACCTTGCGCCCCGTCATGTGGCAGGTTGCGGTAGTAGCCCGGCAGCGCCGGTTCTGGACCACAACCCCTTCTTGCTGGGCGATGCGGTCGATGGCCATGAACCCCGCGTTGTGCGGGGTCCACAGATACTCCAAACCGGGATTGCCCAGTCCCACCACCAAAAAGGGGCTGCGCACACCGGATTCGGGGCCCCCGGCGAGCGATTTTGGCTCGCTGGGGTGAAGGGATTCGCTTGCCTCGGCCAAGGATTACTTCTTCGCCTCGGGCTTCTTGCCGGCTGCTTCTGGCTTCTTGCCACCGGCTGCCGCATCCTCCGGCTTGCCCTTTTTGGCAACCTCGGGTTCGGCTGCTGTAGCGGCGGTTGCTGCTGCCGTAGCTGCTGCCTCCACTTCGGCTGCGGTTGGCGCTTCCTCGCGGATGGTCACTACGTGAGCCACAGTCGCGTCTTCTGAGTTGATGTACTTGATCTTCTCCGAGTGAGGCAGGCCGCTTACGCGCAGCACTCCATGCAATTCCAGATGGCTGACGTCCACATCGATATGGCTGGGAATGTCGGCCGGCAAACACTCGATTTCCACTTCGCGCAACACCTGATCCAGAATGCCGCCGGAGTTCTTCACGCCCAGCGGAATGCCCAGCAGCTTCACGCGCACGCTCACGCGCAAGGTTTTGTCCAGCGCGATGCGCTTCAGGTCGATATGGATCAACATGTCGTTGAGCGGTTCGCGCTGCCAGTCAACGATCATGGCCTTGGCTGCGGATTGTCCGGCAACTTCGACGTCGAAGATGGTGTTATGGCCGGTCTCGGAAAAAAGTATCCGCGAAATCTGCTTGGGGTCCACCTCGATGGCTACCGGTTCGCTTCCCGGACCATACAGTACGGCAGGAATCTTGCCGGCAACGCGCACACGGCGAGCGGCATTCTTGTTGAACTTGCCCTCACGGGGCTTGGCGATCACTACTTCTGGCATTTCTCTCTCGTTTCCTTATTCTCGGGCACGGAAAACAGCTTTTAGCCTTTAGCCATTAGCTTTTAGCTGTGCGCTGCTCGCGCGAACTGAGTCGCCCGCTCCCTTTGTGAAAAGCAGCCTTTAGCTATTAGCTTCTAGCTGCTCGTTGCTGTCATGAACTGCATCCTCCTACCGGTCGATGCAGTTCCAAGCTTGCGGCTCGTCATAAGTCAATCAAGCCGACAATCAAACTGAATAAGCTAATAGCTAAGAGCTAATAGCTGTATTTAAGAAAACAGCGTACTCACGCTGGTCTCCATGTGAATGCTCTCGATGGCTGCGCCCAGCAGGCCGGCAATCGAAAGCACTTTGATCTTGGGTAACTTCTGCGCCGCCTCGCGTAACGGAATCGTATTGGTCACCACTAACTGCTCCAGGCGCGATGCGGCAATGCGGTCGATGGCCGGACCGGAAAGCACAGCGTGGCTGGCCGCGGCATAAACCGATGTCGCTCCGGCAGAGTAAAGTGCATCCACCGTCTTCACCAGTGTCCCGGCTGTGTCGACAATGTCATCGAGAATCAGACAGCTTCTGCCTTTCACGTCGCCGATGACGTGCATCACTTCAGTGACGTTCATGTCGGTGCGGCGCTTGTCCACAATGGCCAGCGGCGCTCCAATCTTCTGCGCAAAAAAGCGCGCTCGTTCCACGCCCCCGGCGTCCGGTGAAACCACCGAAAGATTCGGCAGCGCAAGCTCGCGGAAGTAACTCACCAGCACTGGGCTGGCGTAAAGATGATCGACCGGAATATTGAAGAAACCCTGAATCTGCGCCGCGTGCAAGTCAACAAAAAGCGCGCGGTTGGCGCCCGCGGTGTTCAGCAGGTCGGCAATCAATTTCGCGCTGATGGCCACCCGGGGACGGTCTTTGCGATCCTGGCGGGCGTAGCCGTAATAGGGCACCACCACCGTGATCCTGGCCGCCGAGGCCCGCTTGAGCGCGTCAATCATCACCAAAAGCTCCACCAGGTTCTGGTCCACCGGATAGCAGGTCGGCTGAACCACAAACACATCCACGCCGCGCACATTCTCTAGCAGCTGAAAGTAGACCTCGCCATCGGCAAATCGCTGAATTTTGGATTCGCCGACGGGCACGCCGATGTGGCGGGCAATCTCCTCGGTCAAAGGCTTGTTGGCTGTGCCGCTGAAGAGCTTGAAGCGCTTGTCTTCGCTCAGATTGCGGCTCCGCTTGCGCTCGACGGGCTGTTTGCCCTCCTTCGCTTTCGCGGCTTCCGCACTGGCAATCTGCGCGGCTTCTTTTGCCGCCGCCTGCCCGCTCTCCTGATTCTTCTCGTCCCGCTTTTCTTCCGTCACAACCGTCAATGCTTCCACTTCCATTTTCAACTGCCTCCAAGCTGGTTGGCTTTGGCTGCTTCTATACAGTTGTCAGTGATCAGTTGTCAGTTTCTTCCTTCGGTTCGCTGACAACTGATCATTGATAAACGAAAAACTTGGCTGGGCGACCAGGATTCGAACCTGGACAAATGCCTCCAAAGGGCATTGTCCTACCATTAGACGATCGCCCAACTTGCCTGCCGCTGGCGAGTCCCTCTCGCTAAGCGGCCGACTGTCAATCTGTTTGCAACAGCATCTCGCGCCAGTACTTTGCTCGCGGCAGAGTGCGGGTCAACTGACTCCGAACTCCGGCCGTTTCCAGACGCTGGCGTGCTGCTTCCGCATCTCCACGGGTCTGGTACAACCCGAAGAGCGCCGAGCCAGACCCTGACAGCGAAGCATGAAGGGCTGCCTCCGGTTTGTCCGAAGCCGCGAGAATGCGCTTGATTTCTGCAAGGGAAGGATGCTGGGCAAAAACGACGCGTTCAAAGTCGTTCACAATCCAGCTCGTAATCCCGGTGCGGACAAGCGCGGACTCTTGGGGTCCGGCCAGGTTCTCCTCATCAGATTCGTTCTTTGGGAGAACACCGGAGGAGCCAACTCCCTGCCGTCCTTTGGGGATCGTTCCCGCAAAGGCTCTGACATAGGCGCGGCTCAACTTATCCAGTTTATCTGTACTAGCCTCTGCGGTCAAACCTTCGGCAAGGCAAAGCGCGTCCCAGTCTCGAAAAGCCTGCGGCGTTGAGACTCCAATCTCCGGCAAAGCCACCACGCACCAGACAGGCTCAAAGTCCGGCAGAGGAGTGACCTCCTGCCCCCGATCGAGGCCAAGCATTGCACCGCCAATCAAAAACAGCGGCACATCCGAGCCGACCTGAGCCGCAATCTCGAGCCGCCGCGCACCCCACACATCTCTGTTTTCCGTCGCATTGCGATAAAGCTTGTCATCCTGAGCGGAACGCAGTGGAGTCGGGGTCCCCAGCGACAGGTCTTCGTCGCTGGGGTGGGGAGTCGAAGGACCTGCTTTTTCTTCTCCACCAACACCCAGCTCCGCTTCCAACCCCACCAGCGCCGCCACGGCATTGGCCGAACCGGCCCCCAGCCCGCCTTGCACCGGCAGACGCTTTTCAATATGAATCTCGACCTCTGCAGTAATCCCCAAAGCCTCGAGAGCCAGCGCTACCATCTTCCAGGCAGTGTTGCGCTCGTCCGCAGGCACACGCTCATCATTCGAGGTCAGCCGCAGCGCCGTCGCAGCAGCGGGCCGAGCCGCAACCGTCACCACGTCATACAATTCCAACGTCTGGTAGACGGTGCAAAGCGAATGAAAACCATCAGCGCGTGGCGCGCCGATAGAGAGGCCAAGGTTAATCTTGGCGTGCGATCGAACAGCGGTAGGCATACGGATATATTGTAGACGTGGCACAGCCGGACCTATCGGACCCATCGGTGCTAGCGTGCGTCGCTGAGGTTTTCAGGGGAGTTCGCGCTTTCGCCCCGTTTTTGCCGTTTGCATATAATTTGTAACGCGCAGGGGATAATGGTCACTAAAGTATTAAGAATTTCAAAACTTTCATGTGTACAACTTGCCCGCACTGTGATTATCATCCCGGTGACAACATTTTCTCTTGAAAGCCAGTCCAATGACGATTTGCATTGCCGCAATCTGTAGTGACGGTCAAGAGATCGTCATCGCCGCCGACAGGATGTTCACTATCAGTTCACCCCTAAACGTTGAGTTTGAGCCGCCGATAAGCAAGATTGAGTCGATGAGCCAAACCTGCATCGCGATGGGGTCCGGCAATTCTCTCCATGTTGCCGAAATCTTAAAGCGGGCGCGGAAACGGTACGCAGAATCACCCAAGTTAAGTGTTGATGTTGTGGGCAGGGCCGTTATGGATGACTATGGGACCCTACGAAATGAAGTTGTAGAGCAGCAGATCGTCGCGCCTTCCCTTGGCCCGGATTTCGCGGCGTTCCGGTCGAAAGGAGGAACTTTACCCCAATATTTGCAACCGCAGGCTAACATCTATGCGCAACTATTCATGTCGAGCCAGCAGTTCAATCTCGGGGTTGAAATAATTGTGGCTGGTTTTGATGAAACAGGAAGTCACACCTATGTGATCTCCCATCCTGGTCAGATCGTCTCGTTTGATAAGATCGGATATGGAATCACAGGGAGTGGCGCGACACACGCATCAATAAAATTGGCCCTTGAATTGCAACACCCAAAGTCGACCCTTGCCGACACGCTGTTGACGGTGTATGCCGCAAAGCGGGCGGCAGAAGTGGCTCCGGGAGTGGGAAAAGAAACGGAACTCTATGTCATTACGTCTAAGGGTATATGGCAAGTTCCAGATGAGCTGATCACAGAACTTAAGACTGCGGTCGAGACCGAGAGAAAAACAAAACCGAACACCGAGCAAATTGGAGGAATGTATGCCAGACTACGGCAAAATGCTTGATTTCTTCAAAAGAGATCAGGAAGCGTCGCGCCTAGCCTTTGAAACTGCTAGGCATTCACCGTTTCTCTTCATTTTTGCGCCTACGCCAAATCCGCCTGTTGAGCCGTGGCAACCATTGCTTTTTGGGAGCATCCCGGAGAATCCATCTATCCCAGATACCCCAATCGGGATGGTTCGGCTGTAAGCTAGCGCCTTGGAGCGTAAGCAGTTCAATAATATTCTGGATTTCACCCATCATCCCTGTTCCATAGCGGGACGGTTAGTAGTGTCTTATGAACCTGACAGGTCCCGATCCCTGGATGTGGGGGAACAAGAAATTTTCCCAACCGCTCTTTGCACTAAATCACCCCTCGTCATCCCGCAATCGAAGCACGAGCGACAATCGAGGCCCCGACTTTGACCGGCCACTGTTCGCCGACCACGTATCTACCTACTGTGAAACTGTGATCTTCATCGAGCCGGAAGCCGGAGTTGTTCCTGTGAGCGTTGAATCGCTGTATGGAAGGAAGCGGTACCCAGAAAGAGCCAACAACCCATGAAATACGGAAGATGCGGCGCAATCCTGTCCAGCCACAACTGCGCCGTTAAAGGCAGGTCGGCGCTGATTTGGTGCATTAACCATAGAAGAAAGAAAACAGCCACAGAAATCCGCAAACTCCAGCGCATCCAGAGCGGACACCAGAGTTTATAACTGCGCAGCAGGAATTTGGCCGATTCGTCGCCGCGGCATTGAATCTGCACGACGATCATTAATAAAAATGAGATTGTCAGCATCGTTCCGCCGGTCCATAGAATCCATTGCGGGCACTTCCCACCTCCGCTTGCGATGTTCACTGCAAGCAGCACAGAACTGGCAGCAAATCCCGCAATGCTGATCTGTTCTCCAATCCCGCAGAGAAGACGGCTGCTTTGCGGCAGCATCGCGGAGGGCGTCTCGACGGTAGCCGGCGCACGATCATCGGCTGTCTGGTGCGTTTCAAGACCCACCAGATCGCTGTCCAGCAGAAACGAATCGGCGGCGTTCTTGGGGTTCACATGGACAAGCACCGAGCGGCCCTTGAACTGCTTGACCCAATCCAGGGCCGCAGCCTTCGTCGGAAACTCGCGAGTGTAATCACCCATCTCAAGCTCTGGGTATCGATAGAAGTAGGTAAGCGCCGCGAGATAGAATTTTTTGCCGTCAGAATCCAGGTGCTCGGCAGCGCTGACCACATCGATCACCGCCGAAACAGAGAGCCAGCCGCGGACGGCTCTGGCAACAGTTCTCTCTTGCGCCAGCCGCCGTCTCTTGCGAATCCATCGAGCACTGAATCCAAGAACTGCAGCAACAACAGGCCAAATGAGCTCTGGCCGGAAGAGCAGCCTAGCCACAGCATCCATTAGGTGGTGCACGTGTTGGGCGGGCGCTTGCATCATCGGTACCAGTTGAACCGAAGGTTGAAGCAATTATCCACTATCCCGCAACGAGTCGGCCAAATCGATTTTCTCATCGAAAATTCCTCCGCCTTGACAGACTCTTTCCATTGCGTCAACGTCGAATTGAAGGGACACGACGGACCTCGGATGAAAGCACCAGAGCGAAGCATCGAGTTGACGCAGGTTACGGAATGGGACGACGGGAGCGTCCGCTCGCTGCAAGATTCTCTCGCTGCCGAGGAGCCACTGGAGATCCGGGTCGACGGCAACCCGCTTGCCGTCACCATGCGAACCCCGGGACATGATCTGGAGTTATCGGCAGGATTTCTATTGACCGAGGGAATCATCCAGTCACAGGATCAGATATCCAGCCTTCGCGCGACTAAGCCGGAGAATGGTGCGAAGAGCAACCGCGTGGATATCGAACTGAAAGATGCGGCCTTCGATCATCAGGAGATGCAGCGCAGTTTTTTTGCCGCGTCCAGTTGTGGTGTTTGCGGAAAAGCTTCTATCAATGCCATACGAGTGCGCGGCTTGCGGCAACCGGATCGCAACTTCCGCATCGATCCGGAGCTTCTCTGCCGGCTGCCTGAGGCCCTTCGATCCGAACAAGAGGTCTTCAGTCGGACAGGCGGCCTGCATGCGGCGGCGCTCTTCGATGCGTCCGGCCAACTAATTACTTTGCGGGAAGATATCGGCCGGCACAACGCCGTGGACAAGATCGCCGGATGGGCGCTTCTTCACGGGCATCTGCCGCTCTCCCGGCATATCATGCTGGTGAGCGGCCGCGGTGGTTTTGAGATCGCTCAAAAAGCGCTGGCGATGGGCATTCCGATCCTGGCTTCGGTTTCGGCGCCTTCCAGTCTGGCCGTCAAACTGTCCCGTGAATTGGGACTAACTCTTGTGGGCTTCCTACGGGGCCGGCGGTTCATCGTATATTCCTGCGAATTCCGCTGCCTTCCTGACCAGAATCGTAGTTAGAAGCCATTGAGTGGGGTAACTCGCCCAGCGCCCTTCACGCGCCTCTCGATTGACAAGATTTTGACAATTATATGCGGACGAGTTAGAGGATAAAAGAATTTCCGCATCCAATGACCGCGGACTCCCATCCAAAACCAGGCACATAGGAGGAAGACTCCCATGGCAATCACCATGAACGGCAAGCCGCAGGCGTTTCGGCCCGGTGAACGCCTGATTGATTTAATCAATCGTAGCGGCATTGAAATTCCCCAGGTCTGTTATCACCCGCAATTGGGGCCAATCCAAACTTGCGACACCTGCATGGTTGAGGTAGATGGCCGACTGGCAAGAGCCTGCGCTACCCTCGCGGTCGATGATATGAATGTAGTTACGTTTTCGCCACGCGCGAATGCCGCGCAGCGAGAAGCCTTCGACCGAATTCTCGGCAACCATCTTCTGTATTGCACAGTTTGCGATAACAGCAACGGTAACTGCGTTGTCCATAACACCACTAAGTTGCTTCACGTCGAGCATCAGGAAATCCCGTATCAACCCAAGCCATATGCGGTGGATATTTCCAATCCGTTCTATCGCTACGATCCGGATCAGTGCATACTTTGCGGACGCTGTGTGGAGGCCTGCCAAAACCTGCAGGTCAATGAAACACTCAGTATCAACTGGGAAGACGCTCATCCCCGCGTGTTATGGGATGGGGGCGCGCCGATTGGCGAATCGAGTTGCGTCTCCTGCGGTCACTGCGTCACGGTATGCCCTTGCAATGCGCTGATGGAGAAGTCAATGCTGGGCCAGGCCGGTTACTTTACGTCTCTCCCCAAGACAGCACTCGACGGCATGATCGACGTGGTCAAGGGCATCGAACCAGAAGTCGGTTATGGTTCGATACTCAAGCTCTCTGAAGTCGAGTCAGCCATGCGTGAGTCAAAAATCAAACGCACTAAGACTGTGTGCACATATTGCGGAGTTGGTTGCAGCTTTGACCTCTGGACGCAGGACCGGCATATCTTAAAAGTGGAGCCGGCGCATGGCCCGGCCAATGGCGTTTCCACGTGCATCAAGGGTAAGTTCGGCTGGGATTTTGCGAACAGTCCCGACCGGCTCACTACTCCTCTCATCCGCGACGGAGGCGCATTTCGCGAAGCCTCATGGGATGAGGCTCTCAGCCTGGTGGCCCGCAGGTTTGCGGAGATCAAAGCAGCTACCGGCCCGGATTCGCTGGCCTTTATCTCCTCGTCAAAATGCACCAACGAAGAGAGCTATCTAATGCAGAAGTTGGCTCGAGCAGTAATCGGTACCAATAACATGGATAACTGCTCCCGCTACTGCCAGGCGCCCGCAACCACCGGGCTTTTCCGTACAGTGGGTTATGGCGGCGACTCTGGATCGATCTCCGACATCGAGAGCGCCGAATTAGTGGTAATTATCGGCAGCAACACCGCCGAGAGCCATCCCGTGCTGGCAACGCGCGTCAAACGAGCGCATAAGCTGCGCGAACAGAAACTAATTGTCTCCGACCTTCGCGAAAATGAGATGGCGCGGCGCGCGGATGTCTTTCTGCATCCACGTCCGGGCACCGACCTCTTCTGGCTCTCAGCAGTTACACGTTACATCTTCGACAACGGACTTGCCAGACAGAAATTCATCGATAAGTGGGTCTCTAACTCTGAGGAATACAAAAAGAGCCTTGAGCCATTCACAATGAAAATGGCCAGCGAGAGGTGTGGGTTGCCCGTTGAAACGTTGATCAAGGTCGCGCGGATGATTGCAGCGGCCGATAGCGTTTGCATTCTCTGGGCGATGGGAGTTACACAGCACGTCATGGGCTCCGACACCTCAACAGCAATCTCGAATTTACTGTTAGCTACGGGTAACTACATGCGGCCGGGCACGGGCGCATATCCACTACGCGGACATAACAACGTGCAGGGAGCCAGTGACCACGGCGCCATGCCGAATTACTTTCCCGGATATCAGAAGGTTGAAGATCCGGAGATTCGAGCCAAATTCGAAAAAGGATGGGGCGTCTCTCTGCCGCCGAAGCCAGGCCTCGATAACCACCTGATGATCGACGCAATTCACGACGGCCGGCTCAAGGGAATGTATGTGTTTGGCGAGGAGTTGAGTCTGGTAGATTCGAATGCGAATTATGTGGACGATGCATTGTCAAAACTGGATTTTTTTGTGATGCAGGAGATTTTTTTCACCGAGACATGCCGCTTTGCTGATGTTATTCTTCCGGGCTGTCCGAGTCTTGAAAAAGAAGGAACCTTCACCAGCACGGAGAGACGCATTCAGCGGCTCTATAGGGTCTTCGAGCCGCTCGGAGAGAGCCGACCCGATTGGGAGATTATTCGGGATATTGCCAACCGCCTGGGCGCAAATTGGAAGTACAACCATCCCTCGCAAATCTACGAAGAGATCGCTCGACTTACACCACTGATGGCGGGTGTGACTTATGAGCGACTGGAGGGTTATAAGTCGCTGCAATGGCCGGTAGCAGAAGACGGCAGCGACCAACCGCTGCTTTATACACAGCAATTCAAGCTGCCGGGAGGCAAGGCGACCTTCTTTCCTGTCCCCTGGACGGAGCCATCCAATCAACAGGATGCGGATTACGATTTGCATTTGAATAATGGCCGCCTGCTCGAACACTTTCACGAAGGGAATATGACTTATAGAACCGAAGGTATCCGTGAAAAGACCCCTAGCACCTTTGTCGAGGTGTCGCCGGAACTTGCAACAGAGCGCGGAATTCAGACAGGCCGGTGGGTTCAACTTACCTCGCGCTACGGGAAGGTGCGCGCGCAGGCTGTGATTACCACGCGAGTCAAAGGGAAAGAGCTATATATGTCCATGAACTCGGTCGATGAACCGGTCAACCGGCTTACGAGCAGTTATACCGACAAGGTAACTCATACGCCTGCTTATAAGGAGACCTCCGTACAACTCAGAGTGCTGGAAAATACTGGCGATGATCCATTGCCGCCTACGAATTCCAGGCATGGCCATCCAACTCCGCAGAATGGCGTGGAAGTGGAGCGCAAGTGGAAACGCGAAGATTATCGCGAACCCGGGAATCAACTGGTCCAGATTCAAGCAGCCCGATAGGAGGACTCCGATGGCCCAACCAATTTTATTGGAACAACCGCTCCGCGATGCCCGGCAGGAGTTGCGGAAGCGGCTTGAGGAGGCCCCAGTCGAGCACGCCGAGGCTTTGCTCGACTGTTATGAGTTGTTGCAAGAGCTACATGATCGCGGCGTTTTTCAGCTCTTGCACGGAGCGCTGGGCGCGAGTGACAAGTTAGTAGAAGCCGCAGTGGATGCAGCCAAATCCGACGAATCCGTGCGCGCGATGCGCAACGCGATCATCCTCGCCAAGATTCTCAGCTCCATCAATCCCGACTTACTACAGGGCGTCGCGGTGGCTGTAGAAGAAACTCTAGGGTGCACAGAAAAGCCCGTCATCGAGCCGCCAGGCCTTCTATCGCTTCTGGGCCAATTCCGCAGACGGGAACTCCGTAGAAGCATCGCATTCATCAATCGATTTCTTGAGACTCTCGGCAATCAGCTCAAGTTGCGAGGAGGCTGCATCTAATTCCGGCTTCATTCCTGAACTTTGCTTTGGAGGAATTGTATGTCGAATACGAATCGCTGGGGACTCGCGGCCGCGGGCTTCCTCATGCAAATGGCGCTCGGCGCGGTCTATGCGTGGAGCGTGTTCCGCGTTCCGCTTTCCAAACAGTTTCACTGGTCCATCTCGCAAGTTACCCTGACCTTCACAATCTGTATTTTTGTCACGGGCATTTCGGCCTTCTTCGGCGGCTTGTGGCTCAACAAGAAAGGCCCGCGTATCGTCGCACTTACCGGCGGGTTCTTATATGGGATGGGTGTTTTTCTGGCGAGCTTTTCGGCAGATAAACTCTGGTGGCTTTATCTGACTTATGGACTTATGGGAGGGATTGGCCTTGGCTTCGGCTACATCGTCCCAGTAGCCGTGCTGGTTAAGTGGTTTCCCGATCGCAGAGGCTTAATTACCGGTATCGCCGTGGGTGGTTTTGGCGCCGGCGCTCTAGTGACTGCTCCGGTTGCCACCCGTCTTATTCAAAGCGTAGGAGTTCTGCAGACATTCGCATGGTTGGGAGTTGGCTATTTGGTTGTGACGATGACTACCGGCTTCTTCATGTGCAAACCGCCGGAGGGCTGGAAGCCGGAGGGTTGGGTTCCGAGCGCGAACCAGACCGCTCAGCGCGCCGCAAGGGATTACACGCTCGGTGGCGCACTAAGAACCTGGCAATGGTGGGCGCTATGGACATTATTGTTTCTCAATGTGTTGGCCGGGATTTCACTTATCTCGCAAGAGTCACCGATGTTTCAGGAGATTGCCAAGGTGAGTGCAGTCGCGGCCGGAAGCATGGTGGGCATTGTGGCGATCGGTAACGCCGTCGGCCGCATCTTCTGGGCATGGACTTCCGATGGCATCACGCGCCGATGGACATTCGTAGTGATGTTTCTGGTACAAGCCTCCCTCTTCTGGATGTTTCCAAGTATTTCGTCGGCGTTTGTGCTTGGGGTTGTTTCGTTCATTATTCTGATGTGCTACGGAGGAGGCTTCGGCACAATGCCGGCCTTTGTGGCGGACTATTTTGGCGCCAGAAATGTTGGCCCGATCTACGGACTGATGCTGACCGCATGGGGTTTCGGCAGCACATTCGGCCCTCTCCTGTTTGCCCATCTGCGCCAGTCCACCGGATCATATGTGAGTGGACTTCATATGATCGCCGTTATCATGGCCGCATCGGTGGTGCTGCCAATACTCGTCACTCCACCCAAATCGAATTAGAGCGGAATTGCGCGACAAAGCGAATCGAGTGAGTCTTGCAGAAGCTACTTTTGTGGAGAGGGCGTCTGAGCGTCCTCAGTTAGATTTCGGATGCTCGCGAGAAGATCGGCCGGGTGCACCGGTTTCGCCAGAAGTTCAAACGTGTGGCCTGAGGTTCGAGCGGCTTCGAGCAAATCGGCTGTTGCCGCTTGGCCTGAAAACAGCAGGACTTTGCAGTCCGGGCGAACTTCACGCAGGCGAATCGCCAGGTCGATTCCAGACATCTGGGGCATAACCACATCGGTGATGAGGAGGTCGGGAACCTCCGTATGCGCGGCCTGAAGAGCCTTCACCGGGTCTGTAAACGATGTAGCGTGGAAGCCTCCCTGAAAGCGCAAAATGGCCGCCAGAGTTGATGCGATTACGTCTTCGTCGTCGACCACAAAGACCCGCAATAGTTTGGGAGATTGAGACATACTATTTCTCCTTTTCTGTGAAGCCATCATTGTCAATGCGACCATTTGGCCGAGGTTGAAAAGTCGGGTGCTCGCCAGCGCTCGCCGCGACATCGGAATGATTCGAGGATGCAGGCAGCAGGATACTGAATGCAGCTCCAGTCACACCTCGACTACGGGGAATCAGTTGGATGCTGCCGCCATACCGCTCCACAATCTGCTTGCTGAGCCACAACCCCAGACCGGTACCAACCTCTTGCTTCGTGGTGAAAAACGGTTCGAAGATTTGTTGCCTATGTTGCGGCAGGATTCCCGGCCCGTCGTCCTCAATCAGTATGTGCAAGTTGTCGGGACCAGAATCCTCAGTGCACCTCAGTGTCACCGTAATGGTCCCTTTATTGTCTACCGCGTCGGCTGCGTTGGCGATCAAGTTCGAGATGACCTGCTTGATCTCGCCCGAGGACGCCAGCACAGGCGGGCATTCGCCAAAATGGCGCTCGACGCGAATGTCTTTGCTCTGCAATTTGTTCGAATAGAGCGCGATCACTGACTCCACCAGCGCAGGCATGTCAAGGATCTCCGCGATTTGCGAATTGCGTGAAAACCCCAGCGTCTGTTGCGTAATGTGCGCCACGCGCTTCAATTCCTGATCGGCGAGGGCAAGGTGCTGCACCACGGCCGATGGTGCATCACGCGTAGACATGGCGAGGTAAACCAGGCTGCTCACCGATTGCAGAGGGTTGTTTATTTCGTGAGCCATGGTGGCAGCAAGGCGGGCGGCAGCGGCCAGTCGCTCGGTTTTGCGCATGATTTCCTGCGCCTTCCGATCGTTTGTCACATCGCGGAAGACCAGAACGACACCGAGCAGTTCCCCCTGGTCGCCGCGGATGGGTGCAGCACTGTCTTCAATCGGAATTTCAGTCCCATCTTTCCGCTGCAGGACTGTGTGGTTCGCGAGACTCACCGCGCGGCCCACGTCCAACACTTTTTGGACGGGGTTCTCCGCGGGCTTGTGCGTAAATTCATTAAAGATAGGAAAAACTTCAAAAATATTTCTCCCTTTTGCTTGCGCCAAACGGATTTCGGTAAGGCTTTCCGCAGCTGGGTTCAGGAAAGATACAATGCCTTCCTTATCGGTCGCGATCACGGCGTCGCCGATGCTGGTGAGCGTCACTCTGAACCACTCTTCACGCACGCGCAACTCCTGCGCGTACCTTTCACGCAAATCGATTTCTCGCAATATGTAATAGGCGAGTAAAACCAGGCCGACAAATGCCAATAAACTAGCTAGATAAATGCTCGTGATGGTCTGGCTGACGGCGCGATCGTAAGCCGTCACGCGCAAAGATTCAAGCCGCGTTTCCTGGTTTTCCATCTGGGCGATCACCAGATGGACGTGATCCATGAGGAGCAGGTCTGTAGCGGTGAGAACCAGTTCCCGGGCAGCTTCAGGTTTGCCAGATTGGTATAGTGCGATGACCTGTGCCATTTCCGCAACCTTTGCATGCACCCGTTTTTGTAACTCCGGAATCATTGCCTGTTGGTCGGGATTGTCCATTGTTAGTTTTGTGATCGCGTCGATTTTCGGCTCAATCTTCGAGATTGCGTCCTGATAAGGGGCAAGATACT
Source organism: Occallatibacter sp. (assembly GCA_049513195.1). GTDB lineage: Bacteria > Acidobacteriota > Terriglobia > Terriglobales > Acidobacteriaceae > Telmatobacter. The sequence goes on from JBEKWJ010000011.1 coordinate 31,216, forward strand.
TACTGTCTCCCGTATATAAATAACCGCGCTTTTCGGCTTCTGCATCAACCAGCAGAAGCTCCAATTGGTTCAACTCGAAGAGCACCTGGCGCGTATGAGCAAGCCATGACCCCGCTCCGACTTGAAGGCCAAGTTGACGTCTCGTGACAATCGCATTGACGATCAAGATCGCCAGAAGAATAGAAAACCCGGCAATGACACCAATACGCTTGTAAGGAATTCGCATGAAACGTCCCCTATAGGCAGTACTCCGAAATCGCTGCCACGGAAGCTCCCTCGGTAGCTAGCTTCTATCTTCCTGGCTGCAAAAATGAAACGCCGAAAAAGATTCGAATCCCCATCAGGGCTGAACCCGCCCCATAATCTCAAAGGAAAGCCTTGAGAATTCTATCTTATTGTTACCTATACGATTCGTAAAGGGCTTCGTGAACGAATTGTTTTCAGGGATTCTGAAAACGTTTTTCTGAACCTATCTCATTTTCCGGTTTACCCTGACCATTGACAAATCCGTGATTCTCACTTGTTCATCAGAGCTTCCAAATGGGTGCGTCCGTCTTCATTCGATCGATTACCGCCTCTAGCATTCGCAATGCCGATTGTCGATGCCGCGAGTGAATACGAATGAACAGGGCTGTCTCTCCGACCGGTACGTAATCCAGCCGGTGAATAAGCCATATCTCCTCGCACGAGTACAAAGCCGTGACGTCGGAAAGTATCTTCTCAATGATCGATCTCGCCATGGTCTCATGCGCTTCGTAGTGCAGTCCTGGAATAGGTCGGCCATCTTCGAATTCCCGAACAATGCCAAGGAACTCCACCTGTGCACCGACCTCTTTGAGGCCAATCTGCATTTTAGGAGGCGAAATCAACGAATGAGTGAATTCGATATGAGTCTCCATGCTTCTCATCCGCCGCTTACTGGAGGAATCAGAGCTAACTCGAAGGCCTCGCCTACGGGTTTGTCCCAATCCGCATACTCGCGATTTACCGCAACGCGGATGCTTCGGTCGGGAGCGAAGCCGGGCAAGACTCGCCGTAGAATCTCGCGCGGAGTCTCAGCCGCCGAAACCTCCACAGTCCGCTCACTGAAGCCCAGTTCGATGCGCGTCTGCGCAAAAGTTAAGATATTGATCTGCATATCATCCACCAATGGCCGTCATGATACGCAATGGAATAAAATGATCACGAAAAGAATGCTCGGCTGGCTTCTCGGCCAGTGTCGCGAGAAACAACCTTCGTAACTCCTCTTCCTTGATCAATGGACGCAACGCCGGCATTAAATCCCTTTCAAGATGATTGCCGAGGCATGGGCGCAACTTACCATCGCTCGTAAGGCGCATCTTGTTGCATCGCTCGCAAAAATGCAGGTCGCTCATGGCGCCGATCAGGCCGACAGTGACATCGGGATTTCTGAGGCGAAAATATTTAGCCGGCCCAAATCCCAACTGTTCATCGAGGGGTATGAGTTGTCCCTGCTGCTTCAATATTGACATCACTTCGGCTATTGGTAGAAAGATATTGTCATTCAACATTTCCGCCGAACTTACCGGCATCAATTCGATGAAACGAATAGCAATGTCAAGCTCCGACGCAAAAGACAGCAGCGGCAAAATGTCTGCCTCGTTTCTGCCACGCATCAAAACCGTATTCAGCTTGACCGAAGGGAAACCTATTTCCTTAACAAGTTTTATCCCGCGCAAGACGGTATCGAGATCGCCGCCCGTAATCGTGCGATATCTCTTGGCGTCCAAGGCGTCGAGACTGATATTCATTCGCCGCAAGCCGGCGTCAAAAAGCGGCTGCGCGAGATCCGGAAGGCGTGTGCCATTGGTCGTGAGTTGTACGGATTCCACACCAGGCGTTGCCACCAGTTCGCGGATGAAATCCACAACGCCAGGGCGGATAAGCGGTTCGCCCCCCGTGACGCGAAAGCGCTTGAAGCCCAGCGAAACCGCCGCTCGCACGATCGCAAGCAACTCCTCATCGCTTAGCATGTTCGTACGCTGCAGCCAGCCTGAATAATTCTCCGTCACACAATAGACACACCGCTCGTTGCATCTGTCTGTCACAGAGATGCGCAGGTAATTCACGGTTCTTCCACTAGGATCGACCAACTGGCTCATTCCAAGTCATCTCGCGAATTCACGTTGCGATAAAAGCGCTGGCCATCTCCCGCTATTTGATAAGTGCGGACACTATTTCGGTTCAGAAGATTTTCGACCAAGGATTGCAGCGATAAACAGCCGTTCGCTAGCGCACTTTCGGCCATCGAGACCGCTATGGTCGGATAGATTGCAGCCAGTGGCTCATAATACCCGTCACTTTCTGGAATTACGCCAACCTCAGGGCGCGCAAGTCGCCATAGCTCCAGCAAATGGGCGGTTGTCATCTGCGGTAAGTCGATCGCCAAGGCGAGAAGATGAGTTGTGCGCGAATGTCTCAGCGCCGCGGTAAGTCCACTTAATGGCCCTTGCGATGGCGGTTCGTCTAACACCACTTCTATATCGGCCGGTGTCCACGCTGGCCGGGATCGCGCTGAAATCAGGAGTTTATTGGGCTCCAGGTTTCGCAACAGTTCTAACTGGCGTGACCACAGAGGAACTCCCGCGGTCATAAGAGTGGCCTTGTCCGCACCCATGCGCCGCGATTCCCCACCGACGAATAACACTGCTGTCAAGGTCATACTCATGCGAAGTCCGCGCGAACGTTACCGCTGTCAAAAGCAATGGGCAATAAGAAGAATTGCGGCACCGCAAAGTTTGCCACGACTGCACAGCAGATATTTATCCGGTCGTACGATTCACCCCGCAGGTGCGTTTGGCGTCTTGGCATTTTGTTCCCGCTACCATAGAATGACCTCAATGATTTCATTGGTCGAAGCTCGCGCCTTGATCTGGAATAGAACTCCATTGCTTTCGCCTCATCCAGCGCCGCTGGCAGAGGTGTCGGGTCGTATATTGCGCAACGATATTCACGCGCCCGATGACCTGCCCGCATTTGATCGCGCCGCGATGGACGGCTATGCGATTAGATGCGACGATAGCTCGCCGCGCTTCCGCCTTGCAGGAGAAATACAGCCGGGCATTACCCCCAGTTTCAAGATCGAAGACGGCGAATGCGCGCGGATCTTTACTGGCGCTCGGCTACCCGAGGGCGCATCAGAAGTTTTGATGCAAGAAGACGCCAAAGTGGAAGACAATTTCGTTATTCCTTTGCAGCGAACAAGCATCCCGCACATTCGTTATAAAGGCGAGGACGCCCGGAGCGGCGATCTGCTGCTTGCCGCAGGCACTCGACTTGGCCAAGGCGAACTCGCATTGCTCGCTGGTATCGGGATCATGGAACCGTTGGTCTCGCCGCAAATTCGGGTTGCGCATTTTGTTACCGGGAACGAAGTCGTTGCGCCAACGCAGACGCCGCTTCCTGGCCAAATCCGCGACTCCAACAGTACACTCGTTGCGGCATTTATCCGCCAGAACGGCGGTAGAATTGTGCGGCAGGAGCGGTTGCCAGATGACTTCAATTTGCTGCTGAATCAGGCTCGCTCATGCGATGACGATTACGATTTGCTCATCGTATCTGGCGGCGCAAGTGTGGGTGACTATGACTTCGGAAAAAGGCTGTTGTGCGCCCTGGGCTTTGAAATTTATTTTGAAAGGGTCGATCTTCGCCCTGGAAAACCGCTCATCTTCGGTACGCGCGGCACTCATGCAGCCTTTGTTGTGCCCGGCAATCCCATTTCACATTTTGTGACACTCAACGTTGAAGTTAAGTTAGCGCTGGAAAAACTCTCCGGAGCGAGCGCTTCATGGCCCGCGGTGAAGGTCCGACTCAAGGAAGACTTCAATTACCGATCGAGCACCCGCGACACTTTTTATCCAGCACACTTGATTGCCGAGGACAGCGAGCTGGTGGTGCGGGCTCTGCGATGGAAAAGCTCCGGCGATGTGACGGGGTTGGCCGGCGCGAATGCACTCTTGCACATGACCGACGAGATGGAATCACCCAAAGCCGGAGATTCAATTCTCACGCTATTAGTTGGTGGTCTATGAATGAATTTTCACATCTCGACGATGAAGGGCACGCGAAAATGGTCGATGTTGGCCACAAGCCCCCACAAGAGCGTAGCGCGGTCGCAGAGGGTTTTGTCCGTTGTTTGGGAGAGACGGTTGACGCGCTGCGCGCAAAGAGCCTGCCGAAGGGCGATGTGTTCACCGTGGCCAAGATCGCCGCGATTCAAGCGGCCAAGCGCACGGATGAGTTGATTCCACTTTGTCATTCGCTGCCGTTGGATGCGGTTGAAGTGAAGTTTTCTCTGAAGAAAGACGCGGTTCATATCGTTGCCGAAGCACATACGACAGCAAAGACGGGCGTAGAAATGGAAGCGTTAACGGCGGTGAGTGTGGCGGCGCTGACAATTTACGATATGTGCAAGGCGGTGGATAAAACGATGGCCATCGAGGGCATCAGATTGGTATCGAAGGAAAAACTGTGAGAGTTGGACGGGTCACGATAAGCGACCGCGCTAGCAGCGGGATTTACGAAGATCTAAGCGGGCCTGAGATCGAGCGATTGTTGAGAGAACTGCTCGCGGAGCCGATTGAATTCGAGCAAGTGCTGCTGCCTGACGAGCAACCGCAAATCTCAAAGGCTTTGACGGATTTGTGCGATAAGGATTGCGCGCTGATTGTTACGACCGGCGGAACAGGACCGGCGATTCGCGACGTGACACCGGAAGCCACGCGTGCAATTTTGGAAAAGGAGCTTCCCGGCTTTGGCGAGACAATGCGAGCACTTTCTTTTTCAAAGTTGCCGACTGCGATCTTGTCGCGCGCAACGGCTGGTGTGCGTGGAAAGACTTTGATTGTGAATCTTCCAGGAACGCCGCGTGCCATCGCAGAGTGCTTGCCGCCCCTGTTGCCTGCCATTGTCGAGGCTATCGATCACATTGCCGGATTCCGTCCGAAGCTAAAGTAAAGTGTTACCAATCATTTTTCAATGCGAATAATCCCATCGGTGAGAATTCGCGCTCTCAACCCGCCGCGCCCTTGCAGTAACTTCTCCGCTCCGGGTGCAATTGCCAAATCCATCCAATAACATGGACTGCATTCGGCAACTCCCGCAAAGCGCACACCTTGAATTTCGAATTCCGCATCCACTAATAAATTCAAATCCACATCTGCTGTAATCACATTGCGCCGAGTCACACCGGGAGATTTACCGGTCACTCCAAGATGGCTGCAAATCTCTGCGAAGACCTCGGATGAGAAGAACGTGATTTGGCCCTTGTAGTTATCCTTGTAATCGAAAAAGCGGTCACCTTCAATACCGCGTCCGGCTACACAAGATAACTCCTCTTTTTCAACCAGCGGATGCTCTCCAGGCGGTTGTTCATGGTGGCCGAAGAAGTTATGTCCAGGTGAAAGAAATAGTTGGCAGATTCTCATATCCGGCTCTCACTTGCTATTGTAATCAGATCCGCACACAAATCTGTTCTATGATCGATTTTAAAAACAGACCGTGAGATCCTCAAGTCCACACGCTTCATGATGACTTCAGAAATTGCACGGCCTGCGATTGCTAACCAATCCGCTCTTCCCGCTTATCCTTTCTTCTTCTTGCTACCGGAAGCTTTGCCAGAAGTGGCCACCTTGGGAGAGGTCTTTTTGTTGAGGGCCGGAATGGTGATATTGCGGAAGACGACGGGGAGTACACCGAGAGGTTTTTCACCGGCAGGCAGGGTAATAACCTGATAGGTTGCTGCTCCTTTAATGGGCGTGAAGGCGGTCGGGCTGACATAGATGGGGTTGCCGGTCGCATTGCAAACCTGCAGAAAGAGCGCGGTTGCCGGAGCTGCTTCACCGGCGGGCTGAGCAGCATAAACGATCTTGAAGCTGCCGTCGGCGGCGGTGTAGGCGATGCCATAGGCGTTCTGGTAGGTGTTGGTTGAATCGACGAAGTAAAGGCTGTAGCCTGAAACCGGAGCATTGCTGGAATTGTAGACGCTTCCGTAGAGTGCCCATCCGTTTGCACTGACTGCGGGAACGGGAACGGTGACCTGCTGCTTGATCATGGCGATGCGGGTGATGTGGGTTTGCGTTGCGGCAACCGCAGCATTGGCGGCAACGGCCTGCGCGGAAGTCGCGCCCGACTGCGCGGTAATGGTGGAAGCGATGCGGGTGAACTGAGCGAGCCGCGCCTGATGGACGCTGGATAGTTGTTGAATGCGGCTGGCGCTCACGGTATCGATCTGACTGATTCCCGAGTTGAGCTTTTCTACCGGGTCCGAAGTGATCGCTGTATCCCGGTAGGTGAATGGGTATTTGATCTCTCCCTGTGCGGGAGCGGCGGCAGCTTTATGGCTGGCGGGCAGTCCGAAGCCGCCGAGCAGTGTGCTCGAGATGTAGGCGCACATATTGCCGATATCCTTATTGGTGGTGAGAGCTGCCTCGAAAGAGACATTGTTGGCGTTGGCGCCCCACGGTGGAGTGTTCGGCTGGCTGTAGAGACAAAATGTGGAGATGTTGCCGGTCGTAATGTTGGCGACCGCGGCAGTCATGCCGGAGAAGAGCACCGAGTTTGGACCTTCCTGGAAGCGGTTATTCGAGACGTTGATGGAGCCCCCCAAGAGAAAGACATCCATCACGGCCGAAATTGAGATGCTGGTACCCGGCAGCGGAACGGTTCCAACGCCGTCCATCCATGTCAGATTATTGGAGAAGCTCAGATTGTCCAAGGTGACGACGGCGACCGAAGCAAGACCCGTAGCCCCACTAGCGCGCGTCTCCAACTGGCACTGGTTGTTGGCAAACAGAACCATGCCGCTGGTGGAGTTGGACAGCGAATTGTCCACCACCTGCATGGTGGGCGGAGTGGGATTGCTGGCGTTGCCCCAGAGGCCGGTAAAGCTGGTGGGAATATCCACTTCAATGGCAGCGCCGAGATTGATGACGGAAACGGTGAGCACCAGCGCAGCGGCGGTGGCGGGAACCGTGCCGCCCGAAGCGAACTGATTTCCAGTGATCGAGAAAGGTCCATAGCCAAGAACATCGAGAGCACACCCCAGCGGTAAGCGGACGACGTTCTGATCGATGCGAAGAGCGGGCAGGCCGGGCTGATAGAGAGGCGGCGCACCGGCTGTGGCCACGCCCTGCGCACTGCTACCGGTCCATGGATTGGATGTGCCACTCTGGGCAAGGGCGGGCGGCGAGACCATGGGAATTCCGATGCCCGCCTGCAGGCCGAGCGTCGCTTCCGGCGCGCTTGCCACACTTGCCCAGTCGCGCGTCTCCAGAATCTGATTGCGCGAAATCTCCACCTGTTCGCCGTTGAGGATGAAGATGCCGCAGAGCTGTGCGCCCGGCAGTGAACCGAAGTTGGTGATGGTGTTGTCTTCGATTAAAACGTATTGCAGATCTGGCAGGCAGATAGCGCCATAACCGAGTCCCGTCATCGATTGCGGGAAGGGCAGAATGGGCGCCTGCAATGTGCCCGAGATGGTGTTGCCGAGAATGGCAAGATTCGCGACGCTGATGATCTCTGGTGTAGTGGTAAAGGAGAAGTAGCCAACCGGGCCGATGGCGCAGAGGCCATAGTTACCGATGCGATTGCGCTCAATGCGAATGTCTTGCAGAGGGCCGTCGGCGGCGAGGGCGTTGCCATTAGCGTCCGTCGCGGGCAGAACCAGCGTGGCGCCAAAGGCAGTGGCGGGGGACGTTGTAAGGAAAAGTCCGTTGAGTCCGGCGACCGGATTGCCTCCACTCAAACGCAAGATCGCGCCCAGAGTGACGGCGTTGAATGCGCCTCCCTGAATGTCGTTGTCGACGATGCAAACGCTGGTGGAGTAACCGCCAATCTGAATGCCGCCGTTGCCGACCGCGGCCGAAGTCGACGCGGTGAAGTTTGCCGCAAGGTCAGAGACAAGCTGAACGGTTGCGAAATTGACCGAGTCGCTATTGTCCTGAAGAGTGATCTCGTTTTGCTCGATGGTGATTGCAGAGCCGCTGACGTAGATCGCGGGCCAAAGACTGGCCACGTCTTTCATCAGGATTCGATTCTGAGTGATGTTGAGCAGCGATGCCTGTACACCAGCAATGGCTGGCGAGGTAGAGGCTGTCAGCACCAGATTGGTGAGCGTGACATCAGAGCCAGAAGGAAGCAGTTGCGGTGTCGTAAAGCCGCTGCCATTGCCGAACCCCTCGTTGTATTTAGGAATGTACTTGTAGCCTGACATATTCTTATAAGTTTCAATGTTATTGAACTGCTCCGCGGCAGCGACAGGAGCGGAAACTTTCTTGGCGGCTGCGGCCTTCTTCTTCACCTGGTCCTTGCTTTGGACCTGCTCAACGCCGGCTTCGGCAGCAGCGGATATCTGATCCATGAGGATGCAGGCCATGCCGTCGGGAGCCTCGACCGTGAAGCCCGTCAACTTGATATGCATGGAGTTAGTGATGGTGATGATCGCGTTGAGGCCGCTGTTCGTGGTGATGGTGGCCGTGGAGCCGCTCTGATCGGAGGTTCCGGCGGGATTGGCAGAGGCCGCATACAACGTGGTCTGCGGACCGGAGCCTTGCAGCGTGACCTGGGTGAGGCCGTCAAGGATGATCGACTCGTAGTACTGGCCCGGAAGAATGCAAACGGTGCCGCCATTGGCAGGTAGATTGTCGATGGCTTGCTGAATCGAAGTGTAGGCGCCGAAGGTGGTTTGATTGTCGCCGACAACGGCTGTGCAGCATCCGCAGTCGCCTTCGCCACTGTTGGGCCATGGGGTGCGGCAATCGGGAGTGCTGGTGGCCGTTCCCGTGCCGTCGAAAGTGACTACGGAAAGCTTGGTGTAATGGTGATGTGTGCCGAGCGGAGGCGCGCTGGTAACTTGATCAAAGCTGCCGTCCGTACGGGCGGAGAAGCACCAGAAATCTCCGGCGAGAAAGTTGCCGCTGGAGTTTGTGCTGAATGAAACCGTGAGGCCGTTTTCCAGGACAAGGACGGTGCCAACGGCGGGAACCAGAATGTCGCCGGAACTCAGCGAGAGCGAAGGCTGCGGAGTGAGATTGCCATTGATGTCGGTGGAGTTGACGATGCCCGATTGATCCCAGCGCCGAATGCGGGTGTGCAGGCTGGCAGAGGCTGTGGGAGGGTTACTGAGTTGGGTGGTGAGATAGATGGAGTTCGTCGTGGGATCGACGGAGCCGATCTGACAGAGAATCCCTGGGCTTCCATACATGTAAGGCGACCCATTGGGATAAGCTGGGTCGGGTTCGCCGTTCAATTCGATGTCGTCGTCGAGCAGTTCAATCCAATCGCCATTGCTGAAGTTGAGCACCTGATCGCGCCCCAGCGAAAAGACCGAGAGCACGGTGACCTGCGTACCGCCGGCATTGGCTTTGGTCGCGATGCTGGTAACTCCGGTAGCGACGGAGGCGTTTTCTCGGGACCACTTGAAGGTGGCTTTGCCGACCGGGCCGCCCTGATGAATCTGTACGCGGTAAAACTGGTTTTCGAGCCCAGTGTAACCAGTGCCGGGAGTCAGGCAGCAGTTGCCGGTGGTGGTGTTGGGCACCACGCCGTTGGTGAGCAGGCCTGCTGAAGCCGTCGGCCATGCGATGCCGGTATCGGGCGTGCCGCAAGTGACTGCGGTTCCGGGCGAGTTGAGATTGGCGCTGCCGGCGGGCATCCAGCGGACCTGCCAGACAGTTTGCAGGCGACCGGATGTATCGATGCCGACGGCCGGGTCAACAATCGCGGGATCTTCCAGCCAGGTAATTTCGCGCGTCCACACATCGAGGTAGAAAAGATATGTGCCGGCAGCGTTGGGCGCGGTCGCGCCGGGAAAGTACGGCTGCTTATTGAAGGGAATATTGGGCGTACCGGTGATGCTGGACGGCGCGGGCTGAGGCGCGCCGGAAAGTTCCGCGAGAGCCGGGTCCCATGTCCCAGGCGGTAAGCCGTGATTTTCCGCAAGCAGCCCATCGATGTACATGCGCCCCTGGCCGATATTCACGATATACGGAGTGCTGGAGCTGGAGATATAAAACGCGTTGGGCGTGGTGACCGGATAGACGGCGCGGCCCATTGTGTCCAGCGTTCCGGCCTGGATGCGTCGCGCAATCTCGGCTAGGAACTCGTTCCAATCGGCGTCAAGCTGTACGCGTCCCTGGGGCAGGACGACAGAGGAGTAACTTTTGAAGGCATTGAATGTGGTGCGGCTGTTATCGAAGCTCACGTTTTTGCTCCTATCTCGTTTTTTGTGGCTCTCATGCCAGTTACTGCGGAACTCTGCGTTTCACGTTGTGCATCAATTCTGATAAATCAGGCCGAACTCAAGCCCGACCGGGAGATACTCCTGCATACGGATTTTGAGATCGCTCTCGCGCTGCGGAGCAAAGAGAAAGTGATAAACGCCCATCTCGCCGCCATCGTCAGCGCCGCGTCGAATGGAGTTATCGGTCGAGGCCATCAGCTTGAGATAGCCTGGCTGGCCATAGCGTGTGGTAACAAAGAGCGGCTGCGGCGCGGCCACGGCTTGCGTAACACATTCAAACGGCGGCGGAGTGACAGCATCGATGGGCAGAAAGCTGAAGCGCACGCAGCCCTGCTGCTTTCTGTCGGCGATAAGACCCGATGTTACGGATGTGGATTTGGTCGACCAGAGAATGCTATCCGTCACCAGCGTCAGCAGCGTCGCGTGAACTCTTCCTACGACCGTGCAGGCATTCAGCGTTAGCGCCGCGCCTCCAAGAGTTCCGTCCGGTGCGGCGAAGGCGGTGTTGCTGGGATCGGTTGCATCGACGATGCAACTGGTCAGCGTAACCGTAGCCAGCGAGTTGGCGAGTATGCCGCCGAGAATGGATGTTGTGGCAGAGACCGCGACCGATGCCGAGTCAACGAGCAGCACCGGGGCACGAGGCTGCGTGGGCGCTTGCGCGGTGATCTCGCCGGAGACAACCTCCGCGGGCCCGTATGCCCAGCCGGGAACCAGCGTGCAGTCGTTGACAGTCAACTGGGAAAGAAGATTGTTGCTTCCGTCCGGGCGCGCGACTGGAACCACCAGCAGCGCGGGAGCCGTGGCAGAGGCGCTGAAACTATTCTGCGCGGCGAGAACCAAGCCATTGAGAATGAAATTGCTATCGGGATTGCCCGTAACCTGGAGAGGCGCGTCGAGCAGCAGAGTTTGCACACTGAGATTTGCCGAGCGCAGTTCGAAAGTTGCGCCTGCAGGAAGATCGATGGCGAAGGGCGATGCCACGGTAGTCGTGATGAGATGCGAAGCGCTGACCCACGACTCCAGGCCGTTGCTCGCATCTGATACCAACTGCGCGGCAGACTCCGCGGAAATTTCGACGGCTACCGATCCATTGACCGTGAGCAGCGTCAGCGCGTAGGCAATCGCATCCTGCAGCGTGGCAAAGCGTGCATCGGGATAGGGAACGACAAAGGCCTCATTGGTGACGGTGAGAGTGCGTTCGTATTCGCCGCCGCCAAGATTGCCGTTGACGCCGTTGAAATAGGATGCGCTGAGTGAGTGCCCAGTCAGCGAGGGCGAAAGCGCAAGACGGCCCAGCTCCGGGTCGATTACAACATCGAACGGGCTTTCGCCATTGGGCTGATTTACCCAGCTCCCGTCCGCTCCCGACAGATCGGCCACGGCAATCTGATAAGGGCTCAGCAGCATCTGATCGAGATAAATCGCCAGGCTCGCGCCTTGCCCGTAGTAAGAAGCGCCAACGCCAGCCGTGAGGTCGGCGCAGAGAACGCGGCGCAGCAACTGATCGGGCACGTTGGCCGGGGCCGCCGCAGCCGTGATCTGTTCGCCCTGCGATAGCGCGCGGTGAAAGAGCGGCACGTCGAGACCCAGCGCGTTGAAACGATAACAGAGCTGGTTATCCGCGGTGTTCGTCGTCGCCGCAGTGAGAGGCGCGCTGGTGATGCCGGCCGCACTCAGCGACCAGAGGAATATCGCGACATTCTGAATGTTGTATTGACCAAGGCCGGTCGCGATCTTATGCACATCGACTTTGTGCGCGGTCTCGTCGAAGCCCGTGTCCATATAAGTGCATGAGCGCCAGTGACGCAGATTGGGCGCATAAAAATTATGCGGCCGAATGTGCTTCATGTATTGTGTGTCGGCCAGCACCTGAAATTCCTCGACCGCATGAGCGCCCCAGCCTGTGACGTCGCGGGCTAACTGCTCGATCACGAGGATGGTGCCCTTGCGTCGGCGTAAGGAGATGGTTTCGGCCACCTCGGCGCGGGGGTTATCCACGGCAGGCGCAATGCCGGTCACCTGCTGATAGCCGATCAAATCGCCGATGTACGGAATCACCCACGGAGCGCAGGTTTCGATGAACTCGTCGTCGTAGAGTCGATCGAGGTCGTATGCAACGGCGGTCAACTGTTCGCTTACGACCATCAACATTGACTCCAGCGGTCCGCGCGATGCCAGCGTCTGCAACTCGTCAAGCTGGGCTTGTTGATCGGCGGGCAGAGGCTGGGGAAGCGCTTGTAACTCATCAAGCAGCGTTTGCTGCACAGGCGTCAGCAGTGGCAGCGAGCGCGCGATCTGGGCATCGCGCATGCGATAAACAGCGGGCAAAAGCTGAAAGAGATCAACGCTCATGACATAGTCCCCAGAGTGACGTTGGAAGGATCTGGATCAAGCACAAGAATCTCGGCCGCGGCGGGTAACACCGTCAGCGAAGGCACGGGAATGTAAGGACAGATGCCGTTGCTGGCCTGCGTACAAGGGCGCGGCAGCAGCGGAGTGATGAGCGTCGCCTGCCACGCGTAGTAAGCGGCCACGGAGTAAGCGGCGCTGCCGATGTCTCCCGCGTTACTGGTGCCGATGACCTTAAGACTTAAAACATTCACAGCCACAACACCGGGAACAGATTGAATCAGCGCGGCAATCTCATCGTTGGTGACGTCCTGGCCGAATGTTCGGTTAGCAAAGGAGTAAGTCGACTGCAGCAGCGAGAGGATCGCGGCTTCAACAGCAGGCTGACTAAAAGCGGGGTCGTAGAGAACGTTGGCGCTCAAACCAAATGTGGTCTCGTTATAGGAGTCCACATAAAGCGCGACGTTCGGATTGCCATAACTCTTCAGCGCACTAACCAGATAGCTGAAGGTCTGACTCGAGGTCAACATCTGCGCGCCATTCGACGAAGCCACCGTGAGAAAGACGCCGCGAAACGCGCCGGCGGGAATCCAGAGAGCCGAAGCTTTCGAGATTCCGGCAAAGCTCGATGCAAAGTTCTGATAGTCGGTAAGCGAGACGGCGCGGCCCAGTGTCAGCACGGTCAAAGGAGCATTGGCGCGAATATCGTTGATCGACTGCGGGTCCTGACCACCAGTAGCCGTTTGCGGATTGGTGACGCCGCTGACTCCTACCGGCCGATCGACAAGGGTCGTGATTGCGCCTGCGGAAACATTGCCTGCTGAACCGATTCCCACACGATAACTCGCCTGAATGTTATTGGTGCCAGTGGGCAGCGTAGCGCCCTCCACACCGTCGCCAAAAATGACTTGCGCTTTGCCTCCGAGAAGATTCAGCGTGGAGTAGACCTGAGCTGCCGGGGGCTGGCCGTAGAGCGTCGGAACGTTGGTCCAGGCGGCTCCGTTTGCGCTGACGGTGAGCGAACTTACGCTGCCTCCCGGCGTCGGCGAGGGAACGTAAGTGAGCAACGTTTGCTTGAGCGTGAATGTTTGGTTGGGAGTGGCCGCCGAGCCGCTACCTAATAACTCGGTCACCGGAGAACCAGCCGTGGCAGGGCCGACGTTGGCGTTCACCGTAGTTGCAGTGCGGTCGTATACGTTGATCAGCGGTGCGGTAATTTGGATTTGAGTGTGCGGGAAATTGGCGTCGGTCGAGAGCGCAAGGGCCGATACCAGGGCAACCTCCTGCACCACCGGATCAGTGGGCAATGCAGAAGCAAGCGTGAAGTAAGAGAGCGGTGTGTAGTTCGGAGGAATCGTTCCGGGAGTGGTGCTGTTGATGACGCCAATACGCCCCGTTGCATCGGCTACGGATAAAGTCGGCGTCGCGTTGGAATCGCTCCACGAAGGAACCGCGCCGGGGTTCGAACTGCTGCTGCTGTTCAGCACCGAGTTCGGCGGTTGCAGCAGAGTAAGAACCTGTCCCTGCACCAGCGCAATGGGATTGGCGGGATCGTCGTTGGGGCTGAAATAAACCGTGGGACGTCCGCTGGACGAGTCGGGTGTGTTGACGATCAGTTTAGGATTCTGACCGATGACGGCAACTGCAGTGACGCCGACCAGATCCGGACGCAGAACTTCCAGATCGAGCAGAGTTCCGTAGAGCGGGTGATCGAATGGTTGTTCGCAAACCGGCAGTGCCTCGCTCTGCGTGAGAACAGCGGCAGAGCGTGTGAGTGCATAATAGCCGTTGGCGTCGCCGAGTTGAACGTTGTTGTCTGCCAGCACACGCGTGACCTTGGCGCTGAGGCCATAGTCGGAACGGGCAATCGTGGTAACTGACGTGAGGTTGTAGAGATTGATTTCGGGAACGGTCTCGATCACCGTTCCACCACCGCCATGGTGGCCATGAGGCGGAGTGTGATGGATTTTCTTAAGGAAGTTCGCCATCAGGAGGAGCCAGCCGCCGGTCGTGAGTTTGGCGTAAACCTGATCGAGATCGATAAGGCTGGCCGATGCCAGATCTGCGGGATCGGAGTTTGCTGCAGTGCCGAAATTCCAGTCACTTCCATTCAGAAGACCCGTAAAGGCACTGGAAGTGCTGACAGTCGTTCCGGTCAGCATCACCGGGTTCAAGGCGTTATAGCCGAAGAGCGTGGCTCTCTGACGCAGCGCAAAAACCTGCGGATTGACGGTGGATGGTCCCTGCGATCCATGAGCGGTTCCCAGTGGTTCAACCCAGGTGATGAGCGTGCGCTGGTTCACAGTATCGGGCGCGACAGAAACGATGTGGCAGAGATCCCAGACCATGCTGTCAGGATTGTTCAACCGCTCGTCACCAACGATCAACAGCGCATCGCCGGGGTTGAGTTGGGTTGCGGTGCCCGCGAGATACATCTGGGTTTGATTCGCAACTGGTATCCACGGAACACCGGTCTGCACAGGCAGTGCATTCCAATCGGCCTTGGCGAGAATGTCTGCCGAAGTCTGGAATGCCTGTGGCGTCTGTCCCTGACCGGGAACGCTCTGTGCCTGCGAACCGGCGGGAATCGTGATGGCGGTTGTGTTCGGATTGACGGGCAGCCCAGGCGCTGCTCGCAACGTGAAGGCGAGATACGTCGAAGCGGCAACACCGGGCGAGGGTTGATAGCCGATCAGGCGGCTCAGTTGGATCAGCGAAGTGAGTTGCTGCGCCGTGCGCAGATAGCTCTCGTTGGCCAGACGCTCTTGATAGAACGTGAGAATATCCAGAACCACCGCGCTCGCGTCGAGAAAAGCTATGGTTAAATCGTCGCTGTCGCGGGTCTTGAGCTGGGCCAGGGCCGGGTAGTCGGAGCTGGATAGACGCGCCAGCATGGACTCATTGAAGCTAGCCCACGTGCCCGTACGATAAGTGATCGCAGAAAGGCCGGGCAGATTCGATTCACCCTGCGGCGTCTGCACAGAGGTGCCGGAGCAGCATCCGCAATCGCAATTCTGACTTCCGCTGCAACTCATCGTCTCCTCACTTTCCACCCTGCATATTCAGGGTGAGCTGGCCGTTGGCGGGCAGGCTTCGGTCGTTGGCAAGGCGCGCCACTTGAAAAGGACCGATAGGAATCTCGCCGGATTGAATGTAGACATTCGTAGGAGGCAGGCTCTGCGGCTGAAAGGTCGTGGCCACTACCGATTGCACGCCGGCAACGGTGCGCGCCGCCGCATAAATGGGACTGAGATAAACATTCTGGCCAAGTTGAAAAATGTCTGGCGCAAAGTAGCCAGGCTGTCCGTTCGATTGCGTGCCTGAGCCAAGCACCTGCATCAAAGCCTTCTGCACATCGGCCTGGAAATACTCCGGATCGACGCAGATGGTCAGCGCAATCAATAGCGATACATAAGCTGGTCCCTCCAGCTTCAAATCCTGACCAGCCAGCCGATAAGCGTTGATATATCGCGTCAGCGATTTGCTCAATGACTTGCTCAACAGGCCGCCGGACACAGGCTCAGCCGCCACAAAAACCGTGTACCAACTGCCGGTCCAGCGCAGCGTAGCGGCGGCGCTCGACACCAGCTTATTGGCCTCGGCGACCGTAGCGTAATCGCTCATGGTGACGGCGCGCTCCTGCGTCAAAAAAGCCTGTGGAGCGCGGCGCTGAATCTGCGCGTTGGTTTCCGGATCGACGCCACCCGATGCAGGCAGAGGATTGGTGCAGGAGAGAATGCGCGGATCGGCGGTGAGATACGTCAGGCTCTCCGCGCCCACGTTGCCCGCCGTGCCGTTGCCAATGCGGTAGACAGCGGTGAAGGCCGTATTCGAAGCGGGCATCAATCCGTTCGTGTTATCGCCAAAGCGCAGAGTCGCTATGCCATTGCTTTCGACCTCGACGACAAACTCAGCGTCTGTCGCGCCCGCGGCGAGCAGGTCGGGCGCGGCAGTCCACGTCGTCGAGTTGCCGTCAAAGATTCCGGTAAGAGTGATAGAGGGAACTGCTGTTGATGGGTCAACATTCATCAGATCGTACGCGGAGAGCGAGGGATTGGGCTGTTGCTCAAAGGTGAGAACCGAGAGCAAAGCCGAGCCAGAAGCAAACGCAGCCTCCACGCTCCCGAGCGATATGTTATTGAATTGTTCGATGATGATCGGGAGTTTCACTCCGCCCACCGCGCCAAAAGGAGAGTTATAAAGTAGTAATAAATTGAAGTCAGTAGGAACTTCCAGATTTCCCTGCGCCAAAACAGCAAACAGCGGCGGCCATGTATTGGCAGGCGTGGGCGAAATGCTCAGGTAAGGATTGCCATTGTCTATATCGACCAGATTGACCGCTCCTGCGATGGAGAGCATCGTCGGCGTGGCGGATACAGCCGCGGGAGCTACAGCGCCACCAGGCACAGACGCCGCGACCAGCCGCGATAGCGCATTGATCTGTGTTGCGGCATCGGCTGGGCTCGTCAAGCCAGCGAAGGTTTCCAGAACAATCGGCGCTGCGATTCCCGGCGGATTGAAGACCACCGAAAGAGTCAGAACGCCGGGCGAGGTTTCCGTGGCCAGCACGCCGAAGTATTGCGGCCATGCGGCGGCATTGTTCGCGCCCACCATCAGCGAGGTGTAGCCGTTGCTGTCTGAGAGGCTGACGAAGCTGTTGGCGACAAGTGAAATCGGAGCAGTCGTCACTGGGCTGCCCGCCGTGGGTAGAGGAACGGCCTGGGTGATTGGGCTGTTAGGCAACTGCGGGCGATAGCGAACCGGCAGAGGCGTTGGTGGCGTGGGCGGCGCGCAGCGATTGGCCGCGAGCGAGGGCGGAACAAAAAGATCCGGTTCGGGAACAGTGGGCAGAGAAACCGCAGGCATAGAAAGCCCTTGATCCGCGAGCACCACATTGCCCAGAACGATGCTGACATTGGTGATGGTTTCGGTCGCGCCAGAGGAGTTGAGAAACGTGGATGAGAGACACAAAGGCGCGGGCAGCGCATCGTCGGCGGACCAGCGAATCTCCGTCACAGGCTGCGGCAACTGCGAACCATTGATGATGGGCGCGCCGGCTCCCTGCTCGAAGAGAGGATCGACCAACGGCTGGCCTTGACCATTGAGGGTGGCCACCGAGATTAGCCGCACGGCATAGCGGTGGCGAATGTCGGCGTCGGAAGGCGAACCCGTCTGCGGGCCAAGAACCTCTTTGAAGATCAGCACGTCGCCTGCCTGCAAGTTTGGAAACGAACCACAGAGCGTCGCCTCAGTCGCACCCTGCGGAAGACAGCAGTCAAGATCGCCCCATGTATAGAAGTTCATCGCGTTGTGTTCAGGAAAAAGATTGGCGTCCTGCATCGGCTCAAAGACCACAACGCCGGCGTCGAGAGCAGCCTGCTCATTGCCCAGCAGGGGAGTGGGCATTCCCGAAGCGAAGGTATAAAAGCGCGTGACAGTGTGATCGAGAAAAACCGGCACCGAGACAGCAAGGCAAATCCACGCGCGTGCATTGTCGCCATCATGCACACGATAATCAACCAGCAGCGCGTGGCGGCGCAGCGAGATGCGGCTGCGCGCGGTGGCCAGATAAGCTTCGGTAGCAACGGCGTCCTGCTGATAGCTCAATTGATCGCCCACGTACGCAACCAACTCTGCCAGCGCGACGCCTAGATCGGCCTCTGAAGTTGCGCCCCATGACGGCAGCAGCTGATTCATGCGGTCGAGCAAAATGGTACGAAAGCTGCCATAATCCTTGGCCAGATAATTGATGGGCGGCGGAGTGGGCGGCGCAGGAGCGCAGTTGGGTGCGGCTGGTGCGCAATCGAAATAAGGAGGGCAATCGATCTTGAATGAAAAGGTAATCTGCGCCAGTTGCGGATCGAAGCCATCCAGCACTTCGGTCACAGCAAAACTGTCCGCGCTTGCACTGGCAATGCTATTCACCAACTGCAAAGTATAGGGAGAAAAATCTCCCTGTGCGCTTGTGCGAATGACAATGATATTCGCCGACGATGGCAGCGCAGCCAGGTAGGATGCAAGCTGCGGTGACTCCGCGTTGATCTGCGCGGGCTGCTGCGCTACAGTTGGTCCTGCGGGTCCAGCCCACAGCACGGTGATGCCGGTGATACTCTCGCCGCCTGTGATTAAAATGTTATCCGGCGTGAGTTCGATGAGCACCGGTTTGAGGCAGGTAAGCAGCAAGGTTTGCTGCGCAGGCGTGCCGAATAGATTCGGATCGTCCAGCAACTCAAGATAGTCGATCGCATTCAGCGATGGATTGCTGAGCACCGCGGCGCGGCGGTTTTCATCGCAGCAGGAGTAGATCATTGCGGACCTCCATAAATAAAGGTCTGCACCTGCGTAACGCCGGTGCTGAGCGGCGCATAAGTGACGGTGACGGTCAGCACTGCCTCTTCAGCCGAGGCCACAACCGACTGCACTTTGATATAACCGCTGAGCCACTTTTGCAGCGCTCCCTGCACGCTGAACTGCGTGGCCGCGGCCATCTCCATGCTGTTCGGAGCAAAGGGCAGTTGCAGCAGTCCACTGCCGAAGTCGGGCAGGTTGACGCGCTCGCCGGGTGAAGTAAAAAGCACCTGCTCCACTAACTGGCGCACGTAGTCGCCTGCTGGATCGAGGGTGCGGCCACGGCCGTCGAATTGGTAAGGGAAGTTTACATTCATGGCAATCACTTATGTTGCAAGAACAAGAGTTTGGGCCGATACCGGCAACAGAGGCGTTCCCGTCGGCACGCACACCGAGACGCCCGTGAGAATGGCGACAGGCTGCCCCATCGACAAAACCTGCACCGCGCCCACCACCCACTGCGCGGTGACGCAAGGGCCGTTGCCGGGCGGAGGAACAAAGGCGCATCCGGCCACGGCATACGGCGCGGCGATGGTGGCAATCGGCATTCCTGAAACCATCACGCACGTGCTGGGAACAGTAGGAATCGCCTGCCCGCCATGAGCACAAGTGACCACCGCGCCCACGTGAAGTATTGGTCCCGGCATTTCGGTTTCTCCTTTCCGTTTTCTTCTGTTAGGGGCCGACAACAGTTAGTGCGGTCAAGTTGATGGCGACAGCAGGGCCGATCAAGGTGATGGTTGCGCCCTGTCCGTTGGAAATATAAATGCCTGTTTCATTCACCACGATCATTGCTCCGCTCGCGCCCTTCAGCACAATGCCGCCAGTGACGGGCGTGGGTGGGCCGTCGGACAAGATGATCGAGTTCTGTCCTGTTGTTTGCAAAACGATATTCTGGCCTGGCGGAATCGCTGGCGGCGCGGTAGCAAAGATCGGAACATCGGCCACCATGCCCCAGAAACCTCCGGTCCAAATCGGATAATCGGGATTGCCTTGCTCAAATTCAATCCACACCTGCGATGCGATCGGCGGAACAATGAAGATGCCGCCCTGAATCCCCGCAGCCGGCACGCAGGGCATCGCCCAACTCGATGGAATTTCGCCAAGCACGTCGGGAACCTGCGCCATGATGCGGCCAATCTGCATCGGATCGATATTGTTAATCACAGTCCCGCGATACTTTCCGTAGTAGCGAGCCGGTGGAGGAGGAATGTTGGTAGGTGTCGTACTCATGGACTCACCGTTGAAACCGTTGAGACCAAGCCGTTGCGAGTCAGCGTGAAGCTCTGCTTGTACTCGCCGCGCTTGATCTTGTGGGTAACACTCTTGACGTAGTAAAGGCCGTCAAAGGCCTGCCCTGCTCCGCGCACGCCCACCAGGCTGCGCGCATTCAGCACGCCGCCGTAGCGCACCACATCGAGCGATCCTTCGCAGGTGACTGCCTCCGAGCTAGCCGCTCCGGCAGCCAGGCCCATCATGATGACCTGAGGAATGGAGACCTTCGATGTATCCTCGCGGAAGGCCTTGAGGTCCGGCGGAATCAAGTTAGTGGGCAGCGGGGGAATCGCTCCCAACGGCGGCTGCAGCGGGTCGATGGGAGGAATGGGAATCGGAATGCTGATGCCGATCTCTTGAATGTAGGTGTAGACCAGCGGAATTTTGCACTTCTCCTGATCGAACGAAAAGTGCATCGATTCGACGTTGCTGTAGGCGTCCATGTCGGCATTGAGCGCGGGCTGCACCGGACCGATTTTCACCTGCGGTCCCCAGTAGGCAGTGCTCGATCCGGCGACCGGTCCAGCGGCAATGTAAAAGACGTAACCTACCTCATCTGCCAGCGCCTTGATGTAGTCAAGGTCAGTCCCTTGCTGCGCGGGAATCTGTTCGATCGGCAGAGAGATGTCAAAGAGCAGGCTGGGAATCACAATGGGCAGTATGCCAAAGAAGGCGTATTTAGCCAAGAGCAATGCCACGCGCGCCTCACGCGGGCAGGCGGGAAAAGGAAAGCCGCTCCAGTTGGATTGTCCCATCAGCGCGCTCAGGTCCTTGCCAAACAATGTCAGCGTGGAGTTCGATCCCTTGTCGCCGGGCGCAATTGTATTCTTCGTGATCACGCCGTCAATCAGCACATTGGCCTGACCGTTGACCGTTGCCACCAGAATGCAGCGCATGAACAGCAGCGGCAATCCGCCGGTGAGCAGAAACATGATTTGCAAAGGAGAATTCTTGTCTACGCTGAAGACAAGTTGGAAGCCGCTCTGGCCAACGTCCTCGATCTTGACCTCGACCGAGACCAGTGAGTCGAGCACAGAGCTGGGCACCGGCACCGCCATTATCGGGCCCATCATCAGCGTGAGTTGAACGCTACTGAGCAATCATTCCTCCTGGAACTCCTTGCGGTGTCGTGATGGAGAGCACAGTTCCCGGCGTGGCCACCAGGTCGTCGGGATTCATGGCTCCATTCGCATCGCAGATCAGCCACGCCATCAGCGGATCGCCGAGATACTTTGCGGCAATCAAATCCAGCCGGTCTCCCTGGCGAACGGTGTAGGTGTTGATGGTGGCGTAATTGGGCGCGCCCGGCTGCGGAACAATGCGCCGCGCGAGATACGGAATCACCTGGCCGTTGGGCGCCGTGTATTGCAACACGCTCGCGCCGTAATACCGGCTGTCGGTGGGAAAGGTGACCTGGGGCACAACACCCAGCACCATCATGGCTTGCAGCGGATAATTCACTAGATACCTCCGAGACCAAGCGTGGTGAGCGCCGCTGTAGCGGCTTTCCCAGCCAGCGCTTCCTTGTTGGTGAGATACGACAAGAACATGCGGCCGCCGGGCGCGTCGAAGCCCAGATCATCGACGTTCAGTACACGCATGCCCAGCGAAATTTTTGCGCGAATAGGATTGAGATTAGGATCGAAGGCTTCTTCGGTGATAGATATCTCGGTCAGCCGCACCGGAACGACGCGGCTACTGCTCCAGACAAAGAGCGTCAGCGGCTGCTCCAGCGGAATAATCTCCAGCGTTCCGGCGCTCGCCAGAGAGTCGTCGTTGAGCAGCGTTTCGACCGTGGGGTTGACCAGCATTTCCAGTTGCGCCAGTTGCGGATGAAGGCCGTACTGCGCGGTGATGGGGTACTGCGAAGGAAATTCAAGCTGATCGGTCGCGTCCATTTCCGCTTCGATCTTGATGGTTTCAATCGCCGGGCCGCGCAACCGCAAGGCATCCACGCGCACCCCATCCGCGCCACCCGGCACTGCCTGAATCTGCAACGAGCGGGTCAGCGTGTCCGGATTGTATTGCAGCGCAATCACGCTGATGACCACAGATGTATCGGGGTCCATCGTGACGATACCGCCCTTGATCAGGCGTGGCGCAATCGGTAATGCGTAAGCCATGCTGACTTCCTCTCTTCTCTAGAGCCTCACCAGCTTGGGATCGAAGCTGCCGGATCGGGCCTTCGAAGGAAGCGCAGCTCCGGTTTCATCGCTCGGTGTTTTGTTTGTCTTGTTCCACTTTTTGGCATCCCAGTCATACTCCGCATCCTTGACGATCCAGCTCACCTGCTTCAGACGCTTTTCAGCAATATCCGATCTGGCGTCAAGTTCAGCCTGGCTCTTCTGGTTGCCGCCCCGGTCCGTATCGCTGGGAACGCGTGGATTTCCGTAACTTACATTCACCTCGTAGTAGTAGTAGTTCGTTCCCTTTCCTTTGGCGCTGTTTTCCGTCGCCTGCTTCAAAACGGATTCCACATCCGCTTCCATGCGCTGGTTGCAGCCGTTGGTGATCGGCGTCAGATTCTTCCAGGTATCTCCGCTGCCACCAAGCTTGTTGCTAATCAGATGGCCACGGACATAGTACTTTTCGTTCGTCGCTTTCAGGTATCCCAAGTCATCCATCACAGGACGAGTTCCACTCGGTTCCGTACCTTCTCCATGTCCGGGAGCCAAAAAGGCCCAAGCCTTGGTTGCTCCGCCAAAGGGTTCCTTCTCCGGCGCATCGTTGTCGTGAATATCGCACGGTGGAGGCACCTTGGACTTCAGCTTGTCCATCAAATCGGTCAGGGCAATAAAGTGGTTGTAACCCGCTTCTTTCTTGCTCATGCTCTCCAGCTTTCCGTCCTTCCAACTGAGGCCCTTGGCCAGAGTCTTCGCCTTATCGATCTGCTTCGGGCTCGCCTTGTACGTCTTGAGAAATTCCATCAAGGGAGTTTCTTCCGTGCTATGCACAAAAACTTCCGGCTTATCGCCTTCGCCCTTCACAACCAGCTCGTGTTCCTCATCGCCATAGGTAAATTTGCCGGGCTTGGTCCACCAATCCTTGATGTTCTGCATCTTGGCCATGAAGGCATCTTTGGCTTTATCCCAAAGTGGCTTGATCTTATCCACGAGGATATCGAGCAGTCTGCCGATAAGGTTGTCGAGTGGTGCACGGATTTTTTTAATAATGTCGCTGATCTTCTTCCCGATCCCGCTAATGCCAAACTGGCCTGCAATAAATCGCAGCAGCAACGGAATCAGATTTGCCAGCGTGTCCTCAATCTTCTGGGCCGCCGGTGCCGTGTTGCCATCTACGATGTCAGAAAGGGCGTTGACCACGGTTGTGACCAGCGCCTCCAGTTGCTTGGCTTTTTCAATCACAAACATCACCGTGTCGATGATGCTCTCGACAATCTTGATCAATTCGCCGGCTGGATTCGATAGCTCGCCGATGAGCTTCAAGCCCTGCTCAATGAATTCTGTTGCGATCCAGCTTTTCAGGCTTTCGACCAGCGTATGGAAGATATCGCTAGCCTGCTCGACGATCATATCTTTGATCGCGGAAAAACCATGTTCCTTGATTCGCTTGATCACGTCGCCGGCCTTATCGGCGATCGTCTCAAAGAAGTACACGACGGTCTCGCCGCCGATCGGTTCCAGCTTCTCAACCAACTGCGGGCGCCGGTGTGCCCAGGTAAGACCCAGAACTTGAAGCAGCAGCTTGAACATGCTGCCGAGCGTGAAATCCTTGGGCATCTCGATGTCTTTCGGCAAATCCAACTCTTCGTAGACCCAGGTTTTGACACCCTCGCTCAGGTGATCCCAGATATGCGCGAAAAAGTTCTTAAAGCCTTCGCCGACAGCCTTCAACAGATTCATGCCGAACTGCAGCGGGTGTGCCGCGATCCGCCCAATCACGTTCGCCGCTCGCTGGAAGAAAGCCCACACCTTCTGCCCGGTTTCTCCAAACGTAGAGACAACGCCCTCGAGAATGAACTCGAGAATTTTTTTGCCGATGACTCCCGCCAGGTCAATGAGTTGGTTGACCGGCTCCATCAGGATCGCAATCACCTCTTCGCCGGAATCGATCGGGTGCCATCCACTGAACGCATGAACCGCACGATCGAGGACATCGTAGATGCCATCCAAAGTCAGGTTGCGCTTTTTGAATTCGGCCTCCAGCCAGTGGTACGCTTTCTCGATGGCTCGCCCGGCCTTCGCGAGTTTTTCGTACAGGTCCTGACCGTAGGGAATAAGTTCCAGAACTCCTTGTGCAATCGTGCTTGCGCTTCGTTCATAGGCGATGCTGTCGTCGAACAGGTCATGGCCCACGATGGTGCAAACGAGCTTATAACCTCTGAGCCCCCTCACCTTATCCACAACCCATCCGGCGCCCGGCAGATCCAGCGCGCTCCAGGATCGCTGCACGTGTTGAGGCGCAGGACGCACCGCCGGATGGGCGCGTTCGGGCTTCGTCGTCTGCTGCACCACGTGCGTCAATTCATGCGCCAGAAGATGGCGACCCTCCGTCGTTTGCGGCGCAAATCGGCCCGGAGCAAAGACCACGTCGCTGCCTACGGTATAAGCCTTCGCGCTCAACGACTGCGCCGATGCAGCGGCGCGATTGTCCGTATGCAATCGAACATGGCTGAAGTCATAGCCAAAGCGCGACTCCATTTCGCGCCGCGTCGCACGGTCCAGCGGCTGACCCGACGACCGCAGCACCGTGTCCACATCCGCCGAGCCGGTAGAGATTGGGCCAGTGGTTTCAGCCTTGCGCTGCACCGGAATTTCTTCTTTCTTTTCGGCATCGTGTGCCGCCGCCGGTGCCTGTGCCGGTTTCACTTCCGGTTTCTTTTCCGCAGGAACTGCGTCGTGGGTTGATGATGCGGCTTTCGGCTTGTCAACGTTGCCAATGGCCTTCAGCCTATTCATCTGCCATTTCTCAAATATCAGATCAGAGGGGCTCTTTTGCGGCGGGGTTCCCACTGGCCCAACCGAGGGTTTTCCCGGCAATCCCCCGCCTGGCTTCTGCTGGTCGTGTGCAGACTGAGCGGGTTTCTTCTCCGTTGCTTCGGGCGAATAGCTGATGGCGATCGATCCGTCCGTCGGCTGATTCACCGGGCCATGCCATGTCAGCTTTACGCTGAGACCGGGATGAATAAAGTCCAGAGGAATCGCCGGCACCTGCGCGGGCAGAGGCTTTCCCGCCTTGCCCAGAGCGGCGAAAACACCAATAGCAGTCGAGCCGGTAACCAGCATGCCAGCCGGAGATGTAGCCGCCGACGCAGCAGAATCGAGAGCCTTCTTGCCGGCAGGCGTGGCCAAAAGAGCTTCTGCCACTTTACCCGCGATCTCGCCGAGCGATGCCTCCGGCTGTGTTGGCGCGGCCTGGCGATGCACCCCGTCAAAGCTCGATGCGCTCAGCGACCAACTCGCAATCCGGCCTCCTTGCGCAACCGTATCGGCAACTCGGTCCGCTTCCAGTTCAAATGAGTCGCCGGGATGGCTCACGCGCACTCCGCCCGCACGCGTCGCGGAGGACTTTGCGGAGTCCGCATCGTGAACCAGCGCCAAGGCAGAACGGCTCATCCGCGATTCCTCCTTCCGCTCATGCTCACGCTTCCACTCTTGCTAATGGCGCGGGCAACCGTGCGTCCCAGGTTGCGCGCTCCGGAAATTCCCGGTTGCAAAACCACTTTGCCTAGTCGAAGAACCGGAGTGCTGCGCAACGTTGACGAGCGGTCGTAGATCCGAGCCTGCATCGCGGGATCAGCCAGCGCGACGGCCAGTTCCGCGCGCAGCCCTTGCTCAAAGGCAGTGCGCGCAGCCGGATCAAATCCTCCCAGCGCCAGACGGTCGATGTGCACAGTCACGCGGCTCATACCCACCTCCGGACTTCCATCTCGGCGATGGGCCGCTCGGTCTTGATCGCCTCCAGTTGCGCGGCCTGAAGAATGTGATTCATGCTCACGGGCTGGCCTTCGTCGGCAGCAAGAAAGGCTGCGTTCAAAGCGATATTGTGAATATTGCCGCCCGTCATATTCAAGGTGGCCAGGCGCGCCGCATCGAGCGCATGCGTAGGAGTCTGCGCCGGAAATATTCGCTCCCATATCTGCTGCCGCTGCACGGTATCCGGAAAAGGAAAATCAACCGTGAAACGCAGCCGCCGTTGAAAGCTCTTGTCCAGCGAAGCCTTCAGATTCGTAGTAAGAATCGCCAGTCCCTGAAAGCTTTCCATGCGCTGCAACAGATAGCCGACTTCAATGTTGGCGTAGCGGTCATGCGAATCCTTAACCTCTGCCCGCTTGCCGAACAGCGCATCAGCCTCATCAAACAGCAACAGACAGCCGCCGCTCTCAGCCGCATCAAAAACCTGTTTGAGATTTTTTTCCGTTTCGCCAATATATTTGCTGATTACTGCCGAAAGATCGATGCGATAAAGATCGAGATGAAGCTCATGGGCCAATACCTCAGCGGCCAATGTCTTGCCGGTGCCGCTCGGTCCGGCGAACAGTGCGCTCAGTCCCAGGCCGCGTCTTCCCCGCGCTGCGAATCCCCATCTCTCATAGACCGTCATGCGATTGCGCGACTGCGCCGCGATCTGCCGAAGCACCAGCTTTTGCGCCTCGGGAAGAACCAGATCTTCCCACGTAGAAACCGGAACGATCTGCTCCGCCAGTCCCTCAAGCCGAGGCCGCGAGTGAAGACGGCAGGCTTTCCATATCCGCTCCGCCAGCTTTGAAGTGCCCGCGTCGCCCTCTTCTTCCGCTGGACCAGCCGAGGCCGCGATGGAGACAATCGTTTCTGTGCTCAGGTGAAATTGTCCGGCGATCTCGCCGAGAAACTCCGCGGCGACGGAACTCCGCTCTCCCGGCACGGCGTTTCCAAGCGCATCCATCCAAAGCCGCTGCTGTGCCATCGGTGAAGGCTTGTTGATCGTATGGCTTTCCACCGCGCGGTGCAGTCGAATCGGCTCACGGCTGGCGATCAGCAGCGCGCCAGGAAGCCTTTCAGCCAGTTGACGAGCCTGCGCGCTCGGCGTCTCATGGTCCCATTGCAAAAGAAGAAGCGCAGGCAGCAACAGCCGCTCCCGCATCCAGAGATGAATGAACTGCTCCAACTCTGCCCCTGCGGTGGGCGTGTCTTCATGACGCAAAATCAGCAGACTGCGGCCGCTGCGATGCGCCAGCATCGACGCTACGCTCTCCTGGCCCAGCGCGTCGTCGCCACCGAGATGCAGTACCGCTCCAGTGTCGTCATCATCTTCTAAATCAATCCCGATTTCCGTAGCCAAACGCAAGTGATCTTCATCCATCCACTCCGGCGGAGCCTTGGCAAACAACATCTCTTCCAGTCGCGCGTCGAGGCGGTTCACGCCGGCAAGATAATTCAATACCCGCTCGTCAATGTGCAGCCCCGCGGAGGTCAGTCCGCGTCCCGGTTCCAAGTTAAGCAGCCGATAGCGGCGCAGTGGCGCGGAGGCGGAAAGTGCGCTCCAATGCGGCTCGTAAAGAGTGGACATAGCCAAAGAAAAAGTGACCACGCCATGCTGCGAACTAGCGCCTGTGCGGCCTGTCAACTCGGCACAGCGATCCGCCAAAGCCGAGTCCATCTCTACTCCCGCAACCAGCAGCAGCAACTCCCGCTCAAAGGCAGTGAGGTTGAAAATTGCCGCGAGTCTGTCGATGGCTGCTGCTTCTGCTGCGTCCTCCGAAGAATCGCCGTGCGAAGAATGTAGTCGGTTCTCGCCGCTCAAACGGTCTCGCAGCCCGGCGAAGATCTGCACCAGCTTGCGCTGATTAAACTCCTGCCACGGAGTCGAGCCTGCAACCGTCCTCTGCTCGGCGATCATGTCGTCACCGTGGGGCCGGTAAAGACCGGCGGGTTGGGAGTGTTCGTATTCCAGTTGACTCCAACAATGCTGCTAACGCCGTCCACGTTCAGGCGGCCAAGATAGCTCTGCCCGGCGGGCAGTGTGTTAGGGAATTCAAAGGTGAGCGACGTGTAACTCGTCTGACCCACAGGCAATGCCGGAGCCGTCAAGCTCGCTGACATCGAATACAGCACTCCAGGCGCGGGAGGCGCTGTCTGGCTGCTCAACGAAAGCTGAACGGTCTGTCCCTCGATAACTCCCGGCGCAATACCATTGATCGTGACCAGCACTGTCGGCGTGCCGTCCGGGTTCGGAACCAGTGTCACGGCCTGCGAAACCAGTGTGGGCGCCAGAGCCACAGTAAGCTCGTTTGTCGATTGTTGAATGATCACTTCGGCGGGCGTTGAATTGGGAGCAAGAATCTGCGCCTTCAACTGGTAGATCCCCGCCGGAATCCCATTCGGATAAGTGGTCTGAGCGCCCGGAACACACGTGAAAGAATTGGCAGTAACATTGCTCACCGGAACGGTGAATTGAATGCCCAACCGCGAATTCACCAACTCGACTTGCGTAACACTGGAGAGAAATTCACCTGTGACCGTGACTTCATCGGTGAGTGAAAACGCAGGCTGGTTGTTGGGCGGTTGCGCCTCAAGTATCTGCGCCGGCTGCGAGACCACAGCCTGAAGCTGCCGATACAGCACCGGCAGCGCCAGCGAAACATTTTGCTGCGGCTGCATCAGAACCACCGAAACCTGAAAAGGAAATGTAGGGCGATAGTCGGCCTTGAGCGCGGTCCACAGCCAAGCCATCTCTTCCCGGCCCAGAGTTGCCGGAATGATCTTGATCATCTCGAACTGGTCTGCCAGGCCGCAGTTCGACAACGCCGCGCTGAGGTTATTACCCCCGGGCAGATTGTTCAGTGCATAACTTACGTCTCCGCGCGCAATGATTGGGTTTTGATGAAACATCATCAGCGCATAGCCTAGCAACCCTTCGGCTTGCCAATCGGCAGTGCCATAAACCGTCAGAAGATAATGCAGATCGAGCGCCAGCGGCGGGCTTTGGCGAAGAGTAATTCCGTCAGCAGACAGCGAGGGCAGCGACACATTGCGATAAGCCGGGTTATAAGTGACCTGATGCATGAAAAGATTGACTTGATTTTCTGTCGCCGTAAGATTCGAAAATTTGTTCTGCACCAGATCCGGCGCCTGCGCGCTCACCGTGATGGTGCCGCCAAACATCGCCGACAGATTACTGTACATATTGTTCAAATAAAACTGCAGAACAGCCGAAACTCCAGCGATGGCCAGTGCATTGCTCATCTGGACCTCCCGTTCGAGCGGCTGAGATATTCGTCGAGTGACTGCCCCCTGCGAACAGTAGCGGCAGCGGGACGCTCAGCTGGCGGAGGCACGGCAATGACTTCAATGCGGCCAATGTGAATCTGAATGTCCTCGGCTCCAGACTTACTCTGCGCATTACGCTGCGAGCCAGCCTCGTTTGCCGAAACTCTGCGCGAGGCGATCTGCAACGCCGGAGCAGTTGTTGCTGGCTCGCTCAGGCGTGGAGCATCGGCCGGTTGCGATCGCAGGGGCGTACCCGCCACGATGACAGGTTCGTAAACCCAGCCGCGCGACGGCCTTGCCGCGCCGTCATATCCTGCCGCACTCTCATCGAGATTTTTTTCAGAATGCGCTTCAGCCGCAGTTTCGCTCACCGGCTGAAAAGCAGGAAGCCGCCCCAACAGCGGCTGAAACGTGCCGCTCTCCAAAAAATTCAAAGCGGGATATTCGAGGCGGGAAGAATCCCTCTGCCGCGGCAAACGCTCCGCGGTATTTTGCACAGAACTCATTTCTTGCGTTTTTTCGGACCGCATAGGCGATTCACCATAACGGTCGTCAGGTAAAGACGCTGCGCGCGAGTGACGCGATGCTGACTCAAATCCATCTGACTGGCCCTTCGCTCTCGGCCCGGCCTGCTGAAGCAAGACCTCCGTCTGCATCTCGACAGGAAATTGAAATCCCGGAGCCTCGTCGCGCCGAGCGGCAGCATAGATCGAATCCACAACGGGATGAAGGCGCGGTCGCCTGGCAATCGCCGCGCCGGTAACGCGTTGCAGAAAGCCGCTCATGCTTCCACCTGCTTCAGATAAAAGTTGCGCCGCCGCGCGCTCAACGCAAGAATCTCCGCTTCGCTCCAGCCATAGGCGCTGGCCAGCGTATGCACATCCAACAAAAGCCGCCGCGCACGGCCTTCCAGTTCCGACCAGAAAAACGAGGCAAGATCCAGAGATTCTTCAAACGACTCTTCGCAAACCGGGCACTGAAAATCCAGCAGTATCTCCGCCAGAGGATCAGCCTGCGCAAGACGGCTGCCAATCAGCTCAAGCTCCTCTTCACTCCATCCCATAGACCCCGCGTCGACTTCCGCAGCCTCTTGCGGAACCCTGCACAGATTCAGCAGTTGCGCGGCCGCATCCCTTTCCTCGCACTCAACCGCAACCCGCGCCAAATCGCGGCTTGTGGGCAAGCGAAAGCTCAGGCCACGCACCGACACTACAGCCGCGGGATCGTCCAGTGTTGTCTGCGCCATCGCCTTTCCGTCCGCCGCGAATTCCAGTTTTTCGCCGCATTGGCGGCAACTCGTCCAGCCGCTCAACTTCGTGCCAAAAGTGGCGCAGTACAACTCAGCGAGCGCACGGTTGCGCCGCCCCAGCGGCCAGTCGGCAACGCTCTCGTCACGAGTCTCCGGAAATGCGGCTTGCACCGCGAGCAGCCCTTGATCGATCGGATGAAGCTCCTGGCCGCTCTCCCACAAGGCGAGACAATCAACTTGGGTTAGAGCGCGCATATTAGGTTGCCAGAATGCTCAGGGTTGGCTCAACAGGTTCGGTCACGCTGGTGTCGCGCTCCCAGCCCTCATTCTCCAGTTTGATGTGCTCAATCGCGATAGCATTGGCGTTGGCGTCGAGATCCGGCATCGCCTGGTATTCAGAAACCCAGCAGCGATAAATCTTGTACGCCATCACTAACTGGCCGGCTTCGTTGTAAAACTCAAGGTAGATATCCTTGCGAAAATTCGCCAGCGATACTTCGGATCCAAGACCCGCGCCAAAGTTCCACACCAGTGCGGCCCAGTTATGAAAATTCATGTCCTGAGTTAGTCCGCGATCCAAAGAAATCGCGTCGTATTTATTTCTCCCTGGTGACTTATGATCCGTCGATGGGTCGCCGCCGCTGCGATGTGAAACTACTTCGGTGGTGCGCTTCAGCGCGCTCATCTTGCTGACTCCGGCAACGTACTGTCCGTCCCACTTCAAACGAAACTTGAAGTTCTTGTACGCATCCAGACGCGAGGGATTTGCGGGGAAAATTGCCATCTTCAATCTCCTTGAAAGTCGAATCTGCGCCGCTTATGAAGCCTGCGCGATGATTTGTTGAATCTGAATCACGACAAACTCCGCCGGATACAACGGCGCAAAGCCGACCAGAATATTCACGACTCCCAGCGCAATGCTGGCCGGTGGATTGTTCTCCGCGTCGCACTTGACGAAATATGCCTGCTGCGGTGTGCTGCCCGCGAATGCTCCCTGCAAAAAAAG
The DNA here is from genome assembly GCA_049513195.1 of Occallatibacter sp. Taxonomy (GTDB): domain Bacteria; phylum Acidobacteriota; class Terriglobia; order Terriglobales; family Acidobacteriaceae; genus Telmatobacter. Next base: position 62,916 of record JBEKWJ010000011.1, read on the forward strand.
CCCTTGCAAGAATGTGCCAACATTCATCCGCACCTGGCCCCAGAGAGTCTCGTCATTCGGTTCAAAAACCACCCATTGCGTACCGTCGAAGAGGCTCGATTCCAGAAACAGCGCGAGGCGGCGGATCGGCACATACTTCCATTGCGAACCGGCCTGATCGTTTCCAGCCAGCGTGCGAGCGCCCCAAACCACATCGCCGTAAACTTTGAATTGGCGATTGCAGTTGACTGCCTGAGGGTTCAGCGTGCCATTCTCCTCGTCGGTCAGAACGTATTGCAGCCCGGTGTTTCCGGTAAAGCTCGCGTTAATGCCGGCCGGCGCCTTCCAAACACCGCGGCTCGCATCGGTGGACGCGTAGATGCCCGCCACAAATCCGCATGGCGGAAAGAGCGTCGGACGGTTGCCCACCAACGGGTCCGGCGCTTGAATCCACGGGAAGTAGAACGCCGAGTTGGTTGCGTATTCACCGGTGATGCTGCCGCTGCCCGGCGGGGTGCCCACCGGCCCGGTCTGCATCAACCCGGAGATCGTAGCCAGTTGCGGTGAATCCACAATAAAGAACGCCCGCTTGCTAAAGCAGTATTTCTGCAGGTCTGAAACTGTGGCCGCATCCGTCTCTCCCGGAACGCAGAGCAGATTGAAAATGTCCACGCGATCCAGCAAATTGATGCCAGCGTTATTGTTCGAAATTGAAAGCAGCGCAAGCTCGAAGTTCTGGTCCGTCGGCGTCAACACCGTTCCATCCGCGCCACCGCTGAATGCCACCGGAGCTGTTGTAGCAGCCGGTGCAGCCGTCGGAATTACATTGAGCCCGGTCGCCGGATTCATGAACGTGATGTAATTCGAATCGTTATTGATCACCGTCACTACATAATTCGGGTCCGTCGGCAAAACCGAAAGATTCACATAACTTTCCAGTGTCGACAATTGCCCCGTCGCGCCCTTCTGCTGCAACAGCAGGTTGAAGCGATTGGTAGTGGACGCCGGAACAGCGCTGATGCTGAGGTAAAGGTTGTTGGCCCAGATGCCGGGGTTGGCGGCAAACAGCGTCAATGCGCCGCCCGCCGTCGCCGAGGCTGCTACCACGCCCGGTCCGGCAATCGAAATCAGCGCCGAGTTCGAACTCTTCCAAAGAGCCGTGCCCGTCACCACTGTCGTGCTTCCATCGGAGTTCGTCACCGTTGCCACCAGCGAGAGATTCTGCCCCGGCGCGATTGAGGTCGTTCCTGACGGCGTGGTCGTGATCACCATCGATTCAGGAATCGCCGGCGTGATCGTCACTGTCGCAGTGGAGCTGATACCCATCCACGAGGCCGTGATGGTTGCAGTCCCCGCTGTTACGCCCGTGACCAGCCCGGTCGAAGAGACTGTGGCATCCGCATCGGAAGAACTCCAGGTTGCATAGCCCGTCATGTTCACAAAGCTGCCGTCATCAAAGGTGCCGGTCACCGTCAACTGCTGAGTCAGTCCAGCCGCCAGACTGAGCGTATTCGGAGTCACGTTAATCGCCGTCAAATGACCTGGGCTAACTGTGAGATTGGTCGAAGCCACAATCGGCGCGGCCGGCGCAGTCGGAGTGTAAGTCGCCGTAATCGTCGTCGTGCCGGTGGTGAGAACCGTCAGTGCTCCAGTGCCGGCGTTGACCGTAGCCACGGCCGGATTACTCGATGCCCAGACCACCGTTGGAGTCGGTCCGGCGGCACCGTTGGACAGTATGCTTGATGCTGTAAAGCTGGCCGGCTCCGCCTCTGAGCCTTCCAGATCCGCCGGCAATGGCACCGTTGCATTCGCCGGAGCGATAGCGATCGTCGTCACTTCGGCGGCGGCAACTACCAGCGCAGAAGTCGTTGCAGTGGGCGCGGGCGAAGGCAGGGTCCATGCAGTCGGGAAGGCGGCGGAGAGCGTGGTTCCAGCATTGGCTGCCAACGCCACAAACTCTCCCGCAACCAGCGGAATCGTCGCGCTGCTCGTGAACGTGACCACACCGGCCACGGCGCAAGAGAAAGCCGCAATCGAGGTAATATTCGGTTTCGATCCGTCGGAGTAATTCGCGGTCGCGGCCAGTTTCACCGTCTGTCCAACCACTGCCGTGACCGATGCCGGCGTGACACTGATCGAACTGATGGTGGCAGGCGTGACTGAGAGCGGAATGCTCCCTGAGATGATTCCAGAGGTCGCCGTGATCGTGGCGACACCGGCGGTTGTCCCCGCGGTTACTATCCCCGAAGGCGAAACGGCCAGAATACTGGGATTGCTGGAAGTCCAACTCGCACCAGCGATCGAGGACGTGCTGCCGTCCGAGTTATTGCCCGTAGCCGTCAGAGCCAGAGTGGCGTTCATCGGCAGAGGAGGCAGTTGCAGCGAGCTTCCCGCGGCAGGGGCTGAAATCCCCGCCGGCAAAACCGTAACGCTTTGTAAAACCGGTGTGCCCACTCCCAATGTGATAGCAGCCGACAATGCGCCCGAAGCAGCCGTGATCGCAGCGCTCCCGTAGCCGGCGCCCGCGGCGAGCGCCGTGGCGCAGGGCACCGGGCTATTTGTTCCGCCCGAGATGCTGCCATCCCACACCAGCCGAATGACGTAACACTGATCACCGCCATTGGCAAAAAATTGATTGACCGCATAACCCAGCCAACTGCGTGAGTCCAGCCCGCCATATTGCGTCTGAAAGTCAGACCAGCTCTGCACCAGCACGGCTTCGGTAACTGGCCCCTGAGGAGCCCAGCCGACGAAAGCCCCAATCGAAGTAGCAACGCCCGTGATGGTGTGCTGACCGCTCGATAACTCTTCAATATAGACACCTGGGTAAGTGAATGACGCCATAACATCAACCTCCGTCAAAATTGGCCAAGGGGCACCCCGGCTGCTGAGTGGTTACATATTCTCGTCAATCGGCGGCAACTCAAAGAGCAGCCGCAATCAATGAGAGCTGTTGGTCATGCCATTTTTGAAAGTGCGTTTCAAAGCAAAACATAGGGTGAATGAATGCGGGCGCAACTCCAGCTTCGCTCCGATAGCGGAACGGGTTGTGGCCAGATTCAATGCATCCATTGCGGAAGAAAAATCAGTCAGACAGGGAAGCCTGAGTCACGACTACAAAAAGAGATCGGCTGGTCCGCACAAATTCTTGACCTTATGCGGAAACCTTTGGATTACCTCGCAACAACTCTTGGGAATACGGGGAATCTCTCTTAGGGTCGGATATTAGCTATAGATGACGTGCGGTGTCAACCATATTTTTTCCGCCGCAAAAAATGAGACGGAATCTCAGGCCCCATCTACAAATCTGGGTGCCCATCCATTCCCACGTTTTTTGTGGGAATGGATGGGATGCCACGAAAGTCGGCCATAGCATCTTTCGAACTGCCCTGGTGATGAACCGGCGCGTGAACGGAATTCAGACTCCCGCTCACCGCGCCTGCTCCATGACGAACGGCGACAAAACTTCTTCCCGGAACTGACGGGAATCCCATGGAATCACCCCCCGTCATCCATCCCAGACAACACCCAAGCCAAAAAAGATTTGGAAAAATGGATAGAAGTGGTCCGAATTGACCATTCTTATTTGGAAATGAGGCGTACAGTCCAGCCAGTGCTTCCCTTTTCTTTCCCAGACCATGAGAAAAGCCCCTCATTCGTGAGGGGCTTTTGAGCCGGGCGCTTCACCCGCGCCGTCCAGACTTACCGGAAACAAAGAAACAAGATCATCACCAGCAGCACCCCGAACCAGACTGCGAACCAAATCTGATACGCGCGACTCACCGTGATCCACATACTCGACGCACGAAACGGCGTTGCCCAACTCCCCACAGGACGCAAGTCGCGGCCCATCTCTGTCAACTGCCGTATTCCGCGGAACGCCATGAAGATGCAACTTCCGCCAAGCGCCAGGGCTGCTCCCCTCACGAACCATTGCAGACCGGGTTCCATTCTGGCCAGGGACCGGGTGTGCCGCAGCGCTATGCTAAGCAGGACAAACACGAGAAACCAGCTCAGAACGTTCACCACGCGAATCCAAGTGCGTCTCTCAGCATCCTGATACCGATAGTGCTCCGCGGTGCGCTCGGCCGGAAGAGGATAGCTGAAACGAATGAGCGCGATCTTGCAAGTAAGCAAGCCCAGAACGAACCAAATAAGGTACAACAGGTACAGCCATTTGATGCGTGTTTCGCCAGCGCTCAGCAGCAGCCACCAACTCACGGCAACCATTGCGAACATCAGTGCTTCGAGCGGCCACGAAATGTAATCGCCGAGACGCCGAGATTCGAGTGCCAGGGCTACCGGACGGACCGGCGGGTTGGCCCCAAGCTTGCGGCGCGTCCAGGCTGTAAATATCAAAATGGTTGCCACATACAAAAGAGCCCAGGCCCCGCAGCATAACGGTGTCAAATCCCACCGCCTCAAAGCGATGGCGGTTCCCAAAGCCACACCGAGAACAAGGTGCAACGCCACCTGTATAGCTTGATAGCTTTTCAACCAGGTTCTTCCCGGCCCGTCATAAAAGCCCGTAGGAACCTCGCATCCCATGAAGAACTCCGGCCCATTCCGCAGAGGGTACTTCCAGGTGAACTTGACCAAACTGTAGGTAAGAGAGATGACGACAAGAGCCGTGCTGAGACCAAGCATTTCGATTTCCGTTGGCGCATTCATTGAGCGCCTCCTTTCTGTTGCACGAGCGCGAGTTGCTGGTGAACGGCCTCTTCGATCTCATGCTCTGTGAGTCCTGCCAGAATCAACTGCGTCAGCACTGTGCGCAATGGCTGGTAGAGTTCGGTCTTGTCCACCGGACGAGGAGTTCGCGACGTGATCACCGCGCCGGCCCCATGACGAACGGTAACGAAACCCTCGTCCTGGAGCTGGCGGTAGGCGACCGCGACGGTATTCAGGTTGACGCCCAGATCGCCGGCCACCTGCCGCACCGAGGGCAGCGTGACCCCCTCGCGAAGATCGCCGCCGGCAATCAAAGACTTGATTCCATCCGTGATCTGCTGGTAGATAGGGCGCTTGTCGTTGGCTTGAAGAGTAAGAAACATAGTCATCTCCAACTGTCAGCTGTATGTATACTGCATACAGTCAAAAGAGTCAAGCCCCAAGAATAAATTTTCTAAAGAGAATTTAACTGCAATAAAATCAAATATTTAGATTTACTTTCTCCGAACATATCAGGAAGTTTCCGGCAATAATATGCTTGGCTGACTGTAGAACAAGTCGATTAACCTGGCACTTTACTTTCGGATCTATTTGTGAGAATCTTTCGGCAATGAGTGTAGCCGTGCTTTGCAATCTCTCTGACGGAGTGATTATTGGAGTCGATAGCGCCTTGTCGGTTTGGGGTGGCAACGGAGTTCAGAAGGTCTTTGAAGACGGAGAAAAACTCTTTCAGTTAGACAAACGAATTGGAATCGCCGCTTTTGGCCTCGCAGGTTTGGCCGGGCGCAGTATTGGAAGTTTCTTATATGAGTTCGAGCAGACTCATGATGATCTAGGCGCACAGACTATAGAGCAAATTGTTGAGAGCCTGAGAGCCTTTTTCTTAGCCGAGTACATAAAATACGCAGAACTCGTGTACGAAAAACCTTTCGATCAAATTGATACTTCGCTTACGAGTCTTGGTATCCTCGTAGCGGGGTATTCTCCGAAATCTTTCCTTTCAGAGGCTTGGGAAATCAGAGTACCCGACAATAAAGAACCTGGATCGGCCAGGCAGGTGTACAAGCCGGGAGACTACGGTCTAGCATGGTTTGCTATGAGCGAACCAATAGAACGATATCTTTATGGCATTTCAATTGCAGGGTTAACGGAGATTGCAGATTATGTCGCGCAACTTCTTGCAAGGCCGTTAACACAAGGAGAAACTGACAAGTTGTTGGAAATTCGACGTAATCAAGGCTATACGGTAATGACGGATTCAATGCCGATTAAGACTGGTGTCGATTACGTCAGGTTCTTGGTCGATTACGTGATTACGCACTATCGATTCACACAATCTCATTCGATTGTCGGAGGGAAGTCGAAAATCGGCGTAATAACGTACAGGAAAGAAGACTTTCACATCATGGAGTAGAGTATGAAAATGGAAGAGACCCCCAAGACGCTTCCTGAGACCGTGCGCGAGGAAGAGCGGAAGAAGGAAGAGGCCGTTCCGCCTACGATGAGCGGTAAGCTTCCATCCCCGTTCACAGAGATGCGCCAGAAATCAGACGCATCTTCTCGGACGGAGCAGAGGAATACTGACATCGAAAACACTCGTCAGGAATTCCATGCGTTAGTGAATCGAGCCGTCAACAGGTCCGCTATCCGATTTGCATCAGTAAAGAGGCAGGCAATTATCTCCTAGCGTCAGATAGCTATTTCTACCTGTTGTCCACAACCGAGACAGCTGCAAAGGCTAGCGTCCCTTGCGTTCCTGTCCGAAGTGGCAGTTGTGTGCTTTGGGGGAGTCGAGACCTTGAAGGCACGTGTGCCAAAGACCACAACCGACAAAAAAGTCAGAGCAATCGCAGAAAGGAATGTTTTGCAGATTGATTCCGGCATCTCTGCTACCTTGTACTCAGGTCGGCCCTCCAGCAAAGGGCCGATCGAACTTACCAAAAAGTACCCCCCCCACCCCCCCTATGTTTATTATCAAAACCTTGCAGGTAATTTTCTCGACAACCCCATGAAACACCGACTCAAGCATTAACCTACTCATAATGAGCAATATACGAGGAATAAATCTCAGGCCGAAGGGGGCGGCGAACAGAACAGGTAACCATCGCCGAACCGTAAGGCTCACTGTCTGAAGCACCAGGAAGGTGATTGGCCGCGCCGCAGATGCTTCGTTGTCCAGAATGGGCGCGATGTGTTCTACTTCTGCCAACTGATATGGCAGACTCTGAATCGTTTCTAAATCGCTGGCAATCGGCTGGCGTCCTGGATGCGGAGGCCGCACGCCGCATTCGCGCCTGGGAAGCTGAGCAGAAAAAACCCGCTGGCTTGCGCTGGCAGGTGATCGTCGTGTTGATTCTGGGAGCCATTCTGCTGGCTTGCGGAGTGGCGCTCTTTGTCTCGGCGCACTGGGACAAGATCAGCCCTGAAGCGCGATTGGCCGTGGTGCTGGCCATGGTCAGCGTCTTTCACCTGGGCGGAGCGTGGGCTCGCGAGCGCTTCCGAGGGCTTTCGACGGCTCTGCACGCCGTGGGAACCATCTCGACCGGCGCGGCCATCGCGCTCGTCGGTCAGATCTTCAACATTCAGGAGCACTGGCCGGCAGCGGTTCTGATGTGGGCCTTGGCCGCAGCAGCCGGCTGGATGCTGCTTCGCGACGAAGCGCAACAAACGCTCACGTTGCTGCTCTGTCCGGCTTGGATACTCTCCGAGTTTATCTATTACGCTGAAAGACACATTGGCGAAGAAGTCTACATTGGCCGCTTCCTGATCGTCTGGGCGGTTCTTTACTTGACTTTCTTTATCGGTTCCAGGCGCAAAGTTCTCTGGGGCATTCTATTCGCTGTTGCGGCTATTAATTCCATTACCGGCGTTGTCCTTCTGCTCGATGGCTGGCGCTCGTGGGGCGACCACACGTACTTGCCTCTCGGTCTTCGCACTTGGGGTTGGGTGGACATCGCCGCAATTCCGCTGCTCTTCGCGGTCTTCAAGTTCAAGAAGAGCGTGCTTCCCGTGACCGTCGCGATTGTCTTCTCGATTGCACTGCCTTGGTGCCAACGAATCGAGCATGAAAGTCACGACATATTTACGCGCGACGAGCCGAACCTCGCCGCTCACGCACTGGTTGCTGCCTTCTGCGTCTTCATCATCTGGTGGGGCGTGCGGCAGGTTTCGCAGGCGCTGGTCAACCTGGGCATCGTTGGCTTTGCCATCACGGTGGGCTGGTTTTACTTCAGCGACATCTTCGATAAGTTGGATCGCTCGCTGGGGCTGATCGGCCTGGGTATTCTCTTCCTCGCCGGCGGATGGGTTCTCGAAAAAACCCGGCGCAATCTGGTCGGCGGCATGAAGAAAGCCGACGTTTCTGTTGAGGAGGCTCTATGAAAATCTCCAAAACCTCCATCGTTTTGCTAGTGATTCAGTTGGCGCTGGTGTTGTCGATTGCGGCCAAGTATCTCTATCAGCGCTCAACCTGCCCACGCGTTTGGACGCGCACAGCAGCCTACGACCCAAACATGATCATGCGCGGCCGCTACCTGAGTCTGCAACTGGCTGTGGATGGCTGCCAAAGCACGCTGCCCAGCGCCTTGCACGCCATCTTCCCACGCAACAGCGACGGCACAACCCGGTCCAACGGCTTCACCGTCACCAATGAGTCTCCGCTTTACTTCCGCGCCAAACTTAAGGTAGAAAACAACAAGCTGGTGGCGATTCGAATTCCCGAGGCTGATCAGACTTCGAAGGGCGAGAACGTGACGGCGATGCCGGGGGCCTCCTGCGACGCACTGCGACTTGACGAGCCGGTTGATTTTTACATCGCCGAGCACGCCGTGGATCCGACTGCGCTGCATGCCGGCCAGGAGTTGTGGATTGAAGTCACCGTCCCGCCCAAAGGCCCGCCCCGGCCACTTCAATTGGCGCTCAAGCAAGATGGCGCATGGAAGCCGCTGGCCTTTCAGTAGAGCAGTGAGGTTCAGGTGCTTTTCGTGGCCCGTTACTCGACTTCCAGCACCAGGCACTTGAGGTACTCGGTCTCCGGCAGATTCAGCACGACCGGGTGGTCGGGCGCGGCTCCACGTCGCTCGAGGAGCCGCACGCGACGGTGCGCGTCGGCTGCGGCTGAGGCCACGCTGGCTTCGAGTTCGGTCCAGCCGACGTGATGGGAGCAGGAGCAGGTAATCAGCAGGCCGCCCGGGCGCATCATCTTCAGCGCTCGCAAATTCATTTCCTTGTAGCCGCGCAGCGCGCCCTCGACGGCCCGCACGCTCTTGGCGAAGGCGGGCGGATCGAGCACGATGGCGTCGAAGCTCTGGCCAGCGTCCGACCAGTCGCGAAGAATCTGGAAGGCATCGCCCTCCACCCAATCCACTTTTGCGGTGAGCCGCGAGCGATTGGCCGCGAAGTTTTGCTCCGCCACTTCGAGCGATGCGCGGGAGGCGTCAATGCCCGTAACCTGTGCGCAGACCTGGGCCAGATGCAGCGCAAAGCCGCCCTGGTAGCAGCAAACGTCAAGTGCGCGTCCGCCGCCATCGCGGCTGGCCAAGCCCAGCTTGCGCGCCCATTCGGCGGCGGCGGCGTAGTTGGCTCGCTGATCGAGGAATGCGCCCGTCTTCTGCCCGGAGCCGGCGTCGAAATGAAAGCTCAGGCCGTTAAGCCTGAATTGTGTGCTGGTGAGAGCCGAGCCTTCTGCCACGAACAGAGGTTCGGAGCTTGGCGCGGCCAACCCTTCCAACTCGCGCACGCGCGGATCGGGCCGTTCCAGGATGGTGGACGGATTGAGCGCTTCGCGGAGAATGCGAACGCAACTCTCACGGACTGCTGGATTATCGAGGCCTTTGGCGAGCAACTGCAGAATCACCAAGTCGCCGTATTTGTCTGCGATGAGGCCTGGAATCTCATCGGCCTCGCTGAAGCACAAGCGGCAGGCGTCGGTCTGCTCGTCGAGCAACGGTTTGCGCCGCTGGATCGCTACAAGCAGGCGAGCTTCGAGCAGCTTGAGCCATTGTGCCTGATCGATGGCCGCGCGCGAAACCAGGCGCAGCGCTATCTGCGAGGTCGGACTATAAAGCGCGGTGCCGAGAAGTAGCCCGCGGCTGTCGGCTACTGGCACGAGCGCTGGAGATTCACCGGCGAGCAATTCAACCGACTCAATATCAGACGCGTACACCCACAAATGTCCCGCGCGCAGCCGATCTGCGGCACGGCGGTTGATTTTGGCGCCGAGCAGTGTTGGCCGCTTCTCGTGAGGCCGTTCAATCGGTGCGGAATTCCTGGTGGTTTTGGGCCCTTTTTGGCTCGTAGCAGGTCGTGCGGTGCGCGGCTTGGTCATTATGGCCCTCATCTGCCATTATCCCAGCTTTCAAAGCGGTGCAGTTGGGAGCAGACTATTTGCCAAGCAATTGCATAAGATATTTTTCTCTGTGAGAAGGGCATCAGAGGTTATTGATTATAAGCAGGTTTAAATTATCTGCAAAAATTCCTGTCAAATCAATAATATTGGAGGGGGGGTGGGGGGGCAAAAAAGTTGTCAGTTGACAGTTGTCAGTTATCAGCAAAAGCGCCCGCCGTTGGTCATGGTTCATTCCTTTATTGTGCGCGCACCACGCGGAATAATCTGCAAACCATCGGTCGGCAGGGCGTCCATCTATCATCAATAGGTATGCGTTTCGAGATCGTCACAATCTTTCCGGAGTTCTTCTCGAGCTTTTTCGAGAACGGGATTCTGCGCCGTGCGCTGGCCGAGGAACTGGTCACGGTGGGGGTGCACGATCTGCGGGCTTTTACCCATGACCGGCATCGCACCGTGGATGATCGTCCCTTTGGCGGCGGCGAGGGGATGGTGTTGAAGCCCGAGCCACTGGCTGAGGCGCTGGCTTCGCTGGGGATTCAGCCGAAAGTGGAGCTATCGGCAGGTGAACTGCGCGACGCGTATGCCTCAGGGGCCAAAGCCCCGACCTACCAGCCGATGCCGAGTCTCGAAGCTGGTGCTTCACCGTCCGATGAGTTCGCACCGCCGCGCACGCGGGTGATCCTGCTTTCGGCACAGGGGCGGCCATTTACTCAGGCCATGGCGCGAGAGTTGGCCACATTAGACCGCGTGGTGCTGATTTGCGGGCGCTATGAGGGCGTGGATGAGCGCGTCAACCAGCTCTATTGCGACATGGAGTTGTCGATTGGCGACTATGTGCTGAGCGGGGGCGAGCTGGCCGCTGCCGTGGTGGTGGATGCGACGATGCGGCTGATTCCCGGCGTGCTGGGTAACGAGGCCTCGGGAGAGTTTGAGAGCTTTGGCGTGGCTGACGCGGAGATTGCGACTACAGAGGACGGAGTTCCGCGCTCGCAGCATGGCGCCGGCGGCCTGCTCGACTATCCGCATTACACGCGGCCCGCGGAGTTTGGCGGCCTGCGCGCGCCGGAGGTGCTGATGAATGGCGACCACGCCGAGATTCGCCGCTGGCGGCGCGAACAGCAGTTACGCAAGACCCTGGCCAATCGGCCGGATTTGCTGGAGGGCGCAGTACTCAGCAAGGAGGATTGCAAGCTGCTGAATGCGATTCGAAATGAGGTCTGATCGAGAGTAGACGGTGGTCAGCAGTTAGAGAATTGCTGGTTGAGGTTTCTGGTCTCCCATTTGGAAAACCCAGAGATAAGGTTTCCAACTTTGTTAGTCAGACCTGTGTTATCCGCCCGGAATAGAAGCAGCGCCGTGAATAGCTTATACCTACTGCAGAGATACAAGGAGGAGGACGATCACTGATCCAAAGGCTAAAGGTATCAGCGTGAGCTTCGTCCAGAAGCAGACATATACAGCCCTGTACATGAAGCTTTTTGTGGGATACGGCTTGCTTTCAAGCTTCTCCCTTTCCATTTCAAGCTTGAGCTTGTCAGATACTATAAAGCTGAAAACGAAGTGCATCAAATCGATAAATAAAGCGGAGGCAGCAACGAACGCAGTCAAAATGATCCACTTCGAATGCCCCTTGCACACGGCCTGGGCAAATCCTTTGTCAGCCGTCAGCAACCCCCAGCAAAATACAAGTATGCCGACTCCGCTACCTCGCAGATAGTCCGAGAGACGCTGGCATACATCGTTTCTCCACTTGACTACATCCGCATAGCCTGCGTGGGTAGAAACCAGAACGCCGGAGGGCTTGCTGTCTGGATTTATTGAACAAGCGTCTGTATTTGCATTACCCATGAAGAGAGCGGTCAATCCTTGCACGGGGCTTCGGCTGAGGCGTGGGCATCGGCGGTGGACCGCCTTTTGAAATGAGAGACAGAATCATGAGTCAACCTCACATGACATATTTACGATGAATTATCCGGGATCGGTTGTTGGGTGTCAACGGAAAACGGGAAGCTATATCTTCACAAAACTACAGAGCTTTCCCCGGTGCATTCAACTCAACCAGCCCTTCGGGCAAAGCCATCTCCACGCGCTTTGCAGCGAGATCGACGTTCCGCAGATAGCTTTTGGCAAAGGGAACGAGAACCTCTCCCGCCGCGCCGCGCACCACCAGTAGCGCGACCGGCCCCGAATTCCGGTCGACTTCCTCGATTTCGCCGACGATCACAGGCTCGGTCTGGGCCACGTCCACCAGCGTGCAACCAATCAGGTCGCCGGTATAGAACTCGTCTTCGCCGAGCGCGGCCCGCTGGGCAAGCGGAATGGCAACGATCAGCCCATTGAGGGTTTCGGCGGCTGAGATTGAATCCACTCCGGCAAAGTGCAGCACCACGCCGCCTTTGTGTAGCCAATGGTCTGCCAGCTCCACTTCGCGCGGGAATTGTCCCCCAGGGGCTAAAGGCCGTGTATTTTTTGTAGAATTTGCGGCACGACTGAAGTCGTGCCCTGACGCTTGGTGTGTTTGCGGCACAATCGAGGTTGCGCCCTGAGACTTCAGGCCGATCTGGCTGGACTTTTCGGCAGCCGAGGCGTTCAGCAGCCAGAGCCGCTTTCGTTCCGAAAATTTCTCGGGGAAATCGGTGAGGACATCGGCGAAGACCTCGCCTTTGCGTCCCTGCGGGCGGCGAATCCGAGCCAGCCAAACCCAGTCTTCAGGCGCGGTCATCTCTGCCTCCGAAGGGCGGCAGGATGGATTGGCAGCGGTCATTGGTGAAGGTCTTGCCGGCGTCGGCGGCGAGGCCATTCATCCGTTCTTCGATTGACCGCGGCTGACTTCTCCGCGGGATATCGCTCGTGACCGACCGAAAGTGCATAGAGTGATTATAACTCGGATGAGCGAAGAATGAGCGAACATTCGAAAACCCGAGGAGCAGAATTGAGCGGACTCGCCGCCGCTGTTAGCATGGGCACATGAGTTCGATCAGTCGTCGTGAAATGCTCAAGCTGGGGTCGGCGGGGTCGCTGGCTTCGTTGGCAGACGGCGTGCCCGCGATGGTGACGGGAGCCTTTGCCAAAGCAGCCTATGCAGCGGTTCCCAGGTGGGATGTCTTCGAAGTGACTCTTCAGGGTCCTTCGACCGGAAACCCGTTTACCGAGGTTGAGGTATCGGCCACTTTTGCTCTGGAGCATCGAAGCATCCGGGTTGACGGCTTTTACGACGGGTTCGGAAGCTATAAGCTCCGATTTATGCCGGATGCCGAGGGCGAATGGAGTTACACAACCAGCAGTAGTGCGGCCGCGCTCGACGGACAGACGGGAGTTTTCCATTGCGGACCGGCGTCGCCGGCGGCACACGGTCCTGTAGGAGTGCGTAATACGCACCACTTTGCCTACGCCGATGGGACGCCTTACTTTCCCTTCGGAACAACTTGTTATGCTTGGGTGCATCAGACCGAGGAGTTGCAGCGCCTGACGCTGGAGATGCTCGCCAGAGCTCCATTCAACAAGATTCGCATGTGTGTTTTTCCCAAGAGCTACACCTACAACCACAACGAGCCGCCGTTCTATCCTTTTGAACGCAGCGCGGCGGGGGTTGACGATTTTACCCGCCCTAATCCGGCGTTCTTCCGGCATCTGGAGGAGCGGATTGCGGACCTGGGCAAGTTGGGAATTGAAGTCGACCTGATCCTGTTTCATCCTTATGACCATTGGGGCTATGCGGCTATGCCGCCGGAAGCCGACGACCGGTATTTGCGGTATGTGGTGGCGCGCATCTCTGCTTACAGAAATATCTGGTGGTCGATGGCCAATGAATACGATCTGATGAAGGCTAAATCAGTGCAGGACTTCGACAGATTTTTTCATATTGTCGAACGGCACGATCCGGTTGGACACCTCCGCTCAATCCATCACTCCGGCCCCATGTATGACTACGGACATCCGTGGGTCACTCATGCCAGCCTGCAAACTCATGACTTCGAGGCGGCGCCCGAGTGGTTGAAGGCCTGGCGCAAGCCGGTGATCTACGACGAGGTGATGTACGAGGGCAATCTGGATATGCGCTGGGGAAACCTTCCTGGCGAGGAGCTCACGCGGAGATTCTGGCTGGGAGTTATGGCAGGGTGCTACGTAACGCATGGAGAGACTTATATTGATACCGATTATCCGCCGGACAAAAACGCGACGGCCACCATCGTGTGGTCAAATGGCGGAAGACTGAGGGGCAGTAGCCCGGCAAGGATTGCATTTCTGCGCGAGCTGGTGGAAGAGACCGCGGCGGCGGCAGGCCATGGCGCCGCCCGCACCGGGCTTGAGGCGGGCGCAACCCAATACTACCTCAACGCCTCAACGGTGGATTCGACCGGCAAGCAGACACAGCGAATCCTCTACTATCTGGACTACCATCAGCCCAGCACCTATGAATTCCCCCTGCCGGAGGGAAGCTATACGGCCGAGCTAATCGATCCCTGGGAGATGACGGTCACGGCGCTGCCGGGAAGCTACCACGGCAAGACGAAGTTGAAGCTAACCGGACGACCTTATCAGGCGGTTCGATTCAAGCTGATTTCAAACTAAGCTTCTTTGGCAGCGGAATGGGCCGGCGCTCTTACCATCTCAGGGTTCGTCTTCTTCCAGGATGTCGAGCGTGTAGCGGTGATGCAGCTTCATGCTCACCGCGCCCAGAATGGTGCGCACCGAACGAGCGGTACGCCCCTGCTTGCCGATCACTTTGCCCACGTCCGTGGGCGCCACGCGGAGTTTGAGAACCGTGTTGTCGTCGCGGCCCACGCTCTCCACTTCAACGGCTGCTGGCTCATCCACCAAAGCCCGCGCAATTTCACGGACCAGTTCTTCCACTTCGACCATAGTATTTTGGGTCAAGCTCTTGCCTCCCCGACCTGATGCATTTCAGGAAACGGCGACCCCAGATTCAAGACTTCATTGGTGCGTGCCAAGGAACAGCCAGCACCCGTCGCCGCCAGTTATTAAAGTGCACGCCAGTTCTCGGACGGCCAGCGCACTCCGTCAGGGGGAGGAACGAAAATCAGGCCGCTACGGCTTCAGCAACCGGTGCGGGGTTCTTGGTCACCAACTTCTCGACGATGGGCGACAGTTGCGCGCCGACGCTGCGCCAATAGGCGATGCGCTCGTGCTTCAGATCGATTGTGGCTGGGTTAGTACGCGGGTTATAGGTGCCGACGACCTCAATTGAACGGCCATTGCGGGCGCGGTCCTTCTCGATGGCCACAATACGGTAACAGGGCTGCTTGCGGGCGCCAAAACGCGCCAAACGAATCATCACCACGGGGGTACGGTTCCTTTCGACTTCATTGCTCGGTTGCGGCTCTTGCCACCCCACGGACCAAGACCTGTCCGCGGGAACCCGATTGCGGTTTTCTGGCTGACGGCGACTCGCTCGCTAGCGCGTCCCGCCTCTCAAGACACAACATCTAAGTATCGCCGAAAAAGGGTGGTTGAAGCAAATCCTGGGAAACCGCGGCCGGGCTGCGAGGTTCGGGCGCGGGCCGAAGTGGCAAAATAGAACTATGCCGCCAACTGCCCCGCTGTTTCTTACTCCCGCCGAAGCCCGCGTGCTGGGCGCGCTGGTTGAAAAGGAAGTGACCACACCGGAGTATTACCCGCTCTCGCTTAACGCGCTTATCAACGCGTGCAATCAGCGCTCGAATCGTGAGCCGGTGATGGAATTGGACGAGGTCGCGGTTCGTCAGGCGCTGCACGGATTGGAAGACCTGAAACTGGCTGGACGCGCGCGTTCTGCCGATGGGCGTGTGACCAAGTATGAGCACTGGCTGGGCGAGGCCTTCAACTTCAACCGCGCGGAGACGGCGCTGCTCTGCGTGTTGTTGTTGCGCGGGGCGCAGACTCCGGGCGAGTTGCGCGGGCGGACGGAACGGCTGCATAGCTTCGACGAGATCGGCGAGGTGCTGGCAGGGCTGCAAAAGCTGATGCAGCGCGAGCCTGCGCTGGTGGCCATTTTGCCGCGCCAGCCAGGAACCAAGGAGTCGCGGTACGCGCATTTGCTTTCGGGCGGCGTGGAATCGCTGTCCGCGGCGTTTGCTGCTGAGCCTACGTTCACGCGGCGTGAGGCTGGGCAAGGTGGGGAGCAGGACTCGGGCCTTCATTCAAACCACGAAGAACGGATCGCGCAACTGGAGGCGACATTTGCGGAGCTACGTCAGGAAGTCGCCGCGCTGCGGCTTAAGATCGACGATCTGTTTGGGAATTAAGTGAGTTGGCTTGCAATTGGTTCGAGTGGAGTTGGCTAATTCCGTGTTCAAAAAAGGGAAAGGTCGAAATCATGCAGAGATTCAGATCACTCGTAGCGTCTCTTGGATTCGTAATGTTATTGCCGGTAGTCCCCGCTTTAGAAGCGCAGACGCCTGCGGCACCCGCTGCTCCGTTGCCCGCGCAAATCCTCACCGCGAAGAAGGTATTTATCTCCAACGCGGGCGTCGGACTGGACCCGAAACTTTGGAGTGGAGGGCCGGTTCAACTCTATAACGAGTTTTATGCGGCCATCAAGAGTTCGGGACTCTATCAGCTCGTAGCTGCCCCAGCCGATGCAGACCTGGTTCTGCAAATCAGTTACTCTGACCCGCTGACGGATGTCGGCGGCTCAAAAGACTCGGGCGCCATTTCATCGAAAGCGTCGCAACTCCAACTGCTGCTCCTAGACCCAAAGACGAGCATCATACTGTGGACCTTCAATGAAAAGACTTCGATAGCGCATCTGCAAAAGGGACGCGACCAAGCTCTGACGGATTCAATTGGCGCGCTCGTCGGCGATTTGAAGACTCTGACGGCCCAGCCCACGGCTGCAACGAAGTAGCTGGAGTCGCCTGGTTTGCGGGCTTAAGCGCTAGATCAGCTCGTATCCCGCGAACCAATAGCCGATTTCAAAGGCCGCGGTCTCTTCGGCGTCGGAGCCGTGGATGGCGTTCTCCGACAGCGAGCCGGCAAACTTTTTGCGTATGGTTCCCTCGTCTGCGTTGGCTGGATTCGTCGCGCCCATCAACTTGCGCAGGTCGGCAATGGCGTTTTCTTTTTCGAGAACCATCAGGACCAGTGGGCCGGAAGACATGAAATCGCAGAGGCCATCGAAGAAAGGCTTGCCAGCATGAACGGCATAGAAGCCCTTGGCCTGTTCTTTAGAGATGGACTGCTTCTTGATGGCCGCAATCTGAAAGCCGGCCTTCTCGATCTCGGCCAGAATGGCCCCGGTATAACCTTTGCGGACCGCGTCCGGCTTGATGATGCTGAAGGTGCGTTGCGCCACGGGAATTGCTCCTTGATAGATTCTCTTTGACTTCATTGTAAAAGGCGAGGCGGATCAGAGCAGCCGTTAGCTATTAGCCATTAGCTGTTAGCTGTTCCTCGTTTTCCCGTCTACTTTGGTTTGCATGAATGTCAGCCCTCATGAACAAGCTAACGGCTAAGAGCTAAAAGCTAGCTTTTCCCTATCACTCGCGCCAGCGTTGCGCCAATCTCGGCGGGCGAAACAACGACATGAATGCCAGCTGCGGTCATCGCCTTCATCTTGTCGGCGGCAGTGCCCTGACCTCCGCTAATGATCGCTCCGGCGTGGCCCATGCGACGGCCGGGAGGCGCGGTCTGTCCGGCGATAAAGCCGACTACCGGCTTCTTTACGTGCTTCCTGACAAACTCAGCAGCGGCTTCTTCTGCCGTGCCGCCGATCTCGCCAATCAAGATAATAGCCTCGGTCTCGGGATCGTTATTGAAGAGGCGCAGCGCGTCGATGTGCGTGGTACCGATAATGGGGTCGCCGCCGATGCCAATCGCGGTCGATTGGCCGATGCCGCGCTGCGTGAGTTGATGCACGGCCTCATAAGTCAATGTGCCGGAGCGGGAGACAATGCCCACCGATCCCTCTTTGTGAATGCGTCCGGGCATAATGCCGATCTTGGCTTTGCCGGGCGAGATAATGCCGGGGCAGTTAGGACCGATCAGTCGCGACTTCGAGTTTTTGAGCTTGGCCCAGACCTTGATCATGTCAAGGGTGGGAATGCCTTCGGTAATGGCGACGATCAGCGGAATGCCCGCGTCCTCGGCTTCAAGAATGGCGTCGGCGGCAAAGGGCGGCGGCACAAAAATCATGGTCGCGTTGGCGCCGGTCTCGGCCACGGCATCAGCCACGGTGTTGAAGACGGGCCAGCCCGAGTGAGTTGTTCCGCCCTTGCCGGGAGTGACACCGCCGACAACCTTGGTGCCATACTCCGCGCAACTCATCGCATGGAAGGTGCCTTCTTTGCCGGTGATTCCTTGCACAATGAGGCGCGTATTCGTATCTACTAAAACAGCCATTGGGAATAGCTCCTAGCTTTTAGCTGTTAGCTCTTAGCTTTTTGACTTCGAGCTTAGTTGTTGGATGAACGCCGTTAGCATTTTAGAAATCTCATCACAGAGTGCGACAGCTTCCTTAATTGCATTTTCATTTCCCATCTCAAGTTTCCGGGCAACAACAAGCTGTGTCTGGATTTCAAATGCCGATCCCAATGAAATTCCGAGAAACTGCTTAAATTCCGCTGAGTGAAGCCTACCTCGTCCCTCTGCAATATTGCTCGCGACGGAAACGCTTGCGCAACGCAATTGCGCGGTAAGTCCGTAGGTCTCCTCTCTAGGGAACTTCTGAGTCAACTTATAGACGCACACTGTCAGATCAATTGCTCGTTGCCAAACTGTTAAATCGTGAAAATCCTGCGGCATTCTTTCCTTCCTAGTCCAAGTCTGATCGAGTTGCGCATTGGCTAAAAGCTAACAGCTAACAGCTAATAGCTAATAGCTAAAAGCTAATAGCTATTAGCTATTACTGTGCTGCTTTCACCGCTAACTCTGCCGCGTCCTTCATCGTTTCTCCCACTAAAAAATTCAACCCAGAACTTTTGAGAATCTTTCGGCCTTCTTCAACATTAGTGCCTTCGAGACGCAGAACGATGGGAACCTTGACCTTCAAGTTGCGCGCCGCGGCAACGACGCCAGTGGCCAAGCGGTCAACGCGCAGAATGCCGCCGAAGATATTAATGAAGATGGCCTTCACGTTGGCATCCGAGAGCAGGATTTCAAAGGCGTGCTCGATCTGATCTTGCGTAGCTGTGCCGCCCACGTCGAGAAAGTTGGCAGGGCTACCGCCTGCGTACTGGATGATATCCATCGTGGCCATGGCCAGGCCCGCACCGTTGACCATGCAAGCAATGGAGCCGTCGAGCTTGATGTAATTGAGCGCGTATTTGCTGGCTTCGACTTCAAGCGGATCTTCTTCGGCTGTGTCGCGCAGCGTCTTGATATCCGCGTGGCGGAAGATGGCATTGTCGTCGAAGGTAATCTTGGCATCGAGGGCGAAGAGCTTGTCATCTTTTGTCGTGATGAAGGGATTGATCTCGACCAGCGAGGCATCGGTTTCGATGAAGGCTTTGTAGAGGCTTTGGAAAAACGCTACTGCGGCGGTGATCTGCGTAGGCTTGAGTCCGAGGGCAAAGCCCAGCTTGCGTGCCTGCCACGATCCTAACCCGATAGCCGGGTCGATAGTCTCCTTGAAGATGGCTTTAGGAGTTTTCGCGGCTACCTCTTCAATCTCCATGCCGCCGGCCTGTGAGGCCATGAAAACCAGCTTGCCGGTCACTCGATCGAGAACGATGCCCAGATAAAGTTCGAGGTCGATGGAGGCGGTCTCTTCAATCAGCAACCGCTGCACCTTTTGACCTTGCGGGCCCGTCTGGTGGGTGACCAGCGTCATGCCGAGAATGTTTTTGGCGTAGAGTTCGGCCTCGTCGCGGGTACGGGCCACTTTCACGCCGCCGCCTTTGCCGCGCCCTCCGGCGTGAATCTGCGCCTTGACCACAACACCGCTTGCGCCTTCGGCAAAAAGTTTGCGAGCCACCGTCGAGGCTTCTTCAAGGGTGTTGGCCACTTCGCCTTTGGGCACGGCCACGCCATATTTTGCCAGAATCTCTTTCGCTTGATACTCATGAATCTTCAAGTGGATATCTACCTCAGCAGGATTTCAGCTTACCATTCCGAGACCTTGATTCTCATCCATACGCAAAAAAGCCCTCCAGTAATAGGAGGGCTTTCTTGGGTGTGAATTGTCAGAGCGGTGGCTTACGCTACCACTTCAATGCCCATGGAGCGGGCAGTACCTTTGATGCTCTTGATGGCCGTTTCAACCGAGGCCGCATTCAGGTCAGGCATCTTTTGCGTGGCGATCTCGCGCACCTGCTTTTCGGTGACCTTGCCGATCTTTTCCTTATTGGGTGTGCCCGAGCCCTTGGCGATCCCGGCCGCTTTCATCAATAGAACCGCGGCTGGCGGAGTCTTGGTGATGAAACTGAAGCTGCGGTCGCCATAAACCGAGATGACGACTGGAATGACCAGCCCTTCCATTTCCTTGTTCGAAGTCCGCGCGTTGAACTGCTTGCAGAACTCCATGATGTTGACCTGCGCCTGACCTAGCGCCGGGCCGACCGGAGGCGCCGGCGTAGCCTTGCCGGCAACAATCTGCAGCTTGACGTAACCCGTAATTTTCTTCGGAGGTGCCATTTTGATTCCTTCGGAATCAGCTTTTAGCTCCTAGCTTTTAGCTGCTAGCTGATCTGTCTCTGGTACATATTTTGGTGTTGCCGCTTCAACGTTTGCCTTCAACCGGTGCCCGCCAGGTGGGCTTGACCGGCTAGAAGCTGAAAGCTAATAGCTAAAAGCTGCAACTACTCAATCTTTTCCACTTTGCCGAACTCCAGTTCGACTGGGGTCGACCGTCCGAAGATCGTCACCATGACTTTCATGGTCTCGCGATCTTCGTTGATCTCATCCACCACGCCGTTGAAATTGGCAAACGGGCCGTCGGTAATGCGGACCTGCTCGTTCTTTTCAAACTTGATCTTGAGCCGCGGCTTATCCTTGGAAGTCTCAGACCGGAAGAGGATTCCACTCACTTCTTCCTCGCTCAGCGCCACCGGTTTGTCACCCGTGCCCAGAAAACCCGTCACCTTGGGCGTGTCTTTCAACACGTGCCAGAGGTCGTTATCCAGTTCCATTTCCACCAGCACGTAGCCGGGCAGGAAAACGCGCTCGATCGTGCGTTTCTTTCCGTTGACGATCTCCGTCACCGGCTCGGTGGGAATCATCACCCGGCCCACTTTATCGCGCAGCCCGAAGGCTTCAACCCGGCTGGCAATCGACTCTTTGACCTTGCGCTCAAAGCCCGAGTAGGCATGCAGGATGTACCACTTGAAGCGCTCGTTGCGCTCGGGCAGCGGCTGTGCCTGGGGGTCTGTCTGCTCGGCCTGTCCACCAGCCTGTTCGGCTTGTTCCAATTCTTCTGCCATCATGCTCTCGTTTCACGCCTGTGCGGCTACGGCTAAAATCCGCCCAGTTTGCCCAGCATCGCATGCAGGCCATACTGGAAGATCGCATCCACCACGAAGAAGTACACTCCGAAGATGAAGACCGCGATGATAACCACCGTGGTCGTGGATTTCACTTCCTTCCACGAGGGCGTGACCACCTTGCGCATCTCGGCGCGCACATCGCTCAGAAATTGGGAGAATTCTTTCCACTGTTCGACCACCCAGTCGAGAATCTTCGACACGGGATTGGCCCCCCGCCGCTTGATCTGCCGATCATCGCCATTCACTATTGCCACCTTTGTTGCCATGCTTCCCGTTCCTTCGCGCCCGGCGTCTGCCATGCGCGCTCCAACTTAATCTGGCAGGGGCGGAGGGATTCGAACCCCCAAGTTCGGTTTTGGAGACCGACAGTTTAGCCGTTGAGCTTACGCCCCTAAAAACAGCTTTTAGCGGTTAGCTTTTAGCCTCTAGCTCGTTCCCGGGAGTGCGAAAATCTTTGCCTTCCCGTAAAAAGCTAGAAGCTAACAGCTAGAAGCTGAGTGTTGTTTACTTCGTTTCCTTGTGCGGCTGGTGCTTGCGGCAGCGGTTACAGAACTTCTTGAACTCCAGACGGCCGGTGGTCGTCTTCTTGTTCTTCGTCGTCGAGTAATTCCGCTCCTTGCACTCAGTGCACTGCAATGTAACAATTTCGCGCATTCTGTCCTACCCTCTCAATCCAACTACGTTGCCTGTATCCAGCGGCAATTCAATTCCAAGAATAAACTCCCAGCGGAGAAGAAGAACGTTAATGTGAGATCCTCGCTCCACTCGGACCCAAATGCCAATATCGTCTGACGAATCTTCCACTTCAACCGTGAATGGCTCCAGCGTATCGACCGAGACAACTTCATGAAGGAACTGTTTTCCTTCGTCGTTCAGAAAGAAGCTTACACGCCGTCCCGCAATTCTCACGATGCCCTCGCCACTCGCTTCTGCGGAACGTAGATGTCAAGCAGACGATAAATTGCTCTCTCCAACTCAGCCGATCCAGTTGTCAAAAACCGTTCAACCATATCTTCGTCTATCTCGAAATCAACCCGCTGATCGCCTCCCAGCACCGTCACTTGATATCTACCTTGCCAAGTATCCAGTGTGATCGACTCCACGTGGCAATCTGGATTCCGCTCCTCAATTCTTGCATTCAACCAACGCCCAAATTGGAGCGTTTGCTGAAGAAGTCTCTGTTGCGAAAGGTGCCCTGCATAAGCAGATCGTGCGTAATCGTCTTCAGAAATCTTCCCACGCAAGGCAGCGGCCTTTTGCTCCTGATCCAATGAAGGAAGTTGGTTTGCAGGGATTTGCCGAGCGCGCACCCAATCCTGCGCGCTCGATCTCGATCCTCGAACAAAAACTTCCATCTCCGCTCCTACAACTAGAGTGAACAGCAAACATTTTCGGCTGTTCCCTATTGCCTGTTACTTGATAATCTCGCTCACCGTGCCAGCGCCCACCGTACGGCCGCCTTCGCGGATCGCAAACCGCAATCCCTTTTCCAACGCCACCGGCGTGATCAGCTCAACCTCAAGCTGCACGTTGTCGCCCGGCATCACCATCTCCACGCCTTCAGGCAGCTGCGCCACGCCCGTGACATCGGTTGTCCTAAAGTAGAACTGTGGACGATAGCCCTTGAAGAACGGTGTGTGACGGCCGCCCTCTTCCTTGCTCAGCACGTACACTTCGCCCTTGAAAACCGTGTGCGGCGTGATCGAGCCCGGCTTCGCGAGAACCATTCCGCGCTCCACATCTTCCTTCGGAATGCCGCGCAGAAGAATGCCCGCGTTATCGCCCGCCATGCCCTCGTCCAACTGCTTCTTGAACATTTCAACGCCCGTGCAGACCGACTTGCGCGTCTCGCGGAAGCCCACAATCTCCACGTCCTCGCCTACCTTCACCTTGCCGCGCTCAATGCGTCCGGTGACCACGGTGCCGCGTCCGGAGATCGAGAAAATATCTTCGATCGGCATCAGGAAGGGCCTGTCGACCGCGCGATCGGGCCGCGGAACATAAGCGTCCACCGCATCCATCAGCTCGTCGATCTTGGCTTCCCACTGCGCTTCGCCGTTCAATGCGCCCAGAGCCGAGCCGCGAATCACCGGCGCGTCTTCCGGGAACTGATACTTGCCCAGCAGTTCACGAACTTCCATCTCAACCAGGTCGATCAGCTCCGCATCTTCAACCGCGTCGCACTTGTTGAGGAAGACCAGCACGCAGGGAACACCCACCTGGCGCGCCAACAGCACGTGCTCTTTGGTCTGCGGCATGGGGCCGTCGGTGGCCGCAACCACCAGAATTGCGCCGTCCATCTGCGCCGCGCCGGTGATCATATTCTTGATGTAGTCGGCGTGACCAGGGCAGTCCACGTGCGCATAATGCCGGTTCTTGGTCTCGTACTCCACGTGCGCCGTGGCGATGGTAATGCCGCGCTCCCGCTCTTCCGGCGCGTTGTCGATCGAGTCAAACGAGCGGAACTTATTCTTCGGGTTGTGCTTCTGCAACACCTTGGTGATGGCCGCCGTCAATGTCGTCTTGCCGTGATCAATGTGACCGATCGTCCCCACGTTCACATGCGGCTTGCTGCGATCAAACTTTTCCTTGCCCATTTGTGAGTTGCGCCTCAATAATAGGCGTACACCTTGAGATATCGCTGCCGCAGTTCCATTGAAACCGCTTCGACCTTTTGCAGGTAGTGCTCGCGGGTCAATGCCTGGTCCGAAACCGGCAACGCCTTATAATGCGCCGCGGCTTCCTTGCCCAACAGGCCGCAACGCAAAGCGCCTTCGAAGTCGCGTATCCGCAGCTTCGACCGGCCCACGCGGCTCAAAAAAACCTCTACATCCTTGGCGTCAAAGGCCGCATCAATGCTCGCTTGAAGCTCGGCGTACCCTTGCTCATCCTGAACGGCTATCGCTGCCTGCTCAAACATCGTTTCCCGCCTTGCCTTCTTCAGCCCTATTGCCGGTCGCAACAATAAACATTGGAGCGGGAGACGGGACTCGAACCCGCGACCAACAGCTTGGAAGGCTGTGACTCTACCACTGAGTTACTCCCGCAAAACAGCCTTTAGCTCTTAGCTATTAGCTTCTAGCTTTTCCTGCTCGCGCGAGCCGCAACTGCCCGATCCAACATCAAACGAGCTAAAAGCTAATAGCTAACGGCTAGAAGCTGAATTTCTGGAGCTGATGACCGGGTTTGAACCGGTGACCTCTCCCTTACCAAGGGAGTGCTCTACCAACTGAGCTACATCAGCCCTCTTGCAAAAAGCAGCTGGGTCTAATTGCTGCCCCTATCCCCGTCTTGACGAATCTTCTCCGCATGACGAGCCAAAACCGTCTTCAAAACCATGCCGCCGATGATAACCAACGGAAGCAACCGCAACTCCACCGGTTTGCCGTCGATGAGAATCGTACCCTCTCCAACAGTAAACCAAGCCAGCACCGCCAGCACCGCGTACAACGAAAGAGCTATCCAGTACTTGCGGTCTAAATCCGCGCCGGAACTTTTCAGGCCTTTGCGCTCACCTGGCTGCGGTTCAGTGCGCATTCCAGCCCTCGAATCCAGCCTTGCAAATCAAAACCAGCACCTCAAATCATGGTGCACAGGGGAGGATTCGAACCTCCGTAACTCGAAGAGTGGCAGATTTACAGTCTGCTGCCATTAACCACTCGGCCACCTGTGCCCAGTCACCCCACGGACGAAGACCTGTCCGCGGGGACCCCGCCCAGTCACCCCCAGCAAGTAAAAACCACTTGCCGGAGACCCCGTTCAACCCGGCTGCTCCCCGGGATTCAACCCACCGCTGAGCGCCATCACAGCGCATTAAGCCCTTACCGGAAAAACTCCGGCTATCAGGAGCATGCACCTCTGTGGGATCACCGCGGAGGACAGGTCCGGCGCAAAAACTGCGCCGGCAAAAACTTTCCGCCGTTCCAGGCTCCGTTTTCGCTTTCTCGAAAGTGGAGCTGGCGAAGGGATTTGAACCCCCGACCCTCTGATTACAAATCAGATGCTCTACCAGCTGAGCTACGCCAGCCCATCCCACCCGGAAAACCGTCCCGGACGCCCGAAATCCGCACGGACACACTAAACCTCCGCACGCACTACGGCACAGAAATTAAGGTTAGCACACACCCGCCGGAGGAGCAAACCGGGGAATTGCAGGGAACAGGGAACCGGAGGCCTTTCCATATCAGTCACAATCATTTGCGCGCTCAACCGCCAATTGCCCATTGCCGTTCTCGAAGATTAGACTGAGGGTTTGAGGGGCCAGCCATGTTAGTTGTCATGAAAGCGCAGGCGACGCGGGAGCAAATCCAGGCGGTCTGTGAACACATTCAGCAGTTGGGTTTCCGAGCCCATCCACTTCCCGGAGCACAGCGCACCGCCATCGGCATCACCGGCAACCAGGGTGAAGTCAACCGCGGCAATCTTGAGGAACTCCCCGGCGTCGCCGAAGTCATTCGCGTTTCCAAGGCCTACAAGCTCGCGAGCCGCGATGTAAAGGACGAGGACACCATCATCCGGTTTGCCGGAACCGATGCGACCATCGGTGACCGCAATCTGGCCATCATCGCCGGGCCATGCTCCATTGAGAGCCGCGAGCAGGCTTTTGAAATCGCTGAACAGGTCGCCGCATCGGGAGCGCAGTTTTTCCGCGGCGGCGCCTACAAGCCGCGCACATCTCCCTATGCATTTCAAGGTCTGGGTTTGGAGGCGCTGCGCATCATGGCCGAGATTCGCGACCGCTTCGGGCTGCGCATTGTCACCGAGGCCATCGACAGCGAGACACTGGATCTGGTTGCTGAATGGGCCGACGTGGTGCAGATCGGCGCGCGCAACATGCAGAACTTTTCGCTGCTGAAGCGCGCCGGAAAGCTGCGCAAGCCAGTACTGCTCAAGCGCGGCCTTTCTGCCACGCTGGAAGAGTTTCTGATGTCCGCCGAGTACGTGATGAGCGAAGGAAATTACCAAGTGATTTTGTGCGAGCGCGGCGTGCGCACCTTTGCCGACCACACGCGCAACACCCTGGACCTGAGCATCATTCCCGCCGTGCAGCGGCTCAGTCATCTGCCCATCCTGGTTGACCCCAGCCACGCGACCGGCCGGCGCGATAGTATTCTTCCCATGGCGAGAGCTGCGGTCGCATCAGGTACAGACGGCATTATCGTCGAGGTCCACAACCACCCGGAGAAGGCTCTTTCCGACGGCCCGCAGTCCATCTATCCAGATCAGTTTGCCACCATGATGAATGAGCTGGAACAGATCGCGCCCGTAGTAGAGCGCAACCTGCCGCGCGGCATTCGCGTCGAGGCGCCAGCGAGTTGACGCTGGCCTTCCCGGCCTCAATCTTGAGAGTTGAGATTGCGTCTTCCCCGCTTGCATCGTACGGCGCGGGAGGCGAGAATAGGTGCCGAAAGGATTTCTTGAGTATGAGATTGCGTACGATCAACAAGGCGGCTTTTGTGCTGCTACTGGCAGGATGCGCCCATTTGAATCTTGTCTGGGCACAAGCCCCAGCAGTTTCGGCAAGCAAAGAAATCATGCCTGAACCCGAGTTTGCCGATGTGTTTTTTCGCCTCGATACAGGCAAACTCATTCCGCTGGAACGCCAAACGGCAACCATGCAGGGAAGAGCAGGCGGTTTTATTGTTGTTAGCGTGAAGGCCTCGTGGGAGATACCTGGAGCCAATTCTCCGGTAAGATTTCGCTCCGGCCGTCCACTCGATTTTGTAGTACGAACCGCACTGGACCCGTCGGGTGCGGACCCAGCAACGCTCTATTTTCTCAGCAAACTCGACGTCAAAAATAAAACCCGCGAACTTGTTGTGATGGAGGGCCATGCCTCGCCGGGTGGAGCGACCATGAATGGCAATCCAGCCCAAAGTGCCTTGCCCGTAACATTTTCTCGATATGGTGATTCATCTCTCAAGCTGACGACCGGGCCTTTACCACCGGGCGAATATGCTCTCAGCGGTCCTTACGTCCAGCCCATCTTCTGTTTCGGTGTTGACTGATTCGCCGTGGATGCATTCGATTATCGATCTCCAAATCTAGAAATGTGTCGCCCTAACCGGTAGTTGAGTAAAGTTGAAAGGGATCAGCATTTGAAAGCCGGAATCAATCCATGAACTTGTCGCACGTCCCACCAGCCCGCCTCGTTCTATTCGCCCTGCTGGCTCTCGCCCTCGCTGGTTGCCGCTCCCACGACTTCCCGCAGTATCCGCCCAACTACCGCGAATACGCTTACGTCACCAACGGCGGCAGCAACACCGTCACCGTCTTCGATGTGGTCAACGTACGCCAGGACCGTGAGATTGCCGTCGGCCAGAACCCTGTGGCTGTGGCCGTCAGCCCTACCCGCAATGAAGTCTACGTGGTCAACTCCGGCGCGGCTGGCGGGGAAGGGTCGGTCACTGTCATCAACGCGGAAAACAACTCCGTCGCGGCAACAATCAACGTCCGCCGCCAGCCGGTCTCGATCGACATCGACTCCACGGGCAACCTGGCATACGTGGCTAACTCCGGCTCGAATACCATCTCGGTTCTCGACTTGAAAACGCGGCGCGAGATTGCGGCCATCGGCGTAGGCGAAGAGCCAGTCGCCGCCCGCATCTCGCCCGACGGAAAAACGCTGGCTGTCGCCAATCGCAAGGCCAACTCGGTCACGCTTGTCGATCCTGCCGGGCGCAGCGTTCGCGCCGTCTTCGAAGGCTGCCCTGGCGCAGGGGACGCTGTCATCCTCCCCGAGTCATCGAAAGTTTTTGTCGCTTGCTCAGGCGGTCATCAGATCATGGTCATCGCGCTGGCTCACGCCGAAGCGCATCCGGCGCAGCCCGGTCCCGCCCAAACCATTCCCGCTCAGCCGGACCGTCTAGAGGCAATGCTCGATGTGGGCCAGGCGCCCCTGCAGTTGGCCCTCAAGCCCGATGGCGGCGAAGTTTTCGCCGTGAACTCGCTCTCCGATACCACCTCTGAAGTCGTCACCACCACCGACGACGTTCTTGGCGCCACCATGATCGGCGACCACCCCGTCCGCGGCCTGGTTTCCGCCGACAACGCTTTGCTCTACGTGGCCAACTTCCGCTCCCAGTACGTGACTGTCTACTCGATTGACGACGGCAAGCGCGTCGGCTCGGTCCACGTGGGCGATGGTCCCTCGGCTATGGCGTTCTCAAGCTCTGGCCTTTTGCTCTTTGTGGTCAATAACCGCTCGGGCGACGTAGCAGTCGTCCGCACCGGCTCGCTCTCACTCTTCACCCTGCTCCCCGCCGGGCGCACGCCCAACGCCATCGCCGTCAAGGCTTTCAAACTGCCGTGAAACAAATCTGGCGCGCCGGAACCGCCGGCAATCAACGAAGCGTCAACCCGTAGAAAGGATCGCTTCGCTTGGGCATCACCTTGCGGATGGATGCAACAAGCTGTCCCGTTCCGTGCAAAATGGCCGACAAGCTGGAGGAGCCAGGCGAAGTGCTCTGCTGCCCCGGGAACTGGCGGTTGGCCCTTTGCTGGGCCATCGGCCGGCCGGGTTGATCTCTCATCGCCTGCATCTGTTCATTTGCAGCTTGGATATAGCGCGCAGCCAGAGCGGCGTTGTAGTCGGCTTCAGAGAGGTTTCCGTTGGCGCGTGCCGCTTGGGCTAATACTTGGTACCGGAGGGCGATGCGGCTGTGATAGCCGGCAATTTCGCCAAAATCGGAAGGCATGAATGGTCCAATCTCCCGGTTTGCCGGGGTGCAGTTGGTTTGGGTCAGGCCTTCAACTTCTTTGCTCTTTCGGCAAAGGCCGAGGCAATCAAGAATCAGCAATTGCTCTAGCCCTTGCATGTCGGCATCCAGGTACCTCAACCGAGAGATTAGAAAAACTTAAGCTTGAAAGAATGCCCAACCAAAATCGCGCCCCCTCCGCGCAGAATTCCGATTTTGACGCCGCCTTCCCTTCTAAAACATCTCAAGGCTTGAGGACCATCGATGACGACTTACCCCGCACCCTACATCGAACCGTGGCTCCGCGGAACCTACGCCGGCGTTCCCGCCGTCGGGCGCGCTGTGCTGCACGCGCTCGATCTTGCGCTTGATGACTTGGCCAAGTGGACCGAGGGGCTGACGGATGCTGAGGTGGATTCAATGCCGTTGGGGCTGACGCCGATTGCCTTTCATCTGCGACACATCGCGCGGGCAACTGACCGCATTCTGACTTATGCAGAAGGCGGCCAGCTATCCGCCGAGCAGCTTGCGACGCTCGCGGCCGAACAGAAGCAGAGCGGCACTCTTGCCGAGTTGCTGGCTGAGGTCGAGGCGTCGTTCTCGAATGCGGCTGAGCGCATCCGCGTGCTGGCTACGGGCAATTTTGATACGCCTCGCACTGTGGGCCGGAAGCAACTGCCTACCAGCATGGGCGGAGCGCTGGTTCACGTTGCCGATCATACGCAGAGGCACGTGGGGCAGGTGGTGACGACGGCCAAGGTGCTGAGGGCGTTGCGGGAGCAAAGTCCTACAGATGTGCAGCTTCAAAAGGGCTGGTCAGGAGCGAGCCGAGCGCGCGGCCTCGCGTTTTTGCGCCCGCCAGCGCAGGCCGAGCCAGGCCAGGTAACTCAGTTGGATAGCCCAAGTGACGGCGTAGGCGGCGATTAAAAACTCGTGATCGAGAATGGCTTTGGTATCCATGGTTTCCTCTTCCGCGAGAAGGTCTTTGCGGCGCAATCAAGGTTCTAAACTTCGTTCAGAGCTGCGTGCGCTTCCTGGGCGGCGAATTTCTGATGCTGGCGCTCGACGTGGTAGCGCAGCATAACGATGAGCACGCCCCAGGCCATCCATGCCAGCATATTCCACAACAGAACATGCACCATGACGGGGGCCATGCCGGAGTCTTCGCTGCCACCGAAGACCGGCGCCGGATGCTGCGTGCGCCACCAGCGGTTGGCCATATAGACGATGGGCACGTCGAGCGCGCCGAAGATGCCCAGCACCGCGGCCAGCGTCTGCATTTGCGGCCCGGCGGCAAAGCGGCGCAGCAGCAGGTAGCTGACGTAGATCAGCCACAGAACCAGTGTGGTGGTAAGGCGCGCGTCCCAGGTCCACCAGATGCCCCATGCGCGGCGGCCCCACAGGGGCCCGGTGGTGAGACCAACGGTGCAAAAGACCACGCCCACTTCGGCTCCGGCCAGCGCCCACGCGTCAGCGATTTGCGCCCACTCCGGACGGCTACGACGAAAAGACAAGAATCCGATGGAGCCGAGAAAGCTGACCGAGAAGAAGGTGAACGCCGCTGCGAACGAGGGCACATGGTAGAAGATGATGCGAAAGATCTCGCCCTGCATCGCGTCCACGGGCGCAACGTAGATGGCCTGGTAGAAGCCCCAGGCCAGCAGGGCAACGGTGAGGGTGGCGTAAAGGCCGATGGCAAGTTTCTTCATGGGGAATCCTGTCGAACGATTTCAGTGTACGACTACTCGTAAGCCAGCGCGTCGATCGGGTCTTTGCGAGCGGCCATCCATGCCGGATAGAGCGCGCCGAAGATAGAGCTTCCCAGCGCGATCAGCGCGCCTTTGACGATCCAGCCCGTGGTCAACTCGAAGCTGAAACCGGGAAACCTCACGTCAAGAAATTCGCGCACGGCGAATGTCGACGCAATGCCCACCAGCAAGCCAACAACCGCCAGCACCACACACTCGCGCAGCACCACGCTCACGATAGTCAGCTTCGAAGCGCCCATTGATTTGAGAATGCCAATCTCGCGTGTCCGCTCCAGCACCGCCGTGTACATGGTCTGGAAGATCACCAGAATGCCCACGATGACAGCAATCGAAATCACCACGTCCAGAGCCTTGTCAAAGCCGGGAAATTTCGCGGGCGTATATTGCGAGAGCAGGTCGTCCATGGTTTGCACATTAAAGTTTTCTAACCCGCGCGTCGAGGCGATCTCTTTGCGAATCGCCTCCTCGTTCGCAGGATCGTCGCTCTTGACATAAATGACGGTGGCCTTGCCGTCGTTGCCCGTCAGCTCGCCCAACGTCTGGATCGGCACTAGCCTGCGTCCGCCCTTGCCATTTTCCACGATTCCGCAGATGCGGAAGGAGTGGTTGAGAATCGTGATCGAATCGCCGACTTTGTGGCCGCCGTCCTTGCGTGCCCAAACATCGTCGACAATCACGTCGTAAGGCCCCTGAAAGGGACCACCCTCAACCCATGTGAAGGGCTTCAGCGCGTTGTAGCTGGCGTAGTCGATGCCATAGAGAATCTCGACCGATCCGGTCATTGAAAAGTTGGTAATCACCGGCGAAGCCGCGGCCACATGCGGCATACGGCGGAAGACCTCGGCAATGCGAGCGGGCATCGGAGCGCCGCTCACGCCGTTCATGAAGCTGGTGTTGGACGGGCGCACCACCAGGTCCGCGCCAATGCCATTCGTGCGCTGCTTCTGGTCGTTCAGCATTCCCATGAAGATGGCGACAATCGACAGAATCATGACCACTTCAATGGCCACCGCAAAGACGCTGATGATCGAGCGCAGAGGGCGGTGCAACAGATTGGCAAAGATGAGCTTATTCATTCCCGTTCATGACTCCGAAAAGCAGGCGGGCGCACAAAAATCCCGCTCTTTCAGGGTAACAGCCACGGCTGGCAACGACGCTCAGGCAGGCGCGAACTCAAAACTCACCCCCAACGGGGAGATCGATGAGTTGCAAATTCGTCTCAATTCGGTCTAGAAATCCGCAGCCCCCTGAAAATAAAGGAAGATTTAATATATTTCCTTTGACCGAATCAGCAAAACAGGTTTATTGTGAAGGTGAATTCTCACCGGCAGTTGAACAGATTTCTGGTTGGCGATGGGCAACTTTGGAGAAGACCTGCGCATGGAGCGGATCTCCCGCGGCATTGCGCTGGAAGACATCACGGCGGTCACCAAGATATGCCAACGGCATCTTGAGGCCCTGGAGCAGGAGCGGTTTCGTCTGCTGCCCGGCGGCATCCTCAACAAAGGTATCGTCCGCGGCTACGCGGGAGCCATCGGCCTCGACCAAAGCGATTGGACAGCCAGGTTTCTCAAAGCCTACGAAGCCAGCGGAGAGATGCTGGATGAAGATCGGGACTGGATCGAGTTCGCCTCCAATGTCGGTAAAGCCCGCGTGCAGCGGAGCAATACGATCGAGATTCGATTGCGTCAGGTCGGCGTAATTCTGATTGTGCTGGCGGTGCTTGCGGGTACGTGCCTGGCCGTGCGCTACTATGGCCTGCGCGCCCACTGGTGGCCCACGCTACTGCCCATGCGCTAGGCCGGGAGCCAGGTTGCGCGGCAGCAGTTCCCGCAACACCTCTAGTTCGACACCGATGATGCAGACCATTTATCCTCGCTGCTGATCGAACAATGAGGATACCCGGAATGAAGAACCAGTGCGTGGGATTTATCTCTCTTGGTATGCTCGCTGTCTGCAGCGGGTGCGGAGGCGGCGGCAGCACCGTAACACAAATCACGCCCCCAGCTTCAACTTACTATGCCTATGTGGCGAATCAAGGTACAAACACCGCCGGCGCAGACTCGGGCAGCGTGATCACATACTCCATGAGTCCCTCCACCGGCGCCCTGACAGCGATAGGCGTTCCGCTGGCGCTTACAGGCGCATACTCCATCACGGTAGATCCGGCCGGCAAGTTCGCCTATGTTCCCATCATCGGAACGCCGAGCGGCATCCAGGCTTATTCCATCAATTCAGGCACAGGCGTGCTGACGGCCATTGGCAGCCCGGTAGCAACCGGCCACACTCCGACGGCAGTGGTTATAGACCCTACAAGCAAATTTGCGTATGCGTCAACTTCTGCCGGAATATGGGTTTACTCGATCGGCAGCACAGGCGCGCTCACGGCTCTCTCAGGAACTCCATTCAGCTCTGCGACAGCGTATGACAATGAGGCAATGTCTGCGACGGGATTCCTTTATGCCTTTGATGACACAGCTGGAACTCTCGTTCCCTACGCCATCAACAGCAGTACCGGCGCATTAACGGCAGGCACGGGAATCCCATTCGCTTCCGGCGCTTTGTGGTCGGATACACTGGCCGTGAACGCGGCTGGCAGCTTCGTGTATGTTCTCGCAGAAGACAGTGGCGCCTCTGTTTATACACTTTCAGCCTTTTCGGCTAATTCCTCTACTGGCGCGCTGACGGCCGCCGGCAGTCCGGCTGCGGTCGGTGGCGGAGCCGACTCCGTGGCCCTAACACCGTCAGGCAAATATGCTTACGTCGCAAATGGAGGCGACAAAAACATCTCAGCTTATTCCATCAATGCTTCTACCGGCGCTTTGACAGCGATTGGCAGCCCGGTCTCGACAGGGGCTTCGTCGGAACCCTGGACCGTAGCGGTAGATCCGACCGGTTCCTACTTGTACGCTCTGAATATGGGCACGAATCCCAGTACGGTTGCCGGCTTCGCCATCAACTCTAGTACCGGCGCCCTGACGCCACTTTCTGGCAGCCCGGTTTCAACCGCAGGCACCTATCCGTACGCCATCGCCTTCGCGACAGAATAGAAATGGCAAAAGTATGCAAACCCAAGGACTGCATGACGAGCGCAGTCCTTGACAAGGTGAGTCGAGTGTGTGCGGCGCTCGGTGTGCGTCTGGTTGCGCGGGCAGTTCACTCCTAGAGCCCTTTTGCAGCAAAGTTTCTGTAAAAAGTAGAATCGAAAATACTGTGGTCCGAGATGATCCGCTTGATGCGTGGAATTCCCATCTCGGTTGTCATTGCTCCCCGTTCACTGCAACTCGTTGCCCCAGTCGCTGGCGGCGATTACCATGGATAGATGCATCCCAAGGCGCAGGCCTGACGGTGCTGGCATGTCCTCTATGAGAGTGGGTCCGATGCGGAAGAGAACGTGATGTTCTTGGCGTCGGTGATCCAGCGCGAACCGGTCCTCGTGGCAGGCTGCCCAAATTGAAATCCCTGCAATGGGAGGAACCCTAAGTTGAGTGACCGTTTCTTGTTTACCTCTGAGTGCGTCACCGAAGGCCATCCGGACAAGATTGCCGACCAAATTTCCGACGCCATCCTTGATGCCTGCCTCGAGCAGGACCCTTACAGCCGCGTTGCCGCCGAGACCCTGACAGCCACTGGCCTCGTCGTCATCGCCGGCGAAATCACCACCAAAGCTTACGTCGATTTCCAGAGCCTGGTGCGCGGCGTTGTGGCCTCCATCGGCTACGACAACGCCCTCTACGGCTTCGATTCAAACACCTGCGCCGTCATTTCGACCATCAACAAGCAGTCGGGTGATATTGCCCAGGGCGTTGACACGGGCGGAGCCGGCGATCAGGGCATGATGTTCGGCTATGCCTCCAACGAAACCCCCGAATTGATGCCGGCGCCTATATCGCTGGCCCACAAGCTCACCCGCCAGTTGACCAAAGTGCGCAAAAACGGCAAGCTGCCTTATCTGCGCCCCGACGGCAAAAGCCAGGTCACCGTTGAATACGACGAAAATGGCAAGCCCGCCCGCATCGACGCCGTGGTCATCAGCAGCCAGCACTCAGAGAGCGTCACCAACGAGGAGTTGCACGCCGACATTCTGAAGTACGTCATCCAGGCCGTGTTGCCGGCTGAGTGGCTCGACGAGCACACCAAATACCACATCAACCCGACAGGCCGCTTTGTCATCGGCGGACCCATGGGCGACACCGGCCTCACCGGCCGCAAGATCATCGTGGACACCTATGGTGGTGCGGGCCGTCACGGCGGCGGCGCATTCAGCGGCAAAGACCCGACGAAGGTTGATCGCTCGGCGGCTTACATGGCCCGTTACATCGCCAAGAACGTTGTGGCCGCGGGCCTAGCCGACCGCGCTGAAGTCCAGTTGGCTTATGCGATTGGCGTTGCTGAGCCGGTCAGCGTGCGCGTCGATACCTTTGGAACAGGCAAGGTTGGCGAGGCCAAGCTCACCGAGTTGATCCGCAAGAACTTTGCGCTTACTCCCAAGGGCATCATCGAGAGCCTGAACCTGCGCCGCCCCATCTACCAAAAGACCGCAGCCTACGGCCACTTCGGCCGCACTGAGCCCGAGTTCACCTGGGAGGCCACCAACAAGGCCGCCGCCCTGGCCGAACAAGCCGGCATCAAGGCCGTTGCCAAGTAACCCCACGGTAATTTCGTAATGAAGAGTGGGACTCTTCGTAGGAAGAGTCCCATTCTTTCACGGGCACATGAAACGCGGCAGCATCAAGACCGATGATTCCGCATAGCTTCTCGCGTAGAGAGTCGCTGTCTTCTATAAGCCACTTCGCGCTTCGATCTCAAGCAGTTTGCGGAGCCTCGACTTCGAAGTTCCCGCCTGCCAGTCAGGCAGAAGCGCCAGGCCGTCGGTTGCGGTCATGCGGCACTTCTCCGTTTGGCCGGCAGCGGCATAGGCTTGGGACAAGGTCAGCAGCCTGGAAGGCATCTTGCGGTGGGTCAGGGCAACTGCCCGTTCGGAGTACGAAACTGCCAGTTGAGGGTTTTTGAGCGAAGCCGGTTCCGCGATCAACAAATCCTTCGCTGTTGTATCAAAAATCTCGGGAGAGCCCGGATCTTCCTTGATCGATTCTCTCAAGGTGGCAAGACCTTTTCTCACCAATTCCGCAGCATTTGTTTGATCGCGCAGAATGGATTGAACCGACCCGAGACGGACTTCGGCATCTCCCAGGACCGGCTTCCATTCTTGCTGAGAGGGGTTCAGCTTCACCATGCGCTCCAAGCCGTCGCGTTCCTGGACCAAGGACTTTTCCTCGGCGGCAAGATAGCGTCGCCGTCCGCCGATCGACGCGCCCAGGGCTGGGTCTGCCTCAATATCAAGATTTCCCGCTTGACGATCCAGAGCAAACAGCACGTCAGCCAAAGAGCGCAGGTCCTGAGGGTCCGCAGTCGCGCGGCGCATCGACGACTGCACAGGCCCGGCCATAATCTCGTCTGCCTCCGAGTACCTCCCCAATTGCGTCAGCACAAAAGCTTCGTCCACGAAGAAGGATTCGCGTATTCGAGTCATTCTTAGAGATTGCTGTTCTTCCTTGGGCAGCGCTGCGATGCGTTGAAGGCCAAGCTGGACGTCCTTGAGCCCCTGTTCCGGATCTGATTCCTTCTCCGTTGGAACAATCTCCAACAGACCACTGGCTAGACCCCTCTTGGCCTGCACCAGATTGGGATCGATTCTTAATGCCTGGGTGTACAGGTCAAGCGACCGCCGATAGGCTCGGTTTGCGCCCACCGTATCGTTCAAGCTTTCGGTAATAATGAAGCCCAGCTCATCGCCTAAAACAGAGTAGGCGACGGCAGTCTCGCACATCTTGCCCGGTGCATCACCGGAAATGTCAATCAATCGCTCGTAGGCCTTGATCGCCGCCTCAGTCGAGGCAATGGCTTGCTGAATAGGTGCCGTCCCGAAGAGAATCTGGCCGCGCGACATCTGCGCGGTGGCCAGCGCCTGGAGAGCCTCTTGATCGTTGGAATCACGGCTTGCCCAGGGCGCGCATAACGCGATGGCTTTATTGACACTGATCAATGCGCCACTGGCATCGCCGAGATTCTGATGATAAGCGTTTCCCTGAAGATCGGCGAGCCGGGTGTAGGCGCTAGCCAGATCAAGTTGAGTGGTGCGGTCGCTATGTGTCTGAGCCATGCGATCCAAGCGTTCAAGTACACGCGTGACCAGCAGCTTTTGTGCGCCGGTCGACCCGGGAATCTGCTGAATGGCATCGTCTAACTCAGTCAGCAAGCTGTTGCTCAATTGGCGCAGATCGGCTGAGCGAGCCACCGCCGTGCGCCGTTCCCCGTTAGCCACTCTGGCCTGCCACGCAACTCCCCCAATACCGGCCAGCAGCGTCACAAGCAGAACGATTGCCGCAGCCAGGGCCCATCGATTGCGACGAATAAACTTTGCCGCGCGATAACGGGAAGTTCCTCGGCGTGCCGCAACCGGCAGCCCTCCAAGATATGCGCGAAGATCGTCGGCCATGCGCTCGGCCGTGAGATAGCGTTCCTGAGGCTCCTTGCGCAGCGCCTTGAGCAGAATCGCTTCCAGATCGGCATCAAGTTGCTTGCCGGTACCAATCGCAGCAACGGGCTTGCGGGGCGCCTCCTCGCATACCGCTTTCATCATTTGCCCCATGGTCAGATCTTTCAGTTGATAGGGCAGTGTTCCGGTCAACAGAAAATACAAAAGAACACCCAGCGAATAGGTGTCCGAGGCAGTGGTAATTGGATCGCCTGACACTTGCTCTGGGCTGGCGTATTGCGGAGTATACGATAAATAGCCTTCGCGAGTAAGCTGGCTATCCTGCTTTTCGAGGGAAGGAGAAAGAAGCTTGGCGGTTCCAAAATCCAGCAGCCGCGGGGTGCTGTCGCCAGCCACCAAAATGTTGTCCGGCTTCAGGTCGCGATGAACAACGAAGTTTTGATGGGCAAACTGCACCGCCTCGCAAGCCAGGAGAAAGAGCTTGATCCGTTGGGATTGAGAGAGATGGCGCTCGTCGCAATAGCGATGGATGGGTACGCCATCCACATACTCCATCACCAGATATAACTCACCCTCTGCGGTAACTCCCCCGTCCAGCAGACGTGCAATATATGGATGCTGCAAGCCGGCCAGAATCTGGCGCTCCTGACGAAATCGCTCGCGGAACAAATCCGTTGCAAAGGGCCGGTCGATCAATTTGATGGCCACCTCTTGCTCAAAGTGCCCATCGGCTCGGTGCGCAAGATAAACAGCGCCCATGCCGCCACGCCCCAGCAGGCGATCGATTTCATACGAGCCAACCGGCTTGCGCCCTGGCCCGTCTTCGCGAACGACACGCGGCTCGAGCCGGCACGATGCCATCATCTGCTCTTCCGCATCGCAGGCATCCAGCAGCAGACGCACCTCGGCGGCCAGCGTCCGGTCCACGCCGCACCGAGCTTCGATTAACTCCGCTCGCTGTTGTTGCGGAGCGTTGAGCATCTCGGTGACAATCGTCTCAACGAGAAGAAACCGCTCCATCGTTTGTTCCATAAAAAGAAATAACTCCGCTTTTGACTTATACCCTTAGGCTTATATGCGAGAACCATGGAGAAAATGAA
Source organism: Occallatibacter sp. (assembly GCA_049513195.1). Taxonomy (GTDB): domain Bacteria; phylum Acidobacteriota; class Terriglobia; order Terriglobales; family Acidobacteriaceae; genus Telmatobacter. The sequence goes on from JBEKWJ010000011.1 coordinate 101,398, forward strand.
TCAAACCGTCGCTTTATCGCGAAGTTCGCCCGGGTGGATGCGCTGGTAAAGCCAGCCCTTGATGAACTTCAATTCGCGATCGACGGTGGCCTTTGAGACCAGCATCAGCGCCGCCGTCTCCTCGGCCGTGCAGCCCAAAAAATAGCGCAGTTCCACCATTTTGACTTTTTCTTGATCGATCGCGCCAAGCTCATCCAGCGCGCGGTTCAGATCCAGCAGTTCCGGACTGTCGATCTTCACCCAAAGTATCTCGTCGTTCAGCGGCACGCAGTTTGAGTGCCCGCCCCGCATCTTGATTTGGTTCTCGCGCGCATGGTCGATCAGAATCATGCGCATCATTCTTGCGCAGAATATGTAAAAGTGCCGGCGGTTGTCCCAGTCGGCCTTCTTCTGATTCAGCAGGCGAAGATAAAGCTCGTGAACCAGAACTGTGGCCTGCACCACATCCGGATTCATCTCCCGATGCACATAGCCCGCCGCCATCTGCCGCAACTGAGGATAAACAAGCGGAACCAGTTCGTCGAAGGCGCCCGGTTCGCCGCCTTTCCACTTGGTCAGCAGCATCGTGATTTCACCCATGGCCGGCTCCAAATCATCTCCGTCCGCACGAAAAGCTTCACGTTGATTTTCTTGTTAGACTACCACTTCCACCTGCAATTTCACCTGCCGATTCCGCCCCTTTTGTCGCCGCCAAGCCGCGCCTGAGGAAAGAATTCCGGAATTTTGAGGCATTTTCTCAGCGCTGCTCGCAATATCAATCAAAGAGCCAAAAAACATCCCCCATGTTTGGATGGCTCCGCGTGAAGCTGCGCGCAACATCTCTGGCGCCATCCCCGCGCGGGATGAACGGCAGAGATTTGAACAAAACACAAGCAGTTACAGCTGTCTTGGTTCAGATCTCATCGTCATCGTCTCTGATCCCAATCACCCGCGGAGTCGCGGATAACCGTAGGCAGACTCGTGGATACCGGCCGATTAACCCAAGGAGCGTCGAATGATTTATAGCAACATTCATCTGCCTGCCGATTCGTATGATTTCGTTCGGAACAGGGTTGAAAATGGAAGCTACGAGAATGCCAACGACCTGATGCGGGCTGCCTTGCGTGCCCTCCATCGCGAGGAAGTCAATTCCCAGGCAAAGCAGAAGCCCAGCAGCATTGCCGAAGGGGATGTCTTCCGCAGATTGTGGGAAATATCCGTTGAGTCATCCCAGACCAGGCATTAATACCGAGAAGAGTCTCATTATTCTGCATTTTGCATGAAGATTAACGATTTTGTATTTCTTTCCCCAATGAGAATCCAAAGCAACCCAGGTGACGCCGCGCGCAACCCTGGGTTGCTTTGCCTTCGAGGCGTCCGCCCCGCCGGTTCTGGTAACTTGAAATTTTGCGGCCCGCGTTCGCTTGAGCCAGTGATCAGAGTACAACTCGTGCGACATCGATCCCATCCAAATACAGGACCGAGTACGGCCTCGGAGTCCACTTCCCATGAAAAATTTCCTCAAGAATGTCCTCGGGCAACGCCTTCGCTTCTGGTTGCTGATTGCCATTCTGGTCTGCACCTCGGGGCCGAGCGTCCAGGCGGATTCAACGCCCGTTCGGCTTGTGGAAGGGGCCATGCACGGCTTTCTGGAACTGCGCGCGGAAGACGGGCGAGTCGTAGCCTCAGGAGACCACATTCGCGTAGCTCATGGCGACCAGGTCACCATCCGTACGATCTTCAATTTCAAAGATGGCTCCATAGACGATGAAACCACCCTCGTCAGCCAACACCGCACTTTCCAGCTCATCACCGACCATCATATTCAGAAAGGGCCTTCCTTTCCTCATCCCATCGATCTCGTAATCGATGCGCGCAGCGGTCAGGTCACCGTCCGTTCCACCGGGAAAGATGGCAAGGATGAGGTCAGGACGGAACATGTTGACCTGCCTCCAGACCTGGCAAATGGAATCGTGCCCCTGGTGGTAGAGAACATGCGGGCCGATACGCCGGAGACAACCGTATCCATGCTGGTGGCTGCGCCCAAGCCGCGCATCGTAAAACTTGTTCTCTCAAAGCGTGGCGAAGAGAGTTTTTCGGTTGGCGGCTCTTCTCGAAAGGCCAATCATTATGAGATCAAGATCGAAGTCGGCGGAGTGGCTGGCATGATAGCGCCTCTTTTTGGCAAGCAGCCTCCGAATATTGAAATTTGGACCGCTGGCAATCCAGCTCCGACCTTCGTCAAAGAGCAGGGCCCCATGTATCTGGGTGGCCCCATCATGACGATTCAATTAACCAGCCCGGTCTGGCCAGCCTCGCCAAAATCCGGTGATTAGAGAAGCGGGCGGCTCCCCCCCGGCAACTGGTCACCGACTGAGAAAGTTGATGAAGAAGACTTTGAAGGAGGAACCATATGAGATGGTTTCAAAAGACACTGGCCCCGCTCCTGCTAACAACAACTCTGGCAATCGCGCCGTTCAGCATAGGCTGCGAGGATCATGCGGGCGTTTACGATCCTTATCACCACGACTATCATGAATGGGCTCCCGAGGCCGGCCATTACAGCCAATGGGAACGCGAGAATCACAAAGATCACATGGATTTCAACAAGCGCAGCGATGATGACAAGAAGGCCTATTGGGATTGGCGTCACAGCAGCGATCATCACTAGATTGCGCTTGGGTTCGTCAAGGCTCGGCTCAAACGGGGGTGCCGTTGTTCAACATGGAGCCTGAAAACATGGAGCCTGAATGGGTCTGCGAACCACGACCAATGTCGGCCTATGATCGAGAATGTTTTGGCGCCCGGGACTGCCGACTTTAAATTTCTTCTTCTTCCGATTCGCGCTGGTCGTTGCGGTGTCTCCAGAAGAAAATGCGCATGAAGCTCACCTGCATGAGTTCGAGGAAGGATTTATCCGGGTAGGTATCCTGGCGCGACAGACGAATTGCATTGACCAGCGAAAAGGCCAGGCAGCCGAGCAGAACCCACGGGAGAATGTCGACAAGAAGAAGGCGCACCAGATCCGAGAAGCCGAACGGGCCGCCGGTTTGGACGACCTGTCCGTATCGGGTGAGCACCCAGTATTCGCCTGAGCCATGCCCTTTAAGTTGGAAATAGACTTTGCCGTCAGCGATGCGGGGATGTTTCACATCGGAGACGATCGCGGTTTTTGCGCCGAGGGATGTTTCAAGATAGGGACGAAGCCCGGCGACGGTGATGACACCGCCTGCTCGATTCCATGCAATCTTATCCATGTGGAGCGCGCAAGGACACATCACGTCGCCGAGATGAGGAAGGCCCAGCTTTCCCGGAATCATGACGACGGTATCATCGCCGGGCAGCGCCTCGTAATATCCCGCACCACCAGCCGGCTTTTCGTCTTCAGAATTCAGCAGCATGGTTTCGCCTGGCATGACAAAAAGATGAGCGACGATCTGGAAATCTTCGTTCCGAATATCCACGACCGGAAGGGGTGCAAAGGATCTGTTGGGGATGGAATCGAGGCGAAGAGCCCTGGCAGGCAGAACACAGGCGATGGCTAGCAGCAGGATCAGGGCGGATTTGGGCTTCATTGCCAACCGTTTTATCACATCCCGAAGTGGTACGGCAATTGGAGCCAGATCGGGAACGGCATTCTTTGCGCCGGTTTCTGAGAAACTGTAACCCGCACACACCGATTTTCGTCTATATTGAGTGGGGAAAAACTATGGAGATTCGCTATCGTTGTCCTTGCTGCGGATCGAAGACGCTGGAAGCGCCCGGGGCGCTGGCCCTGTGTCCGGTCTGCTGGTGGGAGGATGACGGGCAGGAGGACGTCGACGCCTCGGATGTGCGGCTGACGGTGAATGGCGCTCTCAGTTTGAATCAGGCACGCGCGTACTATACGGAGTATGGCGCGGCGCATCCCCGCTTTCTGCCTTATGTGCGTAAACCACAGGTAACAGAGCAGTAGTGCCTTTCGCGGTCCCCTTTGGCACTTAAATCTTCCCCTTTCGTTTGACCCTGCACGCAAACCCTCTTACCATGTAAAGAGGCGTGTCTTATGTCCGCGCGCTCCTGGTGTCGATCCGAATTTCTGACGGACGACTGCCACGGATGCAGTTTGCCGAAAGAATTGGCGATTCAAAGCCATAAGGGCATCGTTACTCCTCAGTCTGGCAGTTTGTTTAGCGCGCAAAGCGCATGGAAGGCAAAACGTTGAGTTCTCCCGATACAATCGACAGCACCCCCACAATCGAATCGGCCGAGGCGCCGCACGAAAGTCTCGAACACTCCCACGAAGGTCATGATCACGATCATGAAGGCCATGATCACAACCACACACACCTGCATGGACCGGTTCTGAACCCGGAGTGTACGCGCGAATTGGTGTTGGACGTATCTGCCGAAGAGGTCTCGAAGGCTTATCGGACGGTGACAGGCAACTATCAGAAATACGCCAAGATTCCCGGTTTTCGCGCCGGCAAGGTACCTGAGTCGGTCGTCCGCCGCCGCTTTGCCGACGGAATTCGCAAAGACGTGATTGACGGCCTGCTGCCCGAACGCTTCAACAAAGCGGTGGTCGAGTTGGGCGTGAGGCCTGTCGGCGAACCGAGGGTGCTTGAACTGACCATTGAAGACGGGGAGCCGCTGCACGTGAAGGCGGTCTTCGAGTTTATTCCCGAGTTCTCAATCGAGGGCTATCAGACGGTCACGGTGGAGAAGCCATCGGTTGAGATCACCGACGAGGAGTATCAGCGCGAGCTTGAGCAGCTGCGCGAATCGCGCTCGACCATCGAGCCTGTTGAAGAAGATCGCGCTTTGGTGGATGGCGACTGGGCGCAGATTTCTTATAAGGGGCAGATCGAGGGCGATGCCGAGGCTGCTCCGATTGCCGGGGAAGATACGCTGGTCGAAATCGGCGGCAAAGATACGGTCGCTGCTTTCTCAGCCGTTTTGCGCGGCGCCAAGCCCGACCAGGAGCTGAAGGCCGAGGTCATCTATCCGGACGATTTTGCCGAACCCAAGCTGGCCGGGAAGACCGTGGCCTATGAGGTTGAAGTCAAGGGCATCAAGAAGCGCATCGTCCCCGAACTTACGGACGATTTTGCGCGTGAGCTGGGCCACTATGAGAATCTTGCGGAACTGGAGTCGCGGGTACGCGATCATATGGCCAACCGCAAGCGCCGCAGCGTGGAAGGCGAGACCAAGGACCGGCTCTTTGCCGCGCTGACCGAGCGCTATGCATTTGCGGTTCCCGAGTCGCTGGTGCAGGAGCAGATTGACACGCGGCTCGATCGCGGGCTGCGCGCCCTGGCTGCTCAGGGCATGGACACCGAACAGATGCGCAAGCTGGACTTTGGCCGCCTGCGCGTCGCCCAGCGCGACGGCGCCATTGCCGAGGTGAAGACCAATCTTTTGCTGGATCGCATTGCCGCTGAGGAAAACATCAGCGTCAGCGATGAGGAATTGGACCGTGAACTGCAACTGGCAGCTTTGCAATCCCGGGAGCCGGTGGATGCCCTGCGGACGCGTTTGCTGGCGGACGGCGGGCTGGGTAGAATTCGCGAGCAACTGCGGCGCGAGAAGACTGCGGCTATACTGTATGAGCGGCTGCCTGCATAGGACGGAGATTCGTCTGGAGAAACGGCGGAATTCGCCGCGCGGCAAGGAAGAAAACGGGAGAAAAACTCCCCCAACCGAAGGCGAGAAGAAGGTTCAATGGCATTGGTTCCCATGGTTGTTGAGCAGACGAGCCGGGGCGAGCGCGCCTACGACATCTACTCCCGTCTGCTGCGCGACAACATCATCTTTCTGGGCACGCCCATCGACGACCAGGTAGCTAACCTGATTGTGGCGCAGATGCTCTTTCTTTCTGGTGAAGACCCGGAAAAGGATGTTCATCTCTACATCAACTCGCCGGGCGGTTCGATCACCGCGGGCTTGGCCATCTACGACACCATGCAGTTCATCAAGAACAAGGTGGAGACGATCTGCATTGGCCAGGCGGCTAGTATGGGTGCGTTTCTGCTGCTGGCCGGCACCAAGGGCAAGCGGTTTGCGCTGCCCAATTCGAGGATTCTGATTCATCAACCGTCGATGGGAGGATTGAGCGGACAGGCCACCGACATCGACATTCATGCTCGCGAGATTCTCCGCATTCGCGAGATCACGAACAACCTGATCGCCAAGCATACCGATCAGCCTTTGGACCGCATTGAACGCGACGTAGAGCGCGATTTCATCATGAACGCCCAACAAGCCAAGGAATACGGCATTGTCGACGAGATCATCGACCGGCCGAGGACGTAGTTTGTTCGCTGTAGTTCGTTCATCAGTGTTTGTGTAACTTGCAAGTAACTCGTCCAAAAGGGAGCAGTATGATGAAATCGCGCGTGGGACCCGAAGAAGCACTGCGCTGCTCGTTCTGTCACAAGTCACAGGATGCCGTGGCCAAGCTGATCTCTTCACCCAGCGACTACCCTCGCGCTTATATATGCGATGAGTGCGTGGCCGTTTGCAATTCGATTCTGGAGGACGACCGCGGCGGAGATGCCGCGCACGCGCCCAACGTTGCCGGACACCTGCCCAAGCCGCAGGAGGTCAAGAGCTTCCTTGACGATTTCGTGATCGGCCAGGACCAGACCAAGAAGAAGCTTGCCGTCGCCGTTTACAACCATTACAAGCGCATCCAGATGAATAAAATGCGCAACAACGAAGTGGAACTGACCAAGAGCAATATTTTGCTGATTGGCCCCACCGGCTCCGGCAAAACGCTGCTTGCGCACACGCTGGCCAAGATGCTCGATGTGCCGTTCGCGATTGTAGATGCGACGACACTCACCGAAGCCGGCTACGTGGGTGAGGATGTCGAGAACATCATCCTCAAGCTGCTGCAAGCCGCTGACGGCGACGTTACGCGGGCGCAACAGGGCATCATTTATATCGACGAGATCGACAAGATCGGCCGCAAGGACGAGAACCCCTCCATCACTCGCGACGTGAGCGGTGAAGGCGTGCAGCAGGCCTTGCTCAAGATTCTCGAAGGCACCGTAGCCAATGTGCCGCCGCAGGGCGGGCGCAAGCATCCTCACCAGGAATTCACCGCGGTCGATACCACCAACATCCTCTTTATTTGCGGAGGCGCGTTTGTGGGACTGGAGCGCGTGGTGGGCCGCCGTGTGGGCAAGAAGGCTCTGGGCTTCAAGACCATCGACGCGGCCGAGGGTGATGCAGCCACCAGTCGCGCGCATCGCGACACCGAGTTGCTACGCCGAACCGAACCTCAGGACCTGATCAAGTACGGGCTGATTCCCGAGTTTGTCGGGCGTCTGCCGGTGATGGGCGTCCTCGATGAGCTCGACGAAGCGGCGCTGATCGAGATTCTCTCTAAGCCCCGCAATGCTGTCCTCAAACAGTACCAGCGACTCTTTGAGTTTGAAAATGTCCGCTTGCACTTTACGGTGGAAGCCTGCGCCGCCGTTGCCCGCGAGGCATTGGCACGCAAGGTGGGCGCTCGCGGCCTGCGCATGATTCTCGAAGAACTGATGCTCGACCTGATGTATCACCTTCCCAACAACAAGAGAGTTCGCGACATCGAAATCACCAAAGAAATGGTGGAGCGCCGCGACTTGTCGCTCTGCTTGCTGGAAAAAGCGGGATAGCGATCAGCTTCTGTTGTAGACGGGAAAAACCCTCAGGCTGAACCTTAAGCCTGAGGGTTTTTTCATTTCAGCAGTTGGTGATCGTCCTACTTCACTCCGCCCGTTGGCGGAACCAATGCGCCCATCTTGTTGAAGAGCGTCATCATCTCCATGGGCAGCGGGAAGACGATGGTGGTGTTCTTCTCAACGCCAATTTCGGTCAGAGTCTGCAGGTAGCGCAGTTGCAGGGTCATGGGCTGCGTCGCGAGCAGCGCGGCTGCATCCACCAGCTTTTGCGCGGCGTTGAATTCACCTTCTGCATGAATGATCTTTGAACGGCGTTCGCGCTCGGCCTCGGCCTGTTTCGCCATGGCGCGCAGCATCGACTCCGGCAGATCCACCTGCTTCACTTCCACCGATGCGACCTTTACGCCAAAAGGCTCGGTGCGCTGATCGATGATGGTCTGAATCCGCAGGTTGAGCTTGTCGCGATGGCTGAGTAACTCGTCTAACTCCACCTCGCCTAAGACCGAGCGCAGCGTGGTCTGGGCGAATTGAGAAGTCTGATAAACGTAGTTGGCCACCTTGATGGCGGCGTCGTTGGGATTGACTACATAGAGCGTGACCACGGCGTTGACTTTGAGCGTGACGTTGTCGCGGGTAATCACGTCTTGCGCGGGAACTTCAAGCACATCCTGACGGAGCGAAATGCGAACCATTTGGTCAAAGGGCCGGAAGACCAGGATAATGCCGGGGCCTTTGGGCTCAGGCAGCGCGCGACCCAGACGGAAGATGACTCCGCGTTCGTACTCGCGGAGAATTTTGATCGAATTGAGCAGGTAAAGGACGACGATGGCGGCGAAAATCAGAATCGGTATAGTTGCATCAGGCATTGGAATTCCCTTCTTGACTTACGACCGAATTGTACTCCAGTTGAACAAGGCTTGTTGATGGTCGCAGTATCTCACCCCGGGGCAAACGCACGATAAAATTTTTCGCGGAAACGGCGAGGAACTCTTGCCAGAAGGTAGCCTCAACCGATTCGCAAGGCGGTCGGTTTGATCTATTTTCAGAGCCCGAATCGCACTGATAATCGGCCTTTTTGCGGCTTTTTCGGCCATTTCCGGGGCAATACCCCCTGTTTTTTGGAAAAAATCGCTCTTTTCCGGAAGGCTCTTTCTTGCATCCCGGTACTTTGTGTGCGTTTTCGCGCACATTGAAGATTTTTGCTGAAACTGCGTTTCACTCAAGAATGACGCGGGTATTCTTCACATTCCTGGCCTCATTTTCTTCTCCAGTCGCGCAATAATCTGCATGGTTTGAAAGTATTTTTCAGGGGTAGGGGGGGTGGGGGTGGGGTGCCTTTCAGTTGTCAGTTGACAGTTTTCAGTTGTCAGTAACGGCCCGCGCCTGTCGTCGTGGTTCATGCTTTGATTGTGCGCCGATGGAAGGTAATTTTCGGTAACCGGAATGAGGAAGATGCGTTTGCCCTGAGTATCCCACCCTAGCCGCAAAAAGCTGCAAGAAGCAGATTCTTCGGCTTCGCTCAGAATGACGTCGGCGAGGGTGGGGCACCCATTATTTCTGAATGACCGGTTCCACTTGCAAAAGATATTGCTCGCATCCAACGACGCGCAACGGCGTTCCAGCGGGAACGAATTCGCTGGCTACGGCGCGCCAGATTTCGCCTTCGACCAGCACGTGACCCTCGGGCATCAGGGGCTCCATGGCTTTGGCGATGCGGCCTATGAGGGCGTTGACTCCCAGGCTTGATTTCATTTGGCGCGCACGCATTGCCAGTCGAATAAGAACCGCGGTGATCGAACCGAATGCGGCGCTGACTGCAAAAGCTACCCAGGGGTTGACGGCCAACTCTGGGACCGGCGCGGCGATCAAAGTCAGCATCCCGAAGGCGAGGCAGACGATGCCTGCAATGGCCAGCACGCCGTGGCCGCCAAACTTGGCCTCGAGCAGCAGCAGAACCATCGCCGCCACCAGTAGCAGAACCGAAGTGAATCGAATCGGCAGCAGGTCGAGCGCGAAGATCGCCAAGAGCACCATCAGCGTGCCCAGTGCGCCGGGAACAATGGTGCCGGGAGTGTTGAATTCCAGATAGATGAGCAGCGCGCCGCCCACCAGAAACAGCAACGCAATGTTGGGATTGACCAGCCAGCCGAGCAGTTCTTCGCGCAGCGTGGGCTTAAGCACTTCAATCCGCGCGCCCGCCAGGTGAAGCGTAAGTTTGCTGCCGTCCATGCGTGTGATCTCGCGGCCATCGAGCGACCGCAGCAGATCCCAGTCGTTCGCGGCGGTCAGGTCAATCAGGTGCTGGTCCAGAGCCTCTTGCGCGGTGTAAGAGTGCGAGGAATGAACGGCTGCCTCGGCTGCTTCGGCGTTTCTGTTTCGCTTTGTCACGTAGGAGCGCAGAAAGGCTTCGGCGTCGTTCTCGATTTTTTGCATCATGGTCGCGTCGGGCTGCGGGCCCATTTCGATGACGGGGTGGGCTGCTCCGGCGTTAGTGCCGGGAGCCATGGCGGCGATGTCGGCTGACTCCAACAAGAAAAACCCCGCCGAGCCGGCACGCGCGCCTGCCGGAGCCACATAAACAATGATCGGAACTTTGGAGGAGAGAATGGCGCCGGCCATGGTGCGGGTCGAATCGAGCAGCCCACCCGGCGTGTCGAGCTCGACCAGCAGGGCGTGAGCGCCGTCGGAGTTGGCTTGCGTAATGGCCCGCTCCAACTCAGCCTGCGTGATCGGCTGGATGGTGTCATCAAGGACAAACTTGTCCACAAACGGCTGCTGGGGGAGCGGCTGCTGCGCGCGGACCAAAGTGGCGAGGACGAAGGTGGCAGCCAGAACAGTTGCGATCCTGTAAATGCGATGAATCATGGCATGGATCCTCAAGCGCTTGCTCAGATAATCACTTCAACTTGACCCAGAAACAACATTCCAAAAAATCGAAACCAATTCTCTTATTCTTGTTTCACAATAAACTCGTTCAGATGAATTGCAAACTCGTATGCCACGCCCCAATATCCACCTCTATCGTCTGAGTACTTAAATACAATTTGTGACGATCTGGAGTCAATTACAACCATCGATGCGTTAAAACCAGAAAACATCTCTCCCGCATCCTGAGTGATTGTAGTTTTGATAATGTAATCGGCTTCGTTCTTGTCGTCAACGATGATTACGGGAACCTCTTCCTCGCGCAGGGAGGCAGTCAATATCCGCTCAAAATCATTTTTCGGCTCAACAAAGACTCTGGCTCCAAACCCCATATGCGGAGTCTGGGCAAAACCGGCGATGGAAAACACGAGAATTGAAATTGCAATGAAGCGACTCATGCGAATTTCCTTTCCTCCATGGATGGTTGAACCCACACTACTTCTTCGGCGCTTGCTTGGCCTGGACCTGCTGCCACAAGGCCTGGGCCGCTTTGCTTTTTGGATCGATCTTCAATGCCTCGCCGGTTTCGTATGTAACCTGATCCATGTGTCCAGCCGCGAAGTCGAGCCGCCCCAATACCAAATACGCATCGACTGACGGCAGCAGTTCCAGAGACGCAACCGCCTCTTTGCGAGCAGCCTTGTCGTCGCCCGTGCGCTCGCGAATCTCGGCCAACCCGGCGTGAACCGCTGCGACATTGCCATCGGCTGCCATGGCGTCCTGGTAGAGCCGTTCTGCCTCCAGCAGCAATCCGCGCTGGAAATAATCATGAGCCTGCGCGGCGAGCTTTTGCGCGCGCTCCTGCGGCCCCAAAGCTTGCAGGCGGGCGGCGTCCACCTGCTCCAGCATGAGGGCGGCCTGGTGGAATGCGACTGCGTCAAAGCTGCGCTGGATGCGCTCCAACGGATCGGCCTTGGCCTTGGCAGGTTCCTCCGGCTTGCCCAGATTGTCAGGCTCGCCCGCGGCCATCGCCGGCCGCACTTGAGGCGCCTTGGCTTGCGCGGGTTTGGTCCATTCTTTTTGTACCTCGAGGGCCTCGACGTCGTTGGGGCGCAACCGCAGGCACTGGGCCAGCTCAGTCAAGGCCTCGGCATCGAAGCCGCCATGGCGCTTCAGGCTGACAGCCAGGTTGAAATGGTAGTCGGCCTCGTTGGGGTCGGCCTCCACCGCCGCGCGAAAGAGCGCGCTTCCGTCGTGGCCTTGACGGTTCACGGCAACTCCCTGGTTGTTCAGAACGGCGGCCAGCGGCAGTACGCGTGAAACACCGGTAAAGGCCTCCTCGGCGTGGGGGTAGTCGCCGGAAAACAGCAGCGAGAGGCCGCGGAAAAAGCCTGCCTCGAGCCCGTCGGCATTGTTGGCTCCGACTTTGGCGAAGGCTGCCGCGGCTAGCTCGTACTGCTGGCCCGCGTACTCTTCGCGGCCCAGCGCCATCCAGGCGGGCGAGAACTCCGGGCTAAGCAGAACCGATTGGTTCAAGTGGCGCAGGCGCTCCGTCTGATCTGGCTCGGTGATGCCGCGAATGTATTGCTCGAAGGCAGCCAGGCGCACACTGGAATCAGCCGCCACAAAGGTTTCTTCAGAAACTTTGAAATTCGGGTCAAGCTGCCGGGTGAGCTTCCAGGCCAGCGAATCGAAGACCGAGATCATGTTGCTCATTTCGCCGCGCGCGGTGACCGGTTCGCCCATGCGCAGGTGAGGCACATCGAGCAACCGCGCCTCAGCCACGATGCCGCTGCCATCGGTCAGATAACTGCCCACGATAATCGAATCGGCGTCCAGCGTCTCGGCCAGCTTGAGTGAACTGGCCCGCGAGGGGTGAAAGCCCTGCGGCAGCCCCAGGTGATCCAGGGCGTACATGCGGTCCGCGCGGCTCATCGGGGCAAAGCCAGCGGAGGCGAAACGGCTACTTAGAATCTCCGCGGACGCCTCGCGAACCCACTCCAGACTGGGCTGCGCGCTGCGGTTTTCAAAGGGCAAGACCAGCAAGATGCGGCTGCGCGCGCCAGCGGCAGGACCAGTTTCGGCAGGCGTCTGAGCGAAGCTAGAAATCGCGAAGGAAAGGTTCAATGCAAGAGCCACTCCCAAGGAAGCGGCAAGTAGGCCTATGCGGCTTGAGCGAGATGAAAGGAAGTTATCCACAACAGGCTGATTATAGGCGTTGCGGGTGGTGGAAGGGGTGGGCGGGTTGGGGAGGGACTGGGGCGCAGAAAGAATGAGAGGTTTCTCATTCCGGCCAAGATTCTCCGCTCAAACCTTTCATTATTGGGACAAACTCATTAGGTATCATTGAAGAATTAGACAAAAGTAATCTTTAGTCCCCTTGACTCTTGACGATTTCTTAAGTTGGCGGAACAAATATAGTCGCCTCTCTGAGTGGCCTTGGCAAACGCCGTCTTCCTTGCTCGACGCAGAATGTTGGCCCGGCTTTGAGGAGAGAGAAGAAGTTGCACTCGCCGAAGGGGATATGACATGCGAAGCTCGAATTCGCACAGACAATTGTTCGTAATGATTTCAGCAGCCTTGGCGTTGGTTCTGGGGGTGCGCGGAGAAGCGTTCGCAGCCACCGGCTTGATGGGGAATTCGTCGACATCGATAGGCTCTATCGTGATCGTCCGCCAGCAGCCGACGATCGCCAGCCTGACTCCGGATTCTGCGGTCGCCGGATCACGCACCTTCACGATGACCGTCGGCGGTTCCAATTTCAATTCGACGTCGATTTTAAGGTGGGGCGCAGTTGCGTTGGCCACGACCTACGTCAGCGCGACCAAGTTGACGGCAGCCGTTCCGGCCAGTCTGGTTGCCGCCGCGGGCACGGCCAGCATCACCGTCAGTTCCAGCATCGGGAGTTCGTCCAATGTCGCCTTCACCATCTATCCGCCTCTGCCGGCCATTACCGGTTTGAGTCCGACACTGGCGATTGCGGGCAAGGCCTTCACGCTGATCATCAACGGCGTCAACTTTACGACGAACTCGACTTCGAAGCTTGGCTCGACAGTGCTGGTCACCAACTACAAAAGCCCTACGCAGTTGACGGCGGTTGTCCCAGCCGGCCTGGTATCAACGGCGGGCACCGCGAGCGTAACCGTGAGCACGGTGAGCGGAACCTCGCCTGTCGTCGCGCTCACCGTCAATCCGCCCGCGCCGACTATCACCACACTGAGTCCGGTTTCGGCGGTTCAAGGCGGCGCTTCCTTTACGCTGACTATCAACGGAACCAACTTCACCTCTGCCGCGACTTCGAGCTGGGGCGTCACGCCGCTGACGACAACGTATGTCAGCGCAACCAAATTGACGGCTGTCATTCCCGCCAGCCTCATTGCCGCTGCTGGAAGTGCGAGCGTCACGGTCAGCACGGTCAGCGGCGCATCATCCGGCGCATCCTTCGCAATCAACCTGCCCTTGCCCACGGTCACTAACCTGAGCCCAAACTCGGCGATGCAAGGCGGCGCTGCTTTCACCATCACGATCACTGGGTCCAATTTTCAGCCTGGCGCATCAGCAACCGTGGGGAAGTGGAACTATACGCCCCTGGCGACAACGTATGTGAGTTCCACCCAACTCACGGTTGCCGTACCGGCCAGCCTGCTGGTTTATGTCAGCGCGGTCAACGTGGCAATCGTCACAGCCGGCGGAACCTCCTCCAGCCTCCCGTTCACGATTAAGCCGGCGCTGGTTGTGCTCTCCACGATGTCTCCGGGTTCTGTCACCGCCGGCTTTGGCAACATGGCGTTGTTTGTATACGGCACACATTTAACCTCGACTGCAGTCGTCAATTGGCAAGGCATGCCGATGGTCACGACGATGGCGAGCGGGGGCGCGATGGAGGCAACAGTCCCTGCCAGCTTGCTTTCGACCGTCGGGACCGCGAGCGTGACGGTGACCACAGTGGCGGGAACCTCGGCCCCGCTCACGTTTGTCATCGCCAAGCCGGTACCTTCGATCACGAGTATCAGCCCAACATCGGTCACGGTGGGCGGCGCTCAATTCACATTGACCGTTAATGGCGCCAACTTCCTGCCCAATTCGCTTTCCCTTGTCCGACTGGGATCGGCGTGGCTGAGTTCAAGCTATGTCAGCTCAACGAAGATGACGGCCACGGTTCCGGCAAGCATGTTGGCCATCGCGGGCACGGCCGAAATCACTGTGATCGGCACCGGAGGAACTACCTCGGTAGCAATCCCATTGCTCATCAATCCGGCGCCTGCATCCATCACCAGCTTGAGTCCTGCAGCATTGATTGCCGGCAGTGCCGGGTTCATGATGACCATCACCGGCAAGGCCTTCACTCCAGACGCGAGTTGTATGTGGGGAACGACTGCTCTGGGCACCATCTACAACGGCCCAACGCAACTGACGATCGCAGTTCCCGCCAATCTCGTCGAATTCTCGGGCACGGCAAGCGTCACGGTGGTCACCAAGTTAGGCGCGTCGGCTCCGGCGACCTTTACCATCAACCCGGCGCCGCCCAGAATCACCGGCCTGGTCCCGGGTTTGGCCACGGCGGGAGACGCTGCGTTGACCATGACCATCAGCGGTGTCTCCTTCACTCCCGCCATGACCGCGAAATGGGGATCGAGCGCGTTGGCGATCACTTATGTCAGCTCCACACAAGCGACGGCTGCAGTTCCCACCAGTCTCATCGCCACAGCGGGCACGGCCAGCATCCTGGTGACGACCACGACAGGCACTTCTGCGCCTGCTACTTTCACCATCTATCCGACGCCCAAAATCACCACCACTACGTTGCCCTCTGGAACTGTCGGGACTGGTTACTCGGGTCCGATCCATGTCACGGGCGGCGTACCCGGATACGTCTGGACAATTACGGGATTGCCGGGCAGCTTCGCCTATCCCACCACGTTTGACAACACGCTCACCATTACCGGAATGCCCACCTCAGCCGGCGCCGTCAACTTCCAGGTCACGGTGCGAGACACGGTCGGCAATACCGTCGGTCCAATTCCGTATACCGTCAACATCGCCGCGGCCGGCAACGGCGCTGAAAACAGCAGCCTCAACGGCAGTTACGCCTGCCTGCTGCAGGGCTCGAACGACACGGATGGCTCGCGATGGGCCTCGGTGATGAGCTTGCAGGCAGACGGTCAGGGACACTTCAGCAATGGCATCTTCGACACCAATAGTTATGACATCGGTTCAGGCTCCGGAGTCGTGACCGGAAGCTATAACATCGGCTCCGACTTCAACGGCCTGGCGTCCATTCACACGGTGCTGACCAATGGCGTCGCGGGAATCCAAACCACGCAGTGGGGGATTGCGCTGACCAGCGCGGCTCAACCCGCAACGCAGTTTCGCATGGTCGAGGCCGACGACCTGGGCACATTGCCTTCATTGCAGCAGGGCACAGCCAACTGCTATCTGGCCACACCGGGCGCCTTTGTCCCCAGCACGATCAGCGGTAACAGTTTTGCCTTTGGCATCGACGGCGAGAACAATAGCAGTATCCTCAAGGCCACGGTGGGCCGCTTCAGCGCCTCCGGCGGAGTGATATCCGACGGCGTGATCGATAGCGCTCTGGGTGGCAGTGGAACGGTTCAAACCACGGCTTTCACCGGAAGCTACACGTCACCCGATGCGGCGACGGGCCGCTTTACCATCGGGCTCAAAGGCAGCAGCAACCCCGCAGGCTACACCGTTTACATCATCGACGCCAGCCGCATGTTCATCCTGGATAACACCAACGATTCGGGCGAAGAGGCGGGCAACATGCGCCTGCAGCAGCCGGGCTCGACCACCACCGCTAGCCTTGATGGCAGCTTCGTTCTCTATTTGCGAGGAGCAGAATTCAACTCCACCGGCAAAACGCTGTCCGGCTTTTACTCCGGCCTTTATCAGGGCGGCGGTGACGGCCTCGGCAATATGACGGTGAATCAGAGTTACACGAACGACGATGCTGTTTACGCGGCCGGGAAATCGATCGGCGGTTCAACGGCATTTGCCTTCGATCCCGCCAATCCCGGTCGTGCCAGTTTCACATCGGCCAGCGGCACAACGTTTTTGTATATGTTCAACACCACCAGCGGCTTTGAGATGAGCGTGATGGACAACGGTTCCTTCGATTCGGGATGGCTGGAACCGCAGACGATTGCGCAGGGGCAGACCAGCTTCACCAGCGCAACCCTGGCCGGCAATTATCTTTTCGGAGCATTGCCGCTGTTGAATGTTATGCCCACCGCAATCGTGGGCGAATATGGCCTGACCGCCAATGGCTCGATCTCTGGCGCCATCACAACCGCAAGTAGCGGATCATTGTCGTGGGATCAACCGATGAGTACGACGTATGCCTGGGACGCAAGCGCTCCCGGCACAGGCTCGTTCCTCATCAGTAACGGCGCACAAAGAGGAGCAAGCTGCATAGTCATCAACACGACGAAGTTTGTCTGTACATCGCAGAGCGATCCATCGCCGAGCATCCAGATCATGCAGCAATAAGCAGAGTGGACGTCCCCAGCGGCAGGTCTTCGCCGTTGGGGACGAGGGATAGAACCGATTCGCAGCTGGCGCTTACTTCTTCTTCCCCGGCAGCATGGTCTTGAGTTTATCCATGAGCCCGGGCTTGGCGGCCGGAGTTGCCGTGGCTGGAGGCTTTACCTCTGGAGATGGAGCAGGCGCGGCGGCAGGCTGGGCCGCGATCGGAGGCTTGGTTCCGCTCGAGGATGGAGCAGCCGCGTTGGGTCCGATCGGCAACGGCGTCGTGCCATTCACAACACTGGCTGCTGAAAGTGTCGGCACCGATTCGCTGTCATTCTTGACCAGAATCGAAATCCGCCGGTTCGAGGGATCGGTGGGATTGCTTTTTACGCGCAGCATCTGGTCGGCATAGCCGCGTACCTGAGTGACCTGATCGGTGCGCACGCCGTCCTGCTGCAACAAGCGCCGCGCGGAGTTGGCGCGATCGGCGGACAGATCCCAGTTGCTGTAGCCCGAGTCGCTCGAGTAGGGCGTCGCATCGGTGTGTCCTTCGATCAGCAACGAATTAGGCAGCGTCTTCAGCTCTTTACCAAGCAGCGCCAGAAGCTCCTGTCCGCTCTCGCTTAGCTTCGCGCTGCCAATCTCATAGAACGTTCCGTCCTTGCCCTCAATCAGCTCGATGCGCAAACCTTCGGGCGTGATCGTAATTTCGATTTGCTTGGAAAGCTTTTCGAGCTCTTTTCTCGCCTTGATTTCCTGTTCGAGCTTGTCTTTCAGCTTTTCCAGTTGATCGTCGCTGATCTTGGCCATGATGACCTGGCCTGTGCCCGTCAGGGTTGTGCCCAGCAGAGCGCCAGTACCTTTTGGATCGTTGAAGTACCCTGACACCGCCTTTTTCACTTTGTCGCTTGAACCCATCAGCCACAGCACAATGAATAGCGCCATCATGGCGGTTACAAAGTCGGCATAGGCAACCTTCCACGCACCGCCGTGATGGCCGCCGTGGCCGCCGCCTCTTTTAATAATGATGATTGGTCTACTTTTGTCAGCCGCCATAATGCCACACTCTTTCTGGATACGCCTCGCAAGGTTTAGGCCGCGGCTGCATCAGCGCCGCCCGCCTGGTTCTTGCAGTTCTTTTCCATCTCGTCGAAGCTGGGCCGCACATGCGCGGGAATTGCGCGCCGCCCCATTTCGATGGCGATCATGGGCGCCGAGCCTTTCAGAAATGACAGGATCAGAACGCGAAGCACATGCAGGTATTCATTGTGCGAATCGGCTGTTTTGGACATGTTCGAACTCAAGGGGCCGACCAATCCATAGCACGCCAGAATGCCCAGGAAGGTGCCAACCAGCGCCGCGGCCACATGCGCGCCGATCTCTTCTGGCGGTCCGCCCAGCGATCCCATGGTGATCACAACTCCTAACACCGCCGCCACAATTCCCAGACCCGGCAGCGCATCGGCCACGGTGTTGAGGGATGAAATGGGAAGCGTCGCCTCGTGGTGATGCACCTCCATGTCGAGTTCCATCATCTGATCCATGTCGAATGGATCGACGCCGCCGGTGATGGCCATGCGCAGCGTGTCGCAGACAAAATCGCGGGCATGATGATCGCCGATAAACTCAGGAAAATTTTTGAAGATAGAACTTTCCTTGGGTTTCTCGACATCCATTTCCACGCTGAGCAGTCCTTCTTTGCGCACCTTGTTGAGAAACTGGTACATCATCTTGAGCGTGCTCAAGTAGCGCGCCTTGTCGAAGGGGGAGCCTTTCATGATTCCGAGCAGATTGGCGACGATCGACTTGATGATATGAATCGGATTCGCCACCAGCAGTGTGCCGATAGCCGCGCCGCCCAGAATCAACAACTCCGCCGGCTGAATGAGAACGGCGATGTGTCCTTTCTCCATCAAAAAGCCGCCGATAACCGCTCCAAAGACCACGACAATACCTATGATGGCGAACATGCTTGCCCCCCTGGAGCGGTCGTGATTTGATTTCCGCCCGCTTGAATGCTGGAAAACATTGCGGCTTTGGCCCTATCCAGCAGATCGGCCAAACTTCCATCGCGGTCGGCTTGTGCCGCCCCAATACTCACGGTCAGCGATACCCGGTCGCCCCACCAGCGAAAGTCCGCCGTTCGGGCCAAATCAGCCAGCATTCGAGCGTGGGTCGCCAGCATCTCTTGTGTGCGCTCGTGCGATAGAACCAGATATTCATCGTCGCCCCAGCGCCCCATTTCTTCGGCGGGACGCAATCCATTGGCCAACGCTCTCTCGACTTTTTCAAGCATGGTGTCGCAAGCGCCAACGCCATGCGTTTTGCGCAGATCGTGCGCCTGATCGACGGTGATCCAAAGAACGCCAAATTTCTCGCCGCCCTGCAGGAAGTCTTCGAAGACCGCACCCAGCCGGTCTTCAAACTCCATCTGATTTTCTTCCACTTCAGAATTTTCACTGCATGCGCCATGCGGCAGTGCATCCTGGCTCTCGGTGGGATGAAAGACTACCGCGGCGCCGATGCGCCCGCCCATTCCGTCGCGCAGCACCATTGATCGCGCGATGGCGGGAATTCGTTGGCCCTGACTGTGCTGGAAGCGCACCAGCCTGCCGCGGCAGGGCCCCGTTCCGGCGATGGACTCCGGTCTCCCAAAGCCCGCGCAGGCGAGCAGAAGCGGCTCCAGTGGCTCAGGAACCTGGCGCGACAATAGATCAGCGCCTCGATACCCGGTAATGGCCTCAGCGGCACGGTTCCAGAACACGATATCGGCCTCGGCACTCAGCAGCGCCATGCCCTCTGGAAGACTGTCGAGGGCGGCTTCCAGGAGTTCTGTTCGGTCAGCCATTCGTGCCTCTCCACCTTCTACATCGGCATGGCGAGGACCAACTTCATTATGGTGCGCTGTGGAGAAAAGCCTTTGAATTTATTAAGGAAAGGGGATAGGGATCTGTGGCTGGAAGATGATGAAAACAGGTCTCTTTGAGCGATTACCCAATCCACGAATCTTTTCGGTAAACATTTTCCCATTCTCGCCCCAAGATTTTTCGTGACCAGCGGCATCAACAGGCTGTAATCTCGTGCTAGGAAAATTACTAAAGGTAGCCAGGGTTTATCCCGGCAGCGGTCACCAAAGGAATAGGCGCGGTTCTTTTTGTTGCAGATTGACGCAGTTGAAGGGTTCTGCGGGAATCTGCCGATAGGGTGCAAAGAGAAGAAGCCGTTGCCTGAGTCTGTTCCGCAGTTTCCGGCGCAACCTGAGAGTGCGGGCGAGACAGGCTTCAAATTGGCTTTTGCGATTGATGCAGTGAGGCACACATGAACAAGATCATACTGGCCGATTCGCAGGCGATTTTCAGGGCAGGCACAGCCAAGGTTTTGGCGATGGACGAGGATGTGCGCATTATTGCTCAATGCACTGACCTTGACCGAATGCATCATGCCGTTACAACCTTTCCCGGATCCATCGTCATTTTTGCCGCCTCGCTGAGGCCGGATTTCAGCCGCCTGCATTCCATCCTGGAGACCGTGGGAAGCCGCGGCATCGTGATTGCCGAAAACAACGAAACGGCGGGCATGTATCTTCAACAGGGATTTCGCGGCGTGGTCTTTCGCAACGTGACCGGCCCGGCTCTTGCCGAATGTGTGCGCGCAGTTGCCTCCGGTGAAACCTGGATGCCGCCGCAACTGATGATCGCTGATTCACCCGAGGAAGATATGGTGGGCACGCGTGTGCGCGACCGGCTCACTCCCAAAGAGATGCGCATCGTCGCGCTCATTGTGCAGGGATGCAAAAATCGCGAGATCGCCACGCGCCTCAAGACCACCGAGCAAGTCATCAAGAACTACCTGCGCTCTGTCTACGACAAGACAGGCGTCAGCGACCGGCTTGAATTGGCGCTCTTCACCATTCACCATCGCGTGCTGGCCCAGGCAGCGGCCGAGGTGGGCAGCAAACTTGAGGCGGAGGAGGCTGCCGCGCCTCACTCACTGGTCTAGCGGCGTCAGCCACAGCGATAGCCAACTCGCCAACGTAGCGTTTCGCGCGCAGCCGCGCCAACTTGTTGCCTCGACCGATCTCGCGTAAACCCTTCTGTCGCATCATCTTCAACGCTCATCTCACTAGCTGGGATGCTGTCTCCTGCATTAGGGCGCATACTAGTATTAGGCCGGTTTTTTGGAGGAAGCCCCCCCTTGGGTATCCTCAGCATCGACGCGGCCCTTACACTTGAAGAGGAATTCGTTTTGGGCCGTGCTTTGAGCGACCCAATGGACCAAGGCAGCGAACCGCGTCGCGGATTCGACGGGAGGGTACTCTCTCCGAGCCGGATGCTCACAGGACGCCAAAACAAAACAGAGGAGATTCATGACGGTTGCCGCTCGCTTCCCCGGAATTCGGGTTACTGCAAATGGAAATCAGCTTGTCTCGTATCACACCGAGACGCGCATCGCCGACGCTGGCGTCTTCTATCCGATTACGCCTTCCACAGAGGGCGGCGAACTCTTCCAGCAGGCCTACGCCGAAGGCCATTTGAACGTCTTCGGGCATAACACCATTGCCATTGAGACCGAGGGCGAGCACGCGGCCCAGGGCGGAGCAATTGCACATTCCGTGTGCGGCAAGCGAGTGGTCAACTTCACATCCGGCCAGGGAGTCGTTTACGGCGTTGAGCAGTATTATCACGCGCCCGGAAAAGGCTCGACCATGGTTCTCGAAGTCGGCGCACGCGCCCTCACCAAGCACGCCCTCAACGTCCATTGCGGTCACGACGACATCTATGGCGCGCTCGATACCGGCTGGATCATGCTCTTTGGCAAGGACGCGCAACAGGCCGCCGATCAGGCCCTGATTCTGCGCCGCGTCACTGAACTCTCGCTCACGCCGGGCATGAACATCATGGACGGCTTCCTCACCTCGCACCTCGAGCGCACATTTTACAAGCACGAGTCCGGCCTGATTCGCGAATACCTCGGTTCGCCTGCCGACATCATCGACTGCCCCACCGAGGCGCAGCGCGTTCTCTTTGGACCCACTCGCCGCCGCGTTCCCAAGATGATGGACCTCACCAATCCCGTTCTGCTTGGCCCGGTGCAAAATCAGGAACACTACATGAACGGCGTGGTGGCGCGCCGCAACAATTTTGCCGAGCCAATTCTGGATTTTCTTGAGGCAGCTTACAAGGATTTTGCCGAACTCACCGGCCGCAACTACGGCCTCATCAGCAAATACAAAACCGACGACGCTGAGACTGTCTTTGTCTCGCTGGGCTCAGCCGCTGAAAACATCGAGGCCGCGGTCGACTACCTCCGTCAGACCCGCAACGCCAGCGTCGGCTCCATCCACGTCAATGTGATTCGCCCCTTCCCTGAAGCCGCAATCATTGCCGCGCTCAAGGGCAAAAAGAACGTCATCATCCTCGAGCGCACCGACGAACCCCTCGCTGGCGACAACCCGCTCGGCCGCGACATTCGCACCGCATTCTCCAAAGCTGTGCAAGCCACCGCCGGTTTGCCTGCAGTTTCGCTTGCCGAAGTTCCAAGGTTTTTCGGCGGCACCTACGGCCTGGGCTCGCGCGACTTCCGCCCTGAGCACATCATCGGCGCATTCGAATTCGCCACCGCCAACCGCGCCCGCAAGGACGGCAAGCGCGCCTCTGACGGTGAATCGTTTATCGTTCTCGGCATCGATCATCCCTATGCGGTTGTTGCCGATGAAACGCCGTCCCTGCTTCCTGAAGGCGCGGTCGCTGTCCGCTTCCACTCCATCGGTGGATGGGGCGCCATCACCACCGGCAAAAATCTCGGCGCAATTCTCGGCGATCTCAACGATCTGCTTTTTGCCCGCGACGGAATTACAGACGACCTCGGCAACCCCAAGGAATTCATTCATGTCAGCGCCAATCCCAAGTACGGTTCAGAGAAAAAAGGCGCGCCGACTTCGTATTTTATGGTCGCTGCCAAAGACCGCATCCGCGTCAACTGCGATCTGCGCCATGTCACCGTCGTTCTCTGTTGCGACCCCAAGGCATTCACGCACACCAACCCGCTCGACGGCATGGCCGAAGGCGGCTCGCTGGTTTGGGAGTCCGATCAGGAAGGCGAAAAAGCCTGGGAGCAGTTGCCCCTTTCGGCGCGCAAACAAATCATCGACAAGAACATTCGCGTCTTTACGCTGCCCGGTTTTGAAATTGCCAAAAAAGCCACCGACCGCGCAGATCTGCAATTGCGTATGCAGGGCAACGCCTTCCTCGGTGCGTTCTTTGCTGTCAGCAGCCTGCTCAAAGAGTTTGGCATCACGCAGGAGCAGTATCGCGAAGTCGTCCACAAGCAATACGTGAAGAAGTTCGGCAAGCTCGGCGACGCCGTCGTTCAATCCAATATGGAAGTCATGATGCAGGGCTTCGATCAGGTCAAGGAGATCAAGATCGGCGCGCTCACCGCAGCCGATCATTCGTCCCTGCGCGGCGCGGCGCTCATGCCCATTCTTGAGCTGGTCACAGCAGGTGGGGGATGCGGCTCAGGCTGCCGTTCCAATCCGCTGCCCGCAGGTCAGGCAGAGCGCACGCCGATCGCGAGCGTCGCCAACTTCGACGCTCAGTTCCGCGCACACTATGGCTATAACCAGCCCGCTACGCCGCTCTCCGCCATGGGCATGATCGCCGCCGCCACCGGAGACACCGCCTCCAAGTACGTTGCTCGCCGCGAAACCCCGCTCTTCATCGCCGAGAACTGCACGCAATGCATGGAGTGCATCTCCGTCTGCCCTGACACTGCCCTACCCAACACCGCGCAAGATCTCTCCACGCTGCTGCGCACGGCCATTTCCTACTACGTAGCCAACCCCGCCGACCGCGTCAAGCTACTCACAGCGCTGCCGGAGATTGAGCGTCAGACTCGCCAGCGCATGGTCGCCGAAGGCAAGGCCGGCACTCCGCTGTCCACCATCCTTCGCGAAGTCACTGACACGGTCGACGGTTTCTCTTCGACGGCCAAGCAACAGTTCTTCGACATCATCGCCAAAGTTCCCATGGCCTATCAGAAGGTCAACGCCATCTTCTCTTCGCCAGAGCGCAAAGCTCCCGGCTCGGGTGGCATCTTCTCGATTTTTGTCAGCGATCTTTGCAAAGGATGCGCCGCCTGCGTTACTGCCTGCGGCGATCACAACGCGCTCAAAATGGTCGCGGAGACCGAGGGAGTCAATGCCGAACATACCTCCGGCACAAACTTCCTCGATCTGCTGCCTGACACGTCGCAAAAATATCTCGGCCTTTACAACGCCGCCAATCCCGCCGACTCGAAGACTGCCACGCTGCGCAACATGCTCATGGTTCGCTCCACGTATGACGCGCTGGTTTCAGGCGACGGAGCTTGCGCCGGTTGCGGCGAAAAAAGTGTTCTGCGTTCCATCGCGGCCGTCACTGAGGCTTACATGCGCCCCGTCTACCACGCCAAGAGCGACCGATTCCTGGCCAAGGCAGGCGATCTCGAAAAGCGCGGCGTCGCTCGTCTCGCCGTCCTCAAAGCGCGCAACCGCGCTGAGTACGACCTGCTTCGTCAGGCCATCGCTCACCTGGTTCTCGGTCTGGGCGGCGAAGATGAATCGGACACGCGTGCGCGCATTGCTGCTTACGAAGAAAAGAACGGACCCATCAGCGATGCCGAGTTGGTCGAAGCCATTGCCGCTGTGCTGCTCACTGAAGCCTTCAACCACAAAACTCTGCAAGCCGTTGATGGGCGCCTCGCCAACGGCATGAGCGTCATGGCCATGGCCGCGCACACCGGCTGCAACACGGTCTATGGCTCAACCGCGCCCAACAATCCTCACCCCTATCCCTGGATGAACTCGCTCTTCCAAGACGGCGTTACCGTTGGCTGGCTCATGGGCGAGAGCTTCATCGTCGATCACGCTCGCCGCTCCGTCATCCCCGAGCGCCTCGCCGACATCCTGCTCACGCGCGACGAAAATGTCATTGACGCGCAAGAGTATTACAACCTCAGCCACTTCACTGACGCGCTGATGACCGATCAGGAAATTGTCGAACTGCCCAAGGTCTGGGCCGTCGGCGGCGATGGCGGCATGGGCGACATCGGCTATCAGAATATGTCGAAAGTCATTCTGCAAAATCGCCCCAACGTCAAGGTGCTGATGCTCGACACGCAGGTCTACTCCAACACCGGCGGGCAGAACTCTGACTCCACACCTATGCTCGGCGGCAACGACATGAACGTATTCGGCGCGGCCACGCAGGGCAAAAACACTGAGAAGAAAACGGTCGCTGAGACCTTCCTGGCCGGTCACGGATCGCCGTTCGTAGCGCAGGTTTCCATGGCCAACGCGCCCAAGCTCTACCGCGCCATTCTCGACGGCCTTGAGTATCGCGGCACTCTGTTTATTCAGGCCTTCACCACCTGCCAGCCCGAGCATGGAGTGGCCGACGACATGGCGCTTTTCCAGGCGCAGCGTGTGCGCGATTCGCGTGGCGTTCCCGAGTTCGTCTTCAACCCGCGCCTCGGCGAAACCTATCAGGAAGCCCTCGATGTAAAGGGCAACCCGTCCATCGATCTCGACTGGTACGAGACCAAAGACAAGGTCACCGGAGAAACTCGCCGCTACACCGTGGCTCACTGGTGCACCACCGAAGCCCGCTTCCGCAACCATCTCAAAAAGATCAAGCCGGAAGCGGCAGCCAAGCTCATTCCGCTCGATAACATGCTGATCCGCATCACTCAGCAGGATGTTATCTACCGCCGCTATCTCGATCCGGCACACCGCGCATTCATTCCCGACTTCGGCGTCTACATCACCCAGGAAGATGCCGGCAAGACTATCTACTACGCGCTCAGTCGTCAGTTAGTCATGTTCTGCGTTGAGCGCCGCAAGTCGTGGCGCATGCTGCAATCGAAGGCGGGTATCGTCAACAAGGAGTACGCAGCCCAGCGCGAGTTACTAGCCGAAGTAGACAGCGGCAAGTTACCGCTAGCTGAGTTCCTGACCCATGGCGACGAGTTACTCAAAGAGCGCCTGGGCACTGCGACCTTGGTCAAGGCATAACCAAACTCAATTCCATGCGGTGAGAATCTACTGCAATTGCAGTAGATTCTCACCGTCAATCAGGTTGTTGATTTATCGCGCTCCTAGAGACCGCTACACGAATCACATGGAACCGACCAACATGGCAGTGGCATAATATCTAATATTGACACGAGGCTGCCGGATGTCGGTGCGGGCAGGCTCAATTGAGCATCATCCGTAATTTGAAAGATGAGTTGACCCACACTGGGAGGGACAGATTGTCTGCGATTGCACACAAGAAGACCTCCGTTCCCATGGGTGAACTCGCGGCAGATTGCTCGCCGGAGATGCTAATCGCGCTGAAATGGTTTGCCGTTTATACTTTGCCCCGTCACGAGAAGCGCGTTGGTCAATACCTGAGTCAGAGAGAAATTGAATTCTATCTTCCCCTTTACAGCGTGCGGCGCAAATGGAGCGATGGCTCGACGGTCACGCTGGATTTGCCGCTCTTTCCCGGCTATCTGTTTGTTCATATCGACCGCAAAGAGCGCGTGCGCGTGCTGGAAGTGCCAGGGGTGCTGACCTTTGTGGGTGGCACGGGGCGCAAGCCGGCTTCGTTGCCCGAGGCGGAGATCGACGCGTTACGCACTGGACTGTCGCTTCGCCGTGCCGAACCGCATCCCTTGATGACTGTCGGACAGCGGGCCCGAATTCTGTCTGGAGCGCTGGCCGGGATGGAGGGCATCGTGGTGAGGCAGAAAAACAGCCTGCGCGTTGTGCTGACGATGGACCTCATCCAGCAAAGCGTGGCCGTGGAAGTGAATGGAACGGAGCTGGAAATCTTGGATTCCGCAGCACCCGGCAGCGCCAGTGGCAGCGCGACCTGGCCTGGACTTCGTACCGCTCAGGCATCTCATGGCAGCAACCGAAGGCCTGTTTCGCCGTAGGCATGCTCATAATTGAAACCTGCGGGCCGATGACGCACTACGCGCGTTTGCGTTTTTCGATGGGCTCAAGACTGAGGGTTGGACGGCCAGTTAGAGACGCTACGGAACTGCCTTCCCGTTCAAGTCGATCATGCAAAAGTTTTGGACTGGAAAGGAACTTCACTTTCCCTGCGCCCATCTTGTATGCTTTGCGTCCAAGGGGTGAAAGGAACCCATTTATGCACTTCAAGCAAGCAATTGCGGCCGTCGCTCTCGTCGTGGGTTGCGCCACATCCGGCGCGCAGCAAACAAGTCAGGTTCAACTCAAGATTGAGCCGTCAAATCGCACACTCACCGTCAGTGCGGAGGAGAGGGTGACCGCAGATCCGGAGATCGCCATTCTGCACATTGGGTTCGAGACACAGCCCTCCGACGCCAAGACTGCTTATGCAGCTGGCGCGAAGACATCGAACGATATTGTTACCGCTCTCAAACAGGCAGGGATTCCGGAGACATCAATCCGAAGTGAGAGTCAACACTTGGATCGTGTGTATAACACAGCGCACAAATTCAAACTGCTGCAGCAATGGACGGTTAAGGCTCCGCCGGAACGTGCCGCCGAGATTCTGGACATAGCTGTTGCAGCGGGCGCTACCGATAGCGGTCAGATCGACTGGACAGTGAAGGACGAGAGAGCTCTCGAAGATCAGGCGCTTGACAAAGCTACGACGCGCGCCAGAGCAAATGCTGCTGTGTTAGCCAAGGGCATGGAAGTACATCTGGGATCATTAATTTATGTGACCAATGAGGTTTCAGCTCCCTTCGGTCGGGTGCAAATTTCGCAAGGGGTTGCAAACAACTCGGCAGCCTCCGGTGAGTTTATGGCGGCACCGCGAGAGCGATTAGCCATCGAACCACGCAAGGTGAGCCGCGTGGCTACCGTCTATGCGGTCTTTGCCATCGAATAGAACTATCGCAGCAGCGCCAGAGTCAGCGGATCGGCTTCGCCGTTGAAGTATTGATTCAAGGCCTCTTGGAAGACGGGATTCTCCGGGGCGGCGCGGGCAAAGAGCGTCATTGAGGAACGAAATTTCAGGTCGTCGGGAGGGCCGAGGATTTGGTCGATGGTGCGGCCTTCAACGCGATTGACCAGCTGCGTGCATTCGATCAAGCGCGGGCCGATCAGCGGATGGCACGCGTAAGCCACGGCTTCTTCCAGCGAGCTGATGCCGTAATACTCCGACTGCGAGCTGCGGCCGAGGCCTTTCATCTGCGGAAAGATGAACCAGATCCAATGACTGCGCTTGCGGCCAGCGCCGAGTTCTGCCACGACCTGCGGATATACTGCGGCTTGGGCGCTCACAAAGCGATCGAGGTTGAAGGAGTCGTTCATGGCAGTTACTCTGCGTGGAAGACGACGTCGAAAAGCAGCAGGCTCACGGTGGTGAAGATGATGTCGTAACCCAGAAGCAGCTTGATCCACAACGTGGGGTCGCTCTCGCCGGTGAGGATGCTGGTGGTGGCTTGGACCATGGCCAAGAGAGCCGGAATAAAGATGGGGAAGAGGATGAGCGAAAGCAGCAGTTCGCGGTTGCGGGTGCGTATGGAGAGCGCGGCGAAGAAGATGCCGTTCGCGACCAAGGCCCATGTGCCCAGCGGCAGCACCAGCGCCAAGAGCCAAGCCTGACCCACGATGTGAAGGTTATAAAAAATAAAAAAGAATGGCGCCAGGACTATCTGCACAATGGTGACGAAAAGGAAGTTTGCCAGAACCTTGGCCAGATAAAGTTCCGCGCCGGGGGCGGGAGTCATGCGCTGCGCATCGAGAACCTGGTGGCGAATCTCGCGCGCCCAGGCCTGGTTGAGGGCGCTGACCGAGGCGAACATAGTGGCCACGCAGAGCACGCCGCCTGCAATTTGCTGGGAAAAAGCTCCGCGCGGATCGAAAGCAATCGAGAAGAGCACGACCACCAGCCCGGAGAAAAATAGCATGGAGACGAGCGCGTCGAGCGAGCGCCACTCAATGCGCAGATCTTTCGCGAGATGGGTCCAGAGGGCGCGAGTCATCCTGTGTGTCCCTCCATCACGACGGATTTTGTCAGGTCGGCGGTTTGTGCTTCGGCGGCTCGCAGATAGTCGTCGGGTGCGAGAATAAGCTGGGTTCCGCGCGCGCCGGCGGAGACGCTGATCTTGTCGAAGAGAATCGCTGTCTCATCGACGAAGACAGGATATGCTTTCTTTGCGCCAAAAACGGTGACGCCTCCGCGGATGTAGCCGGTGAGGGGCTGCACCTCTTTGAGCGGCGTCATCTCGGCCTTGCGCAATCCGGCGGCGCGCGCCAGCTTCTTGAAGTCCAACTCGGCGTCGCCGGGGATGACGGCGAAGACGTACACGCCTGGGCCGCCCATGGACCACCCCAGCGACGAAGACCTGTCGCTGGGGACCCCTGTGGTCAGCAAAGTTTTGAAGACCTGCTCGGGTGGCATTCCGATCTTCTTGGCGACTGTGGGAGCGGAGAGGTCTTCGATGTCGACCTCGTACTCGCGAAGTTCGAAATGGATACCGAGGGATTCCAAAATGCGCGCGCCGTTGGTCTTCATTGAATTGGGCTCCCCGGCTCTCCACCCCATCGACCAAGACCTGTCGCTGGGGACCCCGGCTCCAACGATGCGACACGTCCAGCGTGCAGCGTTAGCACATAGTCGGCGATGGGAGCAGCTAACTCGCGCTGATGAGTCGTCAAGACAATCGTCCGGCTGCTGTGGCGAAAGCCTGAGAGCAGTTCGACCATCTGGCGCGCGCTCTCAACATCCATGTTGGAAAAAGGCTCGTCGAGCAGCAGCAGTTCTGGCGAGGAGAGCAGCACGCGGGCCAGCGAGGTGCGCTGCCTCATCCCTTGCGAATACTGACCAAGAATGCGGGGCAGCTCCGGGTCCAGACCCACCTGGCGCAGAGCTTCGGCGGGCTGGAGGCAGGCGCGACCGCTGTAAAGGCTGGCAAAGTAGCGCAGGTTTTCCTGGGCGGTCAGCTCGTCGTAGAGCATCGGCGCATGGCTCATGTAGCCGATACGTTCGCGTGCATCATGAGGTTCGAGATCGCCAAAGACCGTGACCTTGCCAAAGCTGGGCCGGAGCAGTCCGGCTAGAATGCGCAGCAGCGTAGACTTGCCCGCACCGTTTTCGCCGAGGAGAACGTAGCAGCGTCCGGGCTCAAAGTCTACCGAGACTTGGCGCAAAGCGGCGAAGGAGCCGAAGAGCTTCGAGACACCATCAACGCGCGCGCAGAGTTCTGCGCGGTCGACGAACGTTTCGGGATTGGCGGTCGGGTTAGCTGGCATTGGCAACGGCGGATTCGGTGTTGGATTTTTTCTTTCTATGTTTCAGATAGAGGGAAAGCGGGAGCATTCCCGCAATTAACGCATAGAATAGGTACGGCCCATATTCACCGACAATATGTTTGACCTGTTGCGGAAGGGGTAGAAATAGTAGAAATATAGGAGTCACAGAAAATACAGCGGCGCATGATATATAACGCATCGGAAATTTCTTGTATCCAGCACGCTTCAATATATCTTTGCCTGCAAAAGCCATAAAAAATGAAACCATAAGCACCGCATCATGAATTTTATTCTGCGTAGTCATCCCGTGCGGGTAAAGCAACTTAAACGATACGAACGATACGCAAAACAAAATCGAAAAAGCAATCACGACGATGACAGCTAATCTCCAATACAAAGCAAAGGCTTTCGGGCGTCTTGCTGAAGGGCTGGTTTGAGCGGAGGCATATATTCCGTTAGGATTCATTGGCGCTCTCTTGCTGCGAAGTGGACCTGTTCTGATTTCGATTCAGGTAGAGGGCAATTGGAAATGACGCTACTAGAAGTATATAAAATGGAATCAATAAACATAAATAGACAGAATCCATTTCTCTTACTTTCCAGTGCAATTCAAAACCAGTGAAGGCTAGAAAGAGAAAAAGGATAAACAAAACCGCTAGGCATATTAGCAAGTTACGTTTAACTTTGCGGTGTCCACCTCTTTTCAATTCTTCAAAACCAACCATTCCAATGGATCCTCCTATAACCAGGAAGAGGGCGAAGGCGAATTGATGAGTTCCGTATTGATGTACATTTCCGTCCCCAAGATCAGACATGAACAAAGCAAAAACAAGCGCGGAATTAAACAAAACTGGCGCTAAAAACTTTTTCCAATCCATGCCTTCTCCTTACATGCACAGACCTAGCTAGCCGGTTTGGACTCGGGAACGGTCGCGGCGCGGGGATTGTTATTGGGCGCGGCAGCCGGTTGCGCGGGCGCAGTTCCAGGTTGCGCGCCGGGTTGAGCCGGAGCGTACTTGCTGGCGCACTTGGCCTGTAGCACCGTCGCGTGGAAGACGCCGTCGCGGCCATACGTGCCATCCGCTATGGCCTCGGAGTCGTCCTTGAAAGTGTCGGGGGGCGGTTCGGAGCCTTTGTATTCGACCGTGAGCAAGCGCCCGCCGGGAGCCTTGGGCGAGTGGCTCTCAAACTCGTTCATGACAAACGTGACGTGCGGGCCGTTGTGCTCGATGGAGCCGGGCTGGACGAAGCCATGAAGCTTGACGTGGCTCTGATACGCCTTGTCGCCCATTGCGGCCAGCTCAGGGATGTTTTTGTAGTAACTCTCGTTGGCGCCCATGCCGGACCAGGCCAGCCAGCCGATGGTGCCGACGACCACGGCAACCGCGATTCCGATGCGAATTGTGTTAGGGGAAGTTTTCATCATCACACCCTAACGATACGAGCGATCCACGAACCGGTCAATAAGCAGGGAACCGGGAATAGGGAATAGGGAGCAGAAAACCCCGCTCCGAGCAGGCTGACTTCTGTTTTCCCGGAACCGTTGGCCGCGCCAGTGGTCAGACCTTGTCTGCTAATACTGTCCGAAGGGGTGTTCAAAATAATTACCTAAAATCCACTTCCAAATGGTTGATTTGCTGTGATAGTATCCGTTGGGCGGAACCGTTGGTTACCAAGGTCGGCCATATCTTTGCAAAACAGTACTTCTCCGGACACGAAAGCCTCAAAAAAACGGGAACATATGACTAGTGCGCCGCAAAGAAGGTCTGACCACTGGCGGATTTTTAGCCATCCATGGAGGGAAAAATGAAAGAGCTAAGGAAGCTTAGATCGTACGGCATGGCATTGGCCATGCTTTTGGCAGCCGGCAGCTTATTTGCAACCACGGTCTATGTGGGCGGCTCGGGAACAGGACACTACAGCACGGTTCAGGCGGCGGTCAATGCGCTGCCCTCGACTGGCGGAATCGTCGAAATCGCGGCGGGCACCTATACCGGGCAGGTCACGATTTCCAAGCCAGGCGTGAGCCTGATCGGCGAAGGCAGCAGCGCTTCGTCCACCATCATCTCCGACGATCTGTCGGCGTCAGAGGCGGGCAGCGACATTGGCTCGGCCACGGTGAGTGTTACCAGCGCGGCCAAGAACTTCTACATGCAGAACCTCCAGATTCAGAACCTCTACACCCAGGACGGCAACACCGAGACGCAAGCGCTGGCACTCTCGATTGTGGCCGACCGGGCGGTTGGCCGCAACGTTCGGCTGATCGGCCGCCAGGATACTTTTTATGCCGGGGCCAACGGCTGCAGTTCGACCACCTGCACCACTCCGACGCGGGTATATCTCTATGGCTCCTACATCGAAGGCAATGTGGACTTCATCTTCGGCGACGCCGCGATGGTTTTGGATACCTGCACAATCATGATCGATGAGCACGGCAGCGCAAGCGGCGAGACCACCATGACCGCGCAGAACAACCGCTCGAGCAGCGACGCCTACCTGACCGGTTTCGTCTTCTACCACAGCACGATCGATACCCAAAGCAGCAGCCAGACCAATGACTATTTCGGCCGTCCATGGGGCGTGTATTCGAGGGTCATCCTGGTCGACAACGTATTGAACGCGAATATCGCCACGGCTGGATGGATCGAATGGGAACCAGGAACCACCGATTACCTGGCAACCTCTTACTACGCCGAGTACGGTTCGACAGGAAAAGGCTCGACTGGCTACACGGCGAAGACGCGTGAGTCGCATGCTATCTATCTGACCTCTTCGCAGGCCACATCGTATGCGCCGGATACCTTCCTGGCCGGCTCGGATGGCTGGACTCCGACCTCGGTGGAATAGTTGGCTGAGCAGTCTGACAGTGGCAGAGGGCGCGGCTGGATTCGCGCCCTTTCTGCATTCCGTCGTCAGCGCGCGGAGTTCAGTGTGCGGGCAGCACGGTCTAGAGCCTGGGTCAGCACGGCTAATTGCTGCGCGGCGCGGGTTGCATCTTTCGCGTCGAGCGCTTCGTTCACGCCGGGCAGCACGACCGCCGCGTAGCCGGTGTATTCGCCGGGCGCGTAGATGGTGTGCCGATACCAGGGGCGATTGGGCAATCCTGCGTCGGAGATGAGGTCGGCTTCGGTCTGACGAAGAGCCGCATTGAGCTTGGCGCGGTCGCCTGAGGCGGCGACTTGCAGGCCATGAACCCGCTCAGCAGCAGCGGAAAAGCGTGCGGCAGCAGCCTCGGCGGCGGCAAAATCCAGTGAGTAGTGTGCGGGAACGCCGGCATTCCACCGCATCGCAGAAGATCTGTCGCCCGGAACCCAGGTTCTGCGTTTTGCCGCGTCAAGATAGGCGCTGATCTCGCGAGCATAAGCGACATAGTCGTAGGGCAGCACATCGGCATCGGCCATGCGGAGAGTTTCGAGGCCGAGAACGCGGGCCATCTCTTGCAAGTAGACGAACTTTGGATCGGCGTTCATCGTGTACCAGGCATAGTTATCGAAGACAGAATGATAGACGCCATAAGGACCATCGGAACTGATGTCGGTCGAGGGCACGCCCACGTGCTGGAAAAAGGGCGTGAAGTCGGAGCCGGAGCCGAGGTCGCCCACTTGAATCTCCTCACCTGGCAGGGGCGGGGCGCTGGGCGCATGCAGCTCGTTCAGGTCGGAGTGCTCGCTTTGGCTGGGATGATTGATGCGCCACTGCTGATAGACCGATCCGCCCAGTGGGCTGGGAACATCGCGCGTCAGTTCACGCAGAAACTGCTTGAGCGAGGGCACGGCATTGGCGGTAAAGTCCGATCCGGCAACAGCGACGTCGGTGTTGAAGTAGGCGACAGCATGTTCGAGCGCCTTGGCATTCTGCTCTACCCATTCGGTTGAGCCAATCAAGCCTTCCTCTTCGGCATCCCAACTCGCAAAGATCATTGTGCGCTTGGGCCGCCAGCCTTGCTTGAGCAGAGCGCCGATGCCGTGGACCGTCTCCAGCATGCTCGCGGTACCGCTCGATGGATCGACCGCGCCGTAGACCCACGCGTCGCGGTGATTGCCCACGACCACCCAGTCATCGGGATACTGGGAACCTTTGATCCTTCCGATAACATCCCAAATGATTCGCCGCTGATAATCCTGCGCAGAAACCAGATGGACCGTTACCCCGCCGGGGCCAAGGTGGTAGCGGAATGGCAACACACCTTGCCATCCCTGCGGCACACCGGGCCCTTTGAGGGCTTGCAGAATAGGCGCTGCGTCGTGATAGCTGATGGGGATGGAAATGATGCGCGGCTGATTGCCCACAGGCGACACGCGGGCCGTGTCGGGCAAATCCACCGTCGAGGCCACGCCGGGCGTCTCCGGATCGCCGGGATACTTGAAAAGGTATTGCACTGAGCCGCGTTGCACGCCGGTCTCAGGCCGCCAGGGTCCCATGGGATAGGCGTCGCCCTTGTAGTAGCCGTCGTCCTGCGGATCAGAATAGATCAGCACGCCAACCGCGCCGCGCTGCTCGGCCAGATAAACCTTGACGCCGCGAAAGTTTGCGCCATAACGCGCAATAACGATCTTGCCGCGCACGTCGATGTGCTGAGCGGCGAGTTGGTCGAAGTCCTCCACGCGGCCATAGTTGGCGTAGACCACCTCAGCGGTGACATCGCCCGAGGCCGAGGAGCCATTGAAGGGTATCACCACGCGCTGATCGTCCTGGGAAAGGTCGCCATCCACATGCTCCTTGGTGGGGCCGCTCATCATCAGCTTGCCGCTGGGGTCATATGCCTCAACGCGCACCGACTTCGATTCGTTTCTCAGCGGCTGATTCATCAGCACGCGATAGGGAACAATCTCGGTTTCGAGGCCCGCCGCGCGAAACTTCTGCGCCACATAATCGGCGGTCTTGCGGTCTTCAGGAGTCGCGGCCAGGTGAGGCTCGGCGGTAAGCGTCTTGAGGTGCTGTCCGGCCAGCTTGGCATCTGGAACGGCAAGAAATTGCTCCTCGATTTTTGCTTGACCGGTGAAGTCCTTATAGCCGAAGACGGCGGGAACTGGCTGCGCGGAGTTCTGCGCCCCCAGAGGGCAGGAAAAGCACGTCAGAAGGAATAGAAGAGCAAGGGGCTTGCGCGATGTCATGAGCAGAACCTTCTTCGGATAAAGTACCACTCTTCACTTTATCGCGTGGTCGAATGCAAAGAGCTGAATTTTGAGACAAGGACGATAAGAACCGGCGGAACTAAGCCATTGGCAAAGATTGCCAATGGCGCTACAATTACTTTCAGCCTCCTTTTTCAGGAGGGGGCAAGGAGTAGAGCAATGCCGACTCGTAACGTGAATTTGACTCAGGAACTCGACTGCTTCGTTCTGGCGCGGGTTAAGAGCGGTCGTTTTGAGAACGCCAGCGAGGTTGTACGTGCCGGGCTGCGCACTCTGGAACGCGAGGAGAAGCTCTTTGAGGCGAAGTTGATGGCTCTGCGTGCGGCCATCGACGATGGGGATGCAAGCGGCGTTGTCGAGGGCGATGTCTTCCAGCAGGTCCGCGAGACGCTCCATCTACCATCGAACGCAAGCTAGTCATGGCTACTTTGCGCTTTTCCCAGAAGGCTAAGGCAGACTTGCTGAGTATCGCTGAATACACCCTTGAAACCTGGGGTGCCGGTCAGGCCGAGCGCTACCTCGACGACCTTGAACGATGCGCGAAGATGCTTGCAGCCAGCCCATTGCTTGGGCGGTCCTGCGATTGGATTCGACCCGGTCTGTATCGCTTCGAAAAGGGGCGGCATGGGTTGTTTTACCGGCGCGAGGAAGACGGCATCCTCGTTTCGCG
The DNA here is from genome assembly GCA_049513195.1 of Occallatibacter sp. Classification (GTDB taxonomy): domain Bacteria; phylum Acidobacteriota; class Terriglobia; order Terriglobales; family Acidobacteriaceae; genus Telmatobacter. The sequence continues at coordinate 137,464 of JBEKWJ010000011.1, forward strand.
CGTACTGCGCCAAGGTATGCTGCCGGAACAACAGATCTTCGAGGACGCGGCTCCTGAAGCGTAATTGCGCCAGAGTCGAAATACAGGAAATGACGCTCAGCTTTCATGCCACGGGCTGTGCACAATGACTGCAGCGCCGGGCCGCCAGAGGGATTTCGCTTAGACACTCGGCGCAGATTTTGGTGGACGGCGCCGCTGGAGGCTCGGGCTTTTTCAATCGGGCCATGAGGTGATTGAGCGGCAGTACGACACAAAAGTAGACCACGCTGGCTACGATAAGAAATTGCAGGATGGCCGTTAGAAAGTTGCCCACCCTGATGTCGGTCCCGTGTAGATTCAGCACCACACTGCTGAAGTCCGGCTTGCCGACACCGGCTGCGATCAACTGCTTCAATACGTCATTGACCAGCGAAGTGACGATAGTATTAAAGGCCGCGCCGATGATCACGGCCACGGCCAGATCGACAACATTTCCACGCAGAATAAAATCTCGAAATCCCTTGAGCATTTTTCCTCCAATGGCTTGGATGTGCAAGGACCCTGGCGTGAGCCGGGTCCAGAGGATGGTGTTCTCGAATATCCTACACGGTGGCAACCGCGTTTGGCAGCCTTCTCACGCTGGACTCTGCGTTTCGGTTTTACCGCTCCCGGGCTGCAAATGGCTCAGGTCAAGCGGATCGGGATCGTCGTAGGCGGGCAGCACTGGCAAGCCCTCCCGCAGTCCTGTCCACTCTTCGGCCACTACGATGCTATTGTGTGGATTGCCCGGCTGGTAGCGCGCCGAACAGGGAAAGCCGATCCGCACCTGCGCCGTATCCACGACGCCGCGCATATCGGTAATATCCTGCGAAGACTCGTAGTCCACCCCGCCGATGCGATAGCTGTAGAGGAGCATAGTCAGGGTGCGCCCAGTTCCGTCCTTGGCCTGCGCCTCGAACTCACAGATGTCGAGTAACATTCCATCCACCAGTCGTCCCGAGCGCGCCAGAAAGAGGCGGCGCGCGCGCTCCTGCTCTTCAGCGGTCGGGCGCTTGCGGAGCAGCAGCCACAGCCCCACCGCGAGGAGCGTGACAAGCATTGCCGAACCGAGGGCAATCTCCCAAACATTTGCGTTGATGTGGGTCATGGAAGCGAGACTCTTCCCCTTTGAGGTCCCAGTATCAAGGATACCGCAGCTAGTCTCGCGCCGTGCCTCACGAGCAGTGCAACCCACATCGGCTGATGGGCGGCAACCCCTTCTTTCGCACTGCGATATACTCGTGGTTGCATCTTTCTGGAGGTTTTTCTTGGCTTTTCGCAAAAATCCCGTAGCGGCACCGAATTCCCGCATTCGCTCGACTACCGTGATTTGTGTGCGGCGCAACGACCAGGTGGTGATGGCGGCCGACGGGCAGGTCACACTCGGCGACCACGTATTGAAACATTCGGCGAAAAAGATTCGCCGCCTCTATCAAGAAAAGATTCTCGCTGGTTTTGCCGGCTCAACCGCCGATGCTTTTTCGCTTTTCGCCCGCTTTGAGACCAAGCTCGAGCAGTACGCCGGCAACCTGAATCGCGCCGCCGTCGAACTGGCCAAGGACTGGCGCACCGACAAGATGCTGCGGAATCTTGAAGCATTATTAGTCGTGGCCGACCAGGGGCAAACCTTTCTGATCTCCGGGTCGGGAGATGTGATTGATCCCGATGAGCCGCTGGCCGCCATCGGTTCGGGTGGTCCATATGCCGCCGCCGCTGCTCGGGCGCTGATGGAGAACACCGACCTGAGCGCCCGCGACATCGCGGAGAAGGCCATGAAGATTGCCGGCGACATCTGCATCTACACCAACGATCACGTTACGATAGAGGAGTTGAAAGGCTAGCGGTTTATTTCCGCCTGTCACATTTATCCATGGCCATTTATCTGCCCGCATCCGCCGAAGAACAAGATCTCTCGCTCGACGAGCTAACCCCGCGCGAGATCGTCACTGAACTTGATAAACATGTTGTCGGGCAAAAGGCCGCCAAGCGGGCCGTTGCCATCGCGCTCAGGAATCGCCAGCGCAGGCAAAAACTGCCGCCCGACATTGCCGACGACATCATGCCCAAGAACATCATCATGATTGGACCGACCGGCGTGGGCAAAACGGAAATCGCGCGCCGCCTGGCTAAACTCACTAACTCACCCTTTCTTAAAGTCGAGGCTTCGAAGTTTACCGAGGTGGGTTATGTGGGCCGCGATGTCGAGTCGATGATCCGCGACTTGGTCGAGATCGCCATCGACATGGTGCGCGAGGAGCGGCTGGAAGAAGTGCAGGACCGCGCCGAGATGAACGCAGAGGAACGCTTGCTGGACGTGCTCCTGCCGCCTCCGCCGCCGACTCCGCCCTCACAGGAGGGCCAGCTTGTTTTGCCCGAGGTCGATAGCTATCAGCGCACCCGCGAGAAGCTCCGCCAGCAGTTCCGCGAAGGCAAGCTCGATGATCGCCAGGTTGAACTTGATGTGCGCGAACGCGGAATGCCGCAGTTTGGAATCATCAGCAACCAAAATCTTGAGGATATGGAAATGAACCTCAAGGACATGCTGCCGAGCATATTTGGTGGAGGATCGAAGAAACGCAAGATGAAAGTCTCCGACGCCTTCGACTACCTGGTGGAGGAGGAGGAAGGCCGGCTGATCGACATGGATTCGGTCAACCGCGCGGCCACTGAGCGAGTCGAATCGAGCGGCATTGTCTTTCTCGATGAGATCGACAAGATTGCCGGCCGCGAGGGCGGCCATGGGCCCGACGTTTCACGCGAAGGCGTGCAGCGCGACATTCTGCCCATCGTTGAAGGAACCACGGTGAACACGCGCTACGGCATGGTGCGCACCGACCACATTCTCTTTATCGCCGCAGGCGCGTTTCATGTCTCCAAGCCCAGCGATCTTATTCCCGAGTTACAAGGGCGCTTTCCTATTCGCGTCGAATTAAAGTCACTGACGGTCGATGACTTTCTGCGCATTCTCACCGAGCCCAAAGCTTCGCTTACCAAGCAGTACTCGGCTCTGTTGGAGACTGAGGGGGTCAAGCTGGAGTTTTCTCCCGAGGCTCTGCGCGAAATGGCGGAGTTTGCCTTCAAGGTGAATGAGCAAACTGAAAACATCGGCGCTCGCCGTCTGCACACCATCATGGAGCGTGTGCTGGAGGACGTGAGTTTCCTGGCGCCTGACGTGGCCCGCAAAGCACCGGACGAGGCCGCTGCCGAAGCGCTCAAGGAAGCCATCAAAATCGAGTCTTCTACTCCCTTGCCGTATGAGGAGCGAGTTACCGCGGCTGGACAAGAAAAAGTCTTCCACATCGACGCCGAGTATGTGAAGCAAATGGTTGCTTCAATCGTCAAGGATCAGGATCTGTCGCGCTACATACTGTAATTCTTCACAATTACGAATGCAATGGGCACCCCGCCCTCGCCACGTTAAATGATTGTGTGGCTCATGTCAGCCCACGCGATTCGGCCGGATAAACGGAGGAAGCTATGTACTGGGTTTTTCTGGTTATTGATAGGTGCGTGCAGTTCGATGGGCGTTCGCGGCGCAAAGAATTCTGGATATTTGTACTCTTCAGTATCGTGCTTATTCTTGCGCTATTTGTCGGAGGATTCACAGCCTTTGGGACTACGGAACACCCTGACGGTGTTAAAGCAGCTCTATTCTTTCCACTTGCGCTTTGTATCCTGGCGATCATCCTTCCGGGCTTGGCAGTTACAGTGCGAAGGCTTCACGACACTGGTAAGAGCGGCTGGATGATCATGCTCTGTCTGATTCCGATCATTGGCGGAATCATCTTGCTTGTATTTACGGTGCTTGACAGCGAGCCAGGGCCGAACCGATACGGTCCCAATCCAAAATTAGACGGGCGGATTCTATAAAAGGAGATGTCAAGTAAAAACACATCTTATGACTTGCGGGGACGGATTCTTTCCTGACATCCAGCCTTTGTTGGCGTGTGGCTCGGGTCTGACTAACTCAAACTCGTTGTTGCTGCGTCGGTGTCCCCAATGATAGGCCTTCGTCGCTGGGGTGATCTATGGGTTGGATATGGCGCAGAGCGCCTCCAATTTTCGCAACGCCTTGAGCATCTCACTCAAGGCCGTCTTGCTGATCTCCCGTTCAAACTCCTTTTGTAACTTGTCGAAGGCGCCGATCACGCGCACCGCGCACTTCTTCCCTTGCGGCTTCAGCGTAAGTTGGTAGGCCCGCGCGTCTTCGGGATGAATCTTTCTCTGCAACAGTCCTTTGGCTTCCAGGGACGAGATGCAATGGCTCACATTTCCGCGGGTTGTTCCGAATACCTCTGCCAACTGCGATGGCTTCACTGGTCGCGCCGCTTCAAAGAACATTGCAGCCAACACCAGCCCCTCAAGAAAATTGAGGTTATCGGCCCCAAAAACGCGCGTGGCAAGCGATTCAAACCGGCGCGCAGCGCGGTTGACCGCGAACATGGGACTCTCTTGGAGAAATGCATCAATGCGCACAGCTCGCTCCTTTTAGTTTATCTTCTCAACTATTCAAGACAATATCAAATCATTCTTGCAAAATCGCTTATCCGCGGACAAAATGAGGAAGAAATCAAAATATGCCTACTTTCAAATCGATATGTCTTCCCGGCTGTTTTTTACTGGCGGCCTGCCTTCAAACCGCATTCGCACAAGCCGCTCCTCCACAGGCGGTTTCATCTTCTCAACCCGCGTCGCTTCCTCATCCAAACGAGACCATGGTGGTTCTGGGTTCGGCGGTTCCTGTGCCTCTGGCGGAGTCCTCCGTTTCAGTCGTAGTGCTGCCCGTCGAAGACAAGTCGCTCTTGCTTGAGTCACCGCAGGATTTACTGCGCCAGGACTCGTCAGTCTTTCTCGAAGAGCGCGGCGCCGAAGGTGGTCAGGCTGATCTTGTCTTGCGCGGAGGAACCTTCGAGCAAGCCCTGGTGCTATTGAATGGCTTTCGCATCAATGACAGCCAGACCGCGCATCACAATCTTGACTTGCCCATTCCGCTCGACGCCATGGACTCGATCGAGGTGTTGCACGGCGCTGGCTCGACGCTGCATGGAGCTGACGCATTGAGCGGCGTCGCGGATTTTCTTACCGCCTCGCCCTCTACATCCTCGCTTCGTCTTCGTGCTGGCGCAGGCAGCTATGGCGAGAACGAAGAGTCGCTCGTGGCCGCTCTGGCGCGCAAGCGATGGAGCAGTCGATTGACTGCTGAGCGCAATTTCTCAACGGGTTTTATCGCCGACCGCGATTACCGCAATGAAGACGCTTCTTCGGAAAGCTGGATTAGTTCGCGGATGGGAATCTCTGATTTGTTGTTTGCCGCGAGCGACCGCTCATTCGGTGCAAACCAGTTTTATGGGCCCTATGACTCATGGGAGCGAACCAAAGGATGGTTCGCCAGCGGTCGCCAGGAGTTAGGCGCCCGCACCGAGGCGGCTTTCGGCTATCGCCGCCATACCGATGAGTTCATTTTATTGCGCAGTGAACCAACCTTCTACGAAAACAATCATATCGACGGCTCGTGGCAGGCCTCTTTACGCCACACGTTTCCCATTGCAACCAGTTCTGTTATTTTGGTAGGGCTGGAGTCGGACGGAGACAGCATTCGTAGTTACAACCTATTTCAAGGTGCGCTCTCGTACGCTCTGGGAATTCATGCGCGCAATCGCGGCGCGGGCTATGTGGATTTGGATCTGAGGCCCACGAAAAGCCGCTGGAATTTATCAGTAGGAGTACGCGAAGAGTTACTCTCCGGCGGATTGCAGTCGGTTTTCTCGCCTCATCTGGCAGGGAGTTTGCGGCTAACGGACAAGCTGAAACTGCGCGCAAGCGGCGGTTATGGATTTCGGCTGCCGACTTACACCGATCTTTATTACTCCGATCCAGTAACCCACGGCAATGCAAATCTGAAACCTGAGTCGGCCTGGTCGGGCGAGGGAGGAGCCGATTGGTCGCCTTCCAGCCGACTTACGCTTACAGCTACGGGGTTCTATAACCGTCAGCATGACACCATTGATTATCTGCGCTACATCAGCACCACTCCTCCGAATAACTCCGTTCTTCCAGCATCTTGTCCAACCGATACATGGTGCGCGGTCAATCTCAGCGGATTGCATTTTGCCGGAGTCGAATCCTCCGCAAACTGGATGCCCGCAAAAGGCGAAACGATCCAAATTGCGTGGACCCAACTTATCGGCGCACAGCCGCCCTTGAACGACCTGCAATCCGAGTATGCCCTTAACTATCCCGTCGAAAACATTCACGCAACTTGGACGGCGACACTGGGACATGCTCTTACCGTGATGAATTCGGTAGCAATTACAAAGCCCTATCAGCAGCCGGGCAATCCTCCGTGGAATGCAACTCCCTACCCGGTGTGGAACGCTGCTTTGACGCATGACTCAGGGCGACTTCGCCCTTATCTCCGTCTCGACAATCTGAGTAACACCGGCTATCAGGAAATCAATGGCGTTGCCATGCAGGGCAGGTCGATTATTGGTGGCATTGCCCTGTGGCTCGGGCGCTGACCGCGCTACCGCAGTTGTATGATTCAAAGCGGAGGATAAAATCCATGAGCAATCCCGCGCAGCACCACAAGATCAACTACATCGAATTCACCACCACAGATATTGAACGCACCAAGCAGTTCTACTCGACCGTTTTCGGCTGGAGCTTCAAGGATTGGGGGCCGACTTACATCGACTGCAATGCAGGCAGTTCCGGTATCGCCATCGGATTCGCCAAGGGGGCGAGCCAGCAGGAACAACCCAAATCCGCACCGCTGGTCATACTCTACTCGTCGGACTTGAAGGCTACTGAAGCCGCGATTGTCGCCGCAGGGGGAAGCGTTGTGGTACCGACGTTTGAATTTCCTGGCGGGCGGCGCTTTCACTTTGCAGATGGCGCGGGAAACGTGCTGGGTGTCTGGTCGGAGTAGTAACTTCCGATCGGCAGCCGAGCTTGGCTTTTATGGTGATCCATTTTTTCGAAGCGGTCCTCGCGAAAAAATGGATCACCAATCTTGTTGATCGTACCCGGAATCAAGAGAGTTAGACGGACGCCGCGGCGTGGGTTTCCAACTCGACCAGGCGCTTGGCGAGCAGCGCTTCCAGCTTGACCAGTGCGGCTGAGAAGCCTTCAATGCCCTCCTTGAGTTTGTCGGTGGCCATGCGGTCTGCGGCATGCATCCGGTCGAAGACGGCTTTGTCCATGGCAATCTTTTTTATTGGCAGGGCCTTGGCCGCATCAGGAGAAAGCTTACGCGGCAGGTCCGACTGAGTCGCTTCAAGTTCGCCTAGCAGTTGCGGCGAGATTGTCAACAGGTCGCAGCCGGCTAACTCGCGAATCTCGCCGATGTTACGGAAGCTCGCGCCCATTACCTGAGTTTTATAATCGAATTTCTTATAGTAGTTATAAACATTGGTCACCGAGATGACGCCGGGGTCTTCGGCTCCTTGATAGTCCTTGCCGGTGTCTTTTTTATACCAGTCGAGGATGCGTCCCACGAAGGGCGAGACCAGAGTTACGCCTGCCTCAGCCGCAGCAATGGCCTGGTGCAAGCCGAAAAGCAAAGTGAGGTTGCAATGGATGCCTTCACGCTCCAGCACCTCGGCGGCGCGAATGCCCTCCCAGGTGGAGGCGATCTTGACCAGCACGCGCTTGCGGTCGATCCCCTCTGCGTCGTACTCCTTGATGATAGAGCGAGCCTGCGCGATGGTGGCCGCGATGTCATAAGAGAGACGCGCGTCGACTTCGGTAGATACGCGCCCCGGAATAATGGCCAGGATCTTTTTACCGAACGCGATGGCGAGCCGCTGAAATGCTAGATTGGCAACGGCAGCATCGGTCGCGTTGCCCCCTAGTTCTTTGCGGGCGGCGAGCAGAACTCCGTCCACAATAGGCCCATACTGCGGCATCTGCGCGGCGGCCGTAATGAGCGAGGGATTGGTGGTTGAGTCTTGCGGGCGAAACTTTCCAATTGCTTCAATGTCGCCGGTATCGGCTACAACCATCGTATAAGTGCGTAACTGTTCAAGCAGATTCTGCGGCATAATTCCTCCTGAGGCTTGCTGCGCGTTCGCATCCAGTTTACCCCTGTTAGATTCAGCCGAGAGGTCAAGGTTGCACAAGGAGTGGCACCGAGCGGTAATTCAACTGCAAAGCGTTTTTAGTGTTTTGGCGGCAATTATTTTCAGATGTGATTGATTTCATTCACAATTATTTACGATCTTGAGTGGGCTTTTCGTCACATTGGTAAAGTGGTTGCGGGCTTTTCGTGTCTGTTTGAAAATGAGGTTTTCATTGGGCATTCACAACCCGGTTCTTCGAGATGGCCCGAGCATCCTGGCATGGGGCCGCGGGGCTCAAAAATAAATCGAAAAATATTTTCCACATTCTGTCGATTTCGCCGCACCTGCTTCGACGTATCAATAGAGGGAGCAAATGGGCTCTCACAAACAAAAGGAGAAGCCGCGACACTTCCCTATTCATCCCAACGCAAGGAGGACAAAAAATGCGATTCATGGTCATCGTCAAAACAACCCCGGCGATAGAAAAAGCAGGCGCGCTTCCCGACCCCCAACTCCTGCTCAAAATGGGCAAATACAACGAGGAACTCCTCAAGGCTGGCGTCCTGCTCGCCGCCGAGGGCCTGCAGCCCAGCGCAAAAGGTGTTCGTGTTAAATTCTCCGGCAACTCTCGCACTGTCGTCGATGGCCCCTTCACCGAGGCCAAGGAACTCATAGCTGGCTTCTCGATCTTGCAGGTCAAGTCCCTCGAAGAGGCCATCGAGTGGGTCAAGCGTGCTCCCGACTGCCGACCCGGTGACGAGAGCGAAGTCGAAATTCGCCAGGTTTTTGAAATGGAAGACTTCGCACCCATCCTGTCTGAAGAGCAGATCCGGCACAAAGTGCGCGCTCGCGCCCAACTGCCCTATCAGACTGCCAATCAATAGCTCAATCCAAAAGCAAACCACCCATCCTCAACCCAAAGGAGAATTCGCAATGCGATTCATGGTCATCGTCAAAGCAACCCCAGAGTCAGAGAAAGAAGGCGCACTCCCCGATCCACAACTCATGGCCGAGATGGGCAAGTTCAACGAAGAGCTCATCAAGGCCGGCATCGTGCTAGCCATGGATGGCCTCCATCCCAGTTCCAAAGGCGCACGCGTCAAGTTCTCCGGCAAATCTCGGACCGTCGTCGATGGTCCCTTCACAGAGACCAAGGAACTCATCGCCGGCTTCTGGCTTTGGCAGGTCAAGTCCCTCGAAGAGGCAATCGAGTGGGTCAAGCGCTGCCCCAACCCCCACGCCTGCGACTCCGAAGTCGAAATCCGCCAGGTCTTTGAGATGGAGGACTTCGCACCGATCCTGTCCCAAGAGGAGATTCAGCACAAGGTACGCGCTCGCGCCCAACTGCCCTATCAGACCGTCAACAAATAGCCGCTCTTGCACTTCCCGTACAAACCTGGTGTGATCGGTAGCATTGTCCGTTACCGATCACCACCGCACCATCCAAGCCGTCTGGCGCATCGAGTCCGCTCGCGCCCACTTGATTGCCACGAGCGACATTACGCTCCGTGGTTGCCCCGCAACTCCGCCAGATACTCCAGCCAATTCTCCATCCCCGCACCGGTTTTGGCGGAGGTCTCGAAGATGCGAATCCCCGGCCGAATTTCGTTGATATTCTTGAGCGCCTCGTCGCGGTCAAAACCGCAGGGCTCGGCAATGTCGATCTTGGTAATGACCGCCGCATCCGCCGAGTTGAACATCGTGGGATACTTCAAGGGCTTGTCCTCGCCCTCCGTCACGCTCAGCAATACTATGCGAATTTTCTCGCCCAGATCGTAGCTCGACGGGCAAACCAGGTTGCCAACGTTTTCAATGAACAGGTAATCGAGGCCACCCAGCGGCACGCCGCCCAACGCCACGCGGTCCCAGTCCTCCAGGTGCTTGCCGATCATTTCCGCGTCCAGGTGGCAGATGCCGTGGGTATTGATCTGGCGCACCGGAGCGCCGCTTGCCGCCAGCCGCCGCGCATCGTTATCCGTCTCCAAATCGCCCACCAGCGCGGCCACCCGCGCTCCCCGCGCACGCAATTCGCGCAGCGTCCGCTCCAGAAAGGCCGTCTTGCCCGTCCCAGGACTTGAAACCAAATTCAGCACCAGCACTCCGGCGGCCGCATAACTCGTTCGCAACCCCGCCGCCAGTTCATCGTTCTTTTTCAAAATTCCCCGCCGCAGTTCGACAATTCTGGTCGTCATGCTCCCGCCTCCGCCTCGTCAATTTCAATCGAATCAATCTCAAGCTCGCGCCCTTGCCGCATCTCGCTGCACGGCGCGCCACAACGCGGACAGCGAAAGCTTTGCACGCCCTCAAGCTCCACATCTTCTCCGCACGGCGCGCAATGCATAATTACGGGCAGCACATTCACCACCAGCCGTGAGCCTTCAAGCGGCGTTCCTTCGCTGGCAATGCCATAGCAAAATTCCAGCGACTCGGGAATGACCGACGCCAGCGCCCCCACGCGCAGTGTGACAGCCAGCACCCTCGCACCGGGATACGGCCCCAGCGATTCTGTCACAGTCTCGACAACACTCGTAATCAGCGAAAGTTCATGCATTGAATCCAAATTTTACGCTTTCCCTGCCCGCCCCTGCCTATATGTAAGATAAAAGCACAAGGAATTCCCCATGCCTAACCCAACCGCCGCCCCCTCCCGCCTCGCTCTAAGCCATCTCGCCCCCGCCGCCGTGCAGTCAGAGATTCGTGCCATGAGCGTTGAGTGTGATCGCATCGGCGGCATCAATCTGGCCCAGGGCATCTGCGACACGCCGGTCCCCGCACCGGTTCAGGAAGGCGCGATCCAGGCCATCCACGATGGCTACAACATCTATACTCGACTCGACGGCATCGCCCGCCTGCGCAACGCCATCTCCGCCAAGCAGCAACGCGACTACGGCCTCGACTACGACCCAGAGAGCGAAGTCCTGGTCGCATCTGGCGCAACCGGCGGACTTCACGCAGCCGCGATGGCCCTGCTCAATCCCGGCGACGAGGTGCTGATCTTCGAGCCGTTTTATGGCTACCACGTCGCCACACTCAAATCCCTGCGCGTCATCCCGGTCCTTGTTCCCCTGGCCGAGCCCGATTGGGCGCTCGACCTGGACGCTCTGCGCGCGGCCATCACTCCACGCACTCGCGCCCTGCTGCTCAACACCCCGGCTAATCCCAGTGGCAAGGTCTTCACGCGCGCCGAGACCGAAGCCATAGCGGCCATTGTTGTGGAGCACGATCTCTTCCTCATCACCGACGAAATCTATGAGTACTTTGTCTATGACGGCGTGCGCCACATCGCGCCCGCCACGCTGCCAGGGATGAAGGAGCGGACCATTGTCGTCTCCGGCTTCAGCAAAACCTTCAGCGTCACCGGCTGGCGGCTAGGCTATGTTACCGCCGACGCCCGCTGGATCGGCGCCATGAGTTACTTCCACGATCTGACGTATGTTTGCGCGCCCTCCGCTTTCCAGCACGGCGCGGCTGCAGGACTTGAGCAGCTTCCGCCAAGCTTCTACACGCAGTTAGCCGCTGACCACCAATCCAAGCGTGCCCGCATCCTGAGCGCGCTACGCGATGCGGGATTCAATCCGAGCATACCCGCCGGCGCATATTACGTACTGGCCAGCGCCACACACATTCCCGGCAAAACCGCCGCCGAAAAAGCTCGCCGCCTCTTGGCCTCAACCGGAGTAGCTTCGGTCGCTGGCTCCGCATTCTTCCGTCCCGGCCACGGCGAAAATCTGCTGCGCTTCTGCTTCGCCAAAAAAGATCACGAGCTGGACGACGCCTGCGCGCGTCTGCGACGGCTGTAACCTCTCCAGTGCTCACCTCCGCGCCGCTCCGGTAGACTGAGAGGGCGATGAGTACGATGCTCAAATTGCAATCTGCCGTGTTGTTGTCTGCCGCGCTTCTCGTCAGCGGTTGCGGAACGCCGGGCGCGCCCCAGCCGCCCTCGCTCAACCTGCCTGTCGCAGTAGACGATCTGTCCGCAAACCGCGCGGGCAATCAGGTCGCGCTCACCTGGACCATGCCCAAAAAGAATACCGACAAGCTTATGCTGCGGGGCTATCTCCCAGTCTATGTCTGCCGCAAACAGGGTACCGGCCCCTGCGTGGCGGCTGGCCCCGCGACGTCCTTCACTCCGGGAGCGGATGGCACGTTTACCGATACCCTGCCCGCCGCGCTGGCTGCGGGAACTCCCCGCCCGCTCACCTATTTTGTCGAACTCAAAAACAGCAACGGACGTTCCGCTGGCCTGTCGAATGCAGCCGTGGTGCTGGCAGGTGAAGCCCCCGCGCCGATAACGGGTCTGACCGCCGAGGTGCGGAAGCAAGGCGTGCTCCTGCGCTGGACAAACCTGGACCCCGCTACACCAGATCAGTCCGCCCAAAGCGCCATACGCCTGCACCGCAGGCTGCTCACTCCACAGCCCGCCGCCAAGCCCCATGAGGGATTGCTCGCGCCACAGCCCCAGCCAGTCGAGCAATCCCTCCTGGTAGAAGCCGGCGCATCTCCCGGCCGGGCGCTCGACAAGAACATCCGCTTCGGCCAGAGCTATGAGTACCGCGCTCAACGTGTGGCCCGTGTCACGGTGGATGGCAAAACCTTCGAACTGGCCGGCGAACTCTCAGCTCCGCTACGCGTAGAAGCTCTGGACATCTTTCCGCCCGAGACGCCGGCCGGTCTGGTCGCCGTGGCCACATTGGGTGATAGCGGCGCCCCACCGGTACCCCAGAACGCGATCGACCTCAGCTGGCAGCCTGTCACGGACGTTGATCTTGCCGGCTACATTGTTTATCGCCACGAAGGCGACGCTGCCGCTCAGCGCATCTCCCCCGCCGAACCGCTGATTGCCCCCGCCTTCCACGATACTCAAGTACAACCCGGCCACACCTACCACTACGCCGTCAGCGCCATCGGCCAAAACGGACACGAAAGTCCCCGCTCAGCCGAAACCGAGGAATTCGTGCCCAACCCGTGAGCAAGCGCTTCAAGAACATGAGTGTCCCGCTCAAATAATCTGGGATCTAAAGCATTGTCACGAATCGTCTAAAGTTTGGGTGCCCCATCCTTCGCTTTTTTCTAGCGAAGGGTGGGATATCACGATACCCGAATTACCGAAACCGTAAAGATGCTTTTGACGCCAAGGCAAAGCAAGAATAAGCATCCACGAGGACATCCCATGAAATATTGCCGCTTTCAATTCGAAAATCAAACCCATTACGGCACGGTAAAAGACCGCGCCGGCGAGCCTTGGATCGTCGACCTCACCCCTGCTCCCGAAGAAGACCTCGCCTTTCGCTTGGAGCAGGGCGGGATGAAATCAGCCACCATCGACTTCAAGCCGATGCCCCTCGCCGCCGCCCATCTGCTCCCCCCGGTCACGCCCTCCAAAATCGTCTGCGTGGGCCGCAACTATCGCGACCACGTAAAAGAAATGGGCAGCGAGCTTCCCGCCGAGCCTCTGCTTTTTTTCAAGCCAATCTCGGCGCTGCTTCCTCCCGGCGGAGTCGTCCTCATGCCCGCAGCCTCAACCCGCGTTGACTATGAAGGCGAACTGGCGCTGGTCATTGGCCGCCGCATCCGCAACTTGCATGAAGATGACTGGCGCTCGACCATCCGCGGCTACACGCTGGCCAACGACGTAACCGCCCGCGATCTGCAAAACAAAGACGGCCAATGGACCCGCGCCAAAGGCTTTGACACCTTCTGCCCCGTCGGCCCCATCGTCAGCGACGAGCTCGACCCCGCCGCCGGTCTCACTCTCGAAACTCGCGTCAACGGCGAACTCCGCCAGCACGGCTCAACCCTCGACTTCATCTTCCCCATCTCCAAGCTGCTCGCCTACATCACCACGGCAATAACGCTCGAACCCGGCGACCTGGTACTCACCGGAACGCCCTCCGGCGTAGGTCCGCTCAAGCCCGGCGACCAAACAGAAATCACCATCCCCGGCCTCGGCGTACTCACCAACACCTTCCAGCCGGATCAAGACCGAGCCTGAATCGCCGCGTGAGCCGATTCATGCCAGTCCCTCAAGTTGCCGATAGAATCTAAGTGAAGCCCACTTCAAGGAGGCCTGCGTGCCGCGATCTTCGCTAGCAAACGGGACTCAGTGTCGTTTGCGACCGAAGTTCTCGTGTCTCGCTGGCAATGCAGTGATCAATGGCATTTGCTTGCTGGCTGCCGCGTTTATTGCAAGCCTTTTCTCTCTAGCTTTCCTCCATGCTGAGCCGCAGGCAAAAGCGGAATCTGCGCAATCAGCGCCTGTACAACTGCGCACAATCACTACGGCGCACGAGGCACATGACCTAAGCAACGAAGAGGCTGCACGCGGTTATCCGGTCCATCTGCGGGTGGTGCTCACCTATCTGGATCTGTCGGCCATCAACGGCAAGCGGGTAGGAATGTTCGTTCACGATTCGACGGGCAGCATCTTTGTCTTTTTTTCACCAGGCATGTTCGGCGCTCTTCCTGCGGGGACGCTGATTGATCTCCGCGGGTTCAGCGCACCCGGCGAGTATGCTCCCGTTATAACTCTGAGCCAATTCAAAGTGATTGGATACGTTGGCTTGCCAACGGATCAGCACCGGCCCAGCTTGGCTCGGCTCTTGTCGGGCGCAGAAGACGCGCAATGGGTCGAATTGGAAGGCGTGGTTCACTCTGTCGTCGAAGATGAAGTCCACGTTCATCTGCAACTGATGATGGACGACGGGCCCATCACCGTTACCATCATGCGCGAGGCTGGTGCAACATACTCCGGCCTGGTCGACGCAAAGATCCGTGTTCGAGGCAGTGCCGGCGCCACCTTCGATGCCAAGCGAACCCAGATGATCGGCATTCACCTTCTTTGCCCCAATCTTTCCGCGGTGAAGGTCTTACTACCCTCGCCGAGCAATCCCTTTGAGCTGCCCTTATTGCCCATCGACAAGCTATTGCAGTGGGACCAGTCGCCCTTGCTGGCGCATCGAGTGCATCTACAAGGGCGCGTGACTCTCCAATGGCCCGGTGCGTTGGTTTGCATTCGCGATGGCGTGCAGGGAATCTGCGTACAGGCTAGCCAGAATACGACGCTGCGCGACGGTGAGTTGATCGACATTGCCGGCTTCGTCCGCGTAGAGGGAGGCGCGCCGATGCTGGACGATGCCGTTTTCAGAAGCTCTGGCTCCTCCGTCGACGCGCCGGTTAAGGCCATGCCGGTCACCGTAGAAGAAATCCTGGCAGGCGGCCACGATTCACAACTCATTCATATCGATGGTCAACTTCTCTCGCGCGATCCGTCCGCGTCCGATACCACCCTGCTGATCAACACCGGAAGGTTCATCTTCAAAGCGATCCTTCCTCAATCGCTGAGCGGGTCGAAGGGTAGTGCATGGGAAAATGGCAGCCTTCTGCGCCTCACTGGAATCTCTTCCGTCCAGATCGATGCGCAGAAGAGCGAATTGGGAGTGGGAACGGCTGTACCTGCGACCTTTCGGGTTCTGCTGCGCTCTCCGGAGGACGTGGTGATTCTCAAACGTCCCTCGTGGTGGACGCCGCCTCATGCGCTGATTGTGCTGGCAGTGGCGCTTGCCGGGACGCTGGTTGTGCTGGGCTGGGTGGTCCTGCTCAGAAAACGCATTCGCGAAAGTGAAGAACGCTTTCGCCACTTGGCGCTGCACGATGGCTTGACCGGGCTGGCAACCCGACTTCTGCTTCAAGACCGTATCCACATTGCCGTCGAAAGCGCTAGGCGATATGGCACCAGGCTCGCGCTCCTGATGGTTGACGTGGATAATTTCAAGTGCATCAACGATACGTTTGGCCACCCGGCCGGGGACGAGGTCTTGCGCGTCACAGCGGAGCGTCTTTTGGATGCGGTTCGCTCCAGCGATACAGTCGCCAGACTGGGCGGAGATGAATTTGTTGTGCTGCTGGCCGGCTTGAACGAGTCAAAGTCGGCTGAAGTCGTTGCCGCAAATATTGTGGAGACTCTGGCTCGCCCGATTTCCTTCGAGGGCCACCAGGTGCCAGTTTCAGTAAGCGTTGGCCTTTGCGAGGCTTCATCTGGTGAACTGGACGGGGATGAGTTGATGAAGAATGCGGATGCAGCCCTCTACCGCGCCAAGGAGCATGGACGAGGGTGCTATGAGATATTCACTCAGGCCTCATGGATCCAACCCTGACGGAACGCTGCACAGATGCGAACGGGCCATTTGCTCAAATGGTCGGCGACTTTTCCCCGGCGTGATTTGCCTTTCAGACGCTCGCCTTGCGCCTCGGCGATAATTTGCTTATCGAACTGATGGGTCAGACGACACAATCATTTCCCCTTTAGCTTGGTTGAAATGACAGAGTCAGGACGACTGAATCTGTGCGATACTAAACAACGTTTGAAATCTGACGCCATGGCTTTGACAGGAGAATCCTATGATGAAGATTCGTATCAAGCTCATCGCTTCAGCGTTCCTTTTGCAGGCCGCTTTCCTTTCGTTGAGCGGCTACACGCAGGAGCAGGCCACGAAGTCTCGGTATCCGGCCATGGCCCCTCTCGAACAGTATCTGATGCCGCAGACCGCGGAGATTGCGCTCGCCCACAGCGCTGCTCCCGCGTCTATCTCGGGCGCCGCCGAGGTGATGGTGCTGCGGCGGGACGGCTACGCAACCGTGGCGAAGGGCGATAACGGCTTCGTCTGTATCGTCGAGCGATCATGGGGCAAGGCCACCGACGACGCGGAGTTCTGGAACCAGAAAATGCGCGCGCCCCATTGCTTCAATTCGCAGGCAGCCAAAACATTTTTGCAGATTTATCTGATGAAAACCAAACTGGTGCTGGCAGGCAAGTCGAGGACGGAGATACTCAACGCAACCACATCCGCGCTGGACCGTAAAGAACTGCCGCCGCTCGAGCCGGGAGCAATGGCATACATGATGTCGAAGCAGCAGTACCTGGGCGACTACGGCATGAATTGGCACCCGCATGTGATGTTCTTTGCTGCGGGCGACGCGACGAAGAGTTGGGGGGCCGATCTGCCGGACTCGCCGGTGATGGCCGCGAACGACCCTGAAGAACGGGTGACGATTTTGTTCGTATTGGCCGACAAATGGTCCGACGGGACGATGGCTCCGGTGATTTCGCCGATGCATGCAAGATGAGTGTCTGCCGACTGGCAGGAAATCCAGCCAGCAAAGGTTTGTCTCGCGGACGCTCTGCTGGCGCAAATGGAGTTCGACCCTGCTTTTGAGCTTTCGTTCTGGAAAGGAATAATTCCCTATGTCCGTTCGTCTTTCTCGCATTCTGCCGCTTCTGGCTGTTTTCACTTTACTGCTGGGCGCAACTCTGGCGGCCCGCGCCGCATCGCCCAGTTGCACGCTGAACGGCAAGCCGGTGGAGTTCTACTGCTTCCAGTACGACAAGTGCCCGGCCGAGTCGGGGCGGGTGATCTGCAAAAACGAGAAGGACGCGATCTCCGGCGAGTGGGAGGTCCAGCAGGGCAAGCCCGTCGGCTATCAGTCCACCTACTTCGACGACGGCAGCAAGGTTGAAAAAATCGTTGACGAGAAGGGTAAATTCAATGGCTACTGGAAGAAGTTCGATCCAAGTGGCCGGCTGATCGAAGAGGACCAATACATTCACGGACAGTACGACGGCCGCTCAGCCACCTATTACGCCAGCGGCAAGCTCAAGCAGCTTTCCTGGTGGAAGATCGGCATGCGCACCTTCGCCGTTGACTACGACGAGGACGGCCGGATCGGTTCGATTTACTGTTCGGCCAAGTCGGAGGCGCCGGAGGCCGTCGGGCTCTGCGGCCTCGATGGCAAAGCCGCCAACGTGACCATCTACAACCGATACTGGATCATTCGCGCCACCTACCTGAATGGCGAAGCGGTCTCGAAAAGCCGCTACGATACCAAGACCGGCGCCATGACCTCTTCCGAGAGCAACTCGGCCGATGACAGCGCCACCAAAAAGTACTATCCCAACGGCAAGCTCAGCTGGGAAGGCTCTTATAAGAATGGCCGCCTGGACGGCGTCGAGAGGGAGTACCACGAGTCGGGCAAACTCACCCGTCAGACGACCTGGCAGTACGGCGAAGAACTTGAATCGACCGAGTACTACCTGAACGGGCAGAAGTCCTACGATGAGACGCGCAAGAAACAGGACGGCAATAAGTGGCTGACAGCGATCAAGACCTATTACGACAACGGCAAGCTCGAGTCGGAGTTCGCACTGCTCGACGGCGATTATGTCGGCGAAGATCGCGGCTATAACGAGAAAGGCAACTTGGTCTACGTCGGAACTTACAACGACAAAGGCAAAATTACGCACGAGAAGTTTTGGGACAACAATGGCAAACTGGTCAGCGACGAGGAGTTGTTCGAAGACGGATCGCGCAAGAGCGTCATGGCTGGCGCGCAAAAGTAGTTGTTGAGGAAAGCGCAAGTGCAGGATGGAAACAACGCATCGCCAGTTGCGGCGGCCACCGGATTCGACGAAGAACTGGTGTGCCACTCGCCGCTGTTGCAGTTTCCGAAGCGGGGCACCATTCAAGCAGATCTTGCCTTGCCGATATACATAACCGGCTCTGGAACAGTGACGTTCAATGGAGTAACGCTACTCAGGTGACAGTCTCGGTTCCAGGATCGGCGACCACTGGTTAGATCCTTGTGACGGGCGCATGCCACTGGAAATGCCAATTGCCCAATGGGCCGTTGCGTAGTCTGACTTAACGATGAGAGCATTTTGGGATTGAGCAATGCTCTCCTTGAAGTTGCTAGCCCGATACCCGTGAACAGTGATTCGGGTCGAAGATCGCGCGGAGTATCTGAGCGCATTAAATCGTGCGAGCATTGATCTGGATGCGAAGCCCTTCGCCGCTTTTATCGCAGAGCGAATAACTTGGTCAATCAAGAAGACGAACATCAATGGTGGTTTTATTCTTCTTCCCCGTTGCGCGGGATTGCATCCCAGCCCGGATCGAAGCGCGCCAGATACTTGCGCAGCCGGTCGCCGTCGTTGGACGAGGCTTCCTTTACAGTACCGCCGGCCGGAGTCTAGTTAGACGTGTCTATACAGGGTGAACTTGGGCCTAGCCATTCGTTTGAACCTCACCAGCTAATACTTGAGAATTCAGTATCGCGATGAGATTTCTTGGAGCGACCTTCAGAACGCCCTCTAAAGCGCTGATTACAAATCTTTGGTGCCGGGAGGGGGGGTCGAACCCCCATGCCCCGAAGGGCGGCGGATTTTGAGTCCGCTGCGTCTGCCAATTCCACCATCCCGGCACTTCTATTAGGTTGTTATATCACATATACTTACGTTCATATCTATTTCGCAATGCATCTTCGTCGAATTCGTCGCGCCCACTTGGCTCATCGCCCCTTCGTGCGGCGTAACTAGCTTTTCAAGCGCTCCCCATGTGCTCACGAGTCGGCTACGCATAACGCATCGCCCCTTGTATTGTACGGTGTCCCGTCCATTGTGCAACAGTGCGAATATCCACATCCGCCATCACCATCCGAAAGCCTGCAGATGCTTCATAAGCCGCCCCAAATGCGCAATGGACAAGGAACTTCTCAAAGACCTTTCTGCATGCGGAAATTGCGCACCACTTCGGCTGGATCGCGATGCTGGCCATCAACCGCCTCGTTCATGATCCGCACGTCTTCCGCTGTGACTTTTCCAGCAAGGGCGGTTAGCGCGTTTTGAATCTGGGGCCAGCGCCTCAGCGCATCGTCGCGCACCAGCGGAACAGCCTGATAAGGAGGAAAATAGTGCTTGTCGTCCTGAAGCACGGTCAGGCCCAGTCTCTGGATTTGCCCGTCCGTCGAGTTGGCGGCGATCATGTCCACCTGGTGATTGATAAGCGCACGATACAGCAGCCCCAGTTCCATCGTGCGCGGCGTGCCTGCAAAATTGAGTCCGTAAGCTTTGCTCAGCCCGGGCAGGCCATCCGGGCGCTGCTCAAATTCGTAGCCCACACCAAGATGCCAATTCGATGTGTAGTTCGCGGCCTCGCTTAATGTAGTGAGTCGCAATCGCCGCGCATCGTCGCCGCGAATCACCATGGCGAATGTGTTTTCAAAACCGAGTGGCTCGGCGACGGTGACTCCATATCGCGAGGCATAAAGTTGGCGAACGGTGCGAAGAACTGATTCCGGATCGCGGTCAATAGGTTGCTTGAGAATTGCGGTGAGCGCCGTGCCAGTGTATTCAACATACGCGTCGATGCGTCCCGCAATTAACGCCTGCTGGCAAATGTAGCTGCCTGCCAGATAGAAATGCCGTTCGACTTTAAGATCGGATTTAGCTTCAATCTCCTGCGCCAGAAGTTCGCCGAGGATCACTTGCTCGGTAAAATTCTTCGCGCCGATGACAGGATGATCGGATCGCGGAGGAGAGCACGATGTGAGCATCGCGCACACCGAAACCACGACGGCAGCACAGAGCGTGCGCATCATGAAGCGGAAACCTTGAACCAGCGCTCGATTTGGCCAAGCGCAGCATCAATCGCTAGTGCCAGCAGGGCTGCCGGGATAGCCCCGGCGAGAACCAGGCGATTATCGACCGACGCTACCCCACGGAAAATGAGCTCGCCAAGCCCGCCTGCGCCCACTGCCGCTGCGATCGTCGCAATGCCGATTGATGTAACAGTCGCGGTTCTAAGCCCTGCAAGAATGAAGGGTGCCGCGAGGGGCAATTCAACCTTGAAAAAGCGCTGTGCATCGGTGAGGCCCAAGGCAGAAGCAACTTCAATGATGGAGCGGTCGATGCCTCGGATTCCCGCGTAGGTATTGCGCAAAATTGGCAGCAGTGCATAAGCGCAGAGAGCAACAATCGCAATGCGTGCGGCGCGTTCCCCAAGCCAGGGCAATGGCAACAGAAAGCCGAACATCGCAAGCGACGGAATGGTTTGCAAAATATTGGTCAGTCCGATCACCGGCTTGGCCCATCTTGGCGAGCGCGCAAGCCACACACCAGCGGGCACGGCGATTGCTGTGGCTAATAACATGGCCGCGCCGGTCAGCCAGAGATGTTCGACGGTCAGCGTTGCAATTTCGCCGACGTGTTGCCGAAAAAAACCTGTGCTCATACACGTCTCTCCGAAACTTGAATCTCCGCCGCCGCATTGTGCCAGCCGCGATGAAAGGCGCGCACATAGGCTTCAATCTGTGGCTCGCGCGATGCGATGAATTCATTCGGCGAGAGACATGCGAGCAGCTTGCCTTCGCTCAAAAGTAGGATGCGATCCGCAAGATAAAGTGCCTCATCCAGATCATGTGTCACCAGCAGAACGGTCTTCTTCAGACGGTTCAGCAGGCCGCGAAGCATGTCCTGCATCTCTGCCCGCGTCAGTGGGTCAAGCGCTCCGAACGGTTCGTCCATAAGAAGAAAATCTGGCTCGGCGGCCAAAGCCCGGGCCAGGCCGACACGCTGCCGCTGGCCCCCGGAAAGTTGGTGCGGAAAGCGCTTCGCAAAGCCGGCGGCATTCAGCCCGACGGCTTCAAGCAGTTCATGGCTGCGGCGCAAGCACTCCTGCCGCGGACGCCCTTCAGCCTCTAAAACCAAACCAACGTTACGTTCGACGGTGAAGTGCGGAAATAGGCCCGTCTCCTGAATCACGTAACCCATATTGCGGCGCAGCTTGATGAGGTCAAAGGCGCTCGCGCTCTTGCCGTGCAGCAGAATCTCGCCACTCGTCGGCAGAACCATTCGATTGACCGTACGGAGCAGCGTGGTTTTTCCCGATCCACTCCGGCCAAGAATGGCGGCTGTACTTCCTTCTTCGACCGAGAGCGAGATCGAGTCGAGCAACCGCCTGCCTTGCGGAGTCGCAAAGCAGAGGTCGCGGAATTCGATGGCAGCGCTCATGGCTCTCTTCGCGTCTCTTCCTCGGTATAAAGCGCAAGCTGAATCAAGATAACCACATTTTAATGTTTAACATAGTCATTGCCGCTCGTGCGGTCCTATGTGTGACTCCGGGGTAGTTTGCTCAAACGGACCTTAACATTGTCGACCAGCCCCACCATCCCGGCAAAGATTTCTTCTTTCGAGTCAAGCATTTTCGGTTGGGAAGGATTAAATTTTCAAGACATGATGCGTGGGAACCATGAATTCCGCAGCCTCTTCAGTCCTTCAAATAGCCAGAGTTTCAAGATTCCCACCCTTGCAAGGGCCGCCAAGGATGGCGCACCCAATCGCCTCAGGCCGAGAAAGTAAAAGAAGCGAAGGTCCGAGCGTCACGGCTTTAGACGGTCTCTTTCGGCCCGGAATCGCCTTGCCATGCCAAGGGTCTTGTTGCTTTCGGAAATGCTGGGTGCTTAGTCGAAACGGTAAAATGCTTGCAGAATAATTCTCTCCGAACGCGCACAATCAAACTATGAACCACAACCAAAGCCGCGGGCCGTTCCTGTTTCCTGTTCCCTGAAAATACACTCCCTATAAATATTTATTTTTGGCCCGGTTTCTTTGCAGATAATTCGATCAACTGCGAGAATCAGGCACTTTTTGAATAACATACGCGCAGAACCGCACCAGCATATGAGATTGCAGCAATGAGCCTGGAATTTGCGTTGCAGATTATTTCCTGCTGCTGTGAATGGTCCTTTTCAGACCGAGGGCTTACTCCAGTGTTGAGTCTGAGGAGTTTGTTTCGATTCGAATCCGCAGACAAATAGCTAGTATGGTTTCCACTCCCCGAAGCGCAAGCCGACGCGATGCTCCCTTCATTGGGAGCCTTCAGCCCTTCCGGGCCTGGACGCGTCGTGGGCTCGGCGCACACGTCGATTCCCGCATTACGATCTCCGGCAGAATCGGCACCGAATCCTCAAATGTGGCCTGCCCGCGAATTCGTTGCAGCAGGATGCGCGCAGCTTCAATGCCCATTTGATTCAGCGGCTGATGAATGGTAGTCAGGCTGGGATTGTGATAAGACGCGCTCTGAATATCGTCAAAGCCAACCACCGAGATGTCCTCCGGCACGCGCAGGCCGTGATCCATAAACGCACGGATAGCGCCGATGGCAGCCTCATCGTTGTAGCAGACGACAGCAGTGAATTCGGCGCCGCTACGGAGCAGTTCCTTGGCCGGCTCGAAGCCCAACTCTGGCGTAGAGACACGCAACCTGATTTGCACGCACAACTCGGGCAGCACCTCGATGTTGTACTCCTTCGCTGCCGCCATCAGGCATTCCCAGCGATCGTCGGCGTCAGAACTATGGCTGCCGCCGCGCATAAATGCAATCTTGCGATGTCCCAACTCGTAGAGATGCTCCAGCGCCAGTTCCGCTCCTCGCTGCTGGTCCAGCACCACATTCGTTACTCCCTCGATCTTGCGATGCCCGGCCACGGCCACTACCGGCAGCTTCATGCTATGATCCAGAACCGTGTCGATCAGAATGAAACCTTCAACCGAGCGATCCATCAGCAAGCGGGGATACTCATCAATCAGTTCGGGCTTGCGGCGGTGGCTGGCGGTCAGATAAAAGTAGCCTTCTTCAATGAGGCACTCTTCCACACCAGCCAGCACCTGAGCGACATAGTGATCGTTCAGGTCCGGCACCAGCACGCCGACCGAGAAGGTCTGCTGCTTGCGCAAAGAGCGTGCATAGAAGCTGGGCCGATACTCGAATTTCGCTGCCGCCTTGGTTACGCGGTCCCGGGTCTCCTGAGGAATGGAGCGCACGCCGGGAGCATTGTTCAGCACCAGCGAGATGGTGGCGGGCGACAGATTCAGGTACTTGCCAAGCGACCGCAAGCTGACAACCTGGCCCGGCACTGGCTTGACGCCGGATTTTGCTCGTTTGACCATATACCTCTTTTGTAACACCTGGAGCACATCTTATGCGCTTCAATCTGAGAGGTTTTAACGCTTTAGTAAGAAGAAGACGGGCTCCATGGAGATTCAGCGCTTTTTTCCCTTTACAGCCGGCTTCTTGCCCGCGTGCCGAGCGGCTGGAGCTTTCAACTTCCCCAAGATCGCCAGATTCTTTTGGATGAGCGCGTAGCGCTGCTCTACGCAGGCATGACTGCGCAAGGGATCGGCGGGCGTGTTCAAAACGTAGTCCAGCAGCCGCGGAACTGTGCTGGTAGCTACATGCAGGCGAGTGTCTGAAGAGGCGTAATAAATGAAAACATCGCCATTTTTGCGCTCGATCCAGCCACTGCTGAAGACTACGTTCGAGACATCGCCGATGCGCTCGGCACCTTCTGGGGCGATGAAGTAACCTGCAGGTTTGTGAGTGACGACCCACGGCCGCTCCAACTCAGCAAGGAAAAGATAGAGCACGTAGCGCAATCCGGCCGCCGTGTTGCGCACGCCATGGGCCAGATGCAGCCAACCCTTGGGCGTCTTGATGGGCGCCGGGCCGAGGCCGTTCTTTACTTCCTGAATGGTGTGATATTCGCGGTTGTCCAGGATGATTTCTTCATCAATGACGGCATTGTCGATGGTCGCGGCCAGCCCCCAGCCGATGCCCCCGCCCTTGCCCGCCTGGATGAAGTCGTCTTGAGGGCGTGTATAGAAGGCGTACTTGCCATCGACGAATTCGGGATGCAGCACCACGTTGCGCTGCTGCGGAGATTTGGATTGGAGGTCGGGCAGCCGCTTCCACTTCTTCAGATCCTTGGTGCGCGCGATGCCGCATTGCGCCACCGCTGAAGAGGTGTCCCACTCCGGCGTCCTGGGGTCCTTGCGCTCGGTGCAAAAGAGACCGTAGATCCAGCCATCTTCGTGCTTGACCACGCGCATATCGTAAACGTTAGTGTCCGGATCGCCGGTCTCGGGCATCAGGATCGGGTAATCCCAAAAGCGAAAGTGATCGATGCCGTTGGGGCTTTCGGCGACAGCGAAAAACGATTTGCGGTCAGCGCCCTCGACACGCGCCACCACCAGAAACTTGCCCTCGTGCAGTATTGCGCCGGCGTTGAAGGCGGCGTTGATGCCCATGCGCTCCATGAGGAAGGGATTTGTCTTCTGGTTGAGGTCATAGCGCCAGGTGATGGGCGCATGCGCCGCGGTAAGAACCGGAGACTCGTAGCGATCAAAGACGCCATTGCCGCCTGAGACCTTGCGGTTGCGCTGAGCTAGCAGTTTGTCTTGTTGCTTGAAAAGATTCTGAATGCCTTTTTTGAATTCAGCCTGAGTCATAATGGTTCTCCGGTGACTGTTAAAGCATAACTTGCTTACTGATAACTAAGGGTTGTGGTTCTCTGGTAGTATCCAGCCGCTCCATCACCTCAAAGCAGGCGCGGCTGTTGTGGTAGGGACACTTCCATGGACCTACTTTGTCTTGCTTCGGGTCGGGAACGCCGTCTTTTGATACTAGCCAGAACCATTCGCCATGCTTGTGATCGACGATGAATTTCTCGATGAACGACCAGCTTCTTTCAGCGGCGTCAAAAAAGCGCAGTTGGTCCGTAAGCCCGTAGGCATTCAGTAAGCCGACAACGGCCTCGGCCTGCGGCCACCAATGCTTGTCAGTATCGATGATGCCTGTCGGGTCGGCTTCATAAAGCAGGCCGCCGTCGCTGTCGAGACCCTGTTCGACAACAGCCGCAGCCATCTTGACCGCGGCTTCGCGCACGCGCTTCAGCAGGCCGGCATCGCCGAGAATCTCTGCGGCCTCGCAGAGTAGCCAGCTTCCTTCAATGTCGTGGCCAAAGGAAATCCTATTGGAGCGCGGACGCCATTCTTCGTCGAAGAAAAGAATGAAGTGGTGGGTGGCAGGATCGATAATGCGATCGAGGAATAACTCGATCAACTCGCCCAGCCGTACGCGGACAGTCTCATCTTCGTGGATGCGCAGCAGCGTGGCGTAGGCTTCCAACAAATGAAGGTGAGTATTCATGGACTTTTTTTCGTCCATATCCACATCGCTCAGGCGCTGATCCTGGGCCAAACTCCAGTCGCGCTCATAAGTCTCGAAGTAGCCGCCATGCTCGGCATCGTGGCTGACAGCTTCGACCCGCTCGAAGACGCGCATGGCTTTGTCGAGTGCTTCGGCGTCGCCGGTTGCATGGAAATACTCGGCCAGTGCGTAGACGGTGAAAGCCTGCCCGTAGATGCGTTTTTTGGTGTCTATCGGGCGGCCCTGGTAGTCGACCATCCAGTAGAGGCCGCCAAACTCAGCGTCCCAGAAGTAACGGAGAAGATATTCATAAGCGCGGCGAGCCGTGGCCAGATAGATCGGGTCGCGATAGACGCTGAAAGCTTTTGAAAAAGTCCAAAGAATGCGGGCGTTGAGAATAAGTCCCTTGGCAGCCTGCCGATCGATGGTCAAATCGTTGGTGATTTGACCACGGAAGCCACCGTATTCCTCATCGATGGTGTGCTTGAGCCAAAAGGGCAGAATATTAGTGAGTAACTCAGACTCGACCTTTTGTCGCATCTCTTGCACCGCGTCTGCCCTCTCAGAAAAATGTACTCAGCACTTCTCCTATGTCAGAATGCCCTTTACCGAGACTTCCTTCCGGCCATCGGCGGGAGGAGGCACAATATTGCCTTTGATCGGCGAGCCATCCACGGTGAGCGCGATCTGATTTCCATCTCCCTTGCGCTCGATCGAAATGTTGTAGATCACGCCGCGGAAGATGCGGGTAGCTGTAAAGCCCGGCCAGCTTTTGGGAATCACCGGGGCGATCTCGAGGCCTTCGAGTGTGGTGCGCACGCCCAGAATCCACTGCACGATGGCGTAGTAGTTCCAGGCCGCCGTGCCGGTGAGCCATGAGTTCTTGGCCTCGCCGAAGGTGGGCGCGTCTTTGCCGGCGATCATTTGCGCGTAGACGTAAGGCTCGCAGCGATGCAGATCGCTAATCTGCTCGCGCGCCGATGGGTTGATGCGGCTGTAGTAGTCGTGAGCCAGGTCGCCGTGACCCAGGCGCGTTTCACCGATCATGACCCAGGGATTCACATGGCAAAAAACGCCGGCGTTCTCTTTGTATCCCGGCGGGTAGGAGGAGATCTCACCCATCTCGATGTAATACCTGGTGTAGGCCGGCTGCTGGACCACAATGCCGTGCTTGGTGGCGAGATGCTGACCAACGGCGGCCAGGGCGCTGGCGGCTTTGCCATCGTTCAGACCGATACCCGCCAGCGTACAGTAGCCGTTAGATTCGATAAAAATCTTGCCCTCTTCGCAATCCTTGGAGCCGATCTTGCCGCCGAAATCGTTATACGCTCTGAGAAACCACTCGCCATCCCAGCCGTGCTTGAGAATCACAGATTCCATCTTGGCGGATTCAGCAAGATAGGATGTGGCCTCGGCTGCCAGCCCGCGATGATGAGCGATGTCGGCTAACTCGCGGCCCGCATGGACAAAGAGACCGGCGATGAAAACTGACTCGGCCACTTTGCCGTCCTTGTTCGTGGTGGTCTGGAAGCTCTGGCCGGGCGTGTCGGAGAAGCAGTTCAGGTTGAGGCAGTCGTTCCAATCGGCGCGGCCGATCAGCGGCAGCCCATGTGGTCCGAGGCGAGCCAGCGTGTACGAGAAACTGCGCTGTAAGTGATCGTAGAGTGGCTTCTCGGAGCCCGGTTCGTTGTCGTACTGGACGGGCTCATCCAAAATGCTCCAGTCGCCGGTCTCCTTCAGATAAGCTGAGACTCCGATGATGAGCCAGTGCGGATCGTCGTTGAAACCGCCGCCAATGTCATTGTTGCCGCGCTTGGTCAGGGGCTGGTACTGGTGATATGCGCCGCCGCTTGGCAGTTGCGTGGCAGCCAGGTCAATAATGCGTTCGCGGGCGCGGATAGGCGCCATGTGAACAAAGCCCAGCAAGTCCTGGTTGGAGTCACGGAAGCCCAGGCCGCGGCCGATGCCAGATTCATAGAACGACGCCGAGCGCGACATGTTGAAGGTCGCCATGCACTGATAGGCGTTCCAGATATTGACCATGCGGTTGGTGTGAATGTCGGGTGTATTGACCTGAAAAATGCCCAGCAGGCTAGCCCAATACTGGCGCAGCTTTTCGAACGCCGCGTCAGCTTCTTTGGGATCGAGATACTTGGCGATAACCGGCTTGACCAGTTTTTTGTTGATGGTCTGCGAGTTGGGCGGGTCGAACTTCTGGTCGACCGGATTCTCATGATAGCCCAGAACGAAGACGATCTGGCGGGTCTCGCCCGGCTCAAGTTCCAGCTTCACTTGATGCGCGCCGATGGGCGACCAGCCGTGAGCAATGGAGTTTGTAAGTTGGCCGGCTTCCACGGTGGCGGGTGAATCCCAACTGCGGTATTTACCGAGGAACGCCTCGCGCTGGGTGTCAAAGCTGGCGTCAGGCTCGGAGCAGGCAAAGTAAGCGAAGTGGTTGCGCCGTTCGCGGTACTCAGTCTTGTGATAAATGACGCCGTCTTCAACCTCGACCTGGCCGGTGTTGAAGTTGCGCTGAAAGTTGGTCGCGTCGTCCTGGGCATCCCACAGGCAGAACTCGATGCTGGCAAACGTCGAGATGGAAGCCTTGGTGGCTCGCCGATTCGTCACTGTCAGCTGCCAGATTTCCAGATTCTCGTCCAACGGCACAAAGTAGCGGGTGTGCGCTTCGATGCCCCGGTACGAAGAACCAATGGTGGTGTAACCCATGCCATGGCGGCAGGAATAGTCCTCGACGTCATGGCGGGTCGGTTGCCACGAGGGCGACCAGAATTCTTTGCTTTCGTCATCGCGCAGGTACACGTACCGCCCGCCGAAGTCCATGGGCACGTTGTTATAGCGATAGCGCGTAAGTCTGCGCAGCCGGGCATCCCGATAAAACGAGTAGCCGCCGGCAGTATTGGAAATGATGCCGAAGTAGGCCTGGCAACCCAGATAGTTGATCCAGGGCAAGGGGGTATCGGGCTGCGTGATCACATATTCGCGATTTTGGTCATCGAAATAGCCGTACTTCACGATAAGTTCTCCCTCGAAGAGGTCTGATTCTTGAATCAGACTCAATAAAAAATCCAATCAAACGTTTTTCCAGAGCATTTTAGTATACTTTCGCTGCAAAAGGTGATTATACTTGACGCGGCGCTCAAGTGAGAAAAATTTCGGGGCGGAGAAAGGAATGCGGCTTCGAGGTGTGCCCCGAATCGGCACCAGGATTCGGTGAGATGGATTGTCCAGTTTTCTATACACTACTTTCCGTTTTTCGCGCACCATGTATGCTCCCGTGAAGGAAAACGGCAGAGATGGCACGTTTCTTGTACCTGCATTCCATGATTCCGCGATCCGGTCGTGAGTTACTGCTCTCAGTCGCAGTTACCGGCCTTCTTATCTGCCCCGGCACAGCGGTGTGCGCGGCTGAAGGCGCGGACATGCAGAACGCAACGACAGCCATCAAAGTGGATCAGGTGGGCTACCCGCTGGATGGTCCCAAGATTGCCTTCGTTAGTTCCACGCCGCAGGCTCAAGCTATCGCCAAATCCTTCCAGCTCCGCCGCTCAAGCGATGGAGTCGCAGTTTTTCACGGCAATCTGGCACTGCCTGAGCCCGATGCCAACACCGGTGACCAGGTGCAAGCCGCGAACTTCTCCAGCTTTCACGAGCCCGGAACATACTACCTTGACATTCCCGGTGTGGGGCGCAGTTGGAATTTTGCTCTAGCGAGGAACGTCTTCGAGCATGCTTATTACATGGCCATGCGCAGCTTTTACGGGCAGCGCTGCGGGACGGCGGTTGACCTGGGACCGGAGTTTCCTGGCTACTCGCATCCCGCCTGTCACCTGCATGGCGAGTTTCATTCCAGTTCGGGGACTAAAGGGCCACGGAACAACGTAGGCGGCTGGCATGATGCGGGCGACTTCGGCCGCTACATGGTGAATTCCGGAATCACGACAGGCACCTTGCTGTGGGCCTGGGAGATATTCGGCCAGAAGATCAAGGATATTTCGCTCCAGATACCTGAGTCAGGAAACGGTACGCCGGACATCCTGAATGAGGTCCGCTGGAATTTGGAGTGGATGCTGCAGATGCAGGATGACGACGGGGGCGCTTGGCAAAAGCAGAGCAGCGAAAACTTTTCCAGCTCCGTCGATCCGCAGGATGACAAACTACCCAGCGAGGTAATCGGAACCGGCTCGGCTCCCTATAAGAGTACCTGCGCGACCGCGGATCTGGCTGTCGTGGGCGCGATTGCCGCGCGGGTCTATAAGCCTTACGATGCCAAGTTTGCCGCGCAGGCGCTCACAGCAGCGCGGCGGGCCTGGGAGTGGACAGAGAAATATCCCAATGTGACCTTTCGCAATCCGCCGGGCGTCTACACCGGCGAGTACGGCAGCAAGAGTTGCCAGGACCAGCGACTTTGGGCGGCAGCAGAACTTTGGC
Source organism: Occallatibacter sp. (assembly GCA_049513195.1). GTDB lineage: Bacteria > Acidobacteriota > Terriglobia > Terriglobales > Acidobacteriaceae > Telmatobacter. Next base: position 167,807 of record JBEKWJ010000011.1, read on the forward strand.
GCACCACCGGCGAGGCACAATACAACGACTTCTTTCTGAAGAATAATGCCGATATCCTTCCCACCCTGGATTCGCCTCCGGGAAAGGATTGGAGTCCGGTTGGATCAATGGGGCTGTGGGCGTATGCGCTTCCGACGAGCAGGAAGGCAAAAGCCGTTCCAGACGCCAGAGTGGTTGCGGCGATTCGCGAGCGGACCTTGACGGCGGCGGACAGTCTGGTCGAGCGCACGCGCGCTAATCCATATCAAGTGAGCCTTCAGGCAAAGGATTACATATGGGGCTCGAATGGCATTGCGGCAAACTATGGCGTGTATCTGCTGATTGCCAACCTCTTCCATCCCGATGCTGCCTTTGTAAATATTGCGCGGGATAATCTGCACTATCTTTTGGGGCGCAATACCTTCTCGCTGTCCTGGGTGACACAAGTAGGTGAGAACCCGTACATGCACCCGCATCACCGGCCCAGTTGGGATAAGAAACTCACCAAACCATGGCCCGGGATGCTGTCTGGGGGGCCGAATGCCGATCGGCAAGATGCGGTGCTGGTAGCGTTGCCTAAGAATCTACCACCGGCCAGGATATATGTTGATCGGTTGGCCTCATACGCAAGCAATGAGATTTGCATCAATTGGCAGGCATCGCTGGTGTTTTTGCTGGCTGGAGAGTTGCAATAGAGAGCCCCGATCAGTTGGCTCCCTGAAGTAATCCGTGCTATTTCATGGCGGAATCTAACGTCGCTGTAATGCCGGTCGGAGCCGGCAAAAAATTTATCGTGTGTTTCCCGCGGAGAGCGGAGAAACGATGCCTACGGGCATTGAGGAGTGGAATGCTGCAACTTCATTTTGTTGACATCATCATCATTGTGGCCTACCTGCTGAGCACGGTGTTCATCGGCTACTGGGTCTCAAAACGCGCGTCGCAGAACATGCAGAACTATTTTCTGGGTGGCAATGCGATGCCCTGGTATATGCTTGGCATCTCCAACGCATCCGGCATGTTCGACATTAGCGGCACTATGCTGCTGGTTTACTGGATGTTTGTTTATGGCCTGAAGAGCGTATGGATTCCCTGGCTCTGGCCCACATTCAACCAGATATTTTTGATGGTCTATCTCTCCTCGTGGCTCCGCCGCTCCAAAGTGATGACCGGCGCGGAGTGGATCAAGACCCGCTTCGGCACTGGCTTGGGCGCGCAGTTATCGCACATCATTGTTGTGGTCTATGCCTTTGTCAGTATCATAGGATTCTTTACATACGGCTTCAAAGGTATCGGCAAGTTTGCCGCGGAGTTCCTGCCCTTTCATCTTTCGCCCAATCAATACGCGCTGATCCTGGTCGGTATTACTGCGATTTATGTAATCAAAGGCGGCATGATCAGCGTCGTTATTACGGAAGTGGTTCAATTCTTCATTCTCGCTATTGCTAGCTTTGCCGTGGGCATCATCGCCATGATGAAAGTCGCTCCCGCCACTCTGCAGAAAGTGGTGCCGGCCGGCTGGGACAATATCTTTTTCGGTTGGCATCTTGGGTTGGACTGGACGACCTTACTGCCCGCGGCCACGGCCAAAATCGCGGCAGACAAGTATGAACTCTTCGGCTTCTTTGTCATGATGCTGCTCTTCAAGGGCATCTTGATTTCGGCCGCCGGGCCGGCGCCCAACTACGACATGCAGCGCGTGCTTTCCAGCAAGAATCCCCGCGAAGCCTCGATGATGAGCGCGTGGGTCAACATTGTGCTCACCCCGCCCCGCTACTTCCTAATCATCGGATTGACCGTGCTGGCAGCGGCATTTTTAGGTCCCGAACTCAATGGCATGGGCCGGAATCTGGACTTTGAAACCGTATTGCCGATGGTGCTGAGCCGATACGTTCCCGTCGGCCTGCTGGGCTTCCTGATCGCCGGTCTGCTGGCCGCCTTCATGTCCAACTTCGCGGCTACGGTCAATGCCGCTCCGCCTTACTTCGTCAATGACATCTATAAGCGTTACATCAATCCCGATGCCTCGCCCAAGACTTACGTTCGCCTGGCTTATCTCAGCTCATTTGTAGTCGTTGTGCTCGGCGTTTTGATCGGATGGAATGTCACCAGCGTGAATTCGGTGGTGATGTGGATCGTCTCCGGGCTATGGGGTGGCTACACGGCCTCGAACGTCCTCAAGTGGTACTGGTGGCGCTTTAACGGCTTCGGCTATTTCTGGGGAATGATCTCCGGCATCAGTTCCGCATTAGTGCTGGCCTTTCCCGGCTTGCTGGATAAGCTGCCGATTGTACAAAGCTTCCTGGCCAAATACCCCGTCAATCTCGAAGTCACAATCATCTTCCCGGTGGTGCTGGTGATTTCGCTGATCGGCTGCCTGCTCGGCACGCTCTTGACCAAGCCGGAGTCAGACGAGATTCTCATGGACTTCTATCGCCGCGTGCGGCCGTGGGGTTTCTGGGGACCGATTCTCAAAAAGGTTTTGGCCGAAGATCCCAGCTTCAAGCGCAACAAGGATTTCTTCCGCGACATGTTCAACATCGTTGTCGGAATTGTTTGGCAGGTCTCGCTCGTGGCGCTTCCTCTTTATGTCGTAATTCGAGAGTGGGATCGCGTCGCCATTGCCTCGGGCGTGGTGCTATTGACCTCGTTGATTCTCAAATTCACATGGTATGACCATTTGGCCGAACGCGAGGTTGAGACCGACCTTGCCGCTGCTGGAGACGTGTAACGGAAGATAAGCTGGCGACTGCGGTCCCGCAACGGATGGCAGTCGCCTTGAGATTGGACCCTGGGTGGCTAACCAAAGCCATCCTCTACGACATCAGAAAGGGTACGTCCTTGGATCGCCCCCCCACATCACCGGTTGCACTGCTCTCGCCAGCCGCTCAGCTGGGCGAGGTGTCTGTTGAACGCATCGTCTATCATGACTGGGCTGAATGCTACCTGATCGCCAATGGCAGTATCGAAGCCGTGATCGTTCCCGCTATCGGCCGCGTGATGCAGTTGCGGCTCGCAGGCGACCCGGACGGAGCCTTCTGGGAAAACAGGTCATTGGATGGCCAACTGCACGACGCAGCGTCGAACGACTGGACGAACTTCGGCGGAGACAAGTGCTGGCCTGCCCCGCAGACGGTTTGGACCGGACAGCAGGGCCGGGACTGGCCGCCTCCAGATGCTTTCGATGCGCTTCCCGCCGAAGCGGTTCCAAGCCAGCGCGGTGTCGTGGTAACCTCGCCCATCGATTCGTGTTTCGGAATCCAGGTAGTGCGCCATATAGAATTGGACGCCGAGCAGCCCATCATGCGGATCGGAACCGAGTATCGCAAGCTCTTCGGTAGCGCTGTCAAAGTGGGCATTTGGACCGTGACTCAGATGCAGGAACCGAAGTGCGTCTGCATGCTCCTTCCGGAAAAATCCAAATTCGCGTCGGGCTACGTTCGCTTGCTTGCGACCGAGCCGGCAGACCTGCAGATCGACGGACGCCTGCTCTCCCTCGGACGCCACTTGCGCAATCAAGTCAAGATTGGCACCGATGGAAACAGCCTGGCATGGGTCGGACTCAACTGCGTCGTCCGCATCAATGCGGAGATTGGAAGAGGGGAATATCCCGATGGAGGCTGCGTCACAGAGGTGTACACCAACCCCGACCCGCTGAAGTATGTCGAACTGGAAACTTTGGGGCCCTTGACGACGATGGAAGCCGGCGATCGGATCAAGCGGACCACGGTATACACGGTGATGCCGCGATCAACTGAAGACCTCGCGGCCGAAGTGCGGAAGGCATTCAGCTAAGACGCAGAACCTCAGCAATCCGCAGCCGATTTCCGCAGACGATGAAATCCACCTTGTCGGCAACGGCGCATTCAATCACGCGACCGTCGCCCGCGGCGCAACGCCTCCCAGATTAGTTGATTGAACGCCCGGCCCTAGCGTCATACCGGCCGCTTTGATCAGGCGGCTATAGACTCACAGCAACTGGCAATATCTCATCCGCATCGACCCACTGGGTGGGGTAATTGCCGGTGTAGCAGGCAGTGCAGTAACCGGTATGTTCCGGGCCGTCGCAGCTTTTGAGCAAGCCCTCGAGCGACAAGTAGGCCAGCGAATCGGCTTCAATAAAGCGGCGAATCTCTTCTACGGATTTATTGGCGGCGATCAGGTCACGCTTGCTGGGAGTGTCGACGCCATAAAAACATGGTGAAACCGTGGGCGGGCAACTGATGCGCAGATGAACCTCGGTGGCTCCCGCGCCGCGCACCATGCGAACGATTTTGCGGCTCGTGGTCCCGCGGATAATCGAGTCGTCGATCAGGATGACCCGCTTACCTGCCAGCAGATTGCGCACCGGGTTGAGCTTGAGTCGCACGCCGAAGTCGCGCACGCGCTGCTCAGGCTCAATAAATGTGCGGCCCACATAGTGATTGCGAATGAGGCCCATTCGAAACGGGATGTTTGCTTCTTCAGCGTAGCCGAGCGCCGCCGTGACGCCTGAGTCGGGCACCGGCACCACCAAATCCGCGGGCACGCCGGATTCGCGGGCCAACTGACGCCCCATCTGGTCGCGGCTGTCAGAGACCCAGCGGCCAAAGATGCGGCTGTCGGGGCGGGCAAAGTAGACGTGCTCAAAGATGCAACTGGATTGCGGCGTGCCGGTTGCAAATTGGCGGCTGGTGACGCCGTCTTCCGTGACCATGACCAGTTCGCCGGGAAGCACGTCTCGCTCGAATGTGGCGCGCAGCAGATCGAAGGCGCAACTCTCGCTGGCGAAGACGATTGTGTCGGGGCCCTCCGGATTCTTGATACGTCCCATCGAGAGCGGGCGGAAGCCGCGTGGGTCGCGAGCGGCGAAGATGCGGTCGCGAGTCATCATCACAATGGAGAAGGCTCCATCGATCTGGCGAAGCGAGTCGGCAATCGCATCCACCAGGGTTCCGGCGGGAGAGTGCGCGATCAGTTGAACGATGATCTCGGAGTCTGATGTGGTTTGGAAGTAAGCGCCATCCCGTTCCAGGCGAGCGCGCACGTTGCCCAGGTTGACCAGGTTTCCGTTGTGGGCGATGGCGATCAGCCCTTTGGTTGAATCCACGCGGATGGGCTGCGCGTTGAGCAGCGCCGAGTCGCCAGTAGTTGAGTAGCGCGTGTGGCCGATGGCCATTCCACCGGTCAGCTTGGCCAGCACATCGTCGGTGAAGATCTCTGAAACCAGGCCCATGCCCTTGATGTTCGCGAGATGCTGGCCGTCTGCCGTGGCAATGCCCGCCGATTCCTGGCCGCGATGCTGTAGAGCGTAGAGGCCGAGATAGGCTTGGCGGGCGGCATCCGGATGGCCGTGAATGGCGATGACGCCGCACTCTTCGTGGAGTTTGTCAGAGGCTGGGAACTGGGAACAGGGATCAGGGATCAGTAGCCCAAGTTCACGCGATTGGTCGGAAATTCCCTCGACTCCCTGATAGAGAAGCCCACTCATGCGGTTACCTCGCCGTGGAGAATGGCTTCCAGAGCCGAGGCCCAAGGCTTACGAAATGCGGCCAATGGTGCTGAGATAAAAGGCTCTCCGTCTACCGTGATCTCCAAGCGGTGACCGCCGGTTGTGCCGATGCGGGCTGTGAGGAAGTTGTATTTCGCGGCCAGTTTCTCAATGGTGGAGACGTTCGAGGGGTGAGTGGTAACCAGCACTGTGGAAGCGGGTTCGGCGAAAAGGCCAAAGAGCGGGTGAACCATGAGCGACTGATCTTGCTCGACGGTTGCGCCGACTCCCTTGGGGAATGCCGCCTGGGCGAGGGCTGCTGCGATACCGCCGTCGGAGATGTCGCGGGCGGAGCAAAGCAGTTTCTCGTCGGCCAATACCTGCAAGAGCGTCTGTAGATCGGCTTCGGCCTCCAGATCAAGCGGTGGTGGAGTACCCCAGAAGCCTTCGAGGACCACTTTGGCGTATTCGGACGAACCGAAGCTGGTCAGATTCGCCAATGCAGTGGTTTCTGTTCCCTCCGGATCAATATCCGCAACAGGCTCTTGCGGAACTATTTCAACCGGGTAATATCTCATGGGCTCGGGCTTGAAGGGAACTTTCAGGCTGGGATCGGGCTCTTGGCCGCGTGGAACCGGCCAGAGCAGCAGAATGGCGTCTTCAGCCTTCTGAAAATCTGCCGGAACCGCCTTGTTCACGTCGTCGAGAATGCCCACGATACCCAGAACCGGAGTGGGATAAATTCCGCCGCCGCGCGTTTCGTTATAAAGCGAAACGTTGCCGCCGGTAATCGGCGTGCCGAGCGCCGTACAAGCCTCCGCAATGCCGTCGATGGCAGCCGAAAGCTGCGCCATAATCTCCGGCTTCTCGGGATTGCCGAAGTTCAGGCAGTTGGTCGCGGCTACCGGCTTGGCGCCGGTCATGGCGACCTTACGGGCGCACTCGGCAACGGCGTGCATCGCGCCTAGCTTGGGGTCGAGGTAAGCCCAACGGCCGTTGCCGTCCAGAGCCATGGCCAAGCCGATCTCGCCGATTGGCCCTTCAAGCCCGTCCGGCCTTCCCGTGCCCTTGATTCGCATGATGCCGCCTTCGCCGCCGGGGCCGATGACGGTATTGGTCTGCACCATGGTGTCGTACTGCTCGTGAACCCAGCGCTTGGAGCAGACGTTGGCGCTGGCCAGGAGTTTTTTCAGGTCGGCGGTGTAATCGCGATCCTCGGCCAGCTTGGCAACGATCTCTTCGGAAGGCTCGAGCGGAATGGGCGACTTCCAAACGCCGACCGGGCGATGGTAGAGCGGCGCGTCATCGGTGAGCGACTGATTGGGAATGTCGGCTACCAGCACTCCATGATGACGAATGCGCAGCCGCGGCTCGGGCTGCACCGTGCCGACGATCACGCCATCCAGACCCCACTTTTCAAAGACTTTGAGTACCTCATCCTCGCGGCCTTTGATGGCCACCAGCAGCATTCGCTCCTGGCTCTCGGAGAGCATGATCTCGTAGGCGCTCATGCCGGTTTCGCGCTGCGGAACCAGATCCAGCTCAACGTCCAGTCCCACTCCGCCGCGCGCGCCCATCTCGCAGGTCGAACACGTTAATCCAGCAGCCCCCATATCCTGAATACCGACAATCACGCCGGTCTTCATGGCCTCAAGGCAGGCTTCCATCAGCAGCTTTTCCATGAAGGGATCGCCCACCTGCACGTTGGGCCGCTTTGCCTCGGTGCCCTCATGAAACTCTTCGGAGGCCATGGTTGCGCCATGGATGCCGTCGCGGCCTGTCTTTGCGCCCACGTAGATGACCGGGTTGCCGGCGCCGCTGGCTTTGCCGTAGAAGATTTCGTCTTTGCGCACCATGCCCAGCGCAAACGCGTTCACCAGCGGATTGCCGCTATAACAGGGCTCGAATTTCGTTTCGCCACCCAGGCACGGCACGCCAAAGCAGTTGCCATAGGCGGCGATGCCGCTGACTACGCCTTCGACAATCGAGTGGTTCTTGCGGGCGGTTTCCGGTTCAGCGCCGGCAACGCCTTCTTCCGGCTCAATCGACCCAAAGCGCAGCGAATCCATCACCGCCAGCGGGCGCGCGCCCATGGTGAAAATGTCGCGCAAGATGCCCCCGACGCCGGTAGCCGCGCCTTGAAAAGGCTCGATGTAGCTGGGATGGTTGTGGCTCTCGATCTTGAAGGCGCAGGCCCAGCCTTCGCCCACGTCGATGATGCCGGCGTTCTCTCCCGGCCCCTGGACGACCAGGTCGCTCTTGGTAGGCAGCCGCTTGAGGTGTACACGGCTCGACTTATAAGAGCAGTGCTCGCTCCACATCACGCTGTAAATGCCCAGTTCAGTGAGGGATGGCACGCGCCCCAGCGCGGCTTCGATGCGGCTGTATTCATCCGGCGTGATGCTGTGCTGGGCTAGTAACTCCGGAGTGATCGAAGTCGGCTCGGGCAAAACTTGAGAAGATGCGGTGGTCATAGCGATTGCCTCCATTGTCGCACGGGAGTCGCCTTCGGAGAGTGGTTTGAAGATGTGGAAAGCAAGGACCAATCCCACGAGGTGCATTCCGTTGTACGATTGCGAGACAATGCGGCGGCGCATCTTTGCCGTTCTGGCGCGCCCAGCTTTAGCATCAGCGACAGCAATTTGGCGTAAAAGTAAAGCGTCGCACGATGCTTTCGAAGCGAATTCTCACCCTTTCCGCAAAGAACGTGAAAAAGATGGGCCGCACAGTATTTAGTTGGCGAATCAACTGTCGTGGCATCCCACCCATTCCCACAAAAAACGCGGGAATGGATGGGGCAACCTACAGTATTCGGTTGCCTAATCAATCATCATGGTGGAAATAGAAGAGGTTCCCGTCCAGATCTTTTACGGTGAACTGCCGTAATCCCCAAGGCTTCTTTTCCAGAGGATCAACGATGTTCGCACCGATCGACTTTAGTTCCAGGTACGACGCATCGATATCTTGAGCGAAGACCCAGTGGATGGCAGGCTCGAACGGCGGCTTCCTCTTTCGAAAGAATATTGCCACATGATCGCGTGACACGGCCCCAATCTCTTTGTCTGGGTAGAGCCACCCAATCTCAAACCCGAGTGCATCTCTGTAATGCTGTTGTGCGCGTTCGACGTCAGCGACCGGCAACTCTGGCACTGGCTGTCCAATAGAGTGCATTTTCTCTTTTGCGCCCACAGAATTCTCCTTCTGCTCTCCTTTATGCAACAAGATCGGTCCCGCGTCAAGTTGGGGCACTGCCTTCCAACCAGGGCAAACGCATCTTCTTCATTTCCGTTGCAGAAAATAACCTCCCATCGGCGCACAATCAAAGCATGAACCACGACGACAGGCGCGGGCCGTTACTGTTCCCTGTTCCCTATTCCCTATTGCCTGCCTATACCCCCC
>JBEKWJ010000012.1:0-87525 GCA_049513195.1 Occallatibacter sp.
AGTGGTGCAAGATCGCTCATCCCGGCCCCATCAGTTTCCAGAGATTACTTATGAAATCAGATTCCACGTCAAAGAAAGTGCTCCGCTGCCCCCATTGCTTTCTCCAGCAATTCATGACGGCGACTGGATTCTGCCGTCGTTGTCGCCGATCACTCGGAGACTCGCATATCGATTCATCCAACCCCGCGCCACTGCCCACTGGCGATGATTTGTCGGCGAAGTTTCTAGCAAGGCAGATCGGCGCCACGATACGAATTATGCGCAAGCAAAGGCGGCTCAGCCAAGAGCGTCTAGCCGGCAAGATCGGAATTTCACGACCCTCCATCACGAAGCTCGAAAGCGGCAAAGCAGTCCCTTCGCTCGCAAAACTTCAGCGAGTCACGGTCGCATTAGGCATCGACATCGCTGAGGTCTTCCAATGCATCCGCAAATAGGTGATCTCGCGAAAATTCCGGTCCAATGCAGTCCGACAGGTTGACGACACCAAGAATGATTGATCGGCGAGCACCTACGCGAAAAACCTGCGCGAGTTGCACTCTGGCTGGCAAAGTTCTTGACAATGCGAACCTATACGCAAGGCAAATCGAGTCTCCAGCGAGTCTCCAGAAGATGCGATTCAGCCGAGACATGCATGAATACAGGGTTCCGAACATGTTTCCATCTTCTGCATCGGAAAGTTCTAGAAAGCGGGCCGTTTTTTCGCGTTGTGCGCCTGCCTTCAGCGACAAGTCTTTGCTGTAGGTCACACACGCATCGCAGTGGGAATCGTGTCCCGCGTCATGGGAAAAGCACTCCACCTCGGCGGCGTGACGTAAAACTTTCCCACCCAGGACACACCCGCGGTTAGAGCGAAAAGCTGTCGAAAAATGTTCCCCTGCATCTAGACACGGGAACAGATTTATGCAGGTTCAGAAGAAAATCGCCGTTTGGCGCGAATTACTCATCTTTCTGTCCTGCCAGCAGTTCTCTTACGAGGTCACTCTGTTCTAACTTCTATTTGATGCAGGCGGATTCTCATGATTCGGCAGTTGGTTCTGCGTTTGGCAGCAGTGGAGCGAATGGGTTCCTGCGCCGCATGAACGACCAGTACCCCCGACGCCGCCTCGACACGGAGGCGGCCCTGGCTGCGCATCGAGATCCGGCCAAGGCACTGTGCATCAGGCGGGGAGTCGAAGTCGCGAGAGTTAATCCCGCGCTGTTTACCTTCATGGAGTTCGACGCGATTCGATGGGAGTGTCCTGAATGAACGCAAAGGGACAATCTGCACGAATTCTTAAATTCCCGGAGCTCGTCGATTCGACCGAAGCGGCCCGTCTACTCAACCGGCCGCCAACAACCCTAAAGCGCTGGCGCTACGAAGGCGTTGGACCTGACTGGATCGAAATGGAAGGCAAGATCAGCTATGATGTAGCAGTTCTGCTGGAGTACATAAAGCGGAACACACGAATTGCTTCCGTGCGGGCTGCAAGGGAGGAAATTCGTGGACTTGTTTAGAAAGAAGAACTCCAAGTTTTTTTGGTACGACTTCACGGTACGTGGCGAGCGCTACCGCGGATCTACGAAAGAAACAAACGAAACCCGAGCAGACAAAATTGCTGCTCTTAAACTCGCTGCCGCGATCAGGGGCAGCGATCCGCTCGACCAAAAGTCGCCCACTCTGAGGGAATACTCAAAAGCCTTTCTGGAGTGGGTCGAAACCGGAAGGCTTGACTCCGATACTAGGCGTTATTACCGGAACGGATGGCGTCTATTGAAAGAGAAGAAGATTCTCGGGAAGCAGATGAACCGTATCACAAAGGACGAGATCGAGAAGCTGAGATTTCCAGGTTCAGCATCGAACGGAAATAACGCGTTACGGACCTTGCGGCGAATGTTCAACAAGGCTAAGGAGGACAAGAAAATTCAAGAGATCCCAGAGTTCGCCCTTTTTAAAGAGATTGGGCGTTCGCTGCGGCTCAATGACGAAGCAGAAAGGAGGCTCTTGCCGGTCGCCGAGCAGCCCCTCAAGGACATCATCATCGTCATGCGCGACACCGGTATGCGCAACGTGCGCGAGTTTGTACAGCATGAAGATCGAGAACGTTGATTTCGATGCCGGGACTATCTTCAACCCGGCAAGCAAAACCAAGAAGGGGCGCAGATTCATACCAATGAGCAACCGGGTGAAGCTGATCCTACGATCCCGCACTCAAGGGCGCTCCGAAGGATGGGTGTTCGCCTCCGTTAAAAAAGGCAAGCACATTGGCATCTCATTGGTGAACCGGCAGTGGGTTGCTGCCCGGGCGGCGGCGGGGTTGCCGAAGGATCTGGTGCTCTACTGTGCCCGGCACGATTTTGGCAGTTTTGTCCTGAGTAAGACCGGCAACCTGAAGTCTGTCATGGATATCATGGGGCATGTCGACATCAAGAGCGCGATGGTATACCAGCACCACGAACTCGAAGCTGTACGCGAAGTAATCAACTCACGGCACATTCAGCGGCACACCGTGAAAACGCCAACCTCGTAAGTTATTGAAAAGATGGAGCCGAAAGTCGGACTCGAACCGACGACCTGCTGATTACGAATCAGCTGCTCTACCAACTGAGCTACTTCGGCCTACTTCTGAGATTGTATCGTTGCGCTCCCCTTCGGTAAAGTTCCACACCGAGTTGAGCCGCCCGCGCAAATTCCGTGCGAGCAGTTCCGGCTTCAGGCCTGGCACAAAAAACAAGCGAGATCCAGAATCGCTTCCAGCCCTCGCTTGTGTTCTCAAGATTCTGCCGGAACCCGGCCTGTGGGTTTACAGCGGCTGCACGTCGGCAGCCTGCCAGCCCTTCGGCCCCTTTACTACGTTGAACTGTACAGCTTGACCTTCTTGCAAACTCTTGAAACCACTCGAGGTGATTGCAGAATAATGCACGAAAACATCTTCGCCGCTCTGACGCGAGATGAAGCCGAAACCCTTCGCGTCATTAAACCACTTCACAGTACCTTGTTCCATTTTGATCGTGTTTCCTGTATTGAATTGCGCTGGATGAATCGGAGCGACCACTGGCAGAATCTTGCTCGGTTGGGCGAGTACTGCTCACGCCCGCTTCGGTCTAACGCTGACAGCAGTGTAGCACCCCTTTGAAAAAAAAAGTGCGAATATTATCGCGTCCGACGCTTTCTTTTTTATCTTCTTCTTGGGAAGTTATTGAATTAGAATACCTTAAACTCGTGCTATTTTTGTGTTACCGTTGAAGGTTACCATGCCTAAAGATTCCGTTCCTGACCTGCTATCTCATGCCACAGAAATGCTCGAAGCGCAGTTCACCTCCTTACCAGCCTTTGATTCCTCCGTCGACCTCGCCGCAATTGCCCCTGTTCTAGAAAAGGTTGCGCTCCGCCTGGGCGACAACTATCCCTATTTTCACCCGCTTTATGCGGGGCAAATGCTCAAACCGCCGCATCCATTGGCGCGAGCAGCCTATGCGCTGGCCATGAACATTAACCCCAACAACCACGCGCGCGACGGCGGCCGCGCCAGCTCTGAGATGGAGATCGAGGCAGTACGGGAGATTGCCGGCGTCTTCGGATGGAAGGATTTTCTCGGCCACCTGACTTCTAGTGGCACGCTCGCCAACCTGGAAGCTCTGTGGGTTGCGGGACAATTAGCGCCAGGCAAGCGCATCGTCGGCTCCGGGCAGGCGCACTATACCCACCAGCGCATCTCCGCTGTGCTTAAGCTCGATTACACATCCGTCGCATCCGACCACCGCGGGCGGATGAGCATCGATGCCCTTGAGGCCGAGTTGCGCAAGGGCGATGTAGGCACGGTGGTCGTCACGCTCGGCACCACGGCGATCGGCGCGGTGGATCCGCTGGATCAGATCCTGGCGCTGCGCGAGCGGTACGCGTTCCGCATTCATGTGGACGGAGCCTACGGCGGCTACTTCCGGCTGATCTCCAATGCTTTGGCTGACCCGGCGCGGCGAGCATATGAAGCCATTGATCAGGCCGATTCCATCGTTGTCGATCCCCACAAGCACGGCCTTCAGCCCTACGGCTGTGGATGCATTCTCTTTCGCGATCCCTCGGTGGGGCGCTTCTACAAGCACGATTCGCCTTACACCTACTTCACTTCAAAGCAGTTGCATCTGGGCGAAATCAGTTTGGAGTGCTCGCGGGCCGGCGCGGCCGCAGTTGCTTTGTGGGCAACGCAGCGGCTTTTGCCGCTTGTGCCGGGGGGCGAATTTGCCATCGGATTGGCGAAATGCCGTTCAGCAGCCGTCGAGCTCAACCGTCGATTGAGTCAGGATCAGGCCAGGCGCTTCCACACGCTCGGCGACGGCCCAGAGCTCGATATTGTTGTCTGGAAGGTCAACGCCGAGACGCCCGAGCAATCCTCGAATCTTGCGCAGAAAATCTTTGTAGCCAGCGCCCTTCATGATTTACATCTCGCTCTTGTAGAATTGCCGCTGGCATGGTTTCGGCCCGCAACTGGTTCTGAATCGGCAAGCGGCGTGGCGACGGTCACCTGCCTGCGCTCGGTGTTAATGAAGCCCGAACACGAGGCGTGGCTCGACAGAATTTGGGAAAGATTGACCGCGGCTTGCGCGGATGTGATGGGAGAGTAGCAAAAATGTCAATGGAAGCAGTCACTCACGTCGAAAAGGAAAAAATCCTCCTCAAGATCGGCGATTGTGCCGTCACCGTTCTTCCCCAGTTCGGCGGCAAAGTCGCTTCCATCCTGGTCAAGGGCCACGAGTTGCTGCAAACCCCTCTCGCCCCTTACGGCCCGCGTACCCAGACTATGGGCTTTAACGAGGGCGATGCCAGCGGCTGGGACGAATGTCTGCCCTCGGTCTCTGGTTGCACCGTGCAAACTGTCAACGGCTCCGCCCAGGTTCCCGATCACGGCGACCTTTGGCGCGTCGAGTGGAAGCTTCTCTCCAGCGACAACGGCTCAGTCACTCTGCGCGGTGACTGCTTTTCACTGCCTTTGACACTCCTTCGCACCATCGCCCTCACCCAAACAGAAAAGGGCTACCGCATTCACGCCGACTATCAGGTCACTAACACAGGCAAGGCCGAAACTCCCTGGGCGTGGTCGGCGCATCCTGGCTATCTTGCTGAAGAAGGAGACAAACTCAGCCTGCCTGACTCCATTAAGGCGCTGCGGCTGGAGTGGTCTCGCAACAATCGCCTGGGCAAAGGTGGCGATACCATCGCGTGGCCCGTCGCAAAACTCACCACGGGCGGCGAAACCGATCTGCGTATCTCCACAGAGACCCACTCAGGGGTAGGAGACAAGCTCTTTGCCGGCCCACTCGGCTCCGCTCAAAACTGGGTAGCACTCGAGCGTCCCAAGGCCGGTGTTCGCTTGCGCGTTAGCTTCGACGCAGCTAAGACACCTTATCTAGGCCTGTGGATTTGCCAGGATGGCTATCCTGAAGGCTCCGGTCCGCAACAACACTGTGTTGCCATGGAACCAACCACCGCACCTGTAGATTCGCTGGCGATCACCGGACCCTGGTCGCGCACTCTAGCCGCCGGGGAGTCCTACTTCTGGCCGATGACTCTTGATCTTGATGTTCTGTAGCATCTACGGATGAAACGAACCGCCACTAACTTGCTGACTTGCTCTCCCGCGAAGCGGGGCTAACTTGCTAATTGTTGACCCAACTCGTCGAACAAAATGAATGTTGGAGAGACGACCAAGCTCAACCAGATTTACTAACGAGGAGTGTGACCCGAGATGCAGGATCCCGCAATTTTAAGCTCTCAGCACCTAGACCGCTTTCACGCCAAACCGGCGATTTTCGTCGCACCCGGCCGCGTCAACCTGATCGGCGAACACACCGATTATGCCGAAGGCTTTGTAATGCCCGTGGCCATCAACTTTGCCACCCTGGCCGCCATCTCGCCGCGCTCGGACGGCAAGATCGTCATCTATTCCGAAAACTACAAAGAAGAAAAGACCTTTGACGCCGCCGCGCTGCCTGCCAAGGCCAGCAAGCACTGGAGCGACTATCCGATCGGTGTCGTCGCTATCCTCACCGGCGAAGGCCACAAGATTCCCGCCTTCAGCCTTAGCCTCTGGGGAGACGTGCCGCTCGGTTCCGGTCTCTCGAGTTCAGCTGCTCTTGAAGTGGTAACGGCGCTGGCGGTTCTCTCGCTCATCAATGCGAGTTATCCCGGTCCCGTGCTCGCCCGCCTCTGTCAGCGCGTCGAGAATGAATTTGTCGGCGCCAACTGCGGCATCATGGACCAGTTCATCTCCGCCAACGGCCAAGCCAATCACGCCCTCCTGCTCGATTGCCGCGATCTCAGCTTCCGTCTCGCGCCCATTCCCGCCAACGTGGCGTTGGTCATCGCCAACACCATGGTCAAGCACTCCATCGCCGGTGGTGACTATCCCACCCGCCGCCGCGAGTCTGAGGCCGCCTGCGCCATCATCAACAGCCATCGCGGCCACGTGCCCTTCCTGCGCGATGCAACACTTGACGACCTCGAAAAATGGGGCAGCGAGATGGAGCCCAAATCTTACTTGCGCGCCAAGCACGTCATCACAGAGGACCTGCGCACCGTGGCCGCCAGCGTGGCTCTGCTCAAAGGCGACATCAAGGAAGTAGGCCGCCTGATGGCCGAAGCTCACACCAGTTACAGCAAGGACTTCGAAGGCAGTTGCGCAGAAGCTGACTTGATGGTTGAGTTAGCCAACGAGTTACCCGGCCTGATCGGCGCCAGACTAACTGGCGGCGGCTTCGGCGGCTGCACAGTCAATTTGGTAGAGCAAGACAAAGCCAAAGCCTTCGCTGAAGAATTAGCCAAGCGCTACGAAGCCAAAACCCACATCAAGCCCGAAATTCACATCTGCCACGCCTCTGACGGCGCGCGCCGCCTCTCGTAATTTCTTTTGCATCACCCAGTCTGTCAGGTCTCGAAAAATCGAGACCTGACAGACCAGCAACTCAAGAGTGTTACATCACGAATTCATGTGTCAGGGCACGACTAAAGTCGTGCCCTGACACATCCCATGCTAACTAAAGAGATTGACTCCAAGCCAGCCAAAGCCAAGAAGAAAGGAAAGAAATCCTATGATGCCAAGTGTCTGAGTGATACAGTACTTCCACGCTCTATAAGTATCGTGGTTGGGAGAATGGCAGTAATCCTCGTAACAATAGGTCATCCACAATAAGAATGCTATCAAGAGGAAGATCGCAGTACCGAAGAATCCAACAACGATAGGAGCAACCTCTGCCGTCTTCTGGGCAAGAACGGAAAAAGGAGGCTTCTGATTCACCATTATGTTGATGAGAAAAGCAAGCGCTCCAGCAGATAAGGTAATGGAAAGCTTCGCCAGTCCCTCATAATGCGTCCAGTGTGGCCCAAATTCTCCTCCCTCCTTTTGCAGAAGAGCATTCAGGTTATGTTTGGGATCGAACAGATGAAACCATGACTTGTAACGCACGGCCTTGACGAGAATCCAAACGATCATGGCCAACCCTGGGAAGCCAAGAACAACGAATGCATGCCATATCGAAGAATTGAATCCTGTGGACATGATGGGGACTAAACCTCGCAAAAGCAGTATATACAATAAGCATATGGGAATCACTAGGATGGCAAACCGCAATCCATTGTCTAAACCGCTGATTGATGACGACGGCGAGGTGCGAGAGATCACCGCCGCAGACGTTGTTCACTTCAAGCCTTTCTCCACGCTGCCCGCAGCCGAACAAAAAGTGCTGCTGAAGTTGCGCAGGCGCGGACCGCAGAAGACGCCGAAGAAGGTTCCTATCTCAATTCGACTCTCGCCGGATGTGGCCGAGGGTCTGCGCGCCACCGGCAACGGCTGGCAAAATCGCGCAGATAAAGCGCTCCGGTCGTGGCTGGCAAGGCAGACCGCATCTCACGCTTGATGCCGGTTCATCGCCCGCTCCAAAGATCTTCGAAAACCTGCCGGAGTTTTGCGCAAAACAAATCATCGAGCCTTTCCCCATAGAGAACACCCACCCGGTATGGACAGTGGACACGCCAATAACCCATCGTCAAAAGGCCCTAACCACCATTCCTTGCTAAAATTGGATAGCGTTTACCTGATAACCACCGGGCGAGATCGCCAGTGCCTGGCTGGCATCACAAGATTCTTTTTCCCCAGTTCGCCGCTTTGCAGCCAGGGAGCGTCGTGGAGGCAAGAAAGTCATGCAACCTACGTCATCCAAGCCGTTTTCTTACGAGACTTTTCCCGCCTCGGGCCTGGTGGCCTACTTCTCGATGGAGATTGCCATCAGCCCCGTCATGCCCACCTACTCAGGCGGCCTGGGCGTTCTGGCCGGGGACACGCTCCGCTCCATGGCAGACCTGGGTGTTCCCCTGGTCGCCTTTTCGCTCGTTCATCGCAAGGGTTACTTCCAACAGCACTTGGACAAATCCGGCAGGCAGACCGAAGATATTCAGCCGTGGAATCCAGCCGACTTCTGCACCGAGGAAAAGGCGCGGGTTACGGTTTCCGTAGAAGACCGCGTGATTACAGTGCGCTGTTGGCGCTATGACCTGGTTGGTCGATACGGCCACGTGGTGCCCATCTATTTGTTGGACACAGATCTAGACGAAAATTCAGGGTGGGATCGCGGCCTCACCGATCACCTCTATGGCGGAGATACCAACTACCGTTTGCAGCAGGAGATTGTGCTGGGCATGGGCGGCGCGCGCATGGCCCTCGCTCTGGGCCATCGCGTCAATGTTTACCACATGAACGAGGGCCACGCCGCACTGCTGACACTTGCTCTGCTCGAGAGCCAGTTAGGTGGAGGACCGCTGGGCGCAGCCACGGAAACTGACATGGAGCAGGTGAGGAGGAAGTGCGTCTTCACCACCCATACACCAGTTCCGGCCGGGCATGACCGCTTCTCCACCGATCAGGCCGGCCGCATCCTCGGCGGCGACCGCACGGCACGCCTGGAAAGGCTGGGCTGTTTTCGCGACGGCATGTTGAATATGACCCTGCTGGCGCTGCGCTTTTCGCGTTATGCCAACGGCGTCGCCATGCAGCACGCCAAGGTCTCGCAAGCCATGTTCCCGGAGTTTCAAATCGACTCCATCACCAACGGCGTTCACGCGCCCACCTGGGTCTCCGATTCCTTTCAAGTCATGCTCGATGCGTATATCCCCGCCTGGCGGCGCGACACCCTTTATCTGCGCAACTCGATCGACCTGCCCGAGGAAAAGATTCTCTCCGCTCATGCCCGCAACAAAGCAGCGTTGCTGGCCGAGGTAGCCGTACGCACCGGCATGAAGATGAATCCCAAGGTGCTCACATTGGGATTTGCCCGTCGCGCAGCCACTTATAAGCGCGCCACCCTGCTCTTCACCGATCCTGAGCGACTGGCGGAGATTGCTACCAAGGCCGGTGGCTTGCAGATTATTTATGCCGGCAAAGCCCATCCCCAGGACGACCCCGGCAAAGCCTTGATTCAGCAGGTCGTCGCCGATGCCGCCAAACTCTCTTCCGACATGCTGCGCATCGTCTATCTCGAAAACTACGATTGGGAACTCGGCGCAATGATGACCGCCGGCGTCGATGTCTGGGTCAATACGCCGCGCCGCCCCTACGAAGCTTCCGGAACCAGCGGCATGAAGGCTGCGCTGAACGGCGTCCCCAGCCTCTCGATTCTCGACGGGTGGTGGATTGAGGGTTGCATCGAGGGCTTCACCGGCTGGGCCATTGAAGACGGCGCCGATGATGCCGCCGAGGCCGACTCGCTTTATATGAAGATGGAAACCGCCGTCGTCCCGCTCTTCCTGGATGCGCCGGAAAAGTGGGCTCACCTGATGCGCAACACGCTGGCCTTCAATGGCTCTTACTTCACCACCAACCGCATGGCGCGGCAATACACCCGCAACGCCTACTATCCGGTGAGGCTGAATGAAAAAGCCAGCAGCGCAAAGAAACCGCCGCAAGCAGAGGAAATCTGAGAGACCAGGGCGGGACCAGCATCAATGCAGACGCATCTTCTTCCACGGTAGTTGCAGAACATGAGCTTGCCTCCAGAGCCGCGGGCCCTTACTGACAACTGAAAACTGTCAACTGACTTCGCGAATCCGTTTCTGCAAATCGAAGAGGCTCCAATAAGTGTGATCCGAATCACCGAGTCAGCAGGCCGAAACTAAGTAGCCTAGTGAGAGGTCGCAGGTGCTAAAAGCGCCGGACAAACAAGGAGCTTCATCATGGCTTATGTAATTACCGATGCTTGCACCAAGGACTATCTTTGCGCAGCGGAATGCGCTACCGCCGCCATTTCGCCTGCTTCTGCCGGCGATGCAGCCGCCGCTGGCGTCCCGCAGTTGTTCATCAATCCCGATGAGTGCATCGACTGCGGCAGTTGCGCGTCCATTTGCCCATCGAACGCGATCTTTGCCGAAGACGACCTGCCGGCGGATAAGGCTCACTTCGCAGCCAAGAACAAGGCCTATTTCAACTAGGCTGCGTCTTGCCGACACCGGAATCTGGGTGCCCCACCTTCGCCGCGTTCTTGTTTTTGCGGCTAAGGTGGGATTATTGCGCGTTCCCGAAAAACCAATAAATCTCCGCCAGTTCTCAACGCTCGGTTCTCGCAAGCGTCGGTGATGCCGTGGCCAAAGAGGTCATCGGCGTCACTGGCAGCGTAAGCGTCTGCACCGTCGCCGGATCGTCGCGCAGCTTCACATAGAGCAAGCCATTTGCCGGATGCGGAACGCTCAACTGTGTTCCCGTAAACTCCGGCGGCACCTCGGCGGCGTTGTCGAACTCCGGCGAAGCAGCGATCGATTCAGCCAGAAAAAGATTGGTCCCCGTCAGTGTGCAAGGTTTGGCTGTCGCATGCGGGCAGTGCAACTCCTTGAAGCCAGGCAGTCGCACCAGCGTTCCCAGCGCCAGCCAGTCGCCGGTCACTCCGTCGGCTGACACGGCGCGCACCCGCAGCGGCCCGAAGGCAGAAGAGCCAAAACGGGCCAGCGGTTCCACAACTCCCAAAGCAGTTTTCGCGTCTTCGAGTACCAGGCTGCCGTCAGCCAGTCCAAGCACCGTGCTGAAGCTGCCATCGGTCGCGGCCACTTCAATTCTTTCGTTGCGGGGAAACTTCTCCGGCTCTTGCGAGCGAAGAAAGAAAACCAGCCGCTGCTCCAGAGGCAGATCGTCAGCGCTGCCCAGATGCACCGGCGAGGGCGCGGTCGCAACCTCGTCCTGACTTCCTTTGCTGAGTAGCGTGACCTGCGGACGGCGCGGCTCAACGGTGACTGCAACCTTCGACTGACGTCCGTCCTGCAACGTCGCATTCGCACTATTGCGCGTTCCGGGATGCAAACCAGCCGTCGAGCTGTCTGCGTTCATCGTCAATTGGTCATAGTCCTGCACGCGCGTGAGCGTGGCCGGACTCCATGTGATGCCGTCCAGGCTAACCTTGGCCACCTCGTCCAGACGGTTGCCTTTCAACAGTGCCTCCGTGTCGCCCGCACTCAGCGTCAGACGATCCAGCGCCGCCGCCTCAGCATAAGCCTCCAACGGCAACTGGTCTGGTTTTTCCAGGCCAAACTGATAAACTTCCAGGTTCACCAGCCCCGGAGCAGCGTCCTTCATCGGCACAGCCACCTCCAGCAACTCAGGCTTGGGTGATTTCCAATTCAGCTTGAGGGGGCTGCCGCTCCCTTTCTGCATCTCGATTCGGTCAATGCACAACGAGTTTCCGCCTTCAATGTGCAGGGTGTCTTCGCGGCCCACAACCAGCGCCGACTGGTCGGCTGCCGCCACGCTCCAACTGCCGGCGAGAGCCGTCCGCAGATGAAAGCGCGGACCTTCCCAATCGTCAAAGCCCCATTTGCCGAGCACAACGCCGGTTAGCTCGCCTGCCGGAATTGCAGGAGCAGGTTGCGCCAGCACCAGTCCGCCCAGCGAAGCATCGGCTTTCAACGGCAGGTCGATCGGGTTGCCGTTATTCTTCTTGCTGGGTTTGTCCAAAATGTGCAGTCTGAGATCATGGGCCTGGTCCGTAGCGAAGACCAGCGGCGCGCCTTCGGCCGGCAGCACCAAGCCTGGCTTCTCGACGCAATAGCTCTCTGCCGTATTGACCGGATGCAGCGGTGGCGGCTTCACTGCGCCCACCGGCGGCAGCGCCACCACCACCACCGACTTGGGATCGCGGAACGAGGGCGGCACGTTCAGCCGCAGATTGAGTGTGTCCCTGGCCGGCACATCCAGTGCCGGAATGTATTGAAAATGCGCCGTATGCAGTGAGGCTAAAATCTTGGCCGTATCCACGATGGCGCCCACATAAGGGCTGAACGCTCCTGCCCCGGCCATTGGCGAAGCACTGATTTGACTCATCAGGTCCCCCGTCGAACCGTTGGTCAATTGCGCCACTCGCGATTGCGCATTGGCGTCGTCCAGCACCAGGCCTTCCGTGTGCTGCACCAGGCAGGGAGCCTGCTGGTCAGTTGGTTTGTCAAAGCACTGTTGGTCAAGCCGGATGCCCAGACTGCGCGCTGCCTTCTCGGCTCGTTCCTTGAGCAAGCCGGGGTCGGTCTGCGAAGTCTCCTTGACCTCGGTCAGGTAGGCATCCAGACGCATACGGTCCCAACTGGCCGCCTGCAAGTCCTGCACGGCGCGAACAAAGGCGCCGGGGCGTCCGCGCACGGCTCCGCGCAGAGTGCTGAAGTCGCCGCCAGTCTCCGGCGCAAGAAAGAGAAGCGCCTGCTGGGCTTCTTCCGGCACGGTCACGAACACGCCCTCGTCGCGCACATTGCGGGTCCAGGTCTCCACGCGAGTAAACCACTCCGCCGGTGGTGGATTGGTGGCCCCGCGCAGGAAAGCGATGATCAGCACATAGTGGGCCGACTGGCTCTCTGGAAGGTCGGGATGAATCCAGAGCCGGTCTCCGGGCTGCAGGTTGGTGACCTCGCTAATCGGCAGCGTGACCTCTCCGCGCTTAACCCGCACGTCCACCTTCGGTCCAGAAAGGTCAAATGCTGGATCAAGGGCGTACACATTTGTCGAGAGCAAGCAGTAAAGCGAAAGTAGCATTAAACAGCGACGCATATCTTCTATTGTACGGAGCAGACCAACTCATGGAATGGCGGCAGAGATTCTCGATGGTTTGAATCAGTCGCGGGAATAAATTGCTCAGTAATTCCCTGGCTGGAACGGGCACATTGAACTTAAGTAACTTTTGAGACCCAGGGCTGCATTATCGGTTACACTGAGGGTTGAATAGCTTCAAACAGAGGGTTTACTAGAGTATTTCTCGAATTCATTTACGGTCGAAGAGATACAGGGAAGATGGCTTTGAGCCGGGCGACAAGCCCTTTCATCACCATGAACCCTTAACTTCATCGGGAAATACATCCAGTTGCCGGATCATGGCAGGCCCTTCAAATTGACTGAAACGAAGCTCAATGCGTCGTCGGGATGTCTCCAGGCAGCCCGCAATCGAGGATAAATTGCAAGCCAATCCTCTGACGCAATGTGTGAAGTTTAGAACTAAAAGCTGCTGTTCTTTCTGCGCGATTCGAACTCCGAAACCGGCGATCATGCCTGCCGGAGAAGATGTGGCACAGGTGGACTCAAGCAGCAACATACGGAGATGAAAGTATGAAATCGACAAAAGCTGTACAAAGTAGCGTAGAAACAAGCAACCTAAGCATTCCCGACGCAGAAGAGATCATCGAAGAAGCTCTCAATGAATTGGCCTCCTCAACCAACCCCGGCCTGGCGCTGGCGCTGCCTTTCCTGGCGCCTCAGGGCTACCAGGCAATTGTCGAGCTGTGCGGCGAAAACGGCCGCAGCAAGCGCCGCAACGCCTCTGCGGATACCTGGTCGCCGGAAGAAGACGAGGTGCGGATCTACTTCGAGCGTATCGATGGCTCCGAGGCTTCCCCGCGGCCCATCCGTGCGCCACGCGCCGCCTTCGAGTCTGACTTCGACGAGGATGACGACGGCCAGGAAGCCGTGATTCCCGCTGACTTGGACGCGCGTGTGAAAGAGCTGTGCGCCGCGCTGGCCGAGGCCGAGCGGGGCGGACATGCTTTCATCGCCCTCAAATGGTTTCGCGATTCCTTCCTGCCGCGCAAGGCCTTCCGCTGGAATCAGCATCCAGAGTCCCGCCAGTCTGTGCTCGCCGAGGCCATTCAGCGCGGCGTTGTGGTCACCAGCAAGATCGCCAATCCCAAGACCCCGGCTTATCCCACCACCACCATTCGCCTCAACCGCGCCGAAGCAGGCATGCCCGATGAGGCGCAACGCTTTCACCCTGTCGCCGCGCATGGCGACTCCATTGCAGAGGCCATTGAAGAAGAACGGGGGAACCTGTGAGCTGCTATTTTTTGGAGGCCACCGCCTTCGCCAAATTATTTGTTCAGGAGCAGGGTACCGACGAACTCATTCGCCTCATGGAGGCCGTCGAGGACAACCGCAAGCTGATCTCTTCGTCCACACCGCTTGAGGTCTATTCGGCCATCCGGCGGCGTGAGCGTTCCGGCGACATCAGCGCTGAAGACGCAACCGCGGCGCTCGATATTCTCCGCCTTGAAGCCGCGCGCATGGTCCAGGAGCCACTCAATCCGGCGGTGCTTGAAGCCGCCCGCCAACTCCTTGACCGCACCACCTTGCGCTGGCCCGACTCGCTGCAACTGGGCGCGGCCATCACCGCCCGCGACATGTTCCAGGGCACCGAGATCATCTTCGTGTCGGCCTCCAAGCAATTGCTCGAAGTCGCCAAAGCAGAAGGATTCCATACTCTCGACCCAGCCAAAGAAGCAGTCGCGCATATCGAGGAGCCGGTTGAAGTAGTCGAGGAACCGGAGTAGGCCCGTGTGAGCTTGGCTCTAGCCATCGACTTCATGGGCCTGAGACAAGCTCGCAGTTTTGGGATCACAGAAGAGCAAGCATCCTGCTGAAGAACGGCGACAGCTACCGTCTCAAACCGCCGAAACAGACTTCAATTCCTCAGTGGTTTTTTTTGCGTCCCGATTCTTGTAACTCGCAGTGATAAATTCGCGGAAGAGCGGATGCGGCTCTAATGGCTTGGATTTGAACTCTGGATGGAACTGGCAGCCTAAGAAGAATGGGTGATCGGGCAGCTCGATGATTTCTACGTAAGTCGCGTCGGGTGTGGTGCCAGTTAGTCTCATTCCAGCGCCTGTCAGCAGGGCTTCGTATTCGCGGTTGAATTCGTAGCGATGGCGGTGGCGCTCGCTGATCTCCGTCGCTCCGCCATAGGCTTTCGAGGCCAGCGAATCTTCTTGCAGAATGCAGGCCCAGGCGCCTAACCGCATGGTCCCGCCCATCTCTTCCACGCCCAGCAACTCACGCAGCTTATAGATGATGCGGTGCTGGCTGGATGGATTGAATTCGCTTGAATTCGCTTCCTTCAATCCGCAAACATTGCGGGCAAATTCGATGCAGGCGGTCTGCATGCCCAGGCAAATTCCAAAATAAGGCACCTGCTTTTCGCGGGCATAGCGAATGGCGTTCAACATGCCTTCAATGCCTCGCTTGCCAAAGCCTCCGGGGACCAGGATGCCGTCGAATCCTTCTAACTGCGACTCATAACTCCTATCTTCGGGAAACTTCGATTCCAGGCCCTCGGCTTCGATCCAAGTTACTTTGAGTTTCAGGTTCTGAGAAATTGCGCCGTGAGTTAGTGCTTCTTTGAGTGACTTATAACTGTCTTCGTACTCGACATATTTTCCGACGATGGCAATGTGAACCTCATCCCTGGGGTGATAGCAGCGGTCGACCAATGCCTTCCACTCGGTAAGGTTGGCTTCAGGCGCTTCAATGTGCAGGTACTTGAGGATGAGTGTGTCAACGCCCTCAAGGGCAAAGCCGAGCGGAACCTCGTAGATGGAGGGCACGGTCATAGCGCCAATGACGGCGCGCTCTTCGACATTGCAGAAGAGGGCAATCTTCTGTTTCATCTCCCGGCCAAGGGCGCGTTCCGAGCGGCACATCAGTATGTCGGCTTGAATGCCGATGGAAAGCAACTCCTTGACGGAATGTTGCGTGGGCTTGGTCTTCAGTTCCTGAGCGGCGGCGATCCACGGCACCAGCGTGAGATGAACAAAGACGGTATTTTCCCGGCCCAATTCCTGACGCATCTGACGGATGGCCTCGAGAAATGGCAGCGACTCGATGTCGCCCACCGTGCCCCCGATCTCGATGATGGTCACATCAGCACCATTTGCAGAGACTTTGCGCATAGCGTTTTTGATTTCGTTAGTCACGTGCGGAATGACCTGGACAGTCTTGCCGAGATAGTCGCCGCGCCGCTCCTTGAGGATGATTTGCTCGTAGATGCGGCCCGTGGTCAGGTTGTTGTCGCGCGACAAAGGCGCATGGGTGAAGCGCTCGTAGTGGCCCAGATCGAGGTCGGTCTCAGCGCCATCGTCGGTCACAAAGACCTCGCCATGCTGGAAGGGCGACATGGTGCCCGGATCGACGTTGAGGTAGGGGTCGAACTTCATCATGTTGACGCGCAGGCCGCGGCTTTCAAGTAAACAGCCGATGGATGCGGCCGCCAGGCCCTTGCCTAAACTGGACACAACTCCGCCCGTCACAAAGACATACTTTGCCGTCATGGATGCAACCTCACTCTTCGATTGTTTGGATTGGCCGTACGAGGTGGACACTCACAAGTATGGCAGAGATGGAGTGCGAAGGATAGAGGAAAAATGGCCAGGTCGCGCGCTTCCGTGCGGCGCGAGCGATCTATCTTTTTCTGAATCTGAGCTTTACGGTGAAATGAAGATTGCGTTGGTGGGCGAAAAATATCGATTCCCGTACAATCGATCACAGGAGCCGATCCCGTGAGGCGAGTCTATATGGACGCCAATGCCACCACTCCTCTGCTGCCGGAGGTGATGGAGGCGATGCGCCCATACTGGATCGAGCGCTTCGGCAACGCGTCGTCGATTCACCTGGACGGGCAGCAGGCTCACAGCGCTGTGGACCATGCGCGGGCGACGCTGGCGGAGTTTTTCAACTGCCATGATGCCGAGGTGGTCTTCAACTCCGGCGGCACCGAGGGCGACAACTCCGCCATCTTTGGGCTGCTGCGCCCCGGCGACCACTTTGTTACGACTGCGATTGAGCACTCGGCGATTTTGGCGGCGGCTGAGCGCATGGCTGCCTTTGGCGTGGAGACGACCTTTGTTGCGCCGCGGCCGAGCGGGCTGATTGACCCGGCGGAGATTGAGCGCGCGCTGCGACCGGCAACAAGGCTCGTCAGCGTGATGCTGGCCAATAACGAAACCGGCGTGCTGCAACCGGTAGAAGAGATTGGCAGGATTGCCAAGGCGGCTGGTGTCTTTTTTCATATTGACGCGGTGCAGGGCGCGGGCAAGGTGCCGCTCGACGTGCGGCGGTTTGGCTGCCATTTGCTTTCGATCAGCGCGCACAAGATGAACGGGCCCAAGGGCGTCGGCGCGATGTTTGTGCGGCGCGGCACTCCGATCGAGTCGCTGCTGGTGGGCGGAAGCCATGAACGCCGCCGCCGCGCTGGAACCGAGAATGTGCCGGGGATTGTGGGTCTGGCCAAGGCCGCGGAGCTGGCCATGCTCGCTCTCGAAGACGGAACGATTCCGCGCCTCGCTGCATTGCGCGACCGTCTGGAGGCGGGAATCTTGCAGCTTCCCGGCACCGGCGTGAATGGCATCCATTCTATCGACTGTCATCCTGAGCGAGCGCAGCGAGTCGAAGGACCTGCGGTTGTTTTTCAAAACGACAAACTGGGTGCCCCATCCTTGCCGCGTCCTTGTTTTTGCGGCAAGGGTGGGATACCTCATAACTCATCGGGCCACGTCCTGGGCGGAGATTGCAACCCCGTCCCCCGCGTGGCCAACTCGACGAACATCTGGTTCGATCACCTGGAGGGCGAGGCGCTGGTGATTGCTCTCGACCTGAAAGGCGTGGCCGTAAGCGGCGGTTCGGCTTGCCACTCCGGCGCTACGGAGCCTAGCCATGTTTTGATGGCCATGGGACTGGACAAGACGCGCGCGCGTGCCAGTCTGCGCTTTAGTTTGCTGAAGACTGCGACCGAGGCCGATGTGGATTTTGTTTTGCAGGTGGTGCCCGAAGCCGTCGAGCACTTGCGGGCGATTTCGCCGGTGGCGGCGGGGACGGCAGGGTGAAATCGACCAGACGATGGACACTGCGTATTGTTTCGCAGTTTTGAAAGGGCACGGCTTTAGAGGCTTCGGAAAAACGCGGGCGGGCGGTAGGCCGGGGATTTATCCCCGGCATCAAGCCAACAAAATCAGCGGGGCTTTAGCCCCTGAGGTATGCTTTTCGGGCTTTTCGCCCAAAATACAGCCTTTTCCGCAGCCTGTGAAGTTGTGCCCTGTTACTAAGCAACGAGTCACTAGAAGGTTTTCTAACTCCGCTAACAACGCTAACCGCGCGAACTCCGCTTTTCCCGAGGACGCCCATGCCCAAGCCCGAAACCATCGCCGCAGCCATCTCAGGAGGGGTTGACGCTTCGACCGTGGCGGCAGCATTATTCGCGTCCGATTTGCAGAAAATTACCTCCCGTCGGTGCATAATCTTAATTGGTGGTCCCGTGTCTGAAATGAGGTCATAGGATGGTCGAGCGGCATCAAAAATGGAGCGCAAAAGGGGATATTCTGGCTCCGCACCCGACCCATAATCGGGTGACCCCCACCCCCCCTACCGGAAAATATCCCTTTCCCCGATGCGTCTTTGCTCCAGACGTGATGATAATTACCATCGAATCAAACACTTGCCAGACCAAGCCAAATGCTTACCTGTTGTAGACATGGTAAAAAACAACCCTAAAAGCACGGTTTTTAAGGCCAATTTGCCCCATTTACCGGCGGTTTGAGCACAAAAAACAGCGATTTTGAAGAGTACTTTATGACGGAACGAACGACCATTGCCGTAGCCATGTCCGGAGGGGTTGACTCCTCGACCGTCGCGGCGATGCTTGCTCGCGAAGGCGACGCCGATTCGCCTAATTCTGTGGTCGGCCTGACGCTACAGCTTTGGGATCAGACGCGCCTCGCCGGCAAGCATGGGATTCCAGACAATCCGGGGTCCCCAACGACAGGTCTTCGTCGTTGGGGTGGTGATGCTCCAAAAGCTGGGCGGTGCTGCTCGCTCGACGATGTTTACGATGCGCGGCGCGTAGCTGAGCATTTGAAGATTCCCTATTATGTCGTCAATCAGCAGGAGCGCTTTGAGGCGGATGTGGTGCGGCCGTTTGTTGCCGAATACCTGGCTGGGCGCACGCCGATTCCCTGCTCGCTCTGCAACAACCATCTCAAATTCGATCAGCTTTTGAAGACTGCGCAGAGCATTGGCGCCAGCCGCATCGCTACTGGGCATTATGCGGTGAATGAGTACGATGAAAAGCGCGGACGCTGGATTCTCAAGCGGCCTGCTGACCTGGCCAAGGATCAGACCTATTTTCTTTTTGGGCTGACGCAGGAGCAGCTTGCGCACACGCTCTTTCCACTAGGCTCCCTGACCAAGCCGGAGGTGCGCGAGATTGCGCGGCAGCATGGACTGGCGCTCGCCGAAAAGCCTGACTCGCAGGAGATTTGCTTCATTCCAGGCGGCGATTACAAGCAGTTTTTGACGGCGTATCTTGAAGAGCAGGGCGAGCGGCTGCCGGAGACAGCGGGAGAATTGGTGGCTCCGAGCGGCGAAGTGCTGGGTCAGCACGAGGGCATCTCCAACTTTACTGTGGGCCAGCGTAAGGGGCTGCGCATCAGTTCGCCTACGCCGCTTTACGTGCTGCAGATTGACCCGACGAGCCACCGTGTGACCGTGGGCGCGGACGACGAACTGGCGACCAGCACTCTGCGCGCGCGAAAACTGAATTGGATTTCGATTCCTGAGTTGAATGCTGCCATGCGCGTGCGAATCAAGATTCGCCATCGGCACGAGCCTGCCTGGGCAACGCTGGAACCCGCTGGCGCGGGCGAGGTTGTTGCAACTTTTGACGAGCCGCAGCGCGCAGTGACTCCGGGCCAGTCGGCGGTCTTTTATGACGGCGACGAGGTAGTTGGCGGGGGCTGGATTGTGTAAGGAAAAGGCGCCTGAGACACTTTAGCCTGTGGAATAGTTGCCCTGATTTTGTTGTAGCCTCAACTCAAGCCGCCCACCGAGGTGTAAGCCCATGAACGACCAAGATACAACCGAACCCAAGCTGCTGAGCCTGCTCGAACAGGCAAGCCAGGCCGCGCTGCACGCCTACGCGCCCTACTCCGGCTTCCGCGTGGGGGCGGCGCTGCGGCTGACCAGCGGCGAAATCGTCACCGGCACGAATGTCGAGAATGTGAGTTACGGACTGACTATCTGCGCCGAGCGTTCCGCTTTGGTCCGAGCCGTTTCTCAGTTCGGACCCAAAATCCGCATCGAGGCCGTCGCCGTCGCCAATCTGAACAGCGCCCCCAGCCCGCCCTGCGGCGCCTGCCGGCAAGTGCTCTCTGAGTTCATCCTGCCCGATGCGCCGGTGATCTTTCCCACCGAAAACGGGCCGCGCGCTCTGCCATTCCACGAGTTGCTGCCGCTGGTCTTCGAGATGAATCTGAAATGATCACGCGCAATATGTGGAGCCGCGCCCGCATCGCGGCGTCAATTCACATGCACGTTGACGATCAAGCGCAAAAAGCGGATGCCGCATCCCAAGCATAAGAATCCATGCCGAGGATGAAGCATCCGCTTTCGTGAAGCTAGAAGCTAGAAGCTAGAAGCTAATAGCTAATAGCCAACAGCTGTTTTCAAGCTGCCTTCGCGTCGTCCGCCGACCTGACCCGATACCGCTTCATCGTGATCGAAAGCGTCCGCTCGATCTTCCGCAGATCGCCGCGCTCTGCCGGTCCGGCAAAGGTCGAAGCTACGCCATGCGCCGAAGCCCGCCCCGTGCGGCCTACGCGATGAACAAAGTCCTCGGCCATCTTGGGCATGTCGAAGTTGATCACATGCGCCACGTTGGCCACATCGATGCCGCGAGCAGCTACGTCCGTCGCTACCAGCACGCGGTGACGGCCCTCGGAGAAGCTGCGCAGAGCCTGATTCCGCTGGGCCTGCGAGCGGTCGCCGTGAATCTGCGTCGCCGAATGGCCGGAGCGAACCAGCCTGCGCGCCACGCGATCAGCCCCGTGCTTGGTGCGCACAAAGACCAGAAAACTGCCCGTCTCAGCGCCTAGCAGGTGCTCGAGCAGCTCCTGCTTCTTGTCAGCTTCAACTTCAAAGGTCCGCAGCTCGACATTCTCAGCCGGCTTCAGCACCGAGCCGATCTCGACGCGCACCGGGCTGTTGAGGTACTTGCGCGCCACATCCTTTACCGCGCCTTCGAGCGTGGCCGAGTAGCACAGAGTTTGCCGCACGGCGGGCAGCGTGGCGGCAATGCGGGCGATGGCCGGCTGGAAGCCCATATCGAGCATCCGATCTACCTCGTCCAGCACCAGAATCTTCACCGTATCGAGCCGTACCAGCTTGCGCTTGAGATAGTCCTCAAGCCGCCCAGGCGTGGCCACAATCAGCCGCGCGCCACGACGAATCGCATCGAGTTGCGAGCGCTCGGCCAATCCGCCGACAACCAGCGCCACGGTCTGCGAGGAGTTCGAACGAATCGTGAGAAAGGCCTTCTCGACCTGCATGGCCAACTCGCGTGTAGGCAGAACAATCAGCGCCAGAGCGCCGTTGCCTTCAGCCTTCTGCATCATTTCGACTATCGGAATGAGATAGCCGAGCGTCTTGCCGGTTCCGGTTTGCGCGGTGGCCAGCACGTCGCGGCCTTCAAGCGCCGGCGGAATGCAGCCGACCTGCACAGGAGTTGGAATTTCAAATTTGTTAGCGTCGAGCCGCGCCATCAAGGCGGGCGAAAGAGAGAATTGCGAAAACAGTGTCGTCAAAATTAATTCATTTCCTTGGGGTTCCGGAGCCGCCAGCATAGCCGGGGCCTGCAATCGAAACCGGACAGGGGCGCGGACCTGCTGATCAATTTGCGTAAGGGAGAACCGAAAGTCGTTCAAAAGACTGACCGGTAAACATTCAAGGGGAGAACGTTCAAGGCCCGGAGCTGCCACACGCTACGTCATCGCCAGACGGCACAATGCCGAACGGCACCACGCTCCCGAAATCTTCCCGGTTCAATCGCGCCTGATCGCAATCAAGGATACAAAGGCACTTAACTCTCAGAACCAGTTCGCGGTTCAGAGAAGAGTCACCGGGTGGGAGACTCATGTGGTTACGCTCCACCCCAAGCATCAAAGACCGTTTCTTGGTGACCACGATCTGTAGGGGCTTGGGAAAATCTGTGCCAGGCAAACTTGCCTTGTAAGGCTCGCCGCCGCTCACGGCCAAATCACTGAGCGCAAGTACAGTGTAGCACGGCAGGCAATAAGAAAACGCCGAAAGCCCAATATCCTCGATGGTGTCGCTACCCTCGGCAGACTGCCGGGAATCGGAAAATTCTGAGCAAGCTGCGCAAACCCTGCAGAAGACCCTCGGAAATCTCCATTCCTCAAGAAAAGTACGGCGCTACACCAAGGCAAATATCGACATTGGTTCCCACTTAGAACTTCTGCATCTATCCAACCTGCTTCCAGTTATTTTGGAAGGCAGTGATATAATTTGTACCATCTTGACATGAGAGAGACACTAAAATGTTATTGTATCGACTCAACAGATGAAGCGCGGAAAATCGAACGATACAACATAGAGAGAATCGACCTGGCGCTCCGTTTGAGTAATAGTTAAGAGAAGCCAGGCACTGCTGGCGGAGTTACCATGTCGAGCCGTAGAACGGAAATTGTCAACTTATGCACGGTGGTTTTTATCTTATGCCTCGTTCCCGCGAGCATGGGGCAAACTCAGTCCACTCTTGCAAAGCCGGTCGAGGCGCAGCGAGTTAGCGCGTCCGCAGAGAAAGAATCGAGAGGAGAGACTCGCACCTATCCAGAATTGATTGACATCATAGCTTCGACGGGGATTCAATTCGAACATTTATCAAGTCCCGAACAAAAATTCATTGTGGAATCTATGAGTGGGGGCGTGGCTCTGATCGATTATGACCGAGACGGCTGGCCTGATATTTATTTTACCAATGCGCAAAGTGTGGACATGGCGCTTCATGGCCAGAAGGCGCGAAGTGTTTTATATCATAACAACCATGATGGCACTTTCACCGATGTTACCGATAAGGCCGGAGTCGGATATCCCTGCTGGGCCATGGGCGCGACAGTAGGAGACTACAACAACGACGGATGGCCAGACCTGCTGGTCACCTGCTTTGGCGGAGTGGTGCTTTATCGTAACAATGGCGACGGCACTTTCACCGATGTAACCAAAAGTGCCGGCTTGAGCGGCGATCATATGTGGGCCACCGGGGCTGCCTTTGGCGATTACGACAATGATGGATGGACCGATCTTTTTGTCTCTCACTATGTCGATTTTGACCTGCACGATATGGCCGCATTTGGATCCAGCGAAACATGCAAATACATGGGCATCGATGTGCAGTGCGGCCCGGCAGGTCTGAAAGGCTCCCCCGACAATCTCTATCACAATAACCAGAACGGGACCTTTACAGATGTTTCGAAAAAGTCCGGTGTTGGAGACGAGGAACGACGTTACGGTCTAACGGCAATCTGGTCGGACTTCGACAATACGGGGAAGCTTGATTTGTTCGTCACGAACGACGGACAGCCGAATTATCTCTATCAGGGAAATGGCAAAGGCGCGTTCGAAGATGTTGGCTTCTCGTCGGGCGTGGCATTGAGCGACAGCGGCGCGAGGCAAGCCAATATGGGAGTTGCCCTGGGAGACTATACGCACTCAGGACGCATGTCTCTGCTGATCTCGCACTTCGACAGCGAATATGCCGCATTTTTTCGCAATGACGGTGGAATGAATTTCACGGATGTTGCGTTGCCCTCCGGTGTTGCAAAGGCTACGAGAGGATATGTGGGCTGGGGCGATGCTTTTGTGGATTTTTCTAACAATGGATGGCAGGACATATTCGTGGTCAATGGACATGTGTATCCGCAGGTGGATGACATTCATTCGACTCTTAGATACCTTGAGCCGAAGTTACTGCTCTTGAATCAGCGTAACGGAAGCTTCAAGGACATCAGTAAACAAGCGGGGGCAGCCATCCAGATTCCCCAGGTGAGCCGTGGAATGGCAGTAGGCGATCTCTTCAACGACGGCAAGCTCGAAGCGGTGGTCGAGAATCTCAAGGGTCAACCGATGATTCTGCGTCCGGAGGGCGGGCCACCAAACCACTGGATCAGCTTTCAGTTGGAGGGCGTCAAAAGCAATCGTCTGGCCTTGAATGCTCGCGTGCGCGCGACCGTGGGCGACCTAGTGCAGTTGGGCGAAGTGATCAGCGGCGGCAGCTACCTCTCGCAGAGCGACCTGCGCATCCACTTTGGCCTGGGCGAACATCAGCATGTGGATAAGGCCGAAGTCATGTGGCCCGATGGAAAGGTTGAGACGCTGGTTAATCTCGCCGCCGACCGCTTCTATTTTGTGCGTGAAGGCGCGGGCGTAGTTTCATCCACCGCGCCTGCTACCGGCAAAACCAAACTGCCCTGATGCGCTGGAATTCGAATAGGCCGTACTGTCTCGACGGCGTGCGCTCAGGCCATCAATGCGAAGCCGGAGTCGCGGGTGTGGGCTCCCCCGGGTGCATCTTCTTGAAGAGCGATTCGTCGGAGGCTCTTTGCAGGTTGCGGGTCTTGTCGAACTCGGCCTTTGCTTCGTCTTTCTTTCCCGCTGCCTGATAAGAACGTCCCAGACGCCAATGCACATTCGAGTCGTCGGGATTTAGCTTTTCGGCAATCTTCAATTCCCGCAGGGCGTCGTCGCGGCGGCCCGCATCACTATAAAGTATCCCCAAATCAAGATGCGCCAGTTCGATTCCCGGGTCGATCCGAATGGCCTTCTCCAACAGCGGTAGCGCGGCCTCAGGTTGATTCAACTGAATCTGCGAGTCTCCAAGATAGACCATTGCCTGGGCATTATCGGGAAAGTTAGTTAGTTCTGCCTGAAATTCGCTTGCCGCTTCTACAAATTGATTTTGCTGAGTCCACAGCAGGTAGCCCAGGCCGAAGTGCACATTCGGCTGCTTGGGATCGGCAACCACGGCAGCGCGAAACTGCTGAATGGCGCCGGTACTGTCCTTCTGTTCGTCCAGAGCCTCGCCCGCGAGCATATCTACCTCCGCCGACTCAGCGTTCAACAGCAACATCTCATGATAGGTATCCAAAACGCATTGGTACTGTTTGGAGAACATGCAACTGTGCGCCAGGTCCAGCCGCAAGGGAAGATTCTGCGGGTCGGATGCAGCGGCCTGCTTCAGATAAGGCACCGCTTCGGCGTATTCACCTAGACCGTAGTGGGCCATGCCGAGCAGAATAGTCAGGCGCTGGCTATCGGATGAATTTGAAGGCTGGCTCTTAAGCAGCAACTTGAATTCATCAATGGCCTGCTTCAGTTCACCATCCTTGAACAGCGCGAGGCCAAGATTCATGCGCAGGCCGGGAATCGCCGGGTCCAACGCCAGGGCTTTGCGATAAAGCGGCACGGCATCTTTGTAATGTTCCTGTCGCGCTTCGAGCAGGCCCAGATGAGCGTAAGGTTCGGGGCGCGATGGATGAGTTTTCAGGTACAAACGCCATGTTGCTTCGGCCTCGACGTTGTTGCCTTGCTGCTCTAGACTTAGCGCGGCTTGCCGCTGGGTTTGCGCTTCTGGCGCGCTCTGTCCAGCACAGCGGGTTGCGGCCATCGCCAGCGTCATTGTCAGTGTCAGGAAGATCCGCATTTGCATCGGTCGTCTCAATTGTTTCTCTTCTCAATTCTATTTGAATGACAGGCTATGGCGAGCGCACAAAGAAAAGGGGCGCGGCAGGGGTTGCCTGCCGCGCCCCGGTTGAGGGTTGAGTTAGAAGATCAACCTGCCGCCAAGCTGCAGGTTGCGGGGCTGTACGGCGCCGCTTGCAGTCAAAGCACCGAAGTTGCCAATGTCATTTACCTTGTTTATGTTGTCCCAGCTCGGACCATAGGCCGTGCTTACGCCATCGTACTCGGCGTGGTTGAAGGTGTTGAACGACTCGATATTGAGCCGGAAAGAAATCCGGTCTGTGAACTGGAAGACCTTGTACATCGAGGTCGTAAAGTTCACGAGTCCGGGACCGACGACCGAATCCTTGCCCGATGTGCCGAAGCCCTGGTTGGCTCCGCCAGCCCAGACAGGAGTTGGAGCGCACCAGAGAGCGGTAGAGACGCAACCGGAATCTGTCAACGGTGATACCGAGTTATTAAACCACTCGGTTCTTGTTTTGGGGTAGGTGACCTTACCCATGAGGCTGGGACGGTTTGTGTAACCGCCGTTTAGTCCGACTGAGTCCCAACCAACGCCCAAGGTGAGTGTCTGCGGCGTACCGGACTCATCGACGACTGTGCCGGCAAGCTGCCATCCGCCCGCGAGAGCCCGAACAATGCCCGTTGAATGGGCGAAGAAGGGGAGCTTATAGACGTAGTTGATGCTGAGGATATGGCGGCGATCAAGTACGCCCGAGCCCTTGTCGTACTTGGCGTTGAAGGGGTTGCTCAAGCCGCCCTGCGGATTGCTGTTCAGATCGGTGCTTTGAATGTCGATCTCGTGCGAGTACGTGTAATCGATTTCGCCGCTCAGACCCCAGCGATCCTGAATGCGCAGACCGGACTGAAGGGAGTTATAACCGCCGTTTGTACTCGTTTCTTCCCGGCTGATGCCAGCGAAGCCCGGATAGGTTCTGTATTCGCCGAGTGACTGGCCGCCGTAGGTTGAGGAGTTGGTCAAGTCTCCAGCGAGGCAGGTGGGCGGGGTGACTGGAGTGGTCACAGGTGGTGTGTTGTACTGGGTGCAATAGTTGTTGCTCGAATCGCCCGTATCCGCACGAACAGCCATGGGGGTAGTGAGCGGGTCGGTATTGATCGCGCGTTGGGTGCTCTGGTGCCACGTGACGTTGCCGACATACTGCACAACCCAGATGACCGAGGGAAGGAGCTCGCGCTGAACGCCGAGGCTGAACTGAGCCACGCCGGGCGCTTTGTAGCTCGGGGAGATTGTGGTTCCACCGTTGACAAAGACCGGGAGATTGGCGCTGCTGACTACAGCCCCCGTATTCCAGTTGTTTGCCGGGCTGCTCTCGATGGCATCGTTGAGCGAGAGGCTGTTGTTGATGGGCGCGTTGGAGATGTCGAGCAAGTCATTAAGCTGCACGCGTTCGTAGAAGATTCCAGCGCCGCCGCGGAGAACGGTTTTGCCGTTTCCGAAGAGATCGTCGGAGAAGCCCAAACGGGGCTGGATGGTGAAGTAGTCGTTCTTAACCAAGCCTCTGGGAACGCCATTCTGGCCGGCAATGACCATGCCATTCATATAGAAGGGCGCGCCGTTGATCGTCTGAACGCCGTTAGCTGTCTGGAGGATCGTTGATCCATTGCCGCAGGTTGCGCATGTCCAGTCGGCGCCTCCAGGAGCCATCGCCGGATCAGGAACGTATTGGGTTGGGTCGAAGTAGGACAGTTGGTTCTGACGCTCATAGGCATGCGGATAAGCATCGTAACGGATGCCCGCCTGCACCGAGAGGTTCGAGGTAACGTGCCAGTTGTCCTGGGCATACGCAGAAGGCGTGTTGGCCACGAAATGGAGCCGTGGCGCCGCCTGCTGCTGCGTGTAGTTGTCTGACAAGCCTGCCAGCATATCCATCATGCCGTCGCCCGTCTCTGAACCGAAGGTGTAGTTACCCTGGGTGTCTCCGCCAATCTGCTGGTTCTTGATATAGCGGTTCCAGTCGAAACCGATCTTCAGAGCATGCTTGCCGGTGGTGTACGAGAGGTCCAACCTGGGCAAGTAGTCTTCGGATGCGTTGCTGTAAGGTGAGGTGTTCGTGTCTTCCTGCGTTTTGTACGGAGCGCCCCAAGCTGCGCCCGGCCAGACTGTTCTGCCCAGCGGGAAAGCCGTGGTGACAGGGGTGAAGTTTGTGGCATAGGCCGCGGGCCTGGTGGCAATCGGATTCAGAGCAATGTCGATCTTGTTGCCGTCATAGAAGAGGCTCGCTTCAAGCAGCAAGTTGGGCGAGATGGTGCCAGTCAACTTGATGACCGAGGCATAAGCCGGGTTGGTGAAGACGCTCTGGATAGTGCTGTAGTTGTGACCGGCCCAGCCATCCAGCGCGCCCACTGCGTTGGCCGCGACAGTGTCGTGAATGTAGTGGCCCATCAAGCGCCACTTGTCGTTGAAGTTGTGATCGATACGCACCACGTCATCGCGCACATCAAGGGGCGTGGGCGAAGATGCGATGTTATAACCGGCATTCTTGCCGGTGGTGACGTTCGGCGCGGGAATGATGCCTGATTCGAGATAAAGCACACCATTCGCATCGAACATGCTGCTAGGAATACCCAGCAACGGTTTGCCCGGAGTAGCTGCCATACCATATACAGGTAAGACGGCGCAGGAACCGGCGGGAAGGATGGCGGTGTTGGCGCACTGGGCGTTCAACAGCGCAAATTTGGATGTGGGCGAAGCAGACTGAGCCAGGGCAGGAACCTTCAGCTGGTTGCCGGTGGCAAACAACGGCGCAGTGTAGATCAGATTCGTGCCAGCGGTCGGAATATCGGCAGAATTGAGCGTTTTGGCCGTGGTGGTGGCGGCGGGAGCGATCACCTTGCGCCACTCTTCGTTCCAGAAGAAGAAGGTCTTCTGCTTGTTGCTGTTGTAAACGTGAGGCACAAAAAGCGGGCCGCTGACATTGCCACCAAAGATGTTGAAGTGGGTCTCGGCCGGGCCGGGGCCACCTTCCGCCGCTGTCTGGGAGGCGTTGTAGTCTGTGGTGCGGTTCTCTTCATAGAGGGTGCCATGGAACTTCTGGGTGCCGCTCTTGAGAACCATGGAGACCGTGCCGCCGGAGGAGGTTCCATAATCCGGAGGATAGTTGCTGGCCAATGTCTGGAACTCGGCAATCGAGTCCTGAGAAGGCATGATGGCCATCTTGCCGCCGGAGCCGCGGTCATAAGACTCGCCGCCGTCGATCAGATAGATGTTGTGCGCCTGGTTGAGGCCGTTAAAGCTGATGGCGAAACTTGCGCCCACGGAGTCAACGCTGTTGTTGGCGCCCAAAGTGTTGCTGGTGCCAAGGCCCAAAGCCGCCAGGGCAACGATGTTGCGGTTCTCAGTTGCAATATGATCGATATCGTTGTCGGTGATCAGAGTGCTGATTACGTTGGAATCGGCCTGCACAACCAGGGCGTCAGCCGTGACTGTGACGGTGGAGGACGCGGCGCCGACTGTCAACTTGGCATCCACGCGGACTGTGCTGGAAACGTTGACCACGATGCCGTTCTGCACGTAGGCTTCGAAGCCCTTGGCCGAGACCCGGAGGTTGTAGTTTGCTGGGGTCAAGCCGCCAATTTCATACAGGCCGGTAGCGCCGCTCGTGGTGGAGTGCGCCGAGCCCGTGCCTGGATCGGTGAGTACGACCGATGCATCTGCTACGGCCGCTCCCGTCTGGTCTGTGATGATGCCGGTGACGTCAGAGGATTGCGCAAATGCTCCTACGCAAACCAAGACGAGAAACAACGGCAACAGATAAAACATGTATTTCGCCTGTCTCATGTGACCTTCCTTTTCAAAGTTGGTTCTGTTTGGTGTTTCTTACTTCAATAGCTTCTCCGTATCACTGGAATGAAGCCAGTTTAAGTGCATCGGAAAAAAGTCAAAAAAGTATCAAGATGCTTCACAATCGTTCATTTTCATCCAATCGCCCCGGCCCGTACCCGACCAACTCCAAAAATCTTCTTTCAGAGTGCTGCCAGCATCTGTATGTGCCGGAATGCGGTGAACTTCCCTGCGTTTGAACCTTGCCGGACTCGTTTTCTGCAATCCGGCAATCCCTCCCGTTCGAGCCTCTTTGACGGGTTTTACAGAGCCCCGGTCAAAAGCAAGAACGTTCAAATTTCTCCGTGGTATGGAAGAAGCAAATTGCGCTTCTACGTATTATGGAAGTTTTCCGCTCAAACGTTTAAGTTCTTGAAGTCAAACGTTTAAGTAAAAAACGGAAAAACTCCCTTTCATTGATTCGGGGAAATTAAACTCCACCCATTGATCGATTGTCAAGCGATTTTTTTACCCAATATTAGCTGCGACCTTGGATGGGAATGGCGAACCCTCGGGGTTGAGTGCGTACTTGCTTTCCCGTTGCGAATTGAATGCGACAGGGCCGCTACAGAATCCCTTCCGTCGATGTGTTCCCATTTTCCAGAGCCGATGCAATGGATTTCCATTTCGTACCGCAGACGCCCATGCGTCCGGTAGCATGATGGCGGGATGACTGAACCTTATTTAGGATCTTTCAGAGCTTTTGAGTCGCCTGACATCTTGGCGTACGCGAGGAGGATGGCTATGACGAAGCTCAACAATCCTATAGCGCGGGTTGCTTGCGATTTGCCGCCGTTTCCAAAGCTGCGTCTCAACATTCGAGCCTAAATAGACGCTTGAAGACCGCGCTGGGTTCATTCCGCCCGCGACACGTAAAATACTCATTAGGGAGAACGAATGTCGCAGGTGCCCCCCACAATCGAAGATGTCGCAAAGTCCGGCATTACCCCGCAAGCGGAAAGCAGCCAAGACCTCGATCCAGCAGACTGGGAGGCCTTTCGCGCCCAGGCACACCTCATGCTCGACGATATGCTGGGGTACATTGAGAACATTCGCAGTCGACCCGTCTGGCAGCCGATTCCCGCTGAGGTGCGCGCGCATTTTCGCTCCTCTGCGCCCACCGAAGGCGAAGATCTGGCCGCGGTGCATGCCCAGTTCATGCGCGAGGTGCTGCCGTTTACGCAGGGCAATGTGCATCCCGGCTTCATGGGATGGGTGAATGGCGGAGGCACGCCGGTCGGCATGGTCGCGGAGATGCTGGCGGCGGGGCTGAACGCCAATTGCGGGGGCCGCGATCATATTCCAGTTGAAGTGGAGCGGCAGATTGCGCGCTGGGTGGCAGAGATATTTGGCTTCCCGGAAACAGCAACAGGGTTGTTTGTTACCGGAACCTCAATGGCCAATCTGATCGCCGTGCTCATTGCGCGCGACGTTACGCTGGGGTTCGATGTGCGAGAGAGCGGAGTGGCCGCCGATCCGCGCCGCCTGACCGCCTACACCTCGAACGCGGTTCACGGGTGCGTGCCCAAAGCGATGGACATCGCCGGCCTGGGCAGCGATGCACTGCGCCAAATCCCAACCGACAACCGCTTTCGCATCGATCTGGCAGCGCTGAGCGAAGCGATCCGCCGCGACCGCGCAGCAGGCCTGACGCCATTTCTTGTGGTCGGAACCGCGGGTACCGTGAACACCGGAGCGGTTGACGATCTGGCCGGTCTGGCCGATCTCTGCCAGCGTGAGAGGCTTTGGTTTCATGTGGACGGAGCCTTTGGCGCGCTTGCCAAACTCGCTCCCGATCTCGCGCCGCTGCTCGATGGCATTGAGCGCGCGGATTCCCTGGCCTTCGACTTTCACAAGTGGGGGCAGGTCCCGTACGACGCTGGGTTTATTCTGGTGCGCGATGGTCAGGCTCACAAAAACGCGTTCGCGCTTCCAGCGGCCTATCTGCAACGCGCCGAGCGCGGCTTGGCTGCGGGCTCGCCATGGCCTTGCGACTTTGGGCCGGACCTCTCTCGCGGCTTTCGCGCATTGAAGGTTTGGTTCACGCTGAAGGTGCTGGGTACGGAGGCGCTGGGGGAGTCCATCTCCCGCACTTGCGCGCTGGCCCGGTATCTCGAAAAGCGGATCAAGGCCACCCCGGAGTTGGAACTGATGGCGCCGGTCGAGCTGAATATCGTCTGCTTCCGCTATCGCCGCGAGGGGTTCGAGACAGCGGAGTCCAATCGCGTGAACGATGCCATTGTCGTGGCCTTGCAGGAGTCTGGCATCGTAGCGCCGTCTACGACCCGGATAGCGGGCCGCACGGCGATTCGCGCAGCCATTGTCAACCACCGCACCAGCCATGCTGAGATCGACGCGCTGGTAGATGCAACGCTGACTCAGGGTCGCGCCCTTTAGAGCTTGTCTTGAAACGTCGGCGCGGCGAAAGGTTGGGCCTTGGCAGGTTTTTAGGGCCGATTCTGACGATCTTGCTAGCCTTCAAAGCCCGCGATTCGGCAGCTCTTCCGGCGTTCGAAAGACCTGGAAAGCGTCTTCACAGAATTCCCTGACGGCGGGGATGAAAGAAAGTAGTTAGATAGGTGACAGAAGGGGCGTCTGTAGCGTTATACTGGTGCGTCACTGAAATCACGGAGTATGACCGATGTTTGAGAAATCGTTTCCTGGTGCGGCCACATTAGCCGCCGTTGCCGTCCTTGCTGTTACCTTCGTCCACGCTCAGGCGCCGCCTGCCGTGCTCACCATTCATGCGGATCAGCCGGTCTCCAAGGTCAGCCCAACGCTCTATGGCCTGATGACCGAAGAGATTAACTACTCTTACGACGGTGGCCTGTACGCGGAGATGGTGCGCAACCGTACCTTCGGAGCCGACTGGTCTGGCATTCTGCACTGGGTGCTGGTGGAAGACGGCAACGCGAGCGCGGCGATTTCTGTCGACAGGCAGACTGGCCCGAGCGAAGTATTGAATCGCAGCCTCCGGCTGGATGTAAAGCAGGCCGACCCGCAGAACCAGGCCGGTGTGCTGAACGAGGGCTATTGGGGGATGGCCGTGCGGCCCAACACAACCTACAAAGGCTCGTTCTACGCCAAGGACGATTCCGCCGCTCTGGGCCCGGTGACTGTCAGTCTGGTCGACAATGACAGCGGCAACGCTGTCGCCAGCACCGACGTCTCGGGAATCACCACGGAGTGGAAACAGCACGAATACACGCTGAAGACTGGGACCGTCCGAGCCTCGGCGGCTAACCATCTGGAGATCACAGTGGGGCACTCGGGAACGCTCTGGCTGAATCTCGTCTCGCTGTTTCCGCCGACGTATCACGACCGGGTCAATGGCAACCGCATCGACCTGATGGAAAAAATGGCGGCGATGCACCCGGCGTTTTTGCGCTTTCCGGGCGGCAACTATCTCGAGGGCGATCACATCTCCGAGCGGTATCAGTGGAAGAAGACCATCGGCCCGCTGGCGGACCGGCCCACTCATCCCAGCCCGTGGCGCTACCACTCGTCGGATGGACTGGGGCTGCTGGAGTTTTTTGAGTGGTGCGAAGACCTGAAGATGCAGCCTTTGCTGGCGGTCTATGCCGGCTATTCGATGACGCAGGAGCACGTGAATCCTGGCCCCGATCTCGATCCCTACGTGCAAGACGCGATGGATGAACTGGAGTACGCGACCGGCAGCGCGGATACCAGGTGGGGCGCGGTTCGCGCGAAGAATGGGCATCCGGAGCCGTTCAAGCTGACCTATGTTGAGATTGGCAACGAAGACTGGTTCGACAAGTCGGGAACCTACGACGGGCGTTTCACGCAATATTACAAGGCCATCAAGGCAAAGTATCCCGATCTGCAACTGATCGCCACCGCGCCGGTGAAGAGCGTCAAGCCCGATGTGATCGATGAGCACTACTACGTTCGCGCTACCCAGAACTTTCACGATGCCCACCACTACGATCCGCCCACTTCCGACGCCCCTCAGCGCTGGGAGGGCGGACACTACGACAAAGCCGACCGCAACGGGCCGAAGGTCTTTGTGGGCGAATGGGCTACCCGCGAGGGCTCACCTACGCCCAACTTTGGCGCGGCGCTGGGCGATGCGGCGTGGATGACCGGCATGGAACGCAATAGCGATCTTGTGATCATGTCAGCCTACGCGCCGCTGCTGGTCAATGTGAATCCCGGCGGATTGCAATGGGATCCCGACCTGATCGGCTACGACACAATGAAAAGTTACGGC
Source organism: Occallatibacter sp. (assembly GCA_049513195.1). Classification (GTDB taxonomy): domain Bacteria; phylum Acidobacteriota; class Terriglobia; order Terriglobales; family Acidobacteriaceae; genus Telmatobacter. Next base: position 33,902 of record JBEKWJ010000012.1, read on the forward strand.
TCGCCGAGCTACTACGCGCAGGTCATGTTCGCGAAGTATCTAGGCGATGTGACTCTGGGCTCGAAGCTGGAGGGCGCGGGGCCGAAGCTCTTCTATTCGATCACGCGGGACTCTGCGAAGAAGCGGCTGTACCTGAAGTTGGTCAATGGCTCTTCAATCGCGCAGCCCGTAGAGATTGAATTCAGCGGCGCAGCGCTGGCGGAGACCGGTGAGCTGGTCAGCCTGAGCGCGCAGAGTACACAGGCCACCAATACGCTCGATGATCCGGAGCATATCGTGCCGGTAGAAACCACTCTTCAAGGCGTGAGCAACCATCTGCATCACACGCTGCCGGGTTATTCGATTCAGGTGATTCAGGTCGAAGAGCCGTAAGAGACCTTCCAGTGCAACGGAAAACGGGCAGGGACTTTCAAGGTTCCTGCCCCATTTTTTTAGATGGCTGTTGGAAAATTCAAGCTGCCATAATGTGGTTACGGCTCCCTCAGACTCGCACGAATCGCGTTCGACTCTTGAGGAAACCACTTTTCTGAGATGCTGATATCCGCAGCCATGTCTTCGGTCCCGGCTGCGAGGAGCGGATACTCAATTCGCCCATCGGCATAGTGGCGTTCTCGCCATCTCTTGGGCGTCAGCGGCGCAATCGTTGCGGAGCCGATGCTCTTGCCGATTCTGTACTCCAAGTAAAACCCGCTGTCAGGATCGCCGCTGTTGCTCAGAATCTCGGCGCCATCTTGGATCAATTGTGAAACCATGTCGGCGCGCAGCGCAATCATGAGCGGCACGCGATCGTTTGATCGAATGGTCAAGAACGGCTCCATCGAACGTTCGTTTGCCACGTATCCTGGAAGTGCAGAACCGATTCCAAACCGAAAGCCCTCACTCGAACCCCCGCCGGCTCCGCCCTGTCCGAGGTACTTCTCAGAGGTGAACGACCCGATCACTTTGAGCGCCGAATAATTCCGAATAAAGACGCTCTCCCTCTCGGGAGTTGGTGAGTAAACCAGCAAACCATCGATGGCGGGAGCCATAATTGCGCAGATAACGATGAATAACGTGCTTGTACCAACCAGGATGGACCAACGAGTTTTCATGGACTGCAATCTCCTTTCTCAGCGAGATTTGGAGAAATTATACCGCTTGTAAGACAAGAGTGGGCGCCAGCGATTGGCACATGGCCACAACGCCTGCACAAAGTAACAAGCCAATAATTGTCGATCGCAACGTGCGACCTCCGCTTCAAGCCACCAGCTATGCCAAAAACTACACATTCTCTTCATGCACCAAGACCAGAGAGATGGTCCTAGATGTCGGCGATCCGAAGAGAGCCCCTCCAGAATTTAATAATCTCCGAATAGCTGGTGAGGCGCCCCAGACTATTGCTAATCAAACCAACAATAGGCACGAGACGTTGAAACCTTGACCTCGTCCGCGTACTGAGAAAATGTGTTCGTGAAATCGGTTGCCGTTTCGTCCGTCACAGGCTTTTCGCATTCGACGCCCTCGACCGTGATCCGACAATCTGGCCGATCCTCAGGCAACGCATATCCGTGAGCAGTAAAGTCAGGATGTCGCCTTAGAAATGGTAGGAACAGGCTGGTCACCCCGGCGCACCTGTTCCATTTACCCAAAGCCACGAAGCCGTGGGTGACAAGTTTTTCCAAGACATCCAGAGGCAAACCGCGAAACCGAATAAGCGATTTCGTTGAACCATCTGAGATATAGGGCCGAAGAATCTCATCACGCAATTTAATATTCATTGGCTCGACGACCCGAGGCGGAATGCGCCAGTACTCACAGAACTTTCGAATTTCAGATGCATCGTACCACCGGGGTCCGGGTGGATTATCAGCAATCCCGCGATGACCTGAAACTGTCGGACAAGTCCCGGAGTTCCATTTTCCAGAAACAGGTTTGCGATAATTTGCGGTTGCGCGTTCTGAACTCGCCGACACAGTCCCTTTTGTATTGAACGCTGCTCCCGCGCCCTACTCCGCGACAAAGCATGTTCATGCAATTATCCTGACATGGCCTGTTCTTCGCCGGCTGAACAGAAAGTGATCTAGACGCGAGTCACCGGCCCGCGCAGCGACTCGACGACTGCTTTGACCGCACCTAACATATTCGAAACTTGCCGCACCGGCCTGCTGACCATATTGGCCACGAAGCTTCCGGCGCGATCCGTTGTGTCCAGAAGGTTGGAAAACATCTGATCGAGCCGATTGCTTTGTCTCCGCACTTTCTCGATGATTTCCATGGCTGAGGATTGCATTTCCAGGGTTTGCTCGCGCAGTCCTTGCGCTATGACCGCGAGATCATCTGTGGTGGATTCGATCCTGGGTGAAATGCGGGTAAAGAGATCCTGCGCATTGATAATGAGATCCTGGGCGTTGGCAACAACTGTCTGGGTGCTGGCAATCATATCCCGCGCATCATAGAGCACCGGCATGACTGAGGAACGCAGTTTCTCAGTCTCCGTACAAAGGGAGTTAGCCGCCTTGCGCAAGGCAAATGTGATGATCAGCAGAAAAATCGTCTGCAACAGCATTGCCAGCCCAGTTACAACAGCAAAGGCGAGCAGGATGGTTTGATTGTCCAGTTTAGGCATTGACATTGAAATGGCCTCAAGCAGCCGGTCTGCGGGCTTGGTTTCGTTCGTAGGTGCGCCCCGCAGCCCATGCCGGAACGTCAGCTCCAGAGTTCACGCCCAAGCGGCAATCGGCCACATGGGCGAAACTCCGGGCGGATAAGAGAAGATCTGTCAGGGCCGGATTTGAATCCGGATTTGGGTCAGGACCGGGCAAAACGCCGATTCAGGCTTCTGTGGGCTCATTGGCAACAGGGGGAGTCTTATAGGCCTGACGCCCGGCTTCAACAGCCGCGGTCACCCGGCCGGTCTGCTCGGTTACCAGGTTCTTACCACGTTCCACAAACTCTTCCCATTGAGCCCGTCCGCGATCAACAACCTCGCGGCCGCGATCGACGTACTCGCCCATCTGTTCCTTGCTCTTTTCAACCATTTCGCCTACCTGTTCGGCGGCTTGCCGGGTGCGAGCGCGCAGATACTCTGCGCCCTCTTTTGTGCTGTTGATCAGGTCTTCCCTGGTCTCACGACCGCTCTTGGGGGCATAAAGAATCCCCACCAGAGCGCCGACGCCTAGTCCAGCCACAAACCACGCCAGACCGTTAATCTTGTTATCTTCTGCCATGATGAAAACTCTCCTTTCGCTCAGTTTGAAGTTGGCCTGAGCGTATCAAATTTCGGTGTGCGCAGCAAACCATCGACCTAATGCGGTCCCCATTCAAGCATCACGCGCACGTTACGGGGGAGTGATACTCCGCAACGCCCTGGGTTCGTTTGACGCTCCATCAGTATAAGGAGTTGTACCGTCGCTTGGGTGAGCTAAGCCGCTCATTTTACGTTTGGTTTCCAGCTTGAGCCCTTCCGCTCCCAAAACGGACCGGCCCTTGGCGGACGTGAGCGCCGTTATAGGGTCCATTCCAGCCGATTCCTCTGCGAGAATCCCCTGTCAAAGTCGAAATATATCATATGGGGGCAAATTCATGGTCGGCCAAAAGAATTATGCAGACCCTGCAGGAGTGGTTGCAGGGCATCAAAAGCATTCGTCCACAATCTCAAAGCAGCGCCCCCAGAAAGCATGGCTGCTCTCTGGGGGCTCTTCGGCGCAGAGGAAGGATGATGGGTAACAGTCGAATGCTGCTCCAGCTAGTTTTCCCTGGTGACCTTCGCCAGCACATCGACAACTTTCTGATATCGATCTGCGGCCCCCGGGTCCCTCATGCTCTTCAACAGGGCTGGGTCATTCACCCCACCTTGTTGCAGGGTCGCCTCCATATTGGAGGGCGGTACCTGGCTGGCCAAATCCTGCGCAGCCTGAGCAATCACCAAAGGCCTCTCGGAGACAACCTGATTGGTTTGCCCTTCCATGGTTCCTGCGTAGTTCGGATCGGCTCCGGCGTTGAGCAGTTCCTGCATGATTTCGACATTTCCATTCCGGACCGCGTAGTGCAGCGCACTCCAGCCACTCGCTGAGGTACGGCTATTAGGATCAGCGCCCTTCTGAAGGAGCATCCTGACTGCATCGGTATTATCGGTCTTGACCGCTGTCATCAGCGAAGTCCGCAAAGATGCCGATGCCGCATGCTGTCTCCATTCCGAGAGAGGATAAAGAGAAAGCGAGAGAGCAAAGAGAATAAGCAGCTTAAATTTCATCAGCGGTTCATCCTTTATCCGCGCACTTGGTTTCTGTCGCGATGTAACCATTATGAGAGAATCTGTGGCAAAAGTAATCCACAGATGCGAAATAGAAACTCTTTGGTAACGTGCGTATTGCAATATGAAAGGTTACTGCGGTGTTACCTGCCCGGTTAACCAGCCTCGACCAACCCATAATGGCGCTGCCAGGCATCCTTGAGCCGTGACCACACACGCGCCCGCTCAGCTTCGGTCACCTCGCTGCTGGGGGCGGCCGGGTTGGCAAAGCATGCGGCCTCCAGCTTGGCCAATTCGAGCAGCTCTCGGTCGCGCAGCAGATTGGCCACGCGGAAGCCGGGTAACCCGGCCTGACGTGTGCCGAAGAACTCTCCCGGTCCACGCTGGTTTAAATCGAGCTCCGCCAGCTCGAATCCGTCTTGAGTGCGGACCATGGCGTTAAGCCGCTCGTCGCCCAGCGGCGAAATGCGTTCGCCAGTGATGAGAATGCAATAGCTCCTGGCCGAACCGCGTCCCACGCGCCCGCGCAACTGGTGCAATTGCGCCAGCCCAAATCGCTCAGCGTGCTCCACCACCATTACAGTCGCGTTGGGCACATCGACGCCCACCTCTATGACTGTGGTGGCCACAAGAACGTCGATTTCGCCACGTTGGAAGCGGCGCATGATGGTCTCTTTCTCGTCGGGATCGAGACGCCCATGCAGGAGGCCCACGCGCAGGCCTGCAAGCGGGCCCGCGCGCAGCTTTTCATGCATCTCGACGGCTGACTTCAGCCCCGACTTCGCTCCTGGATTCGCCTCCTGCGCGGCCTTGGGGAATAGCTCTGCTGTTTTACCTTTGCGGATGGATTTGCGCACAGGCGGCGGCTGCGCCTCGACTCCGACCTCGGGATCGTCGTGTGAAAAATCAAGCTCAGGCTGGTCGTCCTTGCTGCCCTCGATGACCGGATAGACAATGTAAGCCTGACGCCCCTTGGCAACCTGTTTGCGCACGAACTCCCATACTTCCCCTGCCATTTCGCCGGGAACACGGCGAGTGACGATCGGCGTGCGGCCGGGCGGCAACTCATCCAGCACGCTCACTTCCAGGTCGCCGTACAAACTCAGCGCAAGGGTGCGAGGAATCGGCGTGGCCGTCATCACCAGCACATCCGGCTCGGCCTGATTGGGCTTCTTCATCAGCTTGAAGCGCTGCATCACGCCGAAGCGGTGCTGCTCGTCGACCACCACCAGGCCAAGCTTGTCGAACTCGACCTTTTCTTCAATGAGCGCATGCGTCCCGATGACCAGTTGCGCCTCGCCGCGATTGATCTGCCCGCGCGTCGAGCGCTTGCGATCTTCAGAAAGCGAGCCGGTCAGCAGGGCGACCCGGTAGTGACGCGTGGAGTGCTCCAGGAGTTTGCGCACGGCTAGGAAATGCTGCGTGGCGAGAATCTCTGTGGGCGCCATCAGCGCTGCCTGGTAGCCGTTTTCCATGGCCACGAGCATCGCCTGGAGCGCGACGATGGTTTTACCGGAGCCCACATCGCCCTGCAGCAGGCGGCGCATTGGACTGGGCTGACGCATGTCGGCCACAATCTCGCCCAGCGCCCGCTTCTGCGCCGTGGTCGGATGAAAGGGCAAGACTTCGCGAATCGCTTCGCGCACCTTGTCGGTGGTCGAAAAGCTTAAGCCGGCGCGTTCCCTCATCTTTTTGCGCTTGAGTTCCAGACCCAGTTCCAGAAAAAACAGTTCCTCGAAAATCAGGCGCCGATGAGCCGGAGTCGCCGAGCATTGCAGTTGGGAAAAACTGGTTCCTTCGGGCGGAAAATGCGCCTCGCGCAGCGCTGTCTCGCGATCAGGAAGCGCGAGCCGCGCCAGCATTGCCTGCGGCAGACACTCTGGCACCGCACCGCGCAAGCCCTCGAGCAGATGGAAGATTGTCTTGCGTTGCCAGCGCGAGGCCAGCCGCGCGCCGCCGAGCGACTCGTAGACTGGCGTGATGCGGCCCACTTCGAGTAGACGCGTTTCGGCGTCGTCGCTGGCATCTGGCAGCAACTCAAATTGCGGCTGAATCATTTTTAGATTGGCCGTCGAGCGAGAAGCCTCGACCCTGCCATAGACAGCCACCGTCTGCCCGGCGTGAAACTTGCCTTCCAAATAGGTGCCGTTGAACCAGATGCATTTGAGCGCGAATCGGCCTTGGCCGACGGTGAGCTCGAAGATGGGCGCTTTGCGGGTTCTAAGCAGCGCTGAGCCGCGAACTTCTGCGATGACACTGGCTGTTTCGCCAGGCTGCAACTCGTCCAGAGAGCGCGGATTCTGGCGGTCTTCATAGCGAAAAGGCAAGTGGTAGAGCAGATCTTCGGCGGTCTGAATGCCTTTGGCGGCGAGCATTTCCGCAACCTTTGGGCCTACGCCCTTCACGTACATCACCGGAGTGTCGAGGTCAGCCACACTCCCGATGCTAAATGGCTCATCTCGGTCGCACATAACAGGTTGAGTCGATCGGCAATCGCTCGCGATGGTTACCTAATCCGTTTGGCGCACCGTTGCCGTTCCCAAAAAGTGTTACGGAAAGCATTGATTCTGGATTTGTTAGGAAAGATTTCTTGGCTTATCTATGTTATCGAGAAAATTACCTGCAAGTTTTCGATAATAAATATAGGGGGGGTGGGGGGGGTGCCTTTTGGTGGCTAATCACGGCCCATTCCTCGGGCCATGATCTATCTAACTATTGTGCGCTAGTCGAGGGTTATTATGTGCAACCATCTGCGGTGAGGCGCCGGGCACGCGACTGCGCTTGACGTTGGGGGTTGGTCCCATCAGGTTCAGGAATGTTGGAGATGAGGGAGCGGGTTGACACGGATTCTGTTGCGCTTGCCGATCTGCCATAGGTCGTACTTGGCTTGCATACGCAGCCAGACTTCAGGCGAGGAAGTGCGGAAGGCGGCGGCCAGGCGGATGGCCATCTCGGGCGAGACGGCGGCTTTGCCGTTCAACACGCGGGAGAAGGTGACGCGGCCCACGCCCAGATGCTCAGCCGCCGCAGAGACGGTCATCTCGCCGAGATACTCGCGAATGACTTCGCCTGGATGCGGTGGGTTGTTCATGCGCATAAGGTTCTCTCCTCTCAGTGGTAGTCCTGGTAATCGACCAGGATCGCGTCTTCGCCCTCAAAGCGAAAGGTGAGACTTAGATCATAAGAATTTGTGATTAGGATTTTGGTTTGAATCCAAGCCGGATTGCTTCGCCATAGTCCGCTTGCGCGCCTTCTCTGTCGCCGATGGCATCTCGCGTAATACTCCGGTCATAATATGCCTCGGCAAATTTAGGGCTGAGCCGGATTGCTTCGTTGTGGTCTTTGAGCGCGCCCTCAAGATCCCCCATTGCAGCGCGCACAACACCTCGGGTATCGAAGGCCACGGCAAAATCTGTCTTAAGGTGGATTGCTTCGTTGCAATCCTTGAGTGCCTCTTCATAGTCGCCCATTTGGCGAAGCGTGTTCCCCCTGTTATTGAAGGCGTCGGCAAGTTCCGGCTTGAGACGGATTGCTTCGTTATGGTCCTTGAGGGCACCAATAAGGTCTCCTGAACTGCTACGCGCGATACCTCGGTTAGCAAAAGCCTCGGCGTAGTCGGGATTGAGGTGAATTGCCGCGTCCTCGTCCTTTATTGCACCTTCAAAATCGCATTTGATGTAGAGCAGACCGCCTCGGTTCCTGAAGGCGAGGGCGTAGTCCGGTTTGAGCCGAATTGCCTCGTTGTAATCCTTGATCGCCTTATCTAAATCGCCTAATTCGTAACGTATGTTTCCTCGCGTAACGAAGGCCTCAACATAATCGGGCTTGAGCCGGATTGCCTCGGAATAGAAACGTAGCTTTTCGTCAAGATCGACCGCATTAAACCCGCGCTCATACCATTGCTGTGCGGTTAATTCATTTTGCTGGACCTGCGGAGCTGCTTCAGCCACGGCTTTCTGTTCCGTGGCAGCGACTTGCGCGGATAGGGATGCTGGATGCAGAACCGCGGTCAGCGGCACATTTAGGAATCTATTGCGCAGGCGGTCCATCGCCTCTAGAAAGTAATCCGGCGGGATGCTGAGTCCGTTATAACCCTTTAGGGTGACCAGTTTCCCGGTAAGTTGACTGGCGATTTTCGGTGTCCCAAAGTCGAAGCCCTCCAACATCAGCGGTACGATGTTGCGCCGGGTGTCGAGAGCTGTTTCGATCTCGCGGCGGAGCCAATCTCCCGATTCGCCGCAACGCTCCAACGCGGAGGGAGTGAGGAGGACGAGGAAATGCGCACGCGCGGTGATGTTGCCGAGGATGATACCCTCAAAATCGCCACTGGGGATACCGTTGTAGTCGAAGAAGACGTCATACCCGTAATGAGTAAGATTCTGAAAGATAGCGAGCGCCCAGGGGATATTGGTGCGTCGATAGCTTATGAAGACCGTCTTGTCGATTCGTTCCATTGATCGGGCTCGTCTTTCCCCTTCTCGTGCTACGAATTGAAGGGTAGCAGAGTGCGGCCGATGCTTATAGGAAATCTCCGACAAATCGAAATTGCGCGACAGACATTACCCTCAGGGGCTAAAGCCCTCGGCTGATTTTGTTGGCTTTATGCCGGGGATAAATCCCCGGCCTACCGCCCGCCCGCGTTTTCCGCAGCCTCTGACGTCGTGCCCTGATACAAAACTGGACCTTTGCGTACCCTGACACAAAGCTCGATCTGCGCGAAGTTTCCCTATGCAGCCTTCGGTTGGTAGACGGGCACCTCGGCTTCAATGGTTTTGGCCAGGGCGAGTTTGGCTTTGGTGAGGTCGTGCATTTATTGAAGATTGAGCCAGAACTCGGGGCTGTTATCAAAGAAACGGGCCAGCCGCAGAGCCGTGTCGGGAGTGATGGCGCGCTTGCCGCGAACAATCTCGCCAATGCGCGTGGACGGCACGCGAATGTTCATTGCGAGCTGATGCTGGCTCAGGCCCAACGGCTTGAGAAACTCCTCTGCCAGCATCTCCCCTGGGGATGTTGTCACGTACTGGTAGTTCCAACCCCTAGCGGGACGCACCAAGGGCGAGGGCACACGACTCTTGCCTTTTGCGCTCGCGGTGGGTTTCGACGATTTCAATGTCAACCTCAGGCTCTTGGCAAGAAGTAAGCCTCGACGGCCTGGATCATCGATATGTGATCGAGATACGGCTTTTTGCCTTCGTACTGAGCGGCCCACAGGACCTGGTTGACGATGTCGCGAGGATGGCAGGGGCGCAGCTCCTGCTTGAGCGTGTTGCGAATAAAGTCGATGAGGTCTTTGGGGACGCGCGGGTCAAACCCTACCTGATGCTCGTCGGTGTAGCGATGCAGGATTTCGCAGAACTGCTGGTCGGTGGCCGCACCGATTTTGATCTTGGTTTGAATTCTGCGCAGGAAGCAGGCGTCTACCAATTCGGCGGGGTCCATGTTGGATGCGAAGACCACCAGCATCTCAAAGGGGACCTCGATTTTTTTGCCTCCGGCCAGAGCAAGGAAATCGATTCTGCGATCGAGCGGAACGACCCAGCGGTTGAGCAAATCTTCTGGACGAATGCGCTGGCGTCCGAAGTCGTCGATGATGAGAACGCCATTGTTGGCCTTCATCTGGGCTGGGGCGACGTAAAATTTTGTGGTCGGATTGAATTGCAGGTCGAGCATTTCGGCGGTCAGTTCGCCGCCCACCATGACAGCCGGGCGCTGGCACAAGACCCAGCGCTCATCATGCTCTTTGGGATCTGCCTCTTCGATTCGCTTGTGGATCGATGGATCGAAGACGGTAATGATCTGGCCATCCACTTCGACAGCGTAGGGTATCCAGATTTCGTCACAGGCAATGACCCGCGACAGGGTCTCGGCCACGGTGGTCTTGCCGGTTCCGGGCGGCCCATAGAGGAAGACGGAACTGCCGGAGTTGAGAGCGGTTCCGAGCTGGCGCAACATTCCTTTTTCAATCACCAGATGCGCAAAGGCGCGCGTGATGTCTTCCTCATGAACGACTACTTTTTTGGCGCTTTGCTTGCGCACTTGCTCGACGTAGCTCTCGAGAGAGATGGGCGCGGGGCCATTGTAATGATTGCGAGAGAGCAGTTCGGTGGCTCGCGACCGGCCTTCAGACGTGATGGCAATTTGAGGAATCTGGCCGTGCATTCCGGTGACCTGGCAGAGCAACTCCGCCCGCAACTGGAATGAGAGCTCTTTTGCCACTTCGAAGCTAAGCCGGATCTTTTCAGAGAGCTCAAGGATGGAAAGCGTGCCGGTCATGTAGAGGATCTTGAGTGCGAGATCCTCGAGAATGGACTGGCGAACGTCAATTTCCTCAATGGATTGCGGCCTATGATCTGGCCCTAGTTCAGGTTCGGCGGCCTTCAAAAATTCAAAATTTGCTGTGGTCATTTAGCTACCATCTTTTCCGCAAGGAACCCCCACGTTACCGCGAGGAATCAAGGCAATTCTGGGTCGTGCATCAATGTTGATTTATACAATAGCCTTTCGCCGCTCATTGACACAAGATTGCTTTAGTTTTTTTGTTTGAAAGAACCACAACATTTACCGGGCGGATCAACGAAGTGGGAGCACGGGGCGGCAGGGCTTCGCCAGGGGAATCCCTGCTGCGATACGATAGAGAGAAGATTGAGGCCGTGCATGTTTGTTGTGGTTTGGCAGTTTGAGATTACCGAGGAGAAGATTGCCGCATTTGAGGCCGCCTATTCGCCTGAAGGCGCCTGGGCTCAACTGTTTGGCGCTTCGTCAGAGTACCGGGGCACGGAGTTGCTACGGGACGCGTACATATCCGGCAATTATTTGACCATCGACCGCTGGGTGAGCGAAGAGGCCTTCCGCGCCTTTCGCAAGGACCACGATAGCGAGTATGAGATTCTGGATCGCGCCTGCGACTCGCTGACCAGCAAGGAAACGCGCATTGGGGCGTACCGGGTTTGAGGCGGAATCGGCGACCGAACTGGCTGGGGTTAGGTGATCACTAGCGGAATTGCGGTGAATTTGATGATTTCGGGGGCATCTATCGCCTTTCTCTTTTTCTTCGCCATTTTTTTCTAGCTTTGCTCTGTCCAGTCCTGCTACAATCCCATCGAAATACATTCCATGCTTTTGTCTTTTCTCACCCTTCCTGGAAGGGGAGCAGGCGTGGAGTATTTAAGGAGCCGTCCCCATGGCAATCGCCGATGACCGCAGCAAGGCCGTAGAACTTGCGCTCGCACAGATCGAAAAACAGTTTGGTAAAGGGTCGATTGTCCGGCTCGGTTCCAAAGAGGCCCTGGTGCCCATCGCTGTCATCTCGACAGGTTCCATCAGCTTTGACGCGGCGTTGGGCGTGGGCGGCATTCCGCGCGGGCGCGTAACTGAGATTTTTGGGCCGGAGTCGTCGGGCAAAACGACCATCACTTTGCAGATCATTGCCGAGGCGCAGAAGGCGGGGGGGCTGGCTGCATTTGTTGACGTGGAGCACGCTCTGGACCCCAGCTACGCCAAGAAGCTGGGCGTGGATATCGATAACCTGCTGGTGTCGCAGCCCGATAGCGGCGAGCAGGCTTTGGAGATCACCGAAACGCTGGTGAGAAGCGGCGCCGTCGACGTGTTGGTGGTGGATTCGGTGGCTGCGCTGGTTCCGAAGGCCGAGTTGGACGGCGAGATGGGCGACTCTCACATGGGTTTGCAGGCGCGGCTGATGTCGCAGGCGCTGCGCAAGCTGACGGGCACGGTTTCGAAGTCGCGCACGGCGCTGATTTTCATCAATCAGATTCGCGAAAAGATTGGCGTCATGTTTGGCAATCCGGAGACCACGACCGGCGGCCGCGCGCTCAAGTTCTACTCGTCGGTGCGCGTGGACATTCGCCGCATTGCCGCCATCAAAGACGGCGACGCTGTAACCGGCAACCGGACCAAGGTCAAGATCGTCAAGAACAAGGTGGCAGCGCCATTCCGCGAGGCGGAATTCGACATCATCTACGGCGAAGGCATCAGCCGCGAAGGCGACGTGCTGGATCTGGCGGTGGCCAATAATATCGTGGAGAAATCCGGCGCTTGGTATGCCTACTCCGGCGAGCGCATTGGCCAGGGCCGCGAGAATACCCGTACATTCCTCAAGGACAATAAAGATATCTTCGCGAAGATGGACGGCGAGCTGCGCAAGAAGCTGGGGATCGGCGGCGCTAAAGCCGATGTGCCGGAAGTGCCGGCCGCCGGACCTGCCGAGGCTAAGGAAGCTGTGCGGGGGCGGAAGGGCTAGGACTGCGCGTCCGGCGGGAAGCTCCAGGTTTAGGAATCGAGACCTGGAGCGCAGGATTTCTCAGCATCTGCATTGCTATATCGGGGAGTATTGGCAAGAATGATCAATAAGCCGAGTACCCCAGCTCGGGATTTTCGGATCCGGGACACGATGGACCTCGACCGGCCGCTTCGTGTCAGGGCACGACTTCAGTCGTTTTGCAAAATACCTGCGGCGTGTTTCGTAAAAGGTTTTGTATCAGGGCACGACTTCAGTCGTGCCGCAAATAACGCCTAACAATTCCGGCTTTAGCCGCTGCGGAATAGGAAGACGCAGGGGCTAAAGCCCAATTCCTTCTTGCGGCCCGTGCGGCACGACTAAAGTCGTGCCCTGATACAAAGCCTGTTCACGAAGCATGAAGCAGCTATTTGCGACACCCTTCGACCGCGTTCAGAGCAGGCTAAAAGTTGTCCCCTAGTACAATGGTTTTATTCATCGTGGGCCAGCATCTTAGTGAGCGACTAGGACAAAATTGTTCCTATGTGGTACGATTCCCCAGTTCTTATGTTGTATGTTTTTGCAAAATGGATGAGCCCCAGCTATGGCAATCCCCGCCCGCAACTCGATACCAGAGAGTTCGCTCAGTACATCGCGCACCTTCTTTGCCACTACCAAAACAAGCATGGGAAAACGCCTGCTGCAATCGGAACGAAATGCGATACTACTCGTTGACGTGCTGCGCTCGTGTGTGTCGGAACGGAAGTTTCTTCTACACGATTTTGTGATTATGCCGGATCATGTGCATCTGCTCATAACAGTCCAAGAAGATATGACTATTGAAAAAGCTATGCAGCTTATCAAGGGAAGATTCTCCTATCGTCTGAAGCGGGAATGCCAGTATTTGGGAGAGGTCTGGCAACGCGGGTTCTCCGAAACGCGCGCCGACGACGAGAGGAGATTTTTGAGCTATCGAGAGTATATTTCTCAAAACCCGGTGAAGGCAGGGCTGGCCGATACCCCTATTCAATATCCCTATTGCTACAGATATTTGGCAATGAAAAAAGAGAGCAGGGGCTGAAGCCCAATGATTCTTTGCGAAATCGCGGCACGACTAAAGTCGTGCCCTGATACAAAGCAGAACGCTGGCTGAACAGAAAGCCCACCTATGACTTCCTGGTTTTTGTAGGCCAGGCTGACCCGATCCTGGCAATCGATGTACGACTGGTAATCGGCCAGCAGCATGTACTCGTCACTGGCCAGCAGTGAGTTGATCAGCGGCTCGAAGAGCGTGCGGTCGCCGCGTGAGAATTCACCGCTCGAAAGCGAAACCAGAACTTCATGGAGCAAGGGGTTTGATTCGAAGACTGCGCGCGGGCTTTTCGACGTTTACATTCAGGATGAGCGAAGCTTTGAGAAGCACCGTGAGTACATCCATAACAATCCGGTGACAGCAGGCCTCGTGAATTCGCCGGAAGAGTACAAGGCCGGGTCGGCTTACTTGAAGAAGCAAAAGCGCGCAGGGGCTGAAGCCCACGTACTTGTGGCGACTGAGCGGCACGACTGAAAGCCGTGCCCTGACACTTCCAACGCAACTCTTTTAATCTTGCAAACGGTTTCACACCAGGGGAAAATTCTTCTTCATGCAATTGCCCTTGGCTTGTAGCATCTTCATATACTGGTAGAGAGTGGTTGACCACGCAATTGGGCACTTGGTAAGATTGAAGTTACGATTCACTATCCAGGACAGGCCGATCCAAAGAGACAACTTCGTCCCGTGATTTGGCGGAAAATTAGATTCCTGGCAGAACTGGAAGTAGTATTCAAAGGACAACAAGCAGCCATGAAGATTAGATTGCCCATTGTTTTCGCCCTCGTCTTCTCCCTTTTTCCAATTTCCGGCTGCAAGCCCGATTCGGCATCGCTGATGACGGCTGTGAAGGCCGACAATACCCAAGACGCCCTGAGACTGATCGGGAAGGGCGCCGACTCGAATAGCCGCACCTCGCCCAGCGGCTGGAGTGCTCTCCATTACGCCGCCAGAAATGGAAATGTGGAAGTGGTGCAGCAACTTCTCAGTGCCGGCGCCGATCCTAACTATTTGGGAAGCATGGATGGAAAGGCGAATTCAAGCGCTGCCTCGAAGCCCCTGGGTTTGGCACGGGTTAGCCTGGAAGTGGTGAGCGAGATTCCAGCCGCGCAGATGGAAGAGACGCTGCACCAGAATGGTCTGGACGACCCGGCGCTGTTGAAAAGCATGAAAGATCCAATGGCCGCGGATCGATATCTGAAGGTCGTCGCAATGCTGACAAAAGTTACGAAGTAGGATTGGCCGGCCAGTCCGTCAAGCAAGCCCACTGAGACGAGAGTTGTGCATCATCTCGACGGGAAAGGTCTGGATTTCGAGGTCGATGCTGGCAATCTCGGTGCCGCAATCCTGCGCGTGGCTGCGCGTGCATTGGCAAAGCTCGGTAAAGCGAATATGTCCGCTCTGGCTCAACTCCAGGCCAGAAGCGATCATGACGCTATAAATATCGACGCAGGCCTGGCGCTCGAATTCGAACAACATGCTGATGGTTCCCGTATCGTTTGCGCCGCGACTGAGCACCCAGCCGCCACATCCAAGAATTGCTCCGGTGAGAGTCTGCACCAAATGCGAGGGCTCCTCAATGGAGATAGCCTTCATCTGCAAAGCCCAGGGAACGCTCGTCGTTTGCTCTGCGTTTTGAAATGGCACCGTTAGCCTCACATCCGCCTTATCGGAGTCCTCGAGCGCAGCGTAAAGGCTGTGCCGGAGTCGAACGGCACGTGCCCGGCTTTGAGACAACGTGGGAGGTCGTAAGGGCGGCGTAGCTTGCGCTAGTAATTGGAGGAGTTGCGACACCGTTTTTTCCTCGGCTGCGAAGGCGTTGCAAGGGCGCACTGCTCGCCTCCGCGCAGACAAGGCGAGCGAAATGATTTAGCTTCAGAGACAGCATGATTGTCGGCTCAGGAATTGACCTGGTAGAGATCGCGCGCATCCAACAGTCCATAGATCGCTTTGGGCAGCGGTTTCTCGATCGCGTATACACCGCCGCGGAGCAGGCCTACTGTTTGCGCAAGCGCAAGGCCGCGGAGAGCTTTGCGGCCCGCTTTGCCGCCAAAGAGGCTGGCGCCAAGGCCCTGGGAACAGGCATCAGCTACGGGGTAAGCTGGCTGGAGATTGAAGTTGGGCGCGAACCGGGCGGAAGGCCCACCCTCAAGTTTCACGGACGCGCGGCGGAGTTTGCCGCCCGCCTCGGCGCCACCCGCAGCGCGCTTTCTATTACCCACACTGGCGCGCTCGCCATGGCCAGTGTCGTGCTTGAAAATGGACGATGAGTATGCCTTCTCTGCTATCCTCTAGGCGATAGTCTCCTCGTTTGGAATCAGGGGAATGACGTGCCAAGCCGCAAAGAAATTCAGTGGTCGCAACTTAGAGTGGGAGCCTTGGTCCTGGTGGCCATGGCCGTGCTGGTCGGACTGATTCTTCTCATGTCCGGGCAGAGCGGAGGGCTGTTTAACCGCAAGCTCGCGCTTCGTTCTTACTTTGAAAATGCGGCCGGGCTGAAGGATGGCGCGCCGGTGACGCTGCAGGGCGTAACCATAGGCAACGTCATTCATGTCCGCGTGGTGCCGGACCGCAATCCCACGCCGGTCGAGGTCACGATGCGGGTGGGTCATGAATATCTGCGCGACCTGCATACCGATTCGACCGCGACGATTGCCCAGGCGGGTGTGCTAGGAGATAGCTACGTCGATCTGGATTCCGCCAGCGCCGTTGGCCCCCTGCCGGCCAACAACGCCGAACTGAAGGCCGGCGGCGCGCCTGGCATGCAGGATGTGATCCGCAACAGCAATGATTCCATCCGCGAGATCAACACCTTGCTGAAAAAAATTGAAATCACGATCGATGCGGTCAACTCCGGACACGGGGCTGTGGGTGAGTTGGTGAGCGACCCCGCCATCGGCCGGAAGATTTCCGTCATCGCCACCGATCTTCAGACCATTACCGGCGCCATCGCCGGAGGCAAGGGTTCGCTGGGCAAGCTGGTGAACGACGATACGCTCTATAACCGCGCCAATGCGGCGGTCGATCGGCTGGACAAGATCACCATCGCCCTGGACGAGGGCAAGGGCAGTGCCGGCAAGCTGCTCAAGGACGACACGCTCTATAACAACCTGAACGCCGCAGTCGCCAATACGAATCAACTGGTTTCGGAGATCAACTCGGGCAAAGGCGCATTGGGCAAGCTGGCCAAGGACCCGGCCTTCGCGCAGAAGCTCGACGACACGGTGACGCGCCTCGACTCGATCCTTACCAGCGTGGATGAGGGCAAAGGTTCGTTAGGCCAATTGGTGCAGAACCGCACGCTCTACGACCACGCCGACCAGACCCTGGATCAGGCGCAGCAACTGGTGAAGAGCATTCGCGAAGACCCGAAGAAGTATTTGATCATCCGCATGAAGGTTTTCTGAGGCCGACAATTGGAGATCGATTCGTGAAGAATTGGCCGTGGAGCATCATTCTAACTATCTTTGCCTGTTTGCTTATCGTGATCGGTATAGTTCCTCGGGCTAATCAATTCATGTGGCGCAGGGTTCATAACCTTCAACCGTTGAGAATGCCGCTTCCACTCAAAAAAGGCGAATACACATCTCAGTTTTTTAAGACGGACCTGAAGGA
The DNA here is from genome assembly GCA_049513195.1 of Occallatibacter sp. GTDB lineage: Bacteria > Acidobacteriota > Terriglobia > Terriglobales > Acidobacteriaceae > Telmatobacter. The sequence continues at coordinate 51,071 of JBEKWJ010000012.1, forward strand.
TACCTACAAAATTGATTTTTCATCGGATGATGATCCAACCAATCTGGCTCGGATAGACCTGGACTGGAAAATCGTTGATGATAGAGGGTTCATCATCAAGCAAGGCACCTATAGCAATCCAATTGATAACGGCTTCGATGCGATTGGAGAGTATCGGCCAAAGCTTGGCACGCGTCAAAGGATCATTGTGCGAATTCAGAATGTCATCCCAGAGAAAGTCGGAGCCCATACAGAGTTGTTAATCGGTCTGCCTCAGCGAATTAATGATTTTTTCAATATCCGCGACATGTTCAATGCTTGGGCGTGCATTACTTCCGGTCCAGGCGCACTTCTGCTTCTCTTCCTTCTAATTCGCCGCATGAGACAGCCAAAACAACAAGCCATCTGACCGTGCGTGGAGTCTAATGGATTATGATTCGCCGCTGCGACGATCGCGATTTTGACGCCATTTGGGCCATCATCAACGACGGCGCTCAAGCCTACAAAGGAATCATTCCAGCGGATCGCTGGCCAAATCCAACCGCGGAGCCCTACATGTCCGTGGAAAAGCTGCGCCATGAAATCGACGATGGTGTTGTCTTCTGGGGCTGCGAAGATGCGGGAATGCTGGTCGGTGTCATGGGCATTCAACAGGTCCAGGATGTGACCCTTATCCGCCACGCCTATTTGCGCACCAGCAGCCAACGGCGCGGGATCGGCGGGCGCTTGCTCTCTCATTTGCTGAAACTCGCAAAAGGTCCAGTGTTAATCGGCACTTGGGCCGATGCCTCTTGGGCCATCCGGTTTTATGAGAAGTACGGCTTCCAGCTGGTGAATCTCAAGGAGAAAAACCGGCTGCTCAAAAAGTATTGGACCGTGCCCGAACGCCAGATTGAAACCTCGGTGGTTCTGGCGGATTCAAAATGGCGGCAAGTCCGCAATCAAACATAAACTCTAGCTGGCCGCTTCCTGATCCCTCTGACCAGAGGCATTCAGCAGATCAGCCAGCTTGTCCACCAGGTCTTTCAGTTCACCTAAACGGGCCAGACCCTCTTCATTGCGGCCTTGAGTTTGGAACTTCATGATGCCGGTCGCCAAAGCATGAATCCGCCAGTGCAGCGCGACAATCGCTTGAAAGGCCGGCCGCGAACTGTGTCCGGCCGGGCCCTCGGCATATAACCACGCGCCAAATTGGCATTGGTGGCGGCTGAGCCGAGGCTCGACATCGCTTTCGCCCTTGAGGAACGCTTCAAGGGCCGCGGCCCAGACGCGGTGTTCGACGCCCGCATAGATCAAGGGCCGCTCGTCCTGACTCACCAGAACCGCATCGGTCCAGCGAGGGTCGGGACGCCATGCTGCCGCCCATTCGGGAAACTTTTCCGCCAGCATCGGCTGGGCGATGCCGTAGCCCTGCGCCATTTCGCATCCCAGCCGCAGCAGCATCAGTCCTTGTTCCACGGTCTCCACACCTTCGGCTACCGCCTGGCGTTGGAAGCCTGCCACCAACCCCAGAACTCCATCGAGAATCATCAGGGCATCCGGGTCTTCGAGAATCTCGCGGACAAAGCTGGGATCAATCTTGAGGACGTCGATCGGCATTTGTTTGAGTTCGCTGAGCGAAAAATGGCCGGTGCCAAAGTCGTCCAGGGCAAAGGTCACGCCGGTATCACGGCATTTTTTGAGCACGTCAAGCAATTGGGCGGCGTCTTCTGGAGAGTGGGATTCCGTAATATCCAACTCCAGACTGGAGGGCTGGATGCGTGGGTGCTCGGCCAGAATTTTAACCAGACGATCCGCGAAGCCCGGATCGCGCAACTGGCGGGCTCCCACATTCACACTCACGATCATCCCCAGTCCGGCCTCGAACCACTTCTCGGCCTGATCGAGAGCGGCGCCAATCACCCACTCGCCCAGTTCAATTGCCAACGGATGATCTTGAATGACGGGGAGAAACTCCGCTGGCTGCATCAAGCCTCGTTTCGGATGAAGCCAGCGGATCAGCGCCTCGGCGCCTACTACCTTGCCGGTCCTCATGTTCACTTTGGGCTGGTAATACAACGCGAATTCGCGAGCCGCGAGAGCCTGGCGAATACTTTCGGGACTCTCAGGATGGCCGCCAACGCTGACGTCGCGAGCGGAGTCGTAGAAATGATAGTGGTTGTCGCCGGTCGCGCTGGCCCGGTGCATGGCCTGACTGGCCTGGTGCAGCAACTGATCCGCATCCGCGTCCTCATCCTGTGGATAGAAGGCGACGCCGATACAGGCCGAGAGCTGAAAGGTGGAATCTGCGACCGTGACCGGTTCGGCAGCTGCTTTAAGCAGGCGGTTCAACACTGGAGCACTGGCTTGCGTTTCGTCGAGGGCGGTCAAGATTGCGGCAAATTCATTTCCATCCAGGCGCGCGAGAGTATCGCCTTTGCGCAGAATCCGCTTCATGGCGCGGCCCAGCGATGCCATCACCAGGTCGGCGATGTCGTTTCCATGCCGGTCGCGGATGGCCTGCATCCCATTCAGATTCAGGCGCACCACCGCCAACAGGTGGCCCCAGCGTTTGGACTGAGCGATGGCCTTCTGCAATAGTTCGCCGAGCAAAGCTCGGTTGGGCAGACCCGTCAGGTCATCGGAATGAGCAATCTGTCTGCGGCGCCGGGGGTGTTCCCTGTGTTGGACGAGGTCACTGGAACTCTTCATCTTTCACGCTTCTGCCTTCCGGGAAGTACTACTTATTCATCGGCAGAAACTCAATTCAAAAGAGGAGCAGGCACGGCGGAAGAGCCGGGAATCGATTTTCCCGTTTTGGCAAATACTCGTATTTATCCATCTGGAAGGCAAGGCCTTGGGCGATCAGCGGCCCGGCGAAGAAGCGGCTGTGGCCGGCAGCGGAGCGAGTTCGAAAACCTGAATCGCGCCGCCGTTCAATACGGCCACGCGTCGTCCAGAGGGCGAGATCGCCACATTTCCACCCGCATCGAGAACTGGACTAGCCTGTGCCTCAAGCTCCACTTTGCCATCAGCCGCGTCAAGAACCTCGACCAGTTGTCCTTTGATCTCATCCTGGCTAAGAGGCGAGCGTGCATTGACCGGATGAGTGACGGACAAAGCCTCGCGAGCCAGCCGCGATCCGTCTGGAGATCGGACCACCAGCGCCCAGACCGTGGTGTCAGAGGTCTGCGCCTCCCAAAGGCGGCGGCCATCCAACCCCATGGCTATCAGCCTGTTTGTGCCGGTCGAAGCGCAGGTAGTGATCAGCACTTCCCGCTGTGAAAGAAAATCGAAGAGCGGCGAACAAGTCGATTCCACACGCCCCAGGATGTGGCTGCCGCCATTGAAGTAATTCAGATTCAGCAGCCACTGGTCGCCGGTGCCGCGCAGACTCTCGAGATACCCATCTGAATTGATGGGCAGGTGAACCGCAGAATGGATGCGGCTGACCAGCATCACCTGGCCCGATTCGCGGCGCAGAATGCGCACGGCCAAATCTGCGGCGCTCGGCGGCTTCAGCGAGTATCCCTCGTCGCTGCTGGAGGGGGACGCAACTCCCGGCTTGGCAGCCGCCATCGGCTCGCGCGAGTTGGTGACGAGAAACTTTTGCGCCGGGTCCATCTCCAACGAGAGAACTGGTCCCGGAAAATGCAGGAAGGGCTTCAGCGTCAGCGCGGCGTCGCCCTGTTCAAGACGGTCGCGGTCTCGCAGCAAAAAGCGCCCATCCTTGAGCATCCACAGGTAGCGTGATCGGTCATGCACCGTCCACACGGCCTCGGCCTCGACCGCACCGGAGGGGAGTGTCAGCACCACGGCGCGAATTTGACGTTCGTCACTCTCTCCGGCTTCGCGGTGAAGCAACCCCGGTACACGAAAGGTGAAGAGCAGACGGTTTTCATCGAGGAAGTCGAGCGAAACAAAGCTGATATTCAGACCGAAGTAAAAAGCCGCGGGCGCTGAAAAGCCCAAGGGCTCAACCGCGACCTTGAAAGCAGGCGGCTGAGAGGGCTTGTCGCCGAGCCGGTCGGGCAGCGCATGTCCCCTGGGCACGCGGGATGGCTCCGGCGCATTGATCAAGCTTTGGCTATCCTGCGCAAGCGCCGATGGCGCCGCCGACAGCATTGCTCCTGCGGCAACCAGCAGAAGCTCCGCGCACATGCCCAATTTCGCCGCAGGAAGCCGTTTCATCATCGACTTTCATTTTCGCCGATGCGGCTGGTCTTCGGCAGTAACCCGGGGGCATTCCATGAGCGAGATTCAGATTCCAAGTTGGGTTCGCCGGCTTTTCCCCATGTTTTATAGAGGCCAAGGTATCCGTAGTTTTCCGTTTGTCCTGCTACCGAGTGACCATAGGCGAAGAGCAGTTGCAGGCCGGGCGATTTGAAGTGGTAATAGCCACCGGCGTCGATCATGGTTGAAGACTGAGTTTGTGCGGTTGCGAGGCCTTGGCGGGCGTGAGAAAAAACTTCGGCCGATAGCTCCAGCTTTTTGTTGATCTCTCGCTTTACAAGAAAGCCTCCGTAAAGATAGTTGCGATACTGCGTTTGCGGAACGACGGCGTATCCGAGGCCGCCGCACAGGCTCCACGGGCCGAATTCTTTTTCGATCCAGATGGGCAGCTTGTACCACACACGGCCTACGCCGAGTCCGCGCACTGAATCACCGGTCGGTATCTCGAACATCGTGAATGAGCCTATCTGCGGACGACGTTTTGTCTGCTTCACGAATCCATATTTCACGCCGAGTTCCATGTCGGTCAGACCATAGGCGCTCGCACCTGTCCCGGCAGGAAGATAAACAGGATTGTTCAGTGGGACGACAGCGCCAAAAGGCAGAATGGCATGAAGCTGAATGTTGGGAATGGCTCCCCAATTGAATTCAAAGGCCAGCCCCGCTGAGTCAATCTCAACTGGAGTTCCATCGACTGTGCCGAAAACATAAGCTTCGTAGTGACCGAGGTCAACCGGCGTGGGATCGTCCGTTTGAAATGGAGGACCGGCCTGCGCCGCCAGACGAGAGGCGACGATAAGCATGAGAAATATGATTCCCACCAAGTGACACGTTGGCCTCATCGGCATAGTGTGATCCTCTCCACGCTATAGATGATTTCCAGAGCGCGCAGGGATCAATGACTGTGCCGAGGAACTGTAAACTTCGTCGCCGAATGTCGCTGGCCCCGACCGCAGGCGCCTACTGTGCCTTGCGGAAGTTGATTATCTCGCCATCCAACTGGTACTCGGCCGAGCACAAGTCGCCTCCGCAGATCATCGCTTCACCGCCGGTAAGCTGGCGACGCGTGATCAGTCCGATCGTCCCGCAGCGCGGGCACGACATGACGGCGACAAACGGGTTTTGGGCATGACCCAGCTTCGCCTGGTTTTCCAGTACGAATACCGTTCCGGGGTCCATTCTTTCGGGAATCCATTCTTCTAGAAACTGCAAATCGGCTGACATGCTGCCCTCCATTTAGGTTGAGGGACCAGGGTGGCACGGGGTCGTTTCCGGCTTTCCTGTTGTGCAACAACGAGCAGACTGCAAGTGTTATCTCGAAGGCTGGGGGTGCCTGCGTTTGAGCTCAGTGTCTCCGGTCGCTGGCCGCCAAGTCAACTGGTTTCGATGCCAGGGGTATCAAAGCAGTTTCCTTTTATGTGGAAAAATCGTCCCTTATTGGCTAGCCGCAACCGTGGACCGACCCTGCGCACCGGTAACCGCATCGATTGCTTTGTAGGTTTCGATGTTGCGCAGGATGCTCTGCACATATCCGCGAGTCTCGGTGAACGGAATGGATTCGACAAACTCATCGATGCCCTGATAGGGTCCTGCGGCCTGCCATTCAGTCACTCGGTTGTCGCCCGCGTCGTAGGCCGCGAGCGCGTATTCCGTCACGCCGCCAAACTTGTTCAGAGTCTGACGCAGGTAGCGAGTTCCGAGGCGAATATTGGTGGCCGGGTCAAAGAGCTGGAAGGTTTGAAAGTGGCTGAGTCCCTCTTCGCGCGCCATGGTCTTGCCCACCGAGGGAAGCATTTGCATCAGTCCGCAAGCATTGGCGGGGGAGACGGCCGAAGGATTGAACTCCGATTCCTGGCGAATGAGTCCCGCCACCAAATACGGATCGAGATTGTTTTTAGCCGCCTCGGCCTTGATCGTATCCCAATACGGTTCCGGGAAAAGGATGCGCCAATAAACAATCGGAATCGACTTGATGGAGGCCGTGGCAGCCGACGGCAGCGCCCGCTTGAGTGAACGCATGGCGCGAAAGTTTTCGCCATACGATGCGTAAATCTGCGCCTCGGCGAGGGCGCTCCACGAGGAGGATTCCGGATCGGCGGCAATCTCCTGGGCGATATAGTCGTTCAAGCCCGCGTTGGCCAACAGACGCGCTTTTGCCAGGTGAATACTGTCGATCGGAAAACTATCTTCAAGCTGCGGAACCGGCTGGGCCTGAAAGCGGTCGAGCTGCGGATCGGTGGCTGGAAGGGCATCGCCCAGCGCGGCCAGCCGCTGCCTGGCCATCTGCGCATAAAAAAAGTGCTGGTAGGCGCGAATGATGGCGCGATAATTCGCCGCGGCCTGGGCCGGCTTGTGCTCCTGCGTCTCATATAAACGCCCGCGCCAATAAAGGGCGCTCACGGTCTCGGTCGCGCTGGGATAAATCCGAATCTGTTCGTCGAAGAGCCGCGCCGCGTCGGTGTAGCGCCCTTGCCGATAACTCAGCCAGCCAGCCCGCCAGTGCGCCGTCGCCGCATACTTGCTCGACGGAAAGCGCGAGGCCAGGGTGCTGTAGTAGTCCACCGCCGTCGCATAATCTCGCACCAGCATGTACATGTTGCCGCTCGAGTAAAGCGCCTCGGCAAGCCACTGACTATGCGGAAAGCTCGTCTCCATCTCGGTGACAATGCGCTTCTGCTCGTCCATGTCGTTGCGATTCCTGGCCAGTTCCATCAGCAAATAAGCCCGGCGCGCGCCGTTCTCGTCGGCAGTATCGGGCAACGCCTTGGCCTCCGCCGTAGTGAGCCGCTTCAGCTTCAGGTCGCAGGCCGCAGCAGCCACACTAAAGCCGGCGCGGCTGGCAGCGTCCAGGCCGGCATGACGCGCGAGCGCGCGATATTGTTCGCTCGCCTCTTCATAGTGGCCGGCATTCCAGTAGGCATCGCCCAGGCTGCGCAACTCTGCCGCCGTGAGGCTGGTCTCCGCGCCCATGGCGGTCAGTTTGGCCCGCGCAATCTCCGCCTCGCCGCTCAATGGATGAGCCAGCAGCAGCCGCTTGAAGAGGCTCTCCGCCTGTTCCGTCTGGCCCAAAGCGAACGCGGCCTGAGCCTGCGCAAGCTGGTAGCCGGAGCGATTCGCAGCGGGGGTTCCGGCTGCGGCTGCGAGCACACGCTCAGCGCCAGCCGCGTCCTTCATGCCCAGCAAAACGTTGGCTTCCAGCTCCGGCGCCTCGGCAATGAAAATACTTTCCGGATATTGCTTGGTAAAGCCGTGCAACAACGCCTCGGCTGTTTGCTCATTCCCAACCTCGTGGTTGGCGCGGGCGTTCAAAAAATCGGCATAGTCGGCCAGTTCCTCACCCGATTGACGTGCCAGGCGAAAGTTATCAACCGCCTCTGCGTAGCGCTTGTCGAGCAAATAAGCGTGGCCCAGCGCCAGGTATGCCGCTGAGGCCGCTTCGCCGCTATGGTGCTGCGCGTACTTGGTCACGCCCGCGTAAGCCGCCGGAGTGCGCAGCGTACCCAGTTGCTGGGCCATGGGGCGCAACTCGGTTGAGGCAACAAAAGCCAGCTTGATGCGCGCCGTTCGCACGCGCCGTGCCGCCTTGACCCTGGGGCTTGCCGACCTTCTGCCCGTCGGGTGCGACTTGGTAGCGGTCTTGCCCGTTGGAGCCGGCTTGGTGGCCGTTGGCGAAGGCTTCTCTGCCGTTGATGGCGCCGGAGCAGCAGGCGCGGCTGCCGTGCCGCCACTTGGCGATTGCCCGGCCACCGGCGACACAGTCATCAGCAAAGAAAGCAGTCCAGCCATGCAGCGAGCGGCCAGGCGCGCAACGGGAGTCGGGGAAGATGAGAACCTCATCTCTTCACTTTAATCTGCCCTCGCCCTGAGCGCCGCAACCGGAACCATCGGCATTAACGGCAACACCGCAAAGCGGGACTCGGCTGTCGATTCGGGCCTTGACAGTGTCGCGAATCTCACCTGGTTTGGTTGCCCCCACCGCCGTCCATTACACTCATATTTGGCACCCCGACCAGAGACAACACCGAATCCAAAAGGAATTTCGCAACCAACCGCCATGCCGACCATCCAATCGATAGCAGGACAACTCGAGCCGCATCCAGATGTTGCCCTGGTCGAACGGGTACGCGGAGGAGATGACTCGGCCTACGATACCCTGGTTCGCAAGTACGAGCGCCAGCTCTTTCGCATCGCCCAGCACATCACCCAGAATCGCGAAGATGCCGAAGACGTCATGCAGGATGCGTTCCTGAAGGCGTACGAGAAGCTCGATCAGTTTCAAGGCAACTCAAAGTTTTACACCTGGCTGGTGCGGATCGCGGTGAACGAAAGCCTGATGCGGCTGCGCAAGCGGCGCACCGGCAAAATGGTTTCGATCGACGAAGACATCGAGACCGAAGAAGGCAGCGTGCCGCGCGACCTGGCCGATTGGGCTCCCGATCCGGAGCAGAATTACAACCAGGCCGAGTTGGCCGAGATTTTACGCAAGACTATTCAAGGGCTACCGCCGGGGTTTCGTATCGTGTTTGTGTTGCGAGATGTGGAAGGACTTTCGACCGAGGAAACGGCAGAGACGCTAGGACTGAGCATCCCCGCAGTCAAATCGCGCCTCTTGCGTGCAAGATTGCAATTGCGCGAGCGCCTGAGCCGCTACTTCCACAAGAAAAAAGGGCTCAAGGAACCGAAACCAGAAAAAACGGGGAGTGAAAAGTGACCTGCAAAGAATTCCTCGGCCTTCTCGATGACTTCATCGACGACACGGTAACCGCCGATACACGCGCCGAACTGCAAACGCATCTGGGCCGATGTGGCCACTGCGAGGTCATCTTCAACACCACCCGCAAGACCATCGAAATCTACCGCTCGCACGAAATCTACGACCTGCCCTCCAGCCTGCGCGACCGCCTCCACGCCGCTATCATGGCCCGCTGCAAGAAGGGCTGCTGATTCAGCTCGGAATTGAGGAGCAACATCAAAAGCTGGGTGCCCCATCCATTCGCGCTTTTTGCGAATGGGTGGGATACCACGAACCCTTTGCGAGCGACATGTGAAATGCTGGCCCCACCGCAGGTGGCCTCACGGCAGGTGGATGATTTAACCTCAGTATCGTTATGAAAATCCAGCGCACACTCCTCCTGCCCGCTCTGGCCGTGGCCTTTACCGCCGCGGTATTCGCCCAAACCTCCTCCAACCCTGCTGTTGCCCTGCCTGACGCACCCCAAGCCACCGCCGCGGCATTGGTCAGCCCCAATGGACCCACCGTGGTTATGGACACATCCATGGGACGCATCACCTGCCAGTTTTTTCAGCGGCAGGCGCCCAAGACCGTGGCCAACTTCATCGCCCTGGCCGAAGGCACCAAAGACTGGACCGACCCCACCACCAGCAAAACGCAGCACAACAAATCGCTCTACAACGGCACCATCTTCCATCGCGTCATCCCCGATTTCATGATTCAGGGTGGCGACCCAACCGGCACTGGCATGGGCAATCCCGGCTATCAATTCGAAGATGAGTTCGACCCGAATTTGAAGTTTGACAAGCCCGGCCGCTTGGCCATGGCCAACTCCGGCCCCGGCACCAACGGCAGCCAATTCTTCATCACTGAAGTGCCCACCGAGCATCTCAACCATCACCACACCATCTTCGGCCAGTGCGACGACTCCAGCATTCTTCTCGCCCGCACCATCGCCCTCGTTCAGCGCGACGGCAACGACAAGCCTCTTACCCCAGTGGTGCTGAAGAAGGTGACCATCGTCCGCGAGGGCCAGCCGATGCCGCCGCTGCCAGGTGCGGTTCCTGCTGCCGCTCCCAAGGCCTCGCCCAAACCGTAACTGTTCTTAGCTAATAGCTAACAGCTAAGAGCTAAAAGCTCGCAACAAAACCCAGGAGCCTTTCATGTCACTGTTACCAGGAACCTACGCCGTCTTCACCACCAGCGAAGGCAAAATCACCGTCCGCCTCTTTGAGTCCGAAGCGCCCATCACCGTCAAGAACTTCATCGAACTGGCGGAGGGCGGCAAAGAGTGGACCCATCCCACGACTCACAAAAAGTCCACCGACAAGCTCTTCGACGGCACCATCTTCCACCGCGTGATTCCCGACTTCATGATCCAGGGCGGCGACCCCACCGGCACCGGCATGGGCGGACCCGGATACCGCTTCGGGGACGAGACCAAAGGCTCGCCGCACAAATTCGACAAGCCCGGCAAGCTGGCCATGGCCAACAGCGGCCCCGGAACCAATGGCTGCCAGTTCTTTATCACCGTAGCCGCCACGCCTTGGCTCACCGGCAACCACACCATCTTTGGCGAAGTCGTCGAGGGCCAGGAGATCGTGACGAAAATCTCTCTAGTTCCCCGTGGCGGCCAGGACAAGCCCAAGAAGCCCGTCGTGCTTGAATCGGTCCTCATTGAGCGCGTCGCGTAAAAACTCGTGCAGCCCTGAAATGTGGGTGCCCCATCCTTCGCGCTTTTTGCGAAGGGTGGGATGCCACGAAACTCAACCATTCATCCACCGCAAATACGGCTCACGTTAGATTCGGGCGGCTGCCAACGAGCCTTGATGAAACGGAATCCAGCAGCCCGCACCCATCTCCTGTCGCCCCGCCAATGGCGTCTTGCCGCACCGCAAAGGTGCTTTGCAGATAATTACGCTCCCATGGCGCACCCTATCGATAGGGAGAATCTACATGACCCAAGAATCCGCAACCAAACTCGGCCTGCTCGAGACCATTCCTCTGCCAACAGTCCACGCCTATCCCAAAAAAGCCCGGACCGCCATCAAGCGCTGCTGCGCCGCCTGGCAGCGCGCTCATGATGCACACCTGGAGGGTACATCCGGGGGCGACTTTGCCAGGATCGTCGCAGTCCGCGAAGCGGGTTCCGCTTACCGAAAAGCCATGCCCCCTCTGGCTGGTTATGAAAGCATCCGCGATTTCATCGCTTGCACTGCCTATGGCATACTCATCGATGCGATTCCGCAAAAGCGGGGCAACCAACTCCTCTATGCGGCCCAGGTCGCGCTTGCCTCCCTCCATTACGAGCCAAAACCGCCAAAATCCGCCTGACCCCCCACCCCCCCTACCATATGCAGGCCGTTTTTCGACCCATCTTTTGCACGTAACTAACTTTTTTTCAAATACTTGAAAATCTATCCCATGGGCAAATCAGTCACAAAAAACCCCTGATTTGCCCGCTTTTTGGCCCAAAAAGAGCCGTTATTATCCAAAAAATGGCCGATTTATCGCCCTGGAGAAAGCCATGTTAATGTGAGGTCAGCAAAGGAACCTCGATGAAACGAAGTCTCGCAGCCCGCATCCTCCGCGCCGTAGCAATGCAGACGATTGCGGCTCTCCTGTTCGCCAGTGCGGCCCTTGCCCAGAGCGGCCAACCAGCCGCAGCCAGGCCTGCACCAGCCGCGCAGCAAGCCAAAGCAACAGTTCCGGCGCTCCTCGTCAGCGATATTCACTTCGAGCCGTTTTGGGATCCGGCCAAAGCTCCACAACTGGCCTCGGCGCCGGTCAGCGAGTGGAAGGCCATTCTCGCTGCCGCGCCTTCGCCCGATCAGCAGCAACGTTTTCAGTCGTTGCAGCAGGGCTGCCATGCCCGCGGAGCCGACACCTCCTTTGCGCTCTTCGATTCCAGTTTGAAAGCCATGCGCAGCCATGCCATCGGCGCAAAGTTTGTCGCCGTCAGCGGCGATCTCATCTCTCATGCTTTTGATTGCAAATACAACACGCTCTTTCCCAAGTCCACTCCGGAGGCCTACAGAACATTCGTTGAAAAAACGCTGGATTATGTGATGGGCGAGTTATACGGCGAATTCCCGGGCGTGCCTATTTATGCAGCCATGGGAAACAACGATTCTGATTGCGGCGACTATCGTCTCGACACCCACAGCGATTTTCTTGCGACCGTCGGAAAAGAAGTTACCCAGGAGTTTCCCGGCTCCGAGCGTCAGGGCGCTCTTGATACCTTTGCGGTTGGCGGCTATTACAGCGTCTCTCTGCCAGCGCCCATCCAGAACGCGCGCCTGTTGGTTTTGAACGATATTTTCATGTCGAAGAATTACACGACCTGCGCCGGTAAAGCCGACCAGGGTGCAGCAGCCGCGCAGCTTGCATGGCTAACTCAGCAGCTTGCCGAGGCTCGCGCCAGCAAACAGAAGGTCTGGGTCATGGGCCACATTCCGCCCGGAGTCGATCTGTACTCGACCGCCAGAAGAATGACCAATGTTTGCGGCGGCCAGGAGCCGGTAATGTTTCTATCTTCAGAGAAGATGGCGGACGTGCTGGTTGACTCTGCCGATGTGGTCGAGTTAGCGATCTTCGCCCACACGCATATGGACGAGATGCGCCTTCTGAAGAGTGAAAGCCAGAAGCCGGATTCAGCCAGGACGGTCGCGGTCAAGATGGTCTCCTCCATCTCGCCGATCAATGGCAACAAGCCTTCTTTTACCGTCGCCCAGATCGATCCCGCTTCGGCTGCGCTCATGGACTACAAGGTTTTCGAAGCATCGAATCAGACGAGCATCAACGCCACATGGCAAGAAGAGTACGATTATGCGCGAAGCTATCACAAGGCAGAATTTAATTCGTCTTCGGTAAGTCAGCTGATCGCGGAATTCGCGGCAGATCCCACCGCAAAGACTCTGCCCAGTCAAAAGTACATTGAGGATTTCTCCGTAGGCTACGCTTCGCCCCTGCTCACCCTGGTCTGGCCGGAATATGTTTGCGCCATGTCGAATCACACCGAGCAGGAGTTCAGGACATGCGTCTGCCCCGCCGCGCAGTGAATTCCTACTCCGCCGCGCATAACGCTAGAATCGCTTCGCCAAAGCGCTCTACCTTCATCGGACCCATCCCGGTGATCTCCAGCAACTGCCTTGGATTCGCGGGGCATGAATGCGCAATGGCTGTCAGAGTGCGGTCGTGCAGTACCGCAAAAACGGGGACTCTCAAACGCTTGGCCTCTGCCGCACGCCACTCTTTCAGACGCGTGGCCAGAGCTTCACTCTTGGCCGACAGTCGCGCCGGCTCAGCAACCAAAATGGCCGGCATGCGGCTGGCTTGGGGGCTTGCAACCTTCGCTGCAGGTTTTGCTTTCTTCGCTCGCGCAGGTGCAGGTGCTCCCCCGCCGAACCCTTCTACGACTCCATCGCTGATCAGCAATTCGATCGGCGAATTTGCACGCATTTCCAGTCCGGCCTGGGTCAGGCGCGCCTTGCGATAGCGTATGACTTCTTTGTCCTTTTCAAACTCGGCATCTTCTATCTCGATAAGTCCGGCACGTACCATTGCGTCCAGCAAGCGATCAAATTCGTTCCGGCTCATTCTGCCGGCTTGATCGAGATTCCGTTGCAGCGTACCAGTAGCCTTGCTATCGACGGTGCGCAGCTCATTGGCTATTGCCTGTACCAGTTGCCGCTCGATTGCCGTTGGATGCCGGAAGAGCCTGAGCACTGCGCCGCCTGGGTCGCACACGTCGCAGATTCCGCACGGGCGGCTGGCATCTTCTACGTCGCCAAAGTGGCGCACCAAGGCCGCCATGCGGCACTCGGAGGAGGTTGTAAACCGCAGCACTTTTTCCATCTGTTCGGCGCGAAACTGCGCCTGTACATTGTAAGTTTTCTTCCAACCGGGACCGCCCGCCGTCACGTTGCCGCCAAAATCCACACGCGCTCCGCCGTGAATTTCGAGTTTTTCGAGAGCCTTGTCGAACTCCTCTTCGGCGAGTTTAGAAGCCGCGCGCAAGTCTTCCACCGGCTGCGCCTCATCTTTGAGCGTGCGGTAGACCTGCTGTAACTGCTCCACGGGGGGATAATCGCGGCTGAGAAAAAAGTCATGCGTACGCTGATCGGCATAGCTGTGCATCAGATAGGTCCGGCTCGGATTGCCATCGCGCCCGGCGCGGCCAATCTCCTGGTAAAAGCCTTCGAGCGTGGCTGGCAATCCGGCGTGAATCACGGTGCGAATGTTGGTCTTGTCGATGCCCATGCCGAAGGCTATTGTGGCGACGACCACCTGCAGCTCGCCAGCTTGAAAGGCGGTTTGCACACGCTCACGCGTGACCGCATCAAGGCCCGCATGGTAAGCCGCCGCTGGAACCAGTCGCGATAACTCCTCGGCCAGCCGCTCGGCTCCTTTGCGCGAGGTGGCGTAAACAATTGCTGGTCTGCGCGCTGGGTCAGAGAGCAGTCCGCAGATTGCGCCTGGCCGCTCGGGCATGGAAAGCTCCGCGACTTCAATCGCCAGGTTGCTGCGACGGAAGCCGTGAATGAATTTCGCTGGTTTCACCATTCCCAATTGCTGGACGATGTCGGCCTGGACTGTTGGAGTTGCTGTGGCCGTGAGCGCGAGCACTGGAGCCGGACGAAGCGCAGGCAAATATTGGCCCAACATTCGGTAGTCTGGCCTGAAGTCGTGGCCCCATTGCGAGATGCAGTGTGCTTCGTCAATGGCGATCAGGGCGGGCTTGCGCTTGGCCAGCATCTCGCCAAATCCAGGAACGCGCAGCCGCTCGGGCGCAATGAAAAGGAATTGCAAGCTGCCCTGCAAGTAATCGACGCAGGCCTGGCGCGCCACGCTGCGATCGAGTCCTGAATGAATGCGACCTACGCAGAGGCCAAGCGCGATGAGTTTGGCTGCCTGGTCCTCCATGAGCGCAATGAGCGGACTGATGACCAGCGCCGTGCCGCCTAATGCGACGGCGGGCAACTGATAGCAGAGCGACTTGCCAAAGCCTGTCGGCATCACCAGAATCAGATCGCGCCCATCGATAGCAGCGCGACAGACCGCCTCCTGATTGGCTCTGAAACGAGCGAAGCCGAAGACTGAGCTTAGCAAGTCAGTGAGGTTTTCCGGATTGGTTGGAGTCGTCAATGGCAGAAGGCTCGAAGCGAACAGATTGCGGAGCACCTCTTTTCAACTTTACAGGAGCGGCTCGTCTCCGGCGGTTGTCTGAGAAGATCGATAGGATAGCGAAGGGACCGGAAGACGTGAAAAAATCAGTTAGGGCCACAAATGAACTCCCTTGAACGTGGATGACCTACAGTGTTTTCCATCGGCGTTCATCTGAATTCATAGGAAGCACCCGCTGGATTCGCGCCAGGAGGAATACGAGATGCGACAGGGGTCTACGAGGAAACCGCAAGAGGACGAGCCCGCGACGCAAAGCAGGAACTACATCACGCCGAGCGGTCTGCAGCGCCTCAAAGATGAGCACCGGTATCTGCTCACCAGGGACCGCCCCGCAGTGGTGGAGGTGGTGGCGTGGGCTGCCAGCAACGGCGATCGCAGTGAAAACGCCGACTATCAGTACGGCAAGAGGCGCCTGCGGCAGATCGATGGGCGGATTCGTTTTCTCACGAAGCGAATCGAAGCCGCGGAACTGGTTGACCCCGAGGCTCCGAGAGCGGGACAGGCGAAAACAAGGGCATTCTTCGGGGCGACGGTGCGCTATGCCGATGCCGCGGGAGCGGAGCGAACGGTGAGCATCGTAGGCATCGACGAGGTCGATCTCAACCGCAACCACATCAGTTGGGTATCACCCTTGGGGCGCGCGTTGATGAAGTCGACAGAGGGCGACAGCGTAGTTCTCCAAGCGCCGGGAGGGACACAATACCTGACGGTTCTGGAGGTGTGTTACAAGCGCATTTCTGTGGAACCCTTCCGTGAACCATCTGGATCCGAGTCTGCGGCAGGGACTATCTCGCCGACGCTCAGTACGACGAAATGATCTCGAACGGCGGGCAGAAGCGGTTTCCCAGGTCCGAGAATCTAGACCCAGGGCATACAGAATCGCGGGCGGCGTTTGAGCAATCGCAGGTGCTTTGCGCTATGCTTCTTGGCATGAGAAAGCACGCCCTCATGGCCCTATTGGCACTCCTTTGTGCTCTCCCACTCACTGCTCAACTTGACCGCTCGGATATCGCTACACAGAACAAATGCAAAGAGTACCTGAAGACTACACTTCCGACTGAAGCTAGCGATGTGACGCAGCCGAAGTTGTGGCCCAGTTGCGACTCGCACAAGCTCTACTCCGGCATTGGCGTTAAAGTGGACTATTCTGCGGCTCGTCAATGCGCCTGGACAGAACGCCTTGCATCGCAGGCCGGTATTGAACCACGGTACTTAATGGCGCGTGACTTCGGGGGCGCTGCCATGCTCACCGTGCTTTATGCGAACGGTGAGGGAGTCAAGAAGAGCCTACCGCTTGCATTGCGTTTTGCCTGCGAGGCTGGTGGTGCACCAGCAGAGATCTCGATTCGCTTAAAGCATATCGAATCCCTAGATGCGAAAACCCACACGTCCATCGTGAAGTTTGACTTCTGCGATGACATAACAAGCGGCTTCATGGAGGGTTCGTGTGCGGCATACGGGAGTGAACTGGCCGACCAGAGGAGGTCGGCGCAACTGAACGCAGTCTCGGCACAAATGAGCTCAGCCCAGCAGGTGGCGTTCGTCCAACTGGTCAAAGAAGAAGAAGCATACGCCCGTGCGCATGCCACCGGGGAAATCGATCTCAGCGGCACCGCAAGAGCCATGTATCAGATCGATGCCGAACAAACTCTCCGGGACGATTTCCTCGCCGCCATACAGTCTTTCGAATCGGGTAGGTATCCAAGTGGATCTGAACGCATCTATCGGGACGCCGATGCGCGATTGAATTCGGCCTATCGCAAAGCATTGAGCAATGCCGAGGAACACATTCGGGATTATGGCGCGGTGCAGCCAAGCGGGATTCGCGACGCAGAGCGAGCATGGCTGAAATATCGCGACGCCTGGATTGATCTCGCAAAGTTGCGCTATGCGAATTTGTCTCCTGAGGCATTACTCGCCCTGCTGACAAATGATCGAACATCGATCCTCGATGGTTCATTCTGTGATATGGACGCCGTGGACGGGCCATGTGCGCAGCAGGGCGACACATGGAAACCAAAACCGTTACCCTAATAGCTGAATCAGAGGAGACCCCATGACCGTCATCCGGCAGGAAGATTTTGTTGCGAGCGTTGCTGGTGCTTTGCAATACATCAGCTATTACCACCCGGTGGATTACATCACTAGCCTAGCGAAGGCTTATGAGCGGGAGGAGTCGCCTGCGGCGAGGGATGCGATTGCGCAGATTCTTATCAATAGCCGTATGTGCGCTGAGGGGCATCGACCTATTTGCCAGGATACGGGGATTGTGACTGCGTTCTTGAAAGTCGGGATGGATGTGCAATTTGAGCCTGCGGCGGGCGAGGAGCGCAAGGATATACAGACGATGGTGGACGAGGGTGTGCGGCGGGCTTATCTTGATCCGGATAACAAGCTGCGGGCTTCGATTCTGGCTGACCCCGCAGGCAAGCGGAAGAATACCAGGGACAACACGCCGGCCTGCGTGACGGTGGAGTTGGTGAAGGGCGGGACGGTCGATGTGACGGTGGCGGCCAAGGGGGGAGGGTCTGAGGCCAAGGCAAAATTCATCGTGCTGGACCCCTCGGATTCGGTAGTGGATTGGGTGCTGAAGACGGTGCCGACGATGGGCGCGGGATGGTGTCCGCCGGGGATGCTGGGGATTGGGATTGGGGGGACGGCGGAAAAGGCGATGCTGCTGGCAAAACAATCCTTGATGGACCCGATCGACATTCAAGAGTTGAGGGCGCGGGGGGCGGGCAATCGCGCGGAGGAATTGCGGCTCGAGTTATACGACAAGGTGAACCGGCTGGGGATTGGTGCGCAGGGATTGGGCGGGCTGACTACGGTGCTGGATGTGAAGGTACTGGACTATCCAACACACGCGGCTAACTTGCCGGTGGCGATGATTCCTAACTGTGCGGCGACGCGTCATGCGCACTTTGTGCTGGATGGGAACGGGCCAGTGTATCTGGACCCGCCGAATCTGGATGCGTGGCCGAAGCTGAGTTATGACATGTCAGCTGCGCGGCGTGTGAATTTGGATACGGTTACGCGCGCGGAGGCTGCGGGATGGAAGCCGGGAGAGGTGCTGCTGCTGACGGGCAAGCTGCTGACGGGGCGCGACGCCGCGCACGCACGGCTGAAGGAGATGCTGGATCGGGGCGAGAAATTGCCGGTGGATTTTCGCGGGCGGTTTATCTACTACGTGGGCCCAGTGGACCCGGTGCGCGACGAAGTGGTGGGACCGGCAGGGCCGACGACTGCGACGCGCATGGACAAGTTTACGCGGCAGATGCTGGCGGAGACGGGGTTGCTGGGAATGGTGGGCAAGAGCGAGCGGGGGCCGGCGGCGATTGAAGCGATTCGTGAGTTTGGCGCGGTGTACCTGATGGCGGTGGGCGGCGCGGCATACCTGGTTTCAAAGGCGATTCGCGGCGCACGAGTGCTGGCGTTTGCCGATCTGGGGATGGAGGCGATCTATGAATTCGACGTGGTGGATATGCCGGTGACGGTGGCGGTGGATGCGAAAGGCACGAGCGTTCATCAGACTGGACCGGCGGAATGGCAGCGGCGAATTGCCGGGATTCCTATCTTGCCTTGACAGTGGACGGTGGACAGTTTTCAGCGGCTGGCTTGGATTACTTCCTGGATTGAAGGATTGCCGGTGCGTGTTTGATTGCTGCTTGCGGTGAATGCCTCGCGTCTTAGCGCAATCGGTTTGTATTTTACCGGCTCGTAGAGATTGCGAGAATTGCAGAGGGAACGGGAACGCTCAGCGGCTTGACGAAGAGCGGCACTCTGTTGGGCGTTGGATGTGTCAGGAAACATCATTGCTGGACCCCCTGTACGTATCCGATATTGAACCGAGGGACCGCGGCAGGCAAGATTACGATGGGTTAAGTTATCCACAGGCGAGGCCTAATGCGGAAAGAATGCTCTCCGCTGCCTGTTCTGGAATCAGCGCATCAACAGGGATGGAAATATGCGCCATGCGATAAAGCGGCAGGCGGCGCTGGTAGCGCGCGGCGAGGTTGGCCTGGTCGGCGAGGATGGGGCGGGTGTGCTCGGTTCCCTGGCAGCGTTTGAGGGTGGTGGCTAACTCGATCTCCATGTGCACGAGCCGCGTACCGGGAGTGTTGAGGAGCAGATCGCGGGTGGCGGAATGCTCGATGGCGCCGCCGCCTAGAGCGAGTACCAAGGCGTCACTAGCAGCAAGGCGAGCGATGGCGGCGTGCTCGCGCTCGCGGAATGCAGCTTCGCCGTGGCGAGCGAAGAGTTCAGCGATTGAAACGCCAGCCTCGGCTTCGATCACGTCGTCCACATCGAGAAAGCTCCAGCCCAGCCGAGCGGCGATGAGTGGGCCGACGGTCGTCTTGCCGGAACCCATGAAGCCAGTCAGGACTATGCGGCGGGTTGAGGCTGAATTTTTTGAGGCTTCCACAGCCTTAGTGTAATGGTTCGCGGGCCCACAGGTTTTCACCGAAGTTCGCCTCTCCAGAACCATCGCGAAACCGCTTGTTTTTGCAGAAAACGGCTCAAAAGGGCGGCATTTTGGGCCGAAAAATGGGCAAAATCAGAGGTTTTCCGCTGCTTTTTCGTTCATCGTTCATTTTTTATGTTATTCATTCCTTGGGTGTTACAGGATGTTTTGAAGAAACTATCCTCTCCTGGGAGGGGTAGGGGGGGTGGGGGTAGGAGAAAAGTGGGTGTCAGTTGGCAGCTTTCAGGTGCCAGTAAAAGCACGCGGCTCTGGTTTCTGTTCATGTTTTGATTGTGCGCCAGGGGAGGGTAATTTTCTGCAATCCACCTGCGGTGGGGCCAGCGGCCTTCGGCGTGGGGAATTGAGACCGCCGCGCACCAATGCACTCCTCCGGCATTATTGCCGGCCGGTCAGGGCGAATTTTTTAGCAAGGGTTCGATTTACCGGTCACCGCTTGGTCCTGCGACCCCATGCAAAGCGGATTCCAAACCACCACCGACCTTGTGCTCGGACTGGACGGCGAGCAGGTCACGGAGATGGCCGTCCACGTCACTATCTCCGGCTCCACAGTCACCAGCACGCTAGTCTGGCAGCACACCAATGTCTTCGCCGGAGGCAAGCTGCTCGGCACCTATGACAAAGACGGCCTCCACTTCTACTTCGACGATGCGCTAGGCACCCGGCGTGCTAGAAGAAACCGCACCAGCCTGCCCTACGGCGACGCTCTAAGCTGCCTCGCCCCCGGCGAATCCACATACTTCGTCTCCATCAACACCCCCACCGAACACCACTTCACCGGCAAAGAACGCGATACCGAATCAGGGAACGACTACTTCGGGGCGCGGTACTACTCCAGTAACATGGGCCGCTTCACGTCGCCCGACTGGAGCGCCAAAGAATCGCCCGTGCCTTATGCCACATTCGATGATCCGCAGTCGCTCAATCTGTACGCCTATGTTCGCAACAATCCGCTCACGCGGTTTGATGCAGATGGGCATGTTATAGATTGGAGGCCATGGATAAATGCAGCAAAGAATGTATATAATCAGGCCTCACAATGGTTGGCGAGTCACAACCTAAATCATCAAACGGAAGGGAGTGGATCGCTAATTGGAGCAGCATCGAAGAATGGTAATGCTCACTTTGATATAGGTCGTGGTACAGGTGCTGCTTCCTCATCACTTACGCCCGGAGGTGCTAAAGTCGGAGCAGAGGCAGGTTTTAGTGTTTATCATGCAGACGCTAAATCAAAGCATCTAAGTGGTCAAGCTGACGCTTTAACAGCGGGTGGACATGCAGATGCAGGTTTAAGTTTAAAGGACAGAAATGTATCAATTGGTGCTGGGTATAATTTCAATGCAGTTAGTGCGAGCGGAAAGCTGACTTTTGGGATGTTCACACTAGCACTTACAGGCGAAATAGGAGAATCGAAAGGTTTCCAGTTTTCACTATCATCCAAGGGTTTCCATGGCGAAGTCGAAGAGGCAGATGGTCTAGGCGGAGCCGCGGAACTGTCCTTAGATTGGGGAAGATTTGGGGGAAGCAGCAGCGTAAAACATGATTATGATGGCAAGACAACATTTACACCAGTAAAATGAGAATCTAACGGAAAATATCAAAAGGCAGTTCACAAAGAGGAGGAATAATTGTTTGAAAAACATGATAGTAGTACTAATTCTGGCGATAGATTCGTTAGCGTTGATTGCGCAGATTGGCCAGAGAGCAGCAATTACCATCTCAGATGAGAAGCAAATCGAAACTCAAATGAATAGGCTTGCTTCCAACGTTAATCCTCAAGAATTGCTGGACCCATTATTTCCCAAAGAAAAGATTACTGATCAGATTAAACATTTTACAAAGCATTATGAGATTGCATTGATCCCAAAAGGTCCAATCCAAATATCAGGTATGACGGCAAATATTTCTGCTCATATTATTTATAATACTTCGATCGGAACCTCGAATGAAGAAAAGTTTGAAGATGATAGAAATCTTGCTTTTGTCTTGAGAGATGGTCGTTGGTATTTTGCTAACTATAATTTTCTTAACCTAACACCAATGGAATATTTATTCGATATAGGATTACTGTTGATAGCAGTAATCTGGCTCTGTGGGGCCTGGTTGAAATTTAACAAATTGCGTTCGCGTAGGATAGGCGGACAGTATATCTTTGGTCTGATCTCAGATTATTTCCGAGCAATCAATCCATTAGCTTGGTTTGAAAAAGGCCATAAAGGTGGGGGTAGCGCAGGTCCCCAACCATGAATCTGGCTGGCGGGTGGCCACGGTCTCGGGGGCCTGTCCCATCCATCAGAAAAGAAACAACCAGCGCCAAAATAGCGTCCAGCGGAAGGAGAACAAGACGAAATGAAGAACGAATGCCGTTGGGGTACAAGAATACTATTGCCGTTGGGGATTCTTTCTGGACTTGTGGCCTGTTCAGTCGGCGCAGCACTTGGACAGGTCATAATGGAGCCATCAGACCACGCTGTTACGCTTATTGGAACGATCAGGGAAATGCATGGGTATGGGCCTCCTGGTTACGGAGAGGACAAGAGAAGAGATGCCCACATCAGCTATCTAATACTTGAGTTGCATGATTCAATCAACATTCCTTGTCCGCCAAAAGGAGAGGAGTCGTGGGGATTGGAATGTCAGGCGACAAAACGTCTGGCGCTTTTCTTCCTATCTGATCCGGATGAAAAACGCGAAGCAGAAGCGAAGAAACTAATTGGAATGAAGGTCTCTGTATCCGGAACACTTCGTTTCGCTTATACTGCCGGTGAAATGACCCCTATCGTTTTCGACGTAGACTCTGTGAGGCAGGTGGCCTCGTCATTAACACCCTGAAACCATGTGGCCCATTCATCCACAGTTTTATCGTGGATGAGCGGGAACCACGAAACTCAACCCGCCCGCTCATCGCGATAAAACTGCGATGAACGGGGCACAGCTTTCTATCTTGCCTTACCATCGAAGAGGGTAAAATCGATGACCGGGGCGAGCGGCCCAGGTCTCGGGGCCTGTCCCATCCAGATGAGGGTGCCACCGATCCCTCGCAGTTGGGGACCGGGGATGGAACCACCACGCCACCCAAACTTTTCAGTTTGAGTATTCTCGCAATGTATGAAAGGCCAGCGCATCCGTTATCAGCAAACGGGGGAGTTTCACTTCCTCACCTTCAGCAGTTTCCGGCGTCAGCCCTACCTGTCGACAGTCGCGGCGATGGAGCTTTTTGAGGATGCGTTGGAACGCGTTCGGCTGCGGTATCTCTTTGCAGTCGCTGGTTACGTGGTCATGCCGGAGCACGTGCATCTGTTGGTCAGTGAGCCAGAGCGCGGGCTTTTATCCAGAACCGTTCAGGCCCTCAAGCTATCGGTCTCGATGCGCAGCCGCGAAAGACCCTTTTGGCAGGCGCATTATTACGATTTCAATGTCTCATCGCACCAGAAGTTCGTGGAGAAGTTGCGCTACATTCATCGGAATCCCATCAAGCGCGGCCTCGTTACCAAGCCCGAGGAGTGGCTCTGGTCAAGCTATCGCCACTATCAAACGGGAATGCACGAAACCGTAGAAATCGAATCGGAACGGACGGCCTGTGAGAGAGGTTGGCAACTGCCTGCGTGGATGCGTAACAGGCAGCTCGATTTCCCCTCCCCGGTCCCCAAAAGCGAGGACCGGGGGCACCCTCAACTTGATAGAATCGCTTTTGAGATCGGAACCACCCGCCAAGTCATAGAGCAGACTCTAGATTTTGCTCTTTGACTCTCGCAGACTACCCTTGGAGCACAGCGTTCACTGATGTGGTGCACGGGACAGGATTAAGTTAT
This sequence comes from Occallatibacter sp., assembly GCA_049513195.1. Taxonomy (GTDB): domain Bacteria; phylum Acidobacteriota; class Terriglobia; order Terriglobales; family Acidobacteriaceae; genus Telmatobacter. Next base: position 74,472 of record JBEKWJ010000012.1, read on the forward strand.
GAAGGGGTTTTATGTAATTTTGATAACGGCGTTCCTGCTTGGCATCTTCGCTGCCCAAGGCAAGAATGCGAAAGCCAGAAGAGTGAACGATCTCTGGATTTTCCCGCCGATCATTGGTCTAAAGATTGTATATATTGTTGTCGCAATACTTGGCGTTGGACTGATCATCTTAGGATATTTTGGACCGCAGAAGGATCAAAGCGTCGTCTGCTCTGGCGGCCTAATGTTTGCGATTTTCGCCTGTGTTACCTGGCCTAAGGCGATCGTGCTCTCGGAGTCCTCTATACGACAACGATCATGGCGGGGATGTTGGAAGACAATTGGTTGGTGTGATCTCTTACCGTTTGAAACAAAGCGCGACGGATCCGTGATCATCCGTTCAAGAAGTTGCAGGATAGTACACTCTCCTTATCATGCGGGACATGATTTGTTTATTGCTGAAATAAAGGGGCGATCTGGAAAGTCGCCGAGTGCAATACCGTTGAAGTAACAGGAAGGCCGGGCAGGGTGGGCGAGTGGCCCAGGTCTGATCTCAGGGTGGCCTTCGTTCCTGAGATGTGGGAGAAGATGAACCCCGACAAGCTTATTCAAGCCAATTCCCGTGTCTCGCCTTTGAGACATCGGAATCGATGAACCTCAGCCAGCAAGTGTTTGTTCTCGATAACTTTCATTCCTGAGATTTTCCAGGTCTCAAAGTCGAGGGCCGCCCGCCAAGAGAAGAAGTAAGGATGACATTTATGAGTGGACACACAGGCTATATCCCGAGCGGGCTCATCGTTTACCTCATCGTCAGCTCGATGCTGGATAAAGCCAAGGCAAGTAGGGTCAAGAGGTCAGGCCCGGTGATGATCTTTGATGCGACCCTAACCACCAAGGTCTTGATCGTGTCAGGAGCAATAGGGTCTTCAATTGGGTCAGTTTACCTCGCGCTAACCACACCGGACGCATCTTTGGGGGTGTACGTATTCGCAGGTCTGGCAGTCATGTGCAGCATTGCCTTTCCTTCCACCATTTCGATAACAAAGGAAGGGGTTCAGGAGCACCAATGGTGGGGGAAATCGACCATCATCAATTGGGGGGATATTCGGAGAATTGAGTATCACAAAGGGCCGTCGACCACAGTTTTGTTCGGCATTAGCAAGAGAAAGATTGCACATTCGGGCTTTCATCGAGACCCAGAAACATTCCAAAGTGAATGCCTGAAACACACTCATCTGAAACTATTGACGTCTAGCTACTGAAGCTTTCTCTCCTGAGATTTGCCAGGTCTCAAAGTCGAGACCTGGGACACCCAATCTGATGAAGGAAGTTTGGGATATGAAAGACAATGAATCTCGATCAGCCATTTTTGATTTAGGGTGAGGCGGGTGGCGTCTTACCACATCGTAAGAGTGACTTTGTCGACCCATTCGTGAAGTGGAGTACCGGAGGGATCCTGATCCAGCTGGAATTGGATGCCGGTGGTGTTGGTGCCTGCTGCACAGAGGCTGCAGATGCTCCAGTTGTCGGTGTCATTCTGGATCTGTGATGGCACCTGTGCGTTTGCAGGCGGAGTGGGCAGCGAGTCGATGTCGATCAAAGTCATCATCCCCAACGCGGGTGGCCCCGACTCCTCGCAGTTGGGAACAGGCGAGACATGAAGGCCGATGTCGCCAGAATGGATTCTGGATTGATGCAAAATCGCCAATGCACTCATCGAAGGCGGACAGATCCGCGGAAGTGTGCGTCCAGTGTCCGTCAATGCTGCCATCGTAATTCCTTTGCTACCTTGCCGAAAAACCCGCTCATCGCGATAGAGCCGCGATGAACGAGGCACAGTCCGGCACAGTCCGGGATACTGTGATGATTGGGCCAGATGCCTCCCGGCCCGTTGAGGTCAGTGGTGGCCCAAGTCCCCATCGTTGGTGGGTCGATTGGCTTACCAGCATCCGGGGCACGCGCCGCTTTGGGGTGCGACTGGCGTCGAAAAGCGCCCGTGACGACAATCACAGACCTTCCACTATGGCCGGTGTTGAAGTGTTGCGAATGGGGGCTTGTTTCACTTCACTGCTCCTTTATCCCATCTTCTGCTCGCTGACCAAGGTAGCCACGCCAGGTTCACTGGATACGCATTTCTGAGGGCAAGGTCACTTCCGGCCCCAGCACCTAGACTCATGGCGCCTCAAAATCCACCAATTGGTTAGCACGGTTGCGCACGGTACCCAATCTCTGGTTAATGGCGCATTCAGTGCAGCGCGTGCTCGCGCTTTTATCGAGTTCAAATATCACGCACCACTTTACGGGCCACAAGAAAATCAGGCTCTGTTTGGGATAAAGGAGAAATAGGTCATGTCCAGGGGAAATCTGACACTGAGAACGATCAAGCTCAACATGGTCGAGACTGCTTGTCTGCTTGCGCTCACCGGTATAGGCTTGCTGCCGGCAACAACCGTATCCGCGCAGGGGTATAGTTCTGTTGCGCTTTACTCTTTCACGAACTCCGGCGGCGACGGGGCCAACCCATACGCGGGCTTGATTGCGGACACCGCGGGCAACCTCTACGGGACTACTGGAGGGGGCGGAACCAGCGGCAATGGGACAGTCTTCGAGCTAGTGAACTCCTCGGGGAGCTATACCGAAAGGGTTCTGTATAGCTTTACGAACGGCGTCGACGGGGGTGTCCCTGAGGCGGGGTTGGTTATGGACCTGGCGGGCAACCTGTACGGGACTACTGTCAGTGGCGGGGCCAGCGGCGACGGGACGGTCTTTGAGCTGGTGAACTCCTCGGGGAGCTACACCGAGAAGGTGCTCTATAGTTTTACGGGCGCTAGCGGCGATGGGGCCGAGTCTGCGGCGGGTTTGGTTATGGACTCGGCGGGCAACCTGTATGGAACTACCTTGTATGGCGGCGCCAATGGCAACGGGACCGTCTTCGAGCTGGTGAGATTTTCAGGGAGCTACACAGAGAAAGTGCTCTATAGTTTTACGGGCCGTAGCGGCGACGGGGCCATGCCTACGGCGGGTCTGGTGATGGACTCGGCGGGCAACCTGTTTGGGACTACCAACATTGGCGGGGCTGGCGGCGTTGGAGCCCTCTTCGAACTCGTAAACTCCTCGGGGAGCTACACAGAGAAGGTGCTCTATAGTTTTACGGGAACCGGTGGCGACGGGACCAACCCATATGCCGGCTTGGTGATGGATGCGGCGGGCAACCTATACGGGACTACCCGGATTGGCGGAGCCACTGGCGACGGGTCTGTCTTCGAGCTGGTGAACTCCTCTGGGAGCTATACCGAGAAGGTAGTGCATGATTTTGCGGGCAACGTTGCCGATGGGTCCTACCCTTATGCGGGCCTGGTGATGGACCCTGCGGGCAACTTGTACGGGACTACGGAAGAGGGCGGGACCAACGGCCGCGGAATCGCGTTCGAGTTGGTGAACTCCTCAGGAAGCTTTGCCGAGAAGGTTCTGCATGATTTTACGGGCACCGGCGGCGACGGATTCGGCCCTTACGCGGGCGCCTTGTTAATGGACACGGCGGGCAACCTGTACGGGACTACTTTATGGGGTGGGACCCGAAGCGCAGGGACCGTCTTCGAGTTAGTGAATCCATCGGTTGGGCCCATCACTTATTCGACCACTACGACACTCACATCGTCTCTGAATCCTGCCGCCGCGGGTGACTCTATTACGCTGACGGCGACAGTGACGACTTCTGTGCCGAGTATGCCGGCAACGGGCCAAGTCAGTTTCTTTGAGGGATCCATGCTGCTGGGAAGTGCGAGCCTGAGTAATGGCAGCGCGGGGCTTACGCTTGATGCCACCGCAATTGGAATCGGGTCGTACCCAATTACGGCGCTGTTCACGCCAAACGCAAATAATATGACCGCCAGTTCCGGCAGCTTGAGCCAGACGGTCACCGAGAGTGGGGTTGCGCTCACGACCGGCAGTAATACGTTTACTGGCAATCAGACTTTTAACGGCATGGTGAGTGCCTCAACTTTTGTGGGCGATGGTTCCGGGCTAAGCGGCGTGATTGCGGCGGCGTTGCCTAACGCTATCCTCGCTACCGGTTTCTATCCCGATCCGAGCTGGATCCCTTCTTTGTCGGGAAGCAAGATCACGGGGTCAGTGGCCAGCGCGAATTTCGCCGTGACGGCAGCGTCAGCTAATTTCGCAGCGGCACTGCAGGCTACGCCTGCTCAGTGCGGGACGAACCAATTCTCAACCGGCATTGCGGCCAACGGCAGCGCCAACTGCCTGCAACCAGCGAGTGCCAATTTGAGCGACAGTAGCAACCTTGTGTTCAACATGCAACCCAATATTTTCAGCGGCGGCAAGCAGACGCTGGCAGCATCTGCGAATGGCTATGCCTCGCTCAACATTCCCAACACCGGCCAACCGCCAAGCAATCCAGTCATGGGCGATTTGTGGCTAACAACGGGGGATTCGCACCTCATGTTCCTGGACAATAACAGCGCAACGCAGCAGTTGGCATTTCTTACGGATGTAAGTAGTTCGCAATCCAACCTGGTGGGCGCGAACAACACCTTCACGGGCAACAACTCGTTCAGCCAGATCATCGGCGGCAGCGTTACGGGCAATGCGGGAACGGTGACGAACGGTGTGTACGCGACAAACTCGTATCTTGACCCGGCCTGGATTACGGGGCTGTCGGGCAGCAAGATTATCGGGCCTGTTGCCAGCGCCACGACTGCCGCTACTGCAACCGTAGCCGGAACGGCAACGACCGCTGCGTCCGCGACCACGGCCGGTGACGCCGCCGGCCTGGGAGGAATCGCGGCCGCAAATTACGCGCGACTGGACGTAGGAAACAACTTCACCGGCGACCAGAGCGTGACCGGCAACCTGAGTGTGACAGGCACGATCAGCGGAACCGTGACGATCGGCAATAGTGGCACGCCTATCAAGCAACACATTTCCGTGCTGGTGAACGCCAGGTTTCCGGCACTCTCTGGCTTCGATTGTGCCACAGCCAACTTTACCGTCGCGGGGACCAGCGACGGGGACACGATTGCGCTCGGAGTTCCTAACGCGATGATGAATCTGGGCGGACATGTCGTCTACACAGCCTGGGTCAGCGCCGCCAACACGGTGACGATCCAGGCTTGCAACATCAATTCGTTCACCAAACAGTCGTCCGCCGGGACAGGTTCAATTCGCATCGATGCGTGGATGTACTAACGCCCACTTCAGCGTGTATGCGGAGGTGGAACGATTTGATTTGGAGTTGAGCGCAAGTTCGAGAAGCCGCGAACCATGCGGCTTTTCGAACTTGCCGAGAAATTCAGCGGAATGTTTGCGCAGGCAGAGTTTGGGATTACCCTGGCTGTCTTACAGTAGTACGCGCAAGCTCAGCCTAGCGCGATGACGACGGCTCCGGCGGTGATGAGAAGGCCGCCGATTATTGCAGGAGGGGTGAGTTTTTCGCCGAGCAGAAGCCATGCGAAGACGATGATCAGAGGTACGCTGAGCTTGTCGAGCGGGGCTACGCGCGAGGCTGGGCCGAGTTGCAGGGCGCGGAAGTAGCAGAGCCATGAGAGTCCGGTCGCGAGGCCGGAGAGGGCTAGAAAGAGGCAAGTGCGGCGGTCGAGAGAATGAAGTTCGCCGGGCTTGCCGAAGGCGAATACGATGCCCCAGGCAAAGACCACTACGACGCTGGTGCGCACTGCCGTGGCCAGGTTTGAATCCACATGCGCCACGCCAACCTTGGCCAAGAGGGCGGTTGCGGCGGCAAAGCAGGCGGAGAGTAGCGCCCATCCTATCCAGTTCATGCTCATGGGAGATATGGTACGCGCGTGGGGCTCGGGTTGGGATCGGCTACTACACTAAAAATCATGGAGATTGGCAGAGCGAGCAAGACAGCGCTTGGGGTGGCGATACGGCGCGCGGCGCACCAGATGATGGAGGTGCCGCGGATTTTGGACGATCCGATTGCGATGCGGCTGGTTGGCTCAGAGCACCCACGGATGATGGAACGCGCGATGCACCCGGTTGGACGGGACTTTCGCGCCTTCATGGCAGTGCGCAGCCGGTATGCAGAGGATCGTCTGGCAGAGGCAGTGGCGCGTGGGGTGACACAGTACGTGGTTCTCGGCGCTGGCTTGGATACCTTTGCTTATCGCAATCCGTTTCGCGAGCTGCGGGTCTTCGAGGTGGACTTTCCGGCTACACAGGAGTGGAAGCGGTCGATGCTGAATGCGGCGCAGATCGCATTGCCGGAGAACCTGACTTTTGTTCCTTTGGACTTTGAACATCGTACGTTGAGTGAGGGGCTGAGCGAGGCGGGATTCGATGCAGGGGGGCCGGCGTTCTTTGGCTGGCTAGGCGTGATTCCGTACCTGACGCTCACGGCTTTTCGCGCGACGCTGAGCATGATTGCGCAACTGCCGAGGGAGAGCGCCGTCAGCTTTGATTACGCGCTGGAGCCGGAGACGCTGAGCGCGGTTGGCCGCACGGCTTTTAACAGGCTGGCGGGGCGAGTGGCCGCTGCTGGAGAGCCGTTCCAGCTTTTCTTTACTCTGGAAACGCTGGAACAGGAGTTGCGCGAGGCTGGATTTCACCGCGTTGAGCAACTGAACTACGAGCAGCTCAACGAGATTTATTTCAAGGAACGCGCCGATGGGTTGAAGTTATCTGCTGTGGGCTTGGGAATGCTGGCGACGGCGTGGATGTAAATGGAAGTTAGGCAAGAAAGATACGTGGCAGATGTGAAGACTTTTTATTTTTGTGCTTCGCCGATGGCGCGGCTGGTTTCAACACGCGAGGCGCGCAACAGACGCGCAATTTGTTTTAGATGGAGCTGCACGGCATAGGCGCGCAGAATTTCGGCCTGTGCAAACTGGAAGCCTGTCGGCCGCACCTCGGCCATGCGCGCTTCCAATTGTGCGATGTCTTCTTCCAGATGCAGGCCGGGCGGCGGAATGTGAAATCGCCAGCCGTGAATGCACTCAGCGACGTAATGAAAGCCGGTGCGAATATCGATGGCCAGCCGACCCAGGGCGGGTTCAAGCTGCTGCGCGTATCCGTCCTCGTGGCTATCTTTGACGGCTAACTCAAGGGCGATCAAGGCATCGAAGAGCGAGCGGCCAAACTGCGAGAGCATGCTTAAGCCTTCACGCCATCCTGGACCGCCGGAGGGCTCGTTGCGCGCGGCTTCGAGCAGTTGATTATTACTGCGCAACACGGTCAGCACATTTTCGCGCAGGGCAGGCAGGTTTTCAGCGGGCGAGCCGCGAAAACCTTCGAGTACCGCCTCGAAGAACGCATCGAGCACGAGGAATTCCTTTGCCAGTCCTTCGCGCAATCTGAGACGCGCGCGGTCGGGAAAGATCAACGTGGAGATAGTCAAGGCCACGACGATTCCCAGGAAGACTTCCATCACGCGGTCGAGCGCGATGGTCCAATGCGAGCCGCCTTTTTGGACGAGCATGACAATGGTGATGGTCACTCCGGCCAGGCGCGAACTGCTGCGCAGACCGAGCAACCCGCAGACGATCACCGCGACCAGCACGGCCATAATGTAGTTCCACGGCAGCGCGCCTACCAGCGTGAAGGCGAAGCCGAGTACGGTGCCGATCAGTGTTCCGAAGACGCGGTCGCGCGAGGCGGAGATGGTGGAACCAAAGTTTGATTGCAGCACGATGATGGCGCTGATCGCGCCCCAGTAGCCGTCTGGCAGGCCAAAGCGCATGGCGATCCACCAGCAGAGCGCAGCGGCCAATGCGGTTTTTGCGGCGTGAATCAGCAGCCGCCTGCGCTCCCAGGTAAAGAATCCCGGACTCTCGTTTTCTTCCACGCGCAGCTTGACGGCAAGGCGATGCTGGGACAACGTTTTGTCTTCGTTCAGGAGCATGGGTGCAATCCGCGACGCGATAAACTCATACTTACAGGATGCCTTATCGTAGCGGGATTTGGCGGTGATCAAACTCACTTTTCCCCCGCTTTGCCTGATTTTGCAATCGGATTTTTTTCGCATTGCGGAATGGCGCTGCCCGTGTAGCATGGGAGTTAGACTCCCGCATTATGCGGGCTTGCGAGTGCTATGTTGCGAATCGGATACCCAGCCACGATTGCCGCGGAGTTGTTCAGAGAATTTCCCGCGGGCGTTGAACTGATTGCACTGCCCGACGATCTCGACCACGAGATTGGCATTGACGTATGGATTCCCGATCCCTATCCAACGAGGGCGATTCGCGTGTGGCCATGGCTGCGCGGCGTGCGTCTGGTGCTATCGCTGATGGCCGGCACGGAGTGGATTCCCGGCACGGTGGGGCCGCACGTGACCATCTGTAACGCTCGCGGCGCGCATAATATTTCAACTGCCGAATGGACCGTGGGCGCGATTTTGGCAACGCTGAAGTATTTTCCGTTTTATCTCGACATGCAACACGACGGGCAGTGGAAGCGGCGCTTCGAGGCCAGCGCACACTACGCGCAAATTACCGGCGATGCGCGTCCGATTTATCCGCCGGTGCTGCTGGAAGAACTGACTGGCAAGAGTGTTTTGTTGGTGGGCTACGGCGCTATCGGCAAAGAGATTGAGCGGATGCTTGCGCCTTTTCATGTAGAGCTTGTACGAGTGGCTCGCACGGCGCGCAGCGAGCCAACTGTTCATGCTGTCGGCGAGCTCGACAGTCTGCTGCCGCAGGCGGAAGTGGTGATTCTGATTTTGCCTTCGACCGCGGAGTCGCATCATCTGATTGGCAGCCGCCAACTTGAATTGATGCGGCAGGGCGCGTTGCTGGTGAATGCGGCGCGTGGGCCCATCGTCGATACAGATGCATTGGTGGGCGCGCTTAACGCAGGCCGCATTCGCGCCGCAATCGACGTGACCGATCCAGAACCGCTGCCTGAAGGCCGCCCGCTATGGAGCTGTCCTAATCTGTTGCTTACGCCTCACGTGGGTGGAGCGAGTCCCCAGTTCGCGCCACGTTCCGTGCGTATTGCGGCAGATGAACTACGCCGCTACATGAAGGGTGAAGCGCTGCATAACGTGGTTCAGGCAGCGATCTGAGTTGCGGCAGCGCGACGCCAATCGCGCAGTCCCAGTACGGCTAGCGCCACGAAAGCTGCGTACAGCAAGGCTGTCAGTAACAGGTTCGCACAGAGAAATTCACCAACATAAACGACGTCCACAACAATCCACAGCCACCAGTTAGCGATGTGCTTGCGCGCCTGCCACCAGCCACCCAGAACGCTATAACTCGTGAGCACGGCATCCAGATAAGGAAGCGAGGCATGGTAGTGGTTCATTCCTGCTCCAAGCGCAAGGCCACCCATTGCCCCCGCAGCCACGCCAATAAGCAACTTTGGCAGAGGGAGCGGTACCACGCGCACATCTCCTTCTTCGCGCACGCCGCGCTCCCAGTACCACCATCCGTAAAAATTTAAAGGCAGACCACCAATCAGTAATAGCGCAAATGAAAACAGATGCGCCTGAAAGGAAATTACTAGATAGGCAAGGTCGGAAATGATTCCAATCGGCCAACATATTGTTTTTCGCTTGGTTGTAAGCCAGATGCTCACCAAGGCCGTGACCGCGCCAGTTATTTCCAGCCAGTTCTGAATAAAGTAATTGCAAATTGCAGCCAGGCTCATTGTTTTTCAACTCTCTCATGCGTCGCGGCCCAGTGTCGAATTGCATCGAGCAGTTTTTCGCCGCCTGCGCTATGAAACCAGCGAGCGTGACCTACGAGATAATCGATTGAAGCCACTCGCGCCTTTTCTTCAGAGTGCAGCACGCCGAGAAAATAATCCGCTTCGGTGAGCGCAAACTCCGCGTGGCAGAGAGCTGTCATCGGCGCGAGAGCGGCGGATTCTTTCTCGGTGAGCGGACGCACGGAATTGTATCCGTCTAGCATCGCATAGAGATGATCGAGGTGCACGCGGACATCTGCTTGCTGCGTGAATTGCGGCGTGAGGTCAAGCCATTCGACGATGTTGCGCTCTATGGCCTGGGCCACGTCGTGCACGGCGTTGGTGCGGTCGGCCAGGCCGAAGTCGATCACTGCGACGGCTTGCGCATTGTCGCTGGCATCGCTCCACATCAGGTTCGAGGCGTGGAGATCATTGTGGGTCCACAACGGATCTAGTTCTGGCAAGAATGGCGAAAGCTCGGCGTGAAAAGGCGCGAGAAGTTCGAGCGCATGGTTGCAGCTTTGGCGCGTAGTCGCATCTTCGGCTAGCGCAGACCGCGCGGCCAGATAATCTCTCATCCCAGCATTGGGATTCTCGTCGGCAAAGATCGTGAAGCTGGCGACGAGTGGGCGAGGCTTGCGGCGCGGCGCGTCGTAACCCTGCGAAGCGAGATGCAGCCGAGCCAGAGTCTCCCCCGCGGAACGCGCATGTGCCGCTGAGCGAAACGGCGTCCATGAAAGCGCTTCTTCATAAACGTCTATGCCTGCGGGGACTTCATGAATTTCATACGTCCATTCGCCGATTTCGATTGCTGTTTCGCCGGAAGAAGGGGTTAACACCCGCGGCACCGATGCACCGTGTATTCGCAGATGATTCATGAAGCTATGCTCTTCAAGCAAGCCTTCGCGATCGCGCACTGTGCGGTGATGGCGCTTGATGAAGACTTGTTTGGCGCGGGTGGATACTACGCTGGCCGCTGAAAACGGACGCGGGCTCACTGACAGAATCTCGATGGGCTCGCCGCAGCCGGGAAATTCTAAGAGCAACGCACGCACCTCGGCGAGTGTGAGCGGTGGCCAGTCTGCTTCGACTAACGTGCCGTCCATGCCATGCGTGTTTGCGATTGTGCTCATTGCTTATGCATTCTTTGAGAGATTAGAATTTTCGCGGTTGAGGTTGGTGGTTCCCCACCCTAGCCGCAAAAACAAATACGCGGTGAGGATGGGGCACCCATGCGCTTCAGCAAGAACAATTAGAACGTGTAGTGCGCAGAGAGACGCACGGTTGTGGGCGCGCCTAACCAGATAAACGTGTCGCCATAACTTGCGCCGGTGTCGCTCCAGTAATGCTTGTCGGCGATGTTATTCGCATAGAGACGGAAGGTTACTCGACCTTGGTCGCCGCCGGGCGTATAGCGCGCGCCGAGGTTGAAGAGATTGTAGCCGGGGACGCTCACCGCATCGTCGCGCGTTGCTTCTTTGCGGCCGGTGTAGCTCCAACCGGGCAGCAAGTGCAGACCACGCAAGCGCGGCAGCGTTAGGTCGGCAAAGACGGTGGTGTGTAGATGGGGCACGTTGATGATCTGTTTATTGTTGTAGGAGGGCGTGCTTGAATCATCCGATATTGCACGAATGCCAGCCGCGGAGGCTGTCAGCCGCAGCCAGCTTGCCGCTTTGCCCTGCGCGTTCAACTCGATACCGTCGTGCGTTTCTCGACCATCGGATTCAAAGTCGACATTGCCTATGGGATAGAAAAACGGCGCTCGCATATGGAAGAACGCAGTCGTCAGCAAGATGCGCTGGTTGGGTTCGTACTTAGCCCCTATCTCTGCTTGCCGAGTGTAAAACGGAGACAAAAAATACCCACCCGCCCAGAAAGGCGCTTGTGGACCCAGCGAAAGCATCACGCCATAGTTACCATAAAAAGTAAGATTACTGATCGGATTAAAAGTGACAGCGTATTGCGGAAGCCAGATCATCTTATCTGTTAAGTTCGGTTCTCCCGATTTCAATGGGGCTGTGTAGTTGTGGTCGCGAGCGGAGTCTAATCGCCCGCCGGCCAGCAGTTGAACGTGGCCTGGCAAGTGAATCCGATCCTGCATCACTGCGGATGATTGATGATCGTCCTCTGCGAGGGCTCTTGGTCCGGCTTGATCCGGCGTGCCTGTGATCGAATCGATCTCCATGGGAAAAGGAGCGATTGGCTGGTAAATATTCTCTTGACCTATATAGGCGTAGACCGCGCCATCTTGGATATTGTCGGGAGCATTTGGCGGTGGCGCGCCTGGCAGTTGGACGCTGCGAAGAAATAGCTCTCCCCCAATCGTCACATCCTGCGTGATGGCTCCTGTCTTTATGTGGCCGGTGATCATTGCCTCGGCTTGCGCGTCGATCCGCAGCTCGTTTGGGTCGCGGTAGTCGTATATACCATAGTCGCCGCCGCTGTAATTGATGCTCGGAACCGCGGGGCAGAAAAAGTATGCGGGCGCGTCGGGCGCGCCGGGACAGGCAACGTTACCATTGGCATCGAATGGTGTGCCATACGCGTAAATTACATTGTCTTGTATCAGCGAGTGGCTATAACTCGCCGCGGCAAAAGCCTGCCATTTTTTGAACAAATTGTAGTCAAGGCGCGCACTAGTATTGAAGGTGTCATAGGTATCGGGCGGGCCCCAGGGTTGATCGCCCAGCATTGTCGATCGATAAATCAGATCGATATTCGGCACCGTTTCGCCACCCAGTAACTGATAACCGCTGCCGTCGCGCTCGGTCTTGTGCTGATACTCGAAGTCACCCTTCAAAATAGCCTTGGAACTGATCTTCCAATCAGCCGCGCCGGCGCCCACTGCGCGCCAGCCATTGGTGTCGTTCATATAACTTTGAATATCTTCGCCGGCCAGATTGACGCGCGCGCCCACCTGCTTGCGGCTGCCGAATAGATGCCCCAGATCGACGGCACCATAACTGGTTCCGCGATGATCGGTGGCCAGATCAACGGCTTCAATTGTTACTGGGCGCTTGGTCACATAATCGATCAAGCCGCCGGCCGAGGCCACGCCGCTTTCTACGCCGGCAATGCCTTTGAGAAACTCGACGCGCTCTTTGTTTTCCAAAGGCACGTCCTGCTCGCCGGCGATGGTCATGCCGTTGATCTCGAGGCCAGTGGCTAGATCGATGGTGAAGCCGCGGATTTCGTAGTCGCCGTAGTAGCCGACTGGCGCGTAGTCTTCGCCGATGGAGGCGTCGTTTTTGACCACATCAGAGAGCAGGCGCGCGCCTTGATCGTTGAGCAACTCGCGCGTGACTACCGTGGCCGACAGCGGCGTCTCGATGAGCGTTGCGCCATCGAGCGTGCCCACGGTGACAGCTTCAGGAAGATACTCATCCGCCGATTGACCCTGCACTACTACTGTGGT
>JBEKWJ010000013.1:0-87095 GCA_049513195.1 Occallatibacter sp.
ATTTTTAGCCGATTTCCTTGCAGATAATTACGCATCCCGAGAAGAAAACGAGACCGATAAAGTGAAGAATCCCCGCGTCATTACTGAATAGAACTCAGTTTCAGACAGAGTCGTCAATGTGCGCGAAAACGCACACCGCATCCCGCAATCTGAGAATTGGCCTGCCAAAAGCACGCAAATTTCGCTCAAAAAAGGCCGAATTTGCCCTGTTTGCGCCTTCATTTGACGCATTTCATGGCTTAAATGGCAATGTGAATGGGCTGCAGGCGCAAGGTGTATTCTTACCGGAAGATTGCAGCAGGTTGCTTTTGTCGCCGATTCCTGTTTCGAGAAAGAGAGTTCAGAATGGCGGAAAGTTTGAGCTTCATCAGCCAAGCCAGGGTCTTTCAGTGCCCCAATTGCAAAGAGACCATCGACACTTCGGCGCAGCAATGCCGTTTCTGTCACGCTACCATCGATGCTGGCGCTGCTGAGGCGGCGGCCGAGGTCATGGCCAGAATCAACCAGGCGTGCAGCGATGCGAGCTATCTGAAGGTCATGGCCATCGCGTTACTGGTCGCTTTCGCCTTCAGTTTTGTCCCTATTGTGAGTCTTCTCGGAACTTGGGCCCTGATCTTTCTTCTCTTTGCCGTTCCGGTGATGCTGGTTCGTTGGTGGGTAAAATTCCGAAGCATTCAATCGACCGAGTCTGACTTCAGCCGCGCCAGAGGAATTGTGATTGGCATCAGCGTTCCAGGTGTGATCTTGCCTTTCATCGGTTTGTTCTTACTCTTCGGGATGCTCGTTCAATCCTTCGGACCCGGATTCTTCGGACATTGACAAGCCCAGTTCAACGAAGCGCCTTTCTACCAGGAGAATCCTTGTGTACATCGCAAACGAACAACGCTATGACGCCATGCAATATCGCCGCGCGGGCCGCAGCGGCCTGTGTCTGCCCGCAATCTCCCTGGGACTCTGGCATAACTTCGGCGGAGTAGACATTTTCGAGAATGGCCGCAACATGGTGCGCCGCGCATTCGATCTGGGCATCACGCACTTCGACCTGGCCAATAACTACGGTCCGCCGTACGGCAGCGCCGAAAGCACCTTTGGCGAAATCATTCGTCTCGACCTCGCTCCGTATCGCGACGAGTTGATCATCAGCACCAAGGCAGGCTATGACATGTGGCCCGGTCCATACGGCAACTGGGGATCGCGCAAGTATCTTTTATCCAGTCTGGATCAGAGCCTCCGGCGCATGGGCCTCGAGTATGTTGACATCTTTTACTCGCATCGCCCCGACCCTGAAACTCCCATTGAAGAAACCATGTCCGCGCTCGATCAGGCAGTGCGCAGCGGCAAGGCGCTCTACGCCGGCATCTCCAACTACAGTCCTAGCCAGACCACCACGGCCGCCAGAATTCTGCGCGAACTCGGCACGCCCTGCCTGATTCATCAGCCCAAATACTCCATCTTCAATCGCGCTCCGGAAGAAGGATTGCTGGATGTGCTGGGCAACGAGGGCATCGGCGCTATCGCCTTCTGTCCGCTGGCGCAGGGCCTCTTGACGGACCGCTATTTGAAAGGTGTTCCGGCAGATTCGCGCGCGTCCAAAGAGCGGTTCCTCAAGACGAGCGACCTCGACGAACATCGCCTGGCGCAAATTCACGCGCTTTATTCCTTGGCCGAGCAGCGCGGGCAGTCGCTGGCGCAGATGTCGCTGGCCTGGGTGCTGCGCGATCCTCGCATGACCTCAGCGCTGATTGGAGCCAGTCGCGTCCAGCAGATCGAGCAAAACGTAGCTGCGCTGGCCAACCTGAGCTTCAGCGCCGAAGAGCTAGCCTGCATCGACGCAATCCTCAGCCAAGCCGCTGCCTGACGCGGCGGAAGGTTGGGAATCCACGATCCTCAGCCTTTGAATGCCGCGAGAATTATGTCGGTAGAGCGCACGCGGCCCAGCCGGGGAAAAATGCGCTCCACGCTGTTGGCGTGGCTTTCTGCCTTAGTGCCCGTCATTGCATCTTCGGCGAAGATCAGTTCGTAACCGCGCTCGTAGGCATCGCGGGCAGTGCTCTCAACGCCGGCTTCAGTGGAAATGCCGCAGATCACAATCGTCGTCAGGCTGCGGCGGCGCAATTGCAGGTCGAGGTCCGTGCCGTAAAACGCACCCCATTGACGCTTGAGAATCACCACATCGCCCGGCTGCTGGTCGAGTTCGGGAATCAACTCGCTCCAATCGGGAGGCAGCGGGCCAGTCATTTTCCACGTCTGGTCGGTTGGGGTTTTCAGCCGGTCAGCGCCATCCGGCGAGCCGCCCACATGCACAAGAATCGGTTGCGCTCCGGCAGTTCGCGCCGCGGCGAGCAAGCGCACGCAGTTAGCAATGACAGCAGGCTTCGCGTGCGGCGCTCCACCAGGCATCGCCGCGATGCCCTTTTGCAAATCGATGACCACGATAGCTGTGCGGCGCGGTTCAAGTATTAGATCACTCATTGCTGTATTCCTTCCTCTGCGGGAATAATGCCCATCTCTTGATAGATTGGCCGAATCTGTCTCCGCAGCAGCGGCAACCGCGTAGCAAACCATGCCGCGCCCGCCAGAACCACCACGCCGCTCACCGTGACCGTCATGGGCGCGCCCACGGCATGAGCCATTGACCCGGCCAGCAAGCTGCCGAAGGGCGCCATGCCCATGAACGCCATCGTGTAGTAACTCATCACGCGTCCGCGTTTGTCGTCCGTAACGATCGTCTGAATCACGGTATTACTGGCCGCCATGCCTTGCATCATGCCCATGCCCGCAATGAAGACCATCATCATCGAGAGCCAGAAGCCGCGCGAGAGTCCCAGACCGATCAGTCCCGCGCCGAACACAGCAGCCGCAATAGGAATCATCCGCACCAGCCCGCGCACATTCTTGCGAGCCGCCAGAGACAGCGCCGAGAGCAGCGCGCCCAAGCCCATTGAGCCCATCAGAAATCCCAGCGTATGAGGACCGCCGCGCAGAACCGTCTTGGCAAAAACCGGCATCAGCACCACAAAAGGCATGCCCATCAAACTCACCACGGCAAAGAGCAGCAGAATCGTCCGAATGGGAATGAACTCCGTCACATAAGTCCAGCCCGCCGTCAGCTCCACAAGCATCGACGTAGCCTTGCGCTTCACGACGGGATCATGCAGGCGCATCAGCAGCAGCGACACAATCACGGCAATGTAGCTGATGCCATCGATCAGAAAACACCAGCCCTCGCTCGATACCGCGATCAGCATCCCGGCCAGCGACGGGCCAATCAGGCGAGCCACGTTCACCATCGATGAATTGATGGCGATGGCGTTTTGCAGGTCGCGCTTGTCCTCCACCATCGTCACCATGAATGACTGACGGCCAGGCATATCGAAAGCATTGATGCAGCCCTGCAACACGCTCAGGCCCAGCAACAGCGGGATCGTAATGTGGTTTGAAAGTGTCAGCACGCCCAGCGTCAGCGATTGCACCATCGAGAGGGACTGGGTCCATACCAGCACCTGCCGCCGGTCGAGCCGGTCGACCCATACGCCGGCGAAGGGCGCCAGCAGAAAAGTGGGAATCTGCCCCGCAAAACTGACCGTGCCCAACAAGAGCGCCGAGCCGGTCAGACGATAAACCAGCCAGCCGGTGGCCACGCGCGTCATCCACGTGCCGACCAGCGAGATCGTCTGCCCGCCAAAGAACAACCGGAAATTGCGATGCTTCAGCGCCCGCCACGCATGAGAGAAGCCCGCCTCCCCTCGCAGTTCGGCCTCCGTGGCCGCTTCGGCCATCTCCTCGCGCCCCGCCTGCTCTCTATCGCCCAAGAATTGCTTCCTCATTCGCAGTCTATCGTGCAGGGCTTTTTTGGGCGTATCCACCCAGATTGGGAAGCAGCGCAATCCTATCGCAAGGGTTTACTGAAATCGTTTGACCGGCGCTGCCTTTCCGGGCTACCATCCGTTACGATCATGTGCAAAGCCGCGATCAACCCAAACGTGCTCCTCCCCCGCCGGAGTTCGCTTTTTCTGGCGCTTATTTCAATCCTTGTCGCGCTTTCGCTGCCCCTCTGCGCCGCCTCTCAATCTAGACAAATGCCCCGAGCGCAGAAGCATGAGGGCCACCACGAGATATTCCAGCTGGAAGAGATATGGCGTAATGCCATTCTCAAGGGCGACGTCGCCGCCATGGACTCCCTCTTGTCCGACGACTACACGGCCATTACCCCCAACGGCACCCTTCAATCCAAAGAGCAGGCGCTGGCCAATCTGCGCAGTGGCGTTACCCATTTTTCGGCCATTACACTCTCCGATCGCAGAGTGCGCTTCTACGGGCGAACGGCGCTGGTGACCTCCATGGCCGAGGTCAGCGGCTCAGCCGCAGGGAGAGACTTCTCCGGCAGTTATCGCTACACCCGCGTTTACGTGCGCAATACCCAGGGTCAG
The DNA here is from genome assembly GCA_049513195.1 of Occallatibacter sp. GTDB lineage: Bacteria > Acidobacteriota > Terriglobia > Terriglobales > Acidobacteriaceae > Telmatobacter. The sequence continues at coordinate 4,431 of JBEKWJ010000013.1, forward strand.
TGGAAAATTGTCAGCTTCGAAGCCAGCCGGATTCGTCCGCCCGGCGAGCCCAGGTAGTCGCGCTCAGCGCAATCTCTTTTCCGCGACTGGCGCTCCCTTACAATAGATCGATGCCCGAGTTGCCTGAGGTCGAGACCATTGCTCGTGGTGTGAACCAGCGTCTCCGCGGCGACCGTATTGTCGAAGTCTGGTTCGGTTCGCACCCCCAACCCTTCAAAACGCCGCCGGCGCGTCAGGCCAAAGGCCTTGAAGGCCGCGCAATTCTGGCCGTGCATCGCACTGGAAAGCATATCGTCTGCGAACTGGGCGCTGCCTGCGCCAGCCCTTTGAATGAGGAAACCGGCAAGCCCTGCGCCCAATGGATTGTTCATCTCGGTATGACCGGCAGGTTGATCGTCACCACCCCGGACGCTCCGCTGGCTCTTCACACACACGCCCGCCTGAGCTTGGCCAGCGGCCGCGAGCTGCGCTTTCAAGACCCGCGCCGCTTTGGCCGCCTCGAGTTTCGCGATCTGAGCCGCGCGGCTGCCTTCAACGCACCGGGCGTTGATCCGCTCACTATCCCCGGCGGTGCCTTCGCAATGCTCTTTCATGGAAGGAAACTATCCATCAAGGCCGCCCTGCTCAACCAGAAGTTGCTCTCCGGCGTCGGTAACATCTACGCCGACGAGAGCCTCTTTCGCGCCAGCATACGTCCGCGTCGCTTGGCTGGCAAGCTGACCAAGGCCGAACTCGAACGCCTGAGGCTGGCTCTCGTTGGGGTTCTCGAACACGCTATCCAACTGGGTGGCTCCTCGGTCAGTGATTACGTTGACGTCGATGGGGCGCGCGGCTTCTTCCAGTTCGAACACTGCGTCTACCTGCGCACCGGACTCCCCTGCCACCACTGTCAGACGCCGATCCGGCGCATTCTACTGACTGGCCGGGGAACGCATTATTGCCCGAGATGCCAACGCTGAAAGGCATCATCTATGATTTTTAGAAATTTCCCGAATGAGAAGTCCCACAAACAAGAAAATTCCCGCTTTGCGAGATTCACAAGTCTTTGAAAATAAAGATTTCATAAAGTGGCACAGCAATTGCTAACTAGAAAGGTGCCAGTGATGTATGGGCGCTGGGTATTTTCGGCCAGCCCAAAGAACAGCAGGCCCCGGCAAGAGCAACCGCCAAAGCAGCGGCCCTCAAAAGGGATGAACCGGTCGGGGAATTCTGCAAGTCAGCACGGTGGAATCTACCATCGGCTGCAAATTTTTGGGAGGCCAGTGATCAGCGCAGGAAGTGCGAAACGCCACTCATGAGAGAGTGGCGTTTCTTGCTTTGATCTCTTCCTTCTCGCCCTCTTCTTCCCTTTGAATCGGATGGAACTCAGTAGGAGCACGCGCAGGTGCCACATTGGTCACTTGCCAGCCGCCACCGTTCGCTGTACTATCGAAATTGCCTATCAAGCGGCTGACGCGAGCCACCCGAAAGGGGCAGAGCAAGCTCGCCGCGGAGCAAGGAATCTTCGCGAGAATGTGCATTTCATCGTACTCGGCAACTGGTGAGGGTTCCCATAGGAAGGGCATCATCTTAAGAGGATTGCTGCTCGCGTCATCTCGATCCTGACTAGCGGATGGAGCCTTTTTTTATAGGCTTTGTGCGCGCGGCGGCAAAAAAGCATTTTCACAGAAGTCTAAGGGGATCGTCCCGGACCGCAGAGGCTCAACCAGCTCAGCCAATTGGAGCGAGGGTTTCTTGCGGAATTCCGGAACCAGACGAAGTCTGTAAGAATGCGCAAGGCTTCTGGGAGTAGCGATCAATTGCGTGGAGCTAGTCTCTGCGGCAGTCTGCAAAGGCTATCCTGCGACAATGTTCGCGCCCTCTGGCTTTCTCGGCCGGAAATGGGGGCAAGGCGAGTCCAGCACCCGGAAAGCAATGACTGAATCAGGAAACTCAACGTACCACTTAGCAATGCAGCAGGAAGTTTACGCATGACGACAGAATTGACGCAGCCCCAAACAGAATCGGGGCCAGACCAGGCCAGCGGCCAGGGTCAGTCGCAGGGGCATCGGCGTCGCCGGCGCCGCCGCAAGAACAAAAGCAGCCAAGCAGGTGCGCCCATCGCGCAACAGCCCCAGGCCCAACAACCTCCGGCGCAGCCGCAGCCCCTACCTCAGGCGCAGCCCCAACCCCAACCGGCCAGGCACAAGCAAGCTCAGGTGCATCAAGGCGGGCGTCAAGGGGGACACCAGAACCAGGGACGCAAGAAGAAGCCTTTCCAAAAGCCTTCTGCCGCGCAAGCCCAGCCCGGCAACAGCATTTCGGCCCCGCCCCAAGGCAAGCGGAAAGTCCGGCAAAAGGGCCCTCGAGAGTTTGTGGGTCCCATGGATCACAGCTACCGCGTTGTGAACGGCAACATCGCTGACGGTCCGCCCTCGACCATCGAGATCACCAACGGCCATGGAGGCGGCCATTATCAAGAGGCCTTCCAGCCGCAGCCCACGGTTGCAATCCGCGCCGACGCGCCCACTCGCATCTTCTGCTTCATCGAGGATCTTTTCTTCCTGGCCAAGATTCAGGAAACTGCCCGCAAGCTTGGCGTGAAGGTGGAGTTTGTGAAGGGCGATAAGGATTCAGTCGCAAAGCTGACCGACTTGCCGGAAGGCGAGAGGCCCAAACTGCTCGTCTTTGACCTGAATAATCTGAACGCCAAGCCCATGACCCTGATCCCCAAGTTCAAAACCAAGTTTAAGAAATCGACCTCGCTCGTCGGATTTCTCAACCACTTGCAGGGCGAACTAAGAGTCAAGGCCATCGAGGCCGGTTGCGATGCAGTAATGCCGCGCTCTGCTTTCTCGCAAACTCTGCCCAACCTTCTGCGCCGCTATGGCCTGGAAGAAGAAGAGGACCACACACCACAGCCGGACTAGGGCTATGCAAACTCAAAGCACGACAGAGGGCGCTTCCATGGCGGGAGCGCCCTCTGTCCCGTGACAGCCTTCAACCCGGAGGCCAGGTAAGCGAGCGGCCACCGAGCAGGTGAACATGGATATGATCCACAGTCTGACCACCGTCTTCGCCGGTGTTGATCACCAGGCGGTAGCCTTTGCCGAGCCCCTTCGAGCGGGCAATCTCCGCTGCAGCCCACACCAGGTGGCCAAGTAGCGCGCGGTCGCTCTCAATGCCGTCGGAGAGCGAGGCAATATGTTCCCGAGGCGTAACCAGCACATGCACGGGCGCTTGCGGATGAAGATCCGCGAAGGCGTAGCACTGCTCGTCCTGGTAAACCGCCGCCGAAGGTATACTTCCATCAATGATCTTGCAAAAGATACAGCTCATAGCGCGTTCAGTGTACAGGAACGAGACAACTCCATGTACAGCCCATGTACAGAAACAAGACAGTTTTCTGAACTTTTCGCCCGTTCGCGCTTCCTGGCGTTCTTCAGGGCGAAATGGATACGCAATTAAAACGATCGTCCGATCGAATGGATCCCACTCGTGTAATTTCAACCCAGTTCGCTAGAGTCCCAGCACCGCCCGCTGGGCGGCAAAAACCTCCCTCAAGCCCACCTCAGCCAAATCGACCAGCTCATTGAGCTGAATGCGGGAGAAACTTCCCTTCTCCGCCGTGGCTTGCGTCTCGATCAGCCCGCCGTCGGCCGTCATTACCACGTTCATGTCCACTTCGGCCTGCGAATCTTCCTCATAGCAAAGGTCCAGCAGCGCGGCTCCTCCAACCAGGCCCACCGAGGTCGCGGCCACCAGTTGCTTGAGAGGTGATTCCTTCAGTGTTCCAGCCTCCACCAGCGCATTCAAAGCCAACGCCATAGCCACAGCTGCGCCGGTAATGGCCGCCGTGCGCGTACCTCCGTCGGCCTGGATCACGTCGCAATCCAGAATCACCGTTCGCTCACCCAGCGCCTTCATATCCACAACCGAGCGCAGGCTGCGGCCAATCAGCCGCTGAATCTCATGCGTACGTCCGCCGATCTTGCCCCGTTCGCTCTCGCGCGGGGTGCGGGTGACGGTCGAGCGGGGCAGCATCGAGTACTCGGCCGTCACCCAGCCCCGTCCCGCGTTACGCAGCCAAGGGGGGACGCCTTGCTCGATGGTCGCGTTCGTCAGAACGCGAGTGTTACCCAAAGAAACCAGCACCGAGCCTTCGGCGGTCTGCACAAAGCCTGGTGTAAACAGAAGCGGGCGAAGCTGGACTGGAGTTCTGCCTGCCGGACGAAAGAAGGAGGATTCTACTGAGGCGTTCCCTAAGTTGTTCATGCAGAAATTGTACGGGAAGCGGCGCGCAGCCAGTGTGTGTCAGCTGAGGAAGCATCAGGTTCCAGGATGGGAAGATACTCCACTCCCGATCCCAAATGGGGATTCCTACCGTAATCGATTGAAAATAAAATTCTTATACCCGAAGCCTTCAGTGTCTCTGTCCCATTTTGGGATTTATTGCCTAACTCGATTCCGAGACAACTGTCCAGTAATCGGACACTAATCCCTTCCCTTATCAGGAACTTAACTGGAGTGTCCTAGTTTGGCACGCCACGTGTAATAGAAGGGGACAGCCGCCCACATCGAGAACGGAAATGGGAAGATCTAAAAGGGTTCGGGGGACCGGGATCGGGGAATCGAAAACTGGGAATTAAACATGGATTCGGAGGCCGAAGAGGCGCCGGGCCGGCGGTGAAGACCGCCTATGAAAAGGAGCGACTCATGCAGCAGACAGAGCAGGTATCGGGATTCAACGAAAGCGGGCTGGCAGCATCCGGGCTGGTCGAAACAGGTCTGGCGATAGCCGGTCGAATAGAGTCCGGTGTGAACGAAGCCGGAGCGGTCATGGTCGAACGCAAGCGCGTTGAGTCGGTGGTCGAGACGCTGACTCATCTGCGTGGCGAAGGAGAAAGCCTGGAAGAGGTGGCTCATGACGCCCGCAACATGGTCACAGCGCTAGGCATCTACTGCGATCTGCTGGAAGAACCAGGCGTGCTGACTCCTTCGTTTCTTCACTATGCCAACGAACTTCGCCTGGTAGCCACGGCCAGTCGCCGTCTGGTGGAGAAACTGCTGGCCCTGGATGTTCGCCTTGGACCGGTGGCAGCTCTCTCACGGTCAACGGGCTCCAGTTCGGTTCGCGTAGCGAATGATCTGCTCGGCGCCGGACGGCTGGAGCGTGCCCGCCGCTGGGATCTAATGCCTGCGGAACCGATCGACAACCTGGCCGCTGAGCTGGCGGCCAATCGCAATCTGCTGGCGGCTCTGGCCGGGCCCGCAATCGTTCTGACCGTGGACACAGCCGCTGGCGCTCTGCCGGTGCGGTTGACCAGCGAAGATCTGACTCGAATTCTAGTCAATCTGGTCAAGAACGCAGCCGAGGCCATGCCGGAGGGCGGCAGTATTCAGCTTGTTCTCTCGGAGTGTCCCGCTGTTGAGGACGCACCCAAGGCTTTGGCGCTTACCGTGGAAGACAACGGGCCCGGCATCCCAGAGAACGCTCTAGACAAGGTCTTCGACTCCGGTTACACCACGCGGGCCAGCGGCGCTGTGAACTCCTCCGGCTCCGGGCACGGCAACTGGGTGGCCTCCCATCGCGGGCTGGGTCTGTCCATCACCCGCTCCATCGTCGAGGGCGCTGGTGGCAGCATTCATGCCGCGCATCGCATCCCTTCCGGAGCCTGCTTCACGATTGAGCTGCCCGTTCGCACCCGGTGAGGCGCAGGGGCTCGAAGCTGACCAATCTTCAACAAGCCAACCCGGGAACAGCCATGGGGCGGCCGTCATCAAGAATCCAGTTCACCAATTTGCGCGTGAGGGAATTACAATGCTCGAGACAGTTCAGAACACAAAGCCCATGGAGTTTATCCCCCAACAACTCGCGGAGCCGCCGGCTCGTTTGCACCTGCTGGTGGTCGACGCCGACACGGCGGTTCGCTCAGCCTGCGCCGAGATTGCCAGTAGTCTCGGCTATGCGGTCGAAAGTACAGGCGACTTAGGTCAGGCGCGGAGCATGCTGCGCGGCTCGACCGCTGACATACTACTGGTCAATCTGCCGGCCGGTTCGAGCCAGGGGCTGGAACTGGTCTCAGAGGTCAAGCTCCTCTACCCCCAAACCGCAGTGATTGCCATGACCGCTTCAGGCTCGGTAAACGCCGCTGTTGAAGCCATGCGCTGCGGAGCTTGCGATTATCTGGCCAAGCCGTTCGCCATCGATGAGCTTTCGACGGTGCTCGAGCGCGCCGCCTCCAGCCTGGTGACCGACACCGCAACCCGCCAGTTGCGCGAGCGACTCAGGCTCTCGCAGGGACTGGGCGCCATGATCGGCCGTTCTGGAGAAATGGAGAAGCTCTACCGCATCCTTTCCAAAGTGGCCCAGAGCACCCACCCGGTTCTGATCCTGGGCGAAAGCGGTACTGGCAAAGAGCTGGTGGCGCGCACCATCCACGCCTACGGGCCCAACTCGCAGAAGCCGTTTCTGCCGGTCGACTGCGGCTCGCTGGTTCCCACGCTGATCGAGAGCGAGTTATTCGGCTATGTCAAAGGGGCCTTCACCGGGGCCAACCGTTCCAAGGACGGATTGCTGGTCTCGGCCGAGGGAGGCACGGTTTTTCTTGATGAAATCGGCGAACTCACGCTCGACCTGCAAGCCAAGCTATTGCGCGCTCTGCAGGAGAAGGAAGTTCGCCCGGTTGGAGCAACGCATCGCATCCCGATCAAGGCGCGCATTGTGGCCGCCACCAACCGCGATCTGGCGGTGATGGTTGAAAAGGGCACCTTCCGCAAGGATCTGTTCTACCGACTCAACGTGGTGAACCTCAGACTGCCTGCGTTGCGCGACCGGCGCGAGGATATTCCGCTCTTGGCAGCCCATTTTCTCGACCACATCAGCCGCGAGCACGGCGCCAAGTTCACCTTGAGCGACGAGGCGCTACGCACGATGATGCGCCACGACTGGCCGGGGAACGTCAGGGAGCTCGAAAACTCCATCGAACGGGCTTGCGCGCTCTCCAGCGGTCCCATTCTGCATCTGGGCGATTTGCCCACACAGCTTCAGCAGCAGGGTCTCGACGCGCGACGCTCGGTTGTTGTTGGCGAACCAGCCGCCGAGGGCGACAGCCCGCAATTGACCACGCTGGCCGATCTGGAGCGCCAGGCGATTCTGGGAGCGATCCGCGCGCTCAATGGCGACAAACTCCAGGCCGCCAAGTTGCTCGGAATCGGCAAGACCACGCTCTACCGCAAGCTGAAGGAATACGGCATTGCCGACCCGCTTCGGGAAGAGTAGACACTCCAGACTCAAGTCGGGACAAATCGTGCCGATAGGACATTTACGGGAAACTTCACAGGTTCGGGCGGGAACGAGAGCCGCGCGGACCGCACAAGGCCCCGGCCACAGGTTGGTCGCGTGAGCCAACGAGGAGCTGAAAATGAGCATTCTGATCGTGACCGGAGTAGAAGGCGCCCGCAACTGCGCGGCCGTAGTGGCAGCGCAACTGGGCATGGATGTCGAAGTGGCAGACGGACGCAAAGCCGCGCTGGGAGCGTTGCGCCGTCACGAATATACCGCTGTGGTGGTGGACGAAACCATGGTGGAGTGCGATCCGGCCTCCGCCGAAGCGATCTGGGAGCATGCCAGCCTAGCCATCCCCCTGCAGATCAACTTCGCTCTTTCCGGGGCCGCGCGGCTGATTCGCGAGATTCGCTCCGCGCTGCATCGCCGCGAGCGCGAGCAAACCTTAGCCCGGCGCGCAGCAGCAGCCGCCATCGAAACCGAACTCAAATCCACGGTTGCCGGCCTGCTGCTTCATTCTCAGCTGGCGCTCAATGGCAACGATCTCTCCGGCCCAGCCGCTGAAAGGATGCGCGTGGTGGCCGACCTGGCTGGCAACCTCCGCCAGCAATTGAACTCGCCTATGATGAACCGAGGCGAGACCGCGGCCTGACGGCGTGGCGGGCCAACCAGTTTATGAGCGTTGTACGCGCAACGCGCCGGGGCGAAACTTTGCCCCGGCGCTTTTTTGTGCACCCTGGTTTTTCTCCACCTGGTTTAACCGCCGCCAACAGCCTTCCAATGCGTCGGTTCACCCGGCCTCATCTTCAACCCCCATGGCTGGAAAATTAAACCGTAAGTCTGCGCCTTAAAAATGAAAAGCTGTCAGATATTTGTCAAGGTTTTTGTCTTTGCTTTTGCATTTGCTTTTTCTTAGGGGCGTTTTTGTTTTTGCCTTTGTCGTGTGCTGCATTCAGCCGTCTCATCGCATCTAAAATCTGTGGTATGTCCACGGCAGCACATAACATCGTGGACAGCGAGCAACCACCACAGCGAAGAAGACCCGAGAGGAGAAAGCGGATCTTCGGGTGGCAGCCGCAAACATATCAGTCGCTCGCATACCGAGTTCAAAGCGGATTCTTATTATTCGATCAAGAGAGGCAATTCGCCATGCAAACCGACAGGCAACTGCGGCAGCATCTGATCAAACTACTCAAGGGCGGCGACGCGCACGCCGACTTTGACACAGCGATCCGGGATCTCCCGGCGAGCCTGCGCGGCAAGAAGCCCGAGCACGCGGAGCATTCTCCATGGGAGATTCTGGAACATATGCGCATCGCCCAATGGGACATCCTTGATGTTCTCGCAAAATCCACGCCATCAATCGCCCTCATTTCCAGCCGGCTATTGGCCGTCCACACAAGCGCCTCCGGATGCCGAGGCCTGGGACAAGAGTTCCGAGGTCTTTCGTAAGGATCTTGAGGCTCTGTGCCAATTGATCAGCGACGAGTCGACCGATCTTTTCGCTAAAATTCCGCACGGCGACGGTCAAACCATTTTGAAAGAGGCACTGGTCGCCGCCGATCATACTTCTTACCATCTAGGTCAATTGGTTCTCCTGCGCCGCATCCTGGGCGCGTGGCAGTAGATTCGACTGAGGTGATCACTTTGGCATGCGACCGGAGAGCCAAGCATCGGACCTCGCGTTCGTAGAGAGCAGAGCCACGGTGATCAAGAGCGCAAGAAGGCAATTTTTATTGAAGCCACTGAATCCTGTCTGGTTAAGGATAAATTCTCCGATTGGAGGTATTGGCGAGTTAATTACCTGCAAGATTTCCTGTGGAAAAATAAATATTTATAGGGGGGGTGGGGGGGGTGCCTTTTCGGAAGTTGTCAGTTGACAGTTTTCAGTTGTCAGTAACAGCCCGCGTCTATGGTTGTAGTTCATACTTTGATTGTGCGCGTTGGGAGGGAAATGATCTGCAAGCACATGAGGGACGGGGTGCTCGTCGTCTTTCACACTTTGGTGAAGGACGGGCTATCAGTTAAAGTTCGACCGGTGTCCTCAAAATACTCCACCTCTGCAAGCGAAACGCCACGCAGCATTGCCGGCTCCCAACCGATTTCTCTTTGCGAGAAGCCCACATAAAAGGCCCCGGTGCTGCGTAAAAGTTTTTGACGACGTCCTTTCAAATCGGAAACGGTCGGCAGATAGACCATTACTGACCCGCGCTTCTGCGCCTCCGACTCCCCACTGAACCACAAGAAAGCCGCGTCCTTATCGATATCCGCGATCCGGCGCATGAGTGCCTGTTTGCTTGGACATTCGATATGCAGAGGCGCAGCAGCCACCGTCTCTTCATAATCCGGTCCCACAAATACTCGCTGCTCCACAACGCGACTCGGAACAAAAGGCGGCACATGCAAGCGTGTTTTATGAACGCCGATGGCAGCGCCTTTCCCAGCAGTAAACTTTCCCGCAAAGTGCATCCACTTCGGGCCGAACCAGTTGTCGATTCGGATGACATAGAGGCGCGCAGGCTCGTAATCCCGAGCAACTCCGACAGCAACCGCTCGCACCTTCGCCATGAACTCAGTCGAATCTCCCTGCAGCATGGAAACGAACTCTGCGACAGCACCGAACATCGTTGCCTCCGAACTTTCACCACTAACATGTATGCATTATTCGCTATTAGCTGCCATCTTACTCTCTCTCCCGGGAATGGCCCAGGTCTTGATTATCAGAACTGGAAATTCTAGAGAAAGCTGTCTGCGATTTTAGATTACAGAAACGATGTCTGGGGTAGCCGAGGTCGATGCGAGCTATAATTGTTTCGAATAAGAAAGCGAGCATGGAGAGCGGCTCTTATGAGACGATTCGCGCTTTTCGCCGTTATTGTGCTTCCGAGTACGATGGTCTTCGGTCAATCTGCGGCGACTCGGTCTGGTAGCTCACAAATCTCCAGCAAGCCATCAACACTTCAGTGGCCGCGTCGCCTCAGCGATGGTCAACCGGGGCACACTGCTGTGGGGCCCGTGCTCAAGAACTTCGATTGTCATGGCGTGAGTCTAACCCAGAACCAGGCGAGTGCGCTGGCTGATTTGGACCATCTCTTCTGCGCGCCATTTCTGGATTTGAAATCGCACGCCGTGCTCTTTGCGTTTAATGAAAATCCTTTTGCGTCGATTCCGCTTATTGTTCCGCCGCATCCGAAGGCCGAACCTATTCCAACGCAATGGCCAGGCGCGAAGTTTGAACAAATTCCGACGCAGTGGCCAAATCTAAAGCTGCAGCCAATTGACAGAGGATCTTCAGGTTCGGTTGCGGGTCACGGCAGCGCAAAATAGTTGTGCCACAAATTATCGAAAGTTATCGGGGCGATCGGTGATTGTTCCATTGCCAATCCAGAACTGTTGTGTCGGCAACACGCGCGGTGAATCGTGAAGAGCCAACAACCGCTGTGGCCAGATCCACGCCTTCCCGGAAACTGAGAAACATCGATTTTCAGGCCGATGAGACGGAACTAGATATTCAATCCCGTTCCAGATACCAGGGAATGTTGATGACGATAATGCGCCGGTTGCCGCGAAGAAGCAGGATGACTTTCAGCAAGTCGGCGCGCCGGTTGTGGAGCAGATTCTCCCACCAGTGATGGACCACCAGCTCCGGCACCAGCACGCAGATCTTTTGGAATTGGGACTCCTGTTCCGCTGCCAGAATGTAATCGACCACCGGCGCCAAAACGTAGCGATAGGGCGATCGCAGGATCTCAAGCCTGGGGACGCACTTATTGGCCTCGCGTAGCGGCGCGGCCACGTTCTTTTCCCACTCCTGGCAGATGGGGTCGAGCTGATCAGCAATTTGCACATGAAGGCAGCGGATATCGTTCGACATGCTGAGCGCAAATGAGAGCGCCTTCTCCGTAATCCTGCTCCAGCGGTCGATGGGCAACACCACGATCGGCTGGCTGATTTGGGCGGGAACGATGGGCCGGTCGAGCGCTGTTTCACTGTCTACATTGAGATAGTGGCGTTTGACAGAGCGCATTACCAGGATCATCACCGCAATCAGCAGCGCTGTAATCCATGCGCCTTCGGCAAACTTTGCCACCAGCACCACAACGGCAGTAATGCCCGTTGCGACCGCGCCCAGGCCATTGACGAAGATACGCAGCCGCGCATTGCCCTGGCGCTTCCAGTGCATGACCATACCGGCCTGCGAGAGAGTGAAGGCCAGAAATGCGCCGATGGCGTAAAGGGGAATGAGATGATCGGTAACGCCGCCGAAGACAATCAGCAGCAACGCCGTGAGCGCGACCAGAACGTAGATGCCCCAGGAGTAAAGCAGCCGGCGGCCGCGCAGCAGAAAGACATGGGGCATGTAGTCGTCGAGAGCGATGGCGCGAGTGAGCCGTGGAAAATCGGCAAACGCGGTGTTGGCTGAGAGGGCCAGCACCAGCAGCACTGAGCCGATGGTGACGTAGTAAAACCAGCCATGTCCCATGACGGCGCGTGTCAACATGGAGAGCACACTCTCATAACCCGGCCCGTCGGGGTTGGTAGCTGCAACGCCGTAGGAGCGGCACAAGAGAGCGATGCCGGCCAGCAACACCGCGAGCAGAGCGATGATGATGGTTAAGGTGATCTTTGCATTCTTGCGTGTATCGTCGCGGAAGGCCATTACGCCATTGCTCACCGCCTCAACGCCCGTCATGGCAGTGCATCCGGAAGAAAAGACTTTTAGCAGCAGCCACAAACTGATCATGGCGGTAGCCGGTGGCAGCGGGTGAAGCGCGGTGACCGGATGGGGATGGCCTCCGCTCTCGAGTACGCGCAGGAAGCCGACACCGATCACAATCAACAAAGTTCCCGTAAAGAGATAGGTAGGAATCATGAATACCACACCGGTGTCGTGGACGCCGCGCATGTTGATCACGGTGAGAATAGCCAGCACGGCAAGGCACAATGGCAACGTGTAAGGCTGCAAGCCGGGGGCAGCGGAGATCAGCGCGCCTACACCGGCCGAGATGCCTACGGCGGCGGTGAGCGTGTAATCGATCATCAAAGCTGCCGCGGCAAGCAGGCCCGCGCCTTCGCCCAAATTCTGGCTCGCTACGGTATAGGAGCCGCCGCCTTTTGGATATGCGTCGATTGTCTGCCGATAACTGAAGAAAACAATGATCAGCAGAATCACAATCGCAGCGCTCACAGGCACGATGTAGTGCACGCCCATGAGGCCCAGAGGAATGAGCAGCGTCAGCGCGGCTTCAGGACCGTAGGCGGCGGAGCTGAGAGCATCCAGGCCAAAAACGGGAATGCCGGCGAGAGGGCCGATATGTTCGGCGCGCTCTTCGCTGGTGGCCAACGGCCGGCCAAACAGAAGATTCAATGCGGTTGAAGATAGAGCCATGCAATGTGATCCGGTAGCCGCGGGGTGAAGCGGGGAAGGCCGCCGAAACCATTGTCTCATGACGGTTGGAAAGGCGGCTGAATCGCAATGGGAATAGCATGCCGCTGGCCTGTCCGTCTCATATTTCAGAATCGAGGGCCATGCGCGAAACGAGGCATTTTCCCCTTTTTGAGCGTTGTGCGAGAATTGCAGGGAGAACCCCATGAGCGCAAGCCGGAAGATAACCGCCCTAGCCGTGGCACTGTGGTTCGCCACGTTGCCATTGGGGCGGGCGCAGTCGATCTCGACTGAGAAGGCGGGACCGGATGTAGTGGTAAGGGTCCGCACCTTCATCTCCGGCGATGCGGCAGTAAGCGCCTATCCCGGGAGTGAAGGAATGGAACTGGCTCCGGCTTTGCAGGAGGTGGTACATTGCCCGGGTAGCGCTATGTTCTACGCCGCCGAATCCAATGCAATCCTCTGTCCAAAGTCGCTGCGCCGCGACGGTCTTGCGCTTGAAGGAGTGGTGGACCTCGCGCCTGTCGTGCGGAATCTAGATCCTTCGACTGGGATTGAACTCTGGCTGGATTGTCCTCGCCTGGGGTTTGAATCCGCTTCGATGGCCATGACTGAGAGGGGCGGGGGAACGGCGCGCCTAATGCGATCGATCCGCTTCCAGGCCGGTAGCACGCCCCCGCCGATTCACATTCGGTTCGGATACCGGCTCGGTCAATTGGCCGGTTTCTATCTTCCGCTGGCTGCGCTGGCTCTGGCGCTGACGGTGATTGCGGCCATCATGTCGCGGGCGGGGCTGGGCGGTCTGAACCGGTCTGCGGTCCTGCTGGGCACCATCGTCTGGATGGGCGCTGCCGCGCAAATCGAGGCGGATGGCCCCTTGCGAATTCTGCTGTATGAAACTCCGTTTGCCAATCTCGCCCTGCTTCTGATGAGATTCTGGCCGCCTTTGCTCTGCGTTTCGATCGGGAGTGCGTGTGGGAAAAGGATGCGGACCGGCCAGACACAGAGCGGAAAATCCGGCGGAGTTTTGGCCAGCCTGACGGTTGTTCCCCTTCTATTGACCTGCGTCGCGGGAATTCTACTGTCACTCGGGCAAGAGGATGCAATGGGCGCAACGATCTGGCTTGCGATCACGCCGACCATTCTTTTTGTGCGACGGTTTTGGCTTCGGACTAGTGGGCGCTTCAGGGTCAGGCAACTAAGAGAGGGTGAATTGAAAGAGCATGTGTCGGCGCTCGCCGCCAGGGCGGGGTGCCCTCAGGTCAAGATTTATATCTCGTCGTCGACACGCTCCGATGTCTTGAATGCATTTGCATGGCCGCGCAGATTCATCCTGTTCACAGCTCCTTTAGTCCGGTCACTGAGCAGGCGCGAAGTGGATGCGATTGCGGCGCATGAGCTGTCGCACTCTCGCCATTTGCGTTCGCGCCTCGGGATTTGGGTGGCCCTGTGTCTTGCAATGATATTGTGCGAGACGCCGGTAACGGAGCTGTTGCTTCTTTATCCCGGCGGATTGTTGGTCGCCATGCTGTTGCCGATCATGATATTTTTTGCAGCATTGCATGGAATGCGAAAATGCGAATTTGCTGCCGATGCCGGCTCCGCAGCTCTCACGGAAGATCCGCGAGCGATGATCAGTTCGCTAGCCAGAATCACTCGCATCAACAACAGTCCGCTCGACATGAACCTAGTGGCCGAGTGGTTCTCAACGCACCCTTCGGTTCCTAAGCGAATCCGTACCTTGGCCGCCGCCGCGAAACTGGAAGCTGGAGAGGTAGAAAGACTGTGCGGCAGCGACGATACGGGCGATCCTTACGAGCTTCTTCAAGAGAAGGACGACGGGGCAATTTTCGCGACGCGGTGGCGCCGAATCCTGGCGAAAAGCCGGTTAACGGGAAAACTGATCTGTAAACGGGCGCGTAACATTATGCACGACGAGTGATTTGCCTTGTGCGCAACGTTTGAGGATTCCGATAAACCGCACGCTCTGCCACCAGAAGGTATCCTCGGCTATTCCCATCTTTTGTTCCCTGGTACCTGTCTTCCCGTCTTACTCTCTGCCCTTTTTGCGAATCTCGATGCTTAGACGCTTGATCTTCTGGTTGAGGGTAGAGAGTGGAATGTGAAACTGCTCGGCGGCGTCGGTCTGGTTGCCGTTGCAGCGCTCGAGCTTTTCGACGATGATGCGGCGTTCGATGTCTTCCAGAATGTCGAAGAGCGAGGCGTTGGGATTGTGTTGCAGCAGAGCGTCCTGGAAGCTGCGGCCGGTGATGTGGCCAGGGAGCAATTCGGAACCGATGACGGGCCCTGAAGAAAGCACCACGCCGCGCTCTATGGAATTTTCGAGTTCGCGGACGTTGCCGGGCCAATCGTAATCGACCAGGGCGCGCATGGCATCGGCGGAGAGCGTGCGCGGGGCAAGGCCGTTTTCGTTGGCGTAGTAATCGAGGAAGTGCTGTGTGAGCAGGGGAATGTCTTCGCGGCGGGCGCGCAACGGAGGAAGGTCCACGGTAATGACGTTGAGGCGATAGAACAGGTCTTCGCGGAAGAGGCCGTCGCGAACCGCCTGGCGGAGGTCGATGTTGGTGGCGGCGATAATGCGCACGTCCACCTGAATCTCCGCGATGCCGCCCAGGTGCATGAAGCGGCGGTCTTGCAACACGCGCAGGATTTTGGCCTGGGTGTCCATGCCCATGGTGGCAATCTCGTCCATGAAAAGCGTGCCGCCGTTGGCGACCTCAAAGAGGCCTTTTTTGGAGGCGACGGCCGAGGTGAATGCGCCTTTGACATGGCCGAAGAGAGTGGATTCGAGCAGCTCCGAGGGCATGGCGCCAGTGTTGATGGGCACAAATGGCTTGTCTTTGCGCGGCGAATTGGCGTGGATGGCCTTGGCGATCAGCTCTTTGCCTGTGCCACTTTCGCCTTGGATGAGAATCGTCGAGCGGCTGGGCGCTACTTGCGCGACCAGATCGAAGACTTTGAGCATGATCTCGCTCTTGCCCACGATGTTAGAGAAGCTGTAGCGCTGCTTAAGGGTGCGCTTGAGCTGGAGGTTCTCCTCCTCAGCGCGATGGCGGGCGACGGCGGAGCGAATATCGGCCAGCAGCTTTTCGTTGTCCCAGGGCTTCTGGACGAAGTTCTCGGCGCCGGCGCGGATAGCATCCACAACGTTATCGACGGTGCCATACGCGGTGATCATGATGACGGGCAGTTCAGGCCGGCGCTCCTTGATCTGGGGCAGCAGTTCGAGACCGCTCTGGCCGGGAAGAGCCAGGTCCAACAGCAGCAGGTCGAAGTTATCCTGCTCAATCATCTTCAGGCCTTCTTCGCCATCGGGGGCCATTGTGACGGTGTAGCCCTCGAGGGTAAGCAGCACTTCGAGCGACTCGCGAATGGCGGCCTCGTCGTCGATGACCATGATGCTGGTCACGCCACTGGCGAGGGCGGAGTCGCCGGCAGCGGCCGCTGCGGGTAGGGACGAATTCACGGGTGTTTCGACCTCAGGCATGTACGGAATTCCTCAACAAGGGAAACTCAAGGTGGAAGGTTGTGCCGGTGCCGATGGCGCTCTCGACATGAATTTTTCCTGCGTGCTCCTGAATGATTCCGTAGGAGACGGAAAGGCCCAGGCCGGTGCCGCGACGGTCGCCGGCCTTGGGCGTGGTCTTGGTAGTGAAGAACGGATCATAGATGCGTTTGAGGTGCTCCGGCGCAATACCTGAGCCGGAATCTGCCACCAGCGCGGCGACGTAATGATCGCTTCCGTTGGGCATCACGATCCGGGTGGCGACACGCAGTTGGCCCCCGGCCGGCATGGCTTCCTTTGCGTTCAGCAGCAGATTGAGAAAAACCTGCTGAAGCTTGCCGGGATTGGCGTGGATGGGAGGGATCTCTTCGTTGAGTTGGAGATCGACGATGACGCGCGCGGTTTTGAACTGATGTTCGAGCAGGGAGAGCGTGTCGCGAATGACCTGGTTAAGGTTCGTATCGCGGAACTCGGTGGTCGAAGTGCGTGAGAAATTCAGCAGGCCATTGGCAATCTCGGCGGCGCGGAAGCTCTGCTGTGTGATCTTGTCGAGCACCGGACCCAGGCGTGCATCGCCCTTGAGTTGCTTGGAGAGCATCTGCGCATAAGAGGAGATAACGGCCAAGGGCGTATTAATCTCATGAGCCACGCCTGCAGCCAGCAGGCCAATGGAACTGAGCTTGTCAGCCTGAGCCAGTTGCGTCTCCAGCGAGACCCGCTCGGTGATGTCATCGACCAGAATGATGCGGCCCACCGAAACAAAATCTCGTGAGAGCAAGGGGGCGATGGCGATGTTGGCCGTGCGCTGCTCCCCGGCGCGGGTGGTGAGGCGGAATTTGTAGAGGTGATGGACGCCTTGCTCGCTGCGGAAGCTGTCCAGAGCGTCAATAAACTCCGCGGGGAAGACGGTCCGCAGTGGTTGGCCGATGGCTTCGGCGCGGCTCATGGCATACATCGCCTCCATCTGCGCGTTCCAGCTTTCGATGCGGTCTTCCAGATCGACAGCCAGAATGCCGACGTTGATGGACTCGACAATGTTTTCGTTGAACTCCTTGAGCTGCTCGAATTCGCCGATTTTAGTTTCGAGGCGAGCGTAAAGGCTGGCGTTCTGAAGCGCGATACCGATGTAGCTGGCCAGGGATTCGAGCAACTCGACATCTTCGCTGGAGAGGAAATCGCCCCCCATGGTGCGTCCCAGGCCGATGACGGCAATGGTGCGCGTGCGGTCGAGATCGCTCGGGCTTGCTTCGCTGGACTGAACCTGGCCTTGAGCGACACGGCAAGGAAGATAATAGTTGAGGTCGAGCAAAGCTGCCGTGCGCTGCTGGGCAAGAGGCAGATGCAACGCAGCTTGGGTGTTTTCGAGAAAGATGTGGCTGTGATCCTGGGTGTGGTCGAAGTCCAGAAAGGCGAGATCCAGTGCGTCAGCGCCGGGTCGGTTTTGCGCGGCCAGCGCCTCGACTGTCAGCCCGTGGGAAGCGGCCAGGCGAAGACGGCCAGGCTCCTCAGGATTCTGCGCGAGAAAGACAGCGACACGTGCTACCAGCAAGGTGTTCGGCAATTGCTCGACGATGGATTCGAGCAGAGCCTGGAGATCGGTTTCGGAGCTTAGACCGCGGCCGAATTCGATCAAGGCTTTGCGGTAGTCGTAACGCTGGCGGTCGAAGATGCGGTCCACCCACCCCTGAATTCTGCGCTTGATAGGGTCGAAGATGGCGGCGGTAACCAGAATCGTGGCGACCAGAGCCCACTCGCGGACGGTGTCAGGCAGGCGCGTATGGACGATAAGCGTGGCCAGCGCGATGACGCCGAAATATGCTCCAACGATCAGGCTGGTGGCCAGCGTATAAGCCACGCCTCGCTTGAAGATCAAATCGGTGTCCATCAGCCGGTAACGGATGATGGCCCAACTGAAGGTGAGCGGGAGAACGACCATCGATAGACCGGCCAGATCTTCAAAGAAGAAGGGGATGCGCAGGTCGAAGAGAAAGAAGATCGCGTACAGCGTGAAAGGCCCGACCGCCAACCATGCGCCGCGATAGAGCCACTTCAACTGCTGGCGCTGCAAGGGGTTGTTCGCGATGTTGTAACTACGCACGAAAAGGTAAGCGGCCAAGAGATAAAAGAAGGCATCGTAACCGGTGCTGAACTTATCCAGCTTGTGCTCTAGAAGCTTGGTAGCCTGCCAAAAATTGATGGCATAAATCCATAGGCCAAGGAGCGCGGCGCCGGGCAGATAGATCAATGAAAGCCAGCGGCGGCGAAGCTTCTTGAACCGCTCTTCCGGGAAGCTCAGGGCAAAGTGCAAAAATAGCGCCGGTTGCAGGGATTCGGCTAGAACGTTCGCCCAGAAGACAGTCCAATCCAGGGTGTCGAAGGCGCCGGTGTACTTGAGCGCATAAAGCGCGAATGAGACCAGGCAGAAGAGGTAGAAGTGAGTGGCGCGCGGCGCCGTCCAGCGGCGGAAGAGAACGTAGACGCCAATCGCCAGATAGATGAGACCGATGAGCCGCTGCCCCAGTTCGAGGCCGCGGTCGGCCGGCTCTGGGATAACCTCGACGGGTCTGCCCAGCGAAGTGCCATTGCGCGTGATTCGGTAGTCGATCTTGAAATAGCTTCCGGTGCGATAGAGCGCGCGCTCTAGATCAGCCACCCTCGCGACCGCCGTGTATTTAACCTCAACAGGAAGGGTATTTGGTTCAGTCTCGGTATGCTGTTCGGCTTCGTCCGGTAGTTCCTTGACGCCTGCCAGCAGACGCAGATCTTCCTGCGTTTGCATGCCTGGCCGCAACCCCGCGCCGACAGGTAGGACATTCACTCCGGTCAGCAGGTCGCCTTCGCGGATGCCCGCTCGCTCTCCGGGACTGCTGGGCACTACCTTGTCGGCTATCAGACCGCTGCCGTCGACTGCTTCACGCCACCAAACGCCATCGTCAGGTTGTTGGGTGTGGCGCTCCTGCCAGAAATTGAACCCCACAAGCAGCATCAAGCAGGCTGTAACCACGGCCAGCAACGTCAACTGCAAACGGCTGATAAGACTTGTTTCCATGTAGGGAACGCCCTGGACTACTGTGTTTATAGCACGTCGATTGCCATGTGTAAAAGACTGGCCAAGGGGCAGAACCTATCGGACATTTGATTGATAACACATGAGATAGAGACGATTGGTTGCCAAATATGTCACCACCATTGAGGTGGAGATATCTTTGAAGAATACACTAAACTACAGACAATATACGAATAAATGGATTTACCTACTGTAATCCGTATTTCCATTATGGCTCGTTGTTTTTGGGCTGCGGACCCCAATCCTACCACTCCATTTGGGAAGCATTTGCCTCACAGTCGTTTGGCGGCGGCTGTTCTACTCGTCATCATGTCTTGATGCAACATGCGATCCGCTTCGTGTATCCTGTTACCGATTCTTGATTCGAAGTTCAGGTCGGAGAGTATTCGATGCGTCGATTCTTGTTAGGCGGTTTGGGCGGGTTTGCGATTTGTGCGCTACTTTCAACTGTAGTGCTCGCCGGCAGCCGTAATCCTGCCGATTTTCCGCTACGGGTGCACATCTATACCCACAATGGGGTTTCGCATTACTACAATCAGTCGCTGCAAACGGTGGATGGGGAGGGTCGTGCGAATCTTTTCGAAAATGGCGAGCCGCGTGGTTTCGATTACCGATATAGTTGCGAAAATCGGCTGATGAATTCGGCGGGGTATGAAACTTATCTAGCGCGGTGGAAGAAGCCGGGGAAAACGCTGGAGATTCTATTGCCAGCGATGGGTGGCACTTGCGAAATGAAAGTGGAGTTGAAGACGGACATCGTTTATCGCAGGCACAAGGGATTGCTGGGCGAAGAGTCGGCCGCTCGCTACAAAGAGTGGATGGACAAGCACCAGTACGATCCGGAGCACGGCAAGAATATTCCCATTGCGGTCGAGCCTGAGCCAGCGCAGACGCCAGCAGGGGGCGGGACGAGCGAGCCGAATTAAACCGTGTATAAAAAGAAACTGCAAGCGGGGCGGCGCTGTTCGCCCCGCTTTAGATTTATATAGCAGAGAATTGCGAGTGAGATTGTAAACTTGCATCCGCCGCTGGCGTCTACCTAAGTGATGGCAGCCGGCACAGCATTGGATATGACGACCATGGCTACGGCAGAAGAGATTGCCGCCGAGGAGTTTTCGGCAGTTGTCACGAACCATCGTCCGCGGATCTTTCGTTTTTTGCTTTCGTCAACGCGCGATGTTGACATGGCCGAGACGCTCACTCAGGAGTGTTTTCTGAAAGCGCATCGGAATTGGGCGAGTTTTCGAGGCGAATCGAGCGCGATGACCTGGCTGATGCGCATCGCGATCAACCTGCAAAAGGACCACTGGCGCAGTCGGCGGATACAGTTCTGGCGGCAGACGCAGAGCCATGCTTTGGACTTGAGCGAGGTCAGCCAGTGGTTGCCGAGCGGCGAGCGGTCAGCGGAACAGCGGATGCTGGCGCAGGAACGGGTTGGACAGGTGGGTAAAGTGATTGAGCGGTTGAGCGAGCGGCAGCGGACAATATTTTTGCTGCGCTATGTGGATGAGATGGAGTTGAGCGAAATTGCGCGGGCGACCGGGCTCAATGAGGGCACAGTGAAGGCGCATCTTTCGCGGGCATTGGCAAGGGTGCGCGCGGAGTTAGGGGCGAAGCGATGAAATACGAGGATAAAGTCGAGGCCGATAAGGAAGTTTGCAATTTCGCGGACGAGCTGGGCGAGTTGGATGAGACGTTGAAGGACTTCCGGCTGAGCGTTCAGGCCTGGAGCGAAGCCGCCTACAACCGTCCGCGGAGTTCTGAGATAGTAGTCGCGCGGAACCAGATCTGGAGGCCGGCAGTTGGATGGGCGCTGGGCTGTGTGTTGATCGCCGGCGGTGTTTCCGCTGAGATTTACTCGCACCATCGGGAGCAGATGAAGGTGGTTGCGGCACGCGCGGTAGAGCAGCAGCGGTTGGCCGCCATCGAGAGCAGTCTGCGGGCGCGACAAGAGGATGAGGATTTGCTAGCCAAGGTGGATAGCGATGTATCGCGGGAAGTTCCGAGCGCCATGGAGCCGCTGGCTCAAATGATGGCCGCGGACGAAACTCAGTAAACGCGGAATCAAAGTACTCCGTGCGAAAAGCAAGGTATAGTCTCGCGAGTCGAGGAAAAAGGAGAAGGCAATGACGGTATCGAGAACGATAGGATTGATGATCGCGGCGGTATTGCTAACAGGCTCGGCGCTGGCGCAAGGACCTGGCGGCGGAATGGGAATGGGGGATGGACCTGGATTTGGGGAACATCGGCCTCCGATGGAGAGGGCCTTGGGAACGCCGGGCGAGCATGGGCGCTGGTGGAACAACCCACAGGTCGTAGAGCGGCTGAAGCTGACCGATGAGCAACGAAAGACATTTGACGGGATTCTTTTGGAGCATCGCGAGAAACTGATCGATCTGCGGGCCAGCGTGGAAAAGGCCGAATTGCAATTGGAGCCGCTGGTGGGCGACGACCAGCCCAATGAGGCAAAGATTCTTGCTCAGATCGACACTGTGGCGCAGGCGCGGGCCGAGTTGGAAAAGGCGAACGCCCGGTTCCTGTTGGCGATTCGGAACAAGCTGACACCGGAACAATGGAAGCAGGTCCAGGCCTTCCGCGCCGGCGGACACCGCTGGGAGCAGGGCGGCCAGGGATCGAACGGATGGAAGCAAGGCGGACGAGGGCCGGGCGGGATGAACCATCATCAGGCGCCTGCGGCATCGCCGGAACTCGGTGCGCCACCGCCGCCGCCTCCCGCGCCGCAAAGCGCAGAACCGCCGTCTGGTACAGCCCCTCAACCGGGAACCGAGCAGTAAGAACAGTTTTGTAGCGCAAGTTGACCAAGAGAGAATGCGGTTGCAGTTAAGACCGGTGGCGGCAGGAGATGATCCTCTTGCCGCCGTTTTTTGCGCACAAAAAACGACGAGAAAACAGCGCGCGATGGCGTGATTGGCGAGTGCGGAGCATCTTTAAGGCTTCCGGGACCCGGCGCCAATTGTCGCGAACCGAGACACAGCAGTGAAGCACAACGATACAGCAATTGAATCGCTTCAGGACAGTGGGTGGATGGAAGCTGGACAGCTTGAATCGACCTGCGACAGACAGCGGTAAAAGCCATCCAAAAATATATGACTAAAGTTATTCCGGGCAGGACCGATGAAAGGGGTGGATGCAGAGACGCATATCCGCAACAAGCGGAGGCTCTGGCGGAACGAAACATACCGCCGGCTGGGCGCGATTCAAGGCATCCCAAAGGAGTACCTTCCATGGCCCTCGGAGTTTTGAACAATCTGTCAGCGATTTACGCAGAGAACAACCTGAACAATACCAACGCCAGTTTGCAGACGGTTCTGGAGCAGTTGTCATCAGGCTCAAAGATCAACTCTGGAGCCGATGACGCCGCAGGTCTCTCGCTGGTCAATGGCCTGGAAGCGAACCAGACCGCCCTGACGCAGTCAAAGACGAACGCCACTGAAGGCGTGGGCCTGCTCCAGGTTGCCGATGGCGCGCTGTCGCAGGTAACAAGCCTGCTGGACCGCGCCATAACGCTGGCCACCGAAGCCTCCAACGGCACCCTGAATACCACTCAGGAGAGCGCCGCCAATCAGGAGTACCAGTCGATTTTGTCCGAAGTCAATAACATTGGGCAGACGACCACGTACAACCAGGAGCAGGTCTTCAACGGCCAGGAAGTGGCGATCTATACGGGCGACTCGTCGATGGCGGGTTCGTCGATCGACGATCTGAACATCCGCACCCTCTCCGAGTCCAGCGTGGGCGACTCCGGCGGCGTGATGGCATACAGCGACGGCGCAAATAATGTCTTCATCAACTTGTCAAATACCAACGCCGCCACCGGTGTCACCACCAATGCGCAGGCCACCGACAGCCTGAACGCTGGCGGCACGACCGTGATCAAAGTCAATTATCTTGTAAAGGGCGCGAACGGCACAGAGAGCACCGCGACCACTTCGATTACTGTCGGCACAGGCAGCTTGAATGCGGCCACCGGCTCAACCTATGCGAACACTGCCAATGGCTTGATCGCCGCGATCAACGCATCGGGCCTTGGGCTGACGGCTACCTTCGCCACGCAGACACAGGCTGGCGTCACGGGCGGCGGAAACCAAACCGGTATCGAGATTACTGGCGGATTGCTGTCGGCTGGCGTCAATCCCAGTACCTCGATCACAAGCGGCGTCCTCAACCCGAATGGAATTCCGGCCACCGAATTGCTCACACAGGGCCAGACGGTGACCATTAAGGCGGGCAGCACGATCGCGGCTTCGATCACCGTCAATTCGTCTTACAGTACCCTCACCCAACTGGCCAAGGCGATCACCAACGGTATAGGTAGCGGTGCAGGCGGCGCTGGATTGGTTACAGCCACCGTGATCACCAACGGTGATGGAACACAGAGCCTCTCTCTGGCCGATACCGGTAGCAACGGTGGAGCATTGACCGTCACCACGGGCGGCGTAAACTATGGGGCCAACCTACTGACCAACGGCACTGGCTCAGTCGACCAGACAACTTTGACCTTTGCGTCGAGTTCGCCAGGAGCCAGCGGTTCCAATGCCACGGCCACATTGGGCATCAGCGGAACCAACTCGGGTTCCTCGCCGCTCTCCGGCAGCATCGTCCTCTCCAACAACTCCGTCGCCGGCGCCAATCCTGTGACATTCGTCATGGCCTCCGGCAATACCGGCAACGGCACAATCTTCGTTGGGAGCGGTACGCTGCAAACCCTGGCAACATCCATCCAGACCAATCTTGGGGTCAGCACTACGGTGGGCTCATCGGGCATCACAATGACCTCGAATAACCCAGGCACCACGATCGAGCAGGTCGGAACATCTTATTTGACAGCCACCCCGGCGCTGACGCAGATCAACAACGTGCCGGGCGCTGCCGCCACGTCCGGTACCAATGGATCGACCACCATTGCAATGAATGGCGGCAATGGCTTTGTAGGCGCCGACGAACTCACCGGCACCATGGTCCTGACCAACGGAAGCACCGCCGCTCCCGCCACGCCTGTCACCTTCACGATGGGCTCGGCCGCGAACGTAAGCGGTCCCTCCTATACTACCGGCGGAAAAACTGTCAACGGCCTGATAGCCGAGATCAACAGCAGTACCGCCGCTACTCACATCTCCGCCACGATAAACAATGGCCAGATCGTGTTGACGTCCACCAGCGTGGGCACTTCTATCGGCATGGCGAGCAGCTCTCTCGTGCAAACGGCCGACGGTGTGGCTGGCACAGTCACCGCTTCAACGCCTTCGGTTGCCGCAGTCAGCACTGGGGCATCACTCGGCATCGGCGTAGGCGGCGCGTCTGCGATCACCACCAGCGTGGACGGCAGCACGGTGGACGACACTCTCAGCGGCAGCATCGTCCTCTCAAACGGTTTGGGCGTGAACGGCCCTGACCAGGTGACCTACACCATGGGCGGCGGCGGTGCAACGACCGGATTCGGAGCGAACTCGGCGAATGTTTCCGTTGGCGGGAGCACCCTCTCCGATCTGATCACCGCGATCAATGACGACCAGCCATACAGCGGCATCAGCGCGACTGTGAACGCCGCCGGTACGGGCATGACACTCTCAACGGCCACAGTCGGAACCAGCATCAACGTGACATCCAGCGGCCTGACAAACGTCTCGACTTTGACTTCCGGAGTAAACGGCCCTCAGACCACCGGTTCGATCACCCTGGCCAATGGCGGAGTCTATCCCAGCAGCAACGCCACGCTCACCGGCACGGTGATCGTCACCAGCGGCGGCAATACGGATACCTTTGTCATGGGCTCGAGCGGCACGGCTTTCGCTACCGCTGGCGTGACCATTACCACCGCCAGCGACACGCTCGCCAGCCTGATGAGCGCAATCAATAATGAAGGCGGCGGCAGCAAGCTGGGCACCAACTCGCTTGGCCTCACTGCCTCGACCGACCCGACCACGGGCGGCATCGACATCACGGGCGCCACCGGCCTGGCCATTGACGTCACGGGCTTGACCAACACCTTCGCATCAATTCCTGCCCCCGGTAGCAACGGAGCTGCCGGCGCCACCAATATTCCCGCATCGGTCAGCTACACAGCAGGTTCGGGCACCGATCCGCTCACCGGCTCCATTGTTTTGCAAAACAGCACAGGCGGCGGGCCAATCACGTTTGTGGTGGGAGCAACTGGCGTCGCGGCGAACACGTATTACACCGGCATTGCCAACGAAACGCTGGCAGGCTTGCAAACCGCAATCAACACCGCCAACACCGCCTTGACCCTCAATCTGAGTACCAACCTGACTGGCGGCAACCTGACAATCACGTCAACCAACAATACCAGCACCCTTACGCAATCCGCGAACAACTTGGTGGACACGGCCGAAGCCATGACTGGCACTGTCAATCCGTCCCAGCCTTCCTCGGCCGTGGTCAGCACCGGTGCCCAGGTGGAGACCAATGTTGCGGAGATCAATGGCAACACCATCGTGGGCGTTGGCGATACATTGACCGGCAACATCGTTCTCTCTAACGGATTAGGCAATGCTCCCGATGACAAGGTGACGTTCACGATGGGCGGCACCGGAGGCCCGGCGGGCATGGGCGCTGGATCATCGCAGGTTGCCGTCGGCGGCTCAGGGCTCACTGATCTAATGGCCGCCGTCAACGCCGACAAGGCCAACACTCACATCACTGCCGGCATGAATTCGACAGGCACGGGCTTGACCTTTACAACCGGTTCGATCGGGACCTACATTGGCGTGGACTCGAGCAGCCTTTCGGATCTCTCGACGATGAGCTTCACCACACCCCCCAATGGCAGCACCGACACATCGCAAAACCTCGCCGGCGTGATTGCGCTGACCGATGGTGGGAAACTGACGGGCGCGGGCGCCGTCACCGGCAATGTGATCGTCACCGACAACGGCGTCACCGATACCTTTGTGATGAACTCCAGCGCCAATAATATCTATTCGAGCAGCGGCAGCACCATCAACATCACCGGCACCAGTCTCAGCAGTCTGGTAAGCGCCATCAACGCGGAAGGCAGCGATTCCTCGCACAATGGCTATGCAAATCTCGGTCTCACCGCATCGCAGGACGGCGCCACCGGCGGCATCTACCTGGAATCGGCTACCCCGGGCAAAACCGGCCTTACTGCAAACACCACGGGCTTGACAGAGACGCTCAGCGAGACCGGAACCAACGGCCTCAACGGTACTCTCGGCGCTACCAATATCGCCGCGAATGTCACCTTCGGCAACGGCGGGACGAATGCTTACAGCGATCCGATTGCCGGCTCTTTTGTACTTAGCAACACTGCCAGCGTGAGTAATGGCGGCACAGTCTATGGCGGCGGCCCAGTCACCTTCATTGTGGGCGGCGATGCCAGCCTCGATTCAGCCAACAAAATCTATACCGGAAGCACTGCCGCGGACGAGACGATGCAGGGGCTCGCGAACGCGATCACGTACGCGAACACCACTCTCGGCCTCGACCTCAGCGCCCTGCCGGGCAGCAACGGCTTGGTGGTCACTTCGACCGACAACACCAGCATCCTCACCCTGACCAACAGTACATTGGTCGATCAGTTTGGCGCCGTGCAGGGAACCTCGCAAGCTGGTGGCGCGCCCACACCTGCCACCAATGCATTCGCCACCGTGGGCACCGGCGGGGTGATCAATCCCAGCGATACAATCACCGGAAGCATTGTTCTGACCAACAGCGGCGGTGCCGGCGGCACGCAAACCTTCACCATGGGCACTGGGGCAGGCACTGTCGGAACCACCATGGGCCAACTGGCATCGGCCATCAGCCTGAGCAGCCTTGGGCTAGCCGCCTCGGTCAACGCCACAACGGGAGCCCTGATATTGCAGGCCAACTCTTCCGACACTACCATCGTCGTGGGCGGCACGAGTAACTTGAAAGACACGGCCACGGAGGTTGCGCTGGCTGGTACTCCCGATCCCGGAGCGCCCGCATCGCCTTCTACCACCACGATGACTCTTGCCAGCGGAGCAATCAGTTCCGGCGATACCATCACGGGCAGCATTACGCTCTCTGCCAACGGCAATACCGTCAACTTCAACATGGGCGCGACCGCGGCGCAGGCATTAACTTCCACGGCCAGCAATGTGTATATCACCGGTACGACGCTCTATGACCTGGAGCAGGCAATCGACGGCAGCACCGGTTCGACCGGCCTGAATATCGGAGCGACGCAATCCGGATCAAGCCTGGTGTTGAAGTCCAACCTTGATAATTCCATTGCCATCGGCGTCGTCGCAAACTCACTGAATGACGACTTCAACAACCTGGCCTCTCAGTCCTCACTGGGTTCGTTTGCCAACCCCAACGACCAGGTCTCTGGGACCATCACCTACACGTTGGGAAGCGGCCCAACCGCGATGGCGGAGAGCATATCCATCGCCTCCGGATCGACGGTTTCCGACATGGTTGCCAAAATCAATGGCCCCACCAACAACCATCCCTACGGCGTCACGGCCACGCTGACTCCCACCGGCAACGGCACCTTTGAGCGACTGACACTGACCTCCGACACCTTTGGTACTTCTGGCGTGATTGAGGACGCAGGCACGAGCATTGTAGACAGCACGAACACTGCGGCTCTGAGCTACAAAGGCGCTAACGCTTATAACACTGGGCTATCGAGTGGCACCATCGCCTCCGGCACCGCCATCTACGACTCCTCGAGCGGACAGAGCAATACTGCGGCCGGCGTGGCGCAGATGGTTTCCGACGGCAGCGGCTTAGGCGGAGTGGCAACCATCAGCTACTCGGACGGAGCTGGCGAATCGGTCTCCGCGACCGATCTGTTGAACCAAACCGATGCGGAGACCGCGCTGAACGAACTCAACCTGGCCATCAGCGACGTGGCTGCGCAGGACGGCTACATCGGCGCGCAGATCAACACCCTCAACTCCATCAGCCAGGTAATGAGTACCCAGCAGGAGAATGTAGTGTCCGCACAAAACGCGATTCAGGCAACCGATTACGCTTCGGCAACCTCAAATATGTCGAAGTATGAGATTCTGAGCCAGACCGGAATCGCCGCCTTAGCGCAAGCTAACAGTGTGGAGCAGGAAGTTACCAAGCTATTGCAGTAAACCCAAGTTAGTATCACCGCAAGATTGCAGCAACTTCAAGACAACCCAGGGACGGGCGGCGGCAAGGGGCAACCTTTGCCGCCCACTTTTTTATACGGACAGCGAATTTGATTCAGATAGAAGAATCTGATCCGAGGCGTGTTCGAATTCAGAGGAATGGATTTCTGATCTGGAGATTTCCGAAGCGCTGACCATGCTGGAGATCCTCCGTATAAAGAAGATCACACTGCGCCTGCATTGCAGCCGCGACGATCAACGCGTCGTACCACGAAAGCCCGCCGTGCGCGTGGAGATTCAGCCCCTCGGCATACAGTGCCGGTGAGGAATGTACGCCGAGCAGCGGGCGGAAGACGGTGCCCAGATATTGCTCGCAGTCGGCCGCCTTCATGGGCTGAGAGAACCGTCTCAGTGCCACATTGAAGAATTCCTGAACAACCTGATAGCTGATGATGCCCTTGTGCGTCGTGAGTGCCTCGCGAATAAGTTGCGCGGATTTTTGAGATTTTTCGTGCGAGCTTTGATCGAACGAATAGACAAAGATATTCGTATCCAGAAAAAATCTATCGCTCATTCAGTTCGTCCCTGCTGAAGTGCCGTCCTGCATCGACGTTTTGCAGGTGGCTCATGAGCGCATCGAAACCTTGAGCGTCTCCCGCACTCTGAGAGAACTGCACAAGCCATTCCCGGAAGGCTTCGTTCAGGGTTCGGCGCTGCTGGCGCGCGATCAGGCGCGCCCGCTCGATCAAATCCTCGTCGGCGGTCAAGGTGATGTTCTTCATACGAGAATAGTGTACACTGTTTTCGTGTAATTTTCATGGGAGAATTGTGATGCAAACCGGTGAAAAAGCGACCTTTTTGGGCCAAAACGGTGCCTTTTTCTGCCAAAAAGTGGGCAAAATCCGAGCTTTTGAGTCCCCGATTCGGTGACATGAAAAAACACAAATCATTTATTTTGTGCAAGTTACAATCGCTCAATGGGTCTCAAGAACGACTCCTATAGGGTAGGGGGGTGGGGTCGGGCTCCCGGAGACCCTCCAAAGCTCTGCCGGTTAGGGCAAGCCCATGTTTGAGGCTAGCAGGATTCGCGAAATAATCTGCAAACCACCTGCCACCTGCGGTGGGGCCAGACGCTCGCTTATCGCTCGCAGAGGCTCCCTTGCCTAGAGCCAGGTCACCGCTTGAGGTTTGTTGTCTCGCGGACCATCGAGATTTGAAGCGGCGGGTTGGGGTTCGTCGTCTCCCGACTTGCCGCTCATTTTTTAGTGGTCGGATTTGGGCTGGTTGCTGGCGGATGTTCGCCGGATGCGGCGAATCGACGCGTCTATACCGCGACCAAGCAGGTACCACCAGAGGGTTCCCACTACGGCCCACACCCCGAAGGCCAGCCCTGCTTTCGCTTGGCTGGTGAAGGCGATGCCGAAGGCAAATAAAGAAAAAGGCAGGTCCGCGACCAGAAGTATGGCGAATGGCACTCCGGAGGGGCCATTCATCAGAGGCCGGCCGGAGCCTGCGTAAAGAGCCCACATGGCGAGAAACACGAATGCGTGGACAGCGGGAGCGATGTATTTGACTTGCGCGGGCCTTTTCATTGGAATTACGTCGGTGCAAGGGTTAACGCAATGATAGCGCGGTAGTCATAGCATTCTCGCCTGCGCGGCAGAATGCCGGATTAGGGTTCGTCGTCTCCCACATCTCAGAATCGAGATGTGAACCATTCATGATCAATGTCAGATATGGGCCAACCGCCCGCTACCAGATACTTGTGGTCAGATATTCGTGGATGGACGCAGCGGCTTTGCGGCCGGCGCCCATGGCCAGAATCACTGTAGCGCCGCCGGTGACAATGTCTCCGCCGGCGAAGACGCCGGGCTTCGATGTGCGCATGGACTCTTCGTCGGCCACAATGTAATTCCATTTGTTGGTGGCAAGATCCGGAGTAGTGCTCTGGATCAGCGGATTGGCTGTGGTGCCGACGCCGATGATGACGACATCCGCGGGCAAAATAAATTCAGAACCTTTGATGACCACTGGCCTGCGCCGTCCGCTTTCGTCCGGCTCGGACAGCTCCATGCGCACACAGCGCGCGCCGGTGAGCCAGCCTTTTTCATCACCCAGGAACTCAACCGGATTGGTCAGCATCTGGAATTCGATGCCTTCCTGGCGTGCGTGCTTCACCTCTTCGGCGCGAGCCGGCATCTCTGCATCGGAGCGGCGATAGACAAGCGTCGCCGTCCGCGCGCCCAACCGCCGTGCCGTGCGTACCGCGTCCATGGCGGTGTTGCCGCCGCCCACAACAATCACGTTGCGATCGCGGCAGTCGTAGACCGGCTCATCGAATTCAGGAAATTGATAGGCGCGCATGAGGTTGATGCGAGTGAGAAATTCGTTGGCCGAGTAGACTCCATTGAAGTGCTCGCCGGGGACGTTGAGAAAGACCGGCAACCCAGCGCCAGTGGCCACAAAAATCGCGTCGTAGTGTTCTTCGTTCATCAACTCGTCTACGGTGACGCTCTTGCCGACGACCACGTTGGTTTCAAACTCGACGCCCATGCGGCGCAGGTTGTCTACCTCGCCTTTCACGATGGATTTGGGCAGACGAAACTCCGGGATGCCGTAGACCAGCACGCCGCCCAACTCATGCAACGCCTCGAAGACGCGCACCCGATGGCCCTTCTGAATCAGGTCTCCGGCAGCGCTCAAACCGGCGGGCCCACTGCCGACGATGGCCACGCTTTTGCCGGTCGCGGGCGCATTGGCAGGCAGTCCAAGCTGTCCGCTGGTGCGCTCGAAGTCGGCTACAAAGCGCTCCAGGTTGCCGATGGCCACAGGCGCGCCTTTCTTGCCCAGCACGCATCCGCCCTCGCATTGATTCTCTTGCGGGCAGACGCGGCCGGTGATGGCGGGCAGCGCATTGTCTTCGCGCAGTTTGGCCGCCGCGGCCAGATAGTCGCCTGCGTGAATCAACGCCACAATCTCTTTGATCTGCACGCCTACCGGGCAATCGACGACGCAGCCCGGCTTGGCGCATTCAATGCAGCGCGTCGCCTCGGTCACGGCATCGAGCACATTCAGGCCCAGATTCACTTCCTCGAAGTTGCGGCTGCGCACGGCGGCGTCGAGCTCCGGCATATGAGTGCGCGCAATCTTCATGCGGTCTTTAAGGGCAAGAACATTTTTTTCAGACATAGTGAGTCTCCCCCGCCGCTAACTCCGCACGAAGCTCGGCCACATTCTGTTCCTTGTTTTCCTGGAAGCGCTTGAGAGACTCGCACTCCTTTTCGCGATACATGGCGTTGCGCTGCATTAACACCTCAAAATTAACTTTAGAAGCATCGAATTCCGGCCCATCCACGCAGGCGAATTTGCTGGTGTTGCCGAGCAGCACACGGCAGCCGCCGCACATGCCCGTGCCGTCCACCATGATCGAGTTCAGGCTGACCATGGTCTTGATTCCCAAAGGAGTCGTCACCTGCGCGACTGCCCTCATCATCGGCACAGGCCCCACAGCAAGCACAAAGTCGATCTTGCGTCCGGCTGCGATCAGCTCGTTGAGCTTTTTTGTCACGAGGCCCTGCTCGCCGTAGCTGCCGTCGTCGGTCATGATGTAAGTCTCGTTGCTCGCCGAGCGCACCTCATCTTCAAAGACCACCATCTCGGTGTTGCGCGCGCCTTCGATAAAGACGACGTGATTGCCCGCCTGCTTGAGCGCATTGGCGGTGGGCAGAGCCATGGCCGTGCCTACGCTGCCGGCAAGAATCACAGCCGTGCCGTAGTTCTCGATCTCCGACGGCGCACCCAGTGGGCCAACGATATCCAGAATCGAGTCGCCCGTCTCGAGGCAGTTGAGCAACGATGTGGTTTTGCCGATGGCCTGCACCACGATGGTGACTGTGCCGGCCACTGGATCAGAGGATTTGATGGTGAGCGGAATGCGCTCGCCCTGGTCATGAAGGCGGAGAATGATGAACTGTCCCGGTTTGTGTTTGCGCGCGATTCGCGGCGCTGCAATCACAAACTGCTTGATATTGAGCCCGGCATTGCGAGCTTCGATGATTTTGTACATGAGATTATCTTACGATATTTGGAGTGGTCTGACCACTGCACTTGAACGAAGATCGTCCCGGATGCTGATTCGGAAGTAACTGCCGGTGTGGCAGCGAGTGTCGCGCACCCTCGATCGCCACGCGGCCCCGGCGCGATTTTCAGGCTAGATGATGCCCAGTGCTCCAAGTTCTCCGACGGCCTTGTCGATGCCGGCGATGATCGTCGCCGCTTCTTTGAGATTATCGCCGAGCGCCTTAAGCTTTGCCTGCAAGGCTTTGAGCTGGGTCATTGCCGGGGTCATCGCAGCCGCTCCTGCCTGCAGTTGTACGGTATTGCCAGTGAAGACCGCCTGATCAAGCGCATCGAGCTGGTCGTTCGTCTCATCCCACAGGTCACGGGCCGCGGCTTGAGCTGCCGGCGTATTGGCCTTGTTGTTCATGGCGATACTTGCCGTGTTCAAGACGGCCTTGAGTGCAGCGAAGGCAGCCTGCTTTGGATCGGCTGCGCCCGCGGGCGGAGTTGCGGGAGGATTCGTGGGCATGGGCATGATCTCCGTTATTTTGTGGTGCTGAGCGAAGTGTAGAAGCCGCTGATTGCCTGCGCATTCTGCACAAGCTCAGTGATTTTGAGCTTGAATGCAGGCGAGTCCTTTTCGGTTTTGGTTGCGGTGAGCGCGGCGTGGGCTGCGGCAAGGGCAGCGATCGACTTGGAGGTTTTGGCAAGGGTCTGATCGGATTGCCGCTGCGCGATCACCAGCCTGGGCAGAGCTTCGATCTCGGTGCGCTTCTGATCGGCACTCATGGATGCGGCGTTGTTATGAATGTATTCCTTCTGAGCCTCGATCTGCTTGTCGTAACTGCGGTGAAGCGCGTCTGCGAGACCGGGGGTATCGGTAGTGCCAATGTCGGCCTCGAGCACTTTGCAGATGTCCTGGATGGGCTTGTTCATCTTGTCGAGAATGCCGGGCAGGGCACGCTCGCGCTCATGTTCGATAAGGACGCCGCCGATCGCAACCATTGCAGTAACGGCAATATTCTGATCCGTGCTGCTGATCTTGAAGCCGTTGAAGTCATCCTGCTGAAGCTGGACGAGCGAGCCACCGGCCGCCTTGGCCTGGGTTTCAAAGTCTGAAATTGGCTGGTTGCCGCTCACCTCGGCAAGCAAGGCGGCATACTGC
Source organism: Occallatibacter sp. (assembly GCA_049513195.1). GTDB lineage: Bacteria > Acidobacteriota > Terriglobia > Terriglobales > Acidobacteriaceae > Telmatobacter. The sequence goes on from JBEKWJ010000013.1 coordinate 38,011, forward strand.
TGAAGACCATTGAGGACCTTGGTGCGGACCTCAAGATCTTTCGCGGGAAGATATGGCTTGATCTTATCGGCATCGAAACCTGCTGTGTCGTAGCGAGCCACCAGCATAGCCATCTGGGCGTCTGCGTAGGTTTGGTTGACAAGCTGATAAGCATTGGTGGTCTGGGCGATGGTTGCGGTAGCGGCGGATGAGAACTCCGCTGTACGGCTCGCAAGCGGCGAAATGGCACAGCCTGAGAGCGTTGCTACAAATATCGAAAGGACGATAGTCCTGAAGCGGCAAGAATGTCTGGCTCTGCGTTGGCTTGCAGTCAAAGTGAACCTCTTCAATTCGAGCTTGGTTGCAGGGAAAATGCGAAGCGAGAGGATTCTTGCAAATTGCAAATGGATTGTCAAGGCAAATATCTTGAAATATCCAGACTCGGAGCTTGTTCTCTATAACCTGCCAACGATTCTCAAGGCGTCAGACTCGCAATCCTGCGTCCTCGGCCGCCTCGGCCTCCATCGCGGTGAGGATGGTTTGCATCTTCTTGAACTCAGGCCGTTCGCGCAGGGGCTTGAGACGTGGATCGGCCAGCATCTGGAAGAACCAGGGGCAGCGAGCCTGATTGGCATTCTCAAGCTCTTCAATCGCTGCATCCAGCTCACCAAGCGCGACATGGATGGCAGGCGTGAACGAAGTGAGAAGGAAGCGTTCGCGGCTGAGCCATTGCAACCGTTCGAGAATGGTGCGCGCTTCGTCTTTGCGTCCTGCGCAGGCCAGAGCGTAGGCATGAGCGACGGTCGCCAGGTCGAAAAAAGGAACTCGCTGCGTGAGAGTCTCGGCAAGTTGCGTCGCGCGCGCCGCCTCTTCGTTGAAAGCGAGAATCAGCGCGCCATAAAAATTGGTGAATTCATGTTCAGGAAAGAGCCTGAGAGCAATCTGAATTTGACGCACGCTTTCGGCAGCCTGTCCACTTAGATGGAAGGTCCAGGCCAGGCGGTCATGCAGCCAGGGCGAATAGGGGTCCAGTTGGATGGCCGCGCGCAAGAGCGCGATAGCTTCATCAAAGCGGTGCCGACTGAGGGCGAACATGACGCGGATGCGGGTTGTGAAGGGACCATGAGGCATAAATGCGCTCAGCGAGAAGGCCTTGAGTGCCGCCGGCAGATCGTGGTCAAAATGAAAGTTAACCCAACCCAGCGCCGGAAGGATGGCTTCTGCCTGGAGGGGAAGATCATCAATAGAATCCGCGGTGCGGTGCACGTGCTCGGCGGCAACAGCCGGAGACATGAAGCCGTAGAAGCTCTGGGTGACGCACAGGTGCGCTAGATCCACCTTGGCCGAGATCAACGAGGGATCGACTTCAATGGCCCGCAATAGTTGCTGCAAACCGTCCTGCATTCGATGGCGATGAAGCGATTGCCACTCGTGGCGTCCGCGCAGGAAAATGTCGTACGCCTCGCGGCGCTGGGTGCTGCTGATTTGCTCATCCCCGAACTCAGTTGCGGCAGAGATGGAAAGGGTGCCGCTCTCCGGCTTGTCCGGCAAGGGGCTGTTTCGTACGCCAAGGCGATAAGCCAACCTGTGCACCAACTCCGATTCCAGGCCCGCCACCCGACTCTGGTCGACCAGCATATCTTCAACCCAGATTTGTGCTCCATCCTCCACGCGAATCATCTCTGCCCGCAGCCGGAATTGCGAACTGAGTGCACACAAAGTTCCAGTCAGCACCAGGTCGGCTTTAAGCGTCTCGCCTATCTGCTGCGCTGTGAATCCCCGGCCCACGAGCGTGAAGACTGAATCCCGGGCAAGCACAGAAAGAGTTGGACAGGGCTCATTCGAAAGCCGGCCAATCGTCTCCTCGGCAATTGCCTGCCCTAGATGCCTGGGAACCATTTGCAGAGTGGCGAAGGGCAGGATGGCCAGGCGTGGCAGCACCCGGGCCGGCGCGGCGCTCTGCTGCAGCACTTCGGCTGAAAAGCGGTAGCCACGTTTGTAGACCGTCTGGATACCAGCTTCTGGCCCCAGCAGCGCGCGCAGTGACGAGAGGCACTTCGGTACACTATCTGCCGTGACATGCACGTCGCCCCAAAGCGCCTGCTTGAGCTGCAAAGGCGAAACAACTTTGCCGTGGTTGGCCAGCAGCAACCGCAGCGCCGCCAACTCCCGGGGAGGCAGATGAACCACCTCTTCGCCACGCCAGAGCGTCCCATCCGCCTCTAGCCGCATCCCGGCAAATGAACATGCCTGCGCTCGACCCCGTCGACCAAGGACTGCGGTTGTTGACCCGTTATCTCCGCGCCGGCGGCCAAGACTTACCTCCGGGGAGCCACGGTCTCCCTGCCGGCGGCCAAGATTCGTCGCTGTGGACGAATCGTCCTGAGCATCCTGCAAAATTGCATGCGGCTCTATCTTGGCAAACAACGCATTTCCTCGAATCAGGGCAAAAGGCTTGCCGCTCTCCACCCTTTTGGCCAAGAGAATGGCAACTGCCAACAGTCGTCGCTGGAATCTGCGTGCCCAACAACCCCGGTAACGGATAAGAAAGCAAGACTTCCAGCGAATCTCTGCGCTAAGGTCCGCCCAGGATTTTCTGCATCTCATAGATTATCTGCTTTGGAAACGCCGCGGGAGAACTATATCCAACTTCATCTATTTTTTTTGATGTGCAAAGTAACCATAGACGCGTTACGAAGGGCGAAAAGAGTTCAGAAAAACTTCAGCAATTCCTCAGAAAAAGGAAATCTCGGAACTGCCACAATGATCGAGAGGAATTTGCCATGCCCAAAGCTGTCTCCTATGCCCAGTGGTCTCTTGAACCTTACTGTATCGGGACGAAACTGCGCTCGCTGCGCACCCAGAAGCGGCTAACTCTGGCGCGGCTGGCGGCTGAGACCAAGCTTTCGACGGCGCTACTCTCCAAACTTGAGACAGACCGCATGACTCCGACGCTGCCCACGCTGGCCACCATCAGCCGGGTCTACGGCGTGGGCATGAGTTACTTTTTCTCTGAGCCGGCCAAACACACACTCTCCATCACCCGCAAGGCGCATCTGCAGGGCAACAGCCGTGGGCTGGAGTCAGTAAAGACAACTCCGCTGAACGCGATGACGAAGGGAGCCCGGCTGGTGGCGCAGATGATCGAGTTTCCCGTCGGCGGATCTTCCTCCTCTACGGAGTCGAGCTTTGAAGCGAACGGTTTAGTCTACGTGCTCGAAGGCAAGCTGCAGCTGGATGCAGGCGGGTTGCACGAGTCTCTCGAAGCCGGCGATTGCGCATACGTGGAGAGCGAGATGGCACTGTCATGGAGCGCGGCAGGCAAACACCGCTGCAGGATTTTGGCAGTGACCCCGGCCAGCCCGGGCGCGGAAGGTTGACGCTCGCTAATTCTTGACGCGCGCGATCAACTGGAATGAGTCGAGAAAGCGCGGCACGCCGGCATAGGGTTTCGCCAGAGGCGCGGCAATTAGAGTCTGGTAAAGTGTGGTGCCAACCAGATAAACGCGGGCCGTAAAGTGCATCGTGTCGTTCTCCGCCTCGAACTCCCGCCCAGGATAGACGCCTAGCGTGATTTTCCTTCCTCGGACGAGGTGAGCCTTGACGTTGTCAATGGCCCCCTGTTGAGCGCCGTCCAGCGCTTCGTCCGGAGTCCTGTCCGCAACCGCCGATCCGTAATCGCACACTCCCGCAAATACCGCCGCTTCCCCATCGATGGCCAGGTACGCGCGCAACTCGAAGCTCCCTTTCGCAGTGGGAACGTTGTTCTTTTGCAGGGAGGGTTCAGAAGGAAATGAAGCGCTGAATCCATCCGCCGCATAACTGTAAGTCTTCCATTCCGGGCTCGGCGCGGCGGGCGCGACAGTGGCCTGGGCGCCGAGTCCGGCGGTCAATAAGAGCGCCGCCACCAGGACGGCAAGATGGCGTACCAAACCCCTGCGCGTGTTACTGCTCATTTCAAATCTCCTTGTACTCCGATTGTTTGCAGCGAAAAACCAGTCGCGCTGCGAACCTTGAATCCCTTCGCCTAAAGGCTTCGTGGAGCAAAGTGAAAAGCTTGTGAATTAGCATCCGATTATAGCCCTTTTTCTCTTGGGCGCGCATTTCCTTTGGTTAATTCGCTCATCCGTGATAGAAGTCACCGAGCAATTGCCGGCATGCCACTATATATAATCTGAGCGAAGGCTGGCGCTTGCCGCGGGCCGCTCAAGCAGTTCACACGAGAGGTCATCCATGGAGCAGAGCCGGAGTGCGCTTGCAGAGCAGGACAGGGCAGTGGAGGAGAGGCTATGCGCTCCGCCATTTGGTGAAAACTCCCCCATTGAAACTGCTCTTCTTTTCGAAGCTGAGGCCTTGCGCGACGAGATTATTCTGGTGGGCCGCAAGCTATGGGAACGCCAATATGTTGACGGCAACGGCGGCAATATCAGCGTTCGGCTCGGCGATCGGTATTTGCTCTGCACGCCGACCATGATGAGCAAACGCGACATGGCTCCGGCCGACATCTGCCTCTCCGATCTGGACGGCAATATCCTGGCCGGCGACCGCATGAGGACCAGCGAGTTGCTGTTGCATCTGGTCATCTACAAGGCCAACCACGCGGCCCGCGCTATCGTTCACTGCCATCCGCCTCATGCCACCGCCTTCGCCATGACCGGCTCCACGCCGCCCATCGGGCTGATCTCTGAATACGAAACTTCGATTGGCCCGGCCGCCGTGGCGCCCTATGAAACCCCCGGCACGCAGGCCTTTGCGGAGACTGTGCTGCCCTTTGTTCAGGATCACAATACTATCCTGCTCAGCAATCACGGCATCGTCTGCTGGTCTGACACTGTTACGCACGCCGAGTGGCTGGTAGAGACCTTCGAGACCTATTGCAAGACCTATTTGATCGCCCAGCATATCGGCAAACCACTCAACTTCATCCCCGACGGCAAGATCGATGAGATTCTGGCCGTCAAGCGTCGGATGGGGTTGCCCGACGCGCGCATGGGACGAATTTCGTAGCCGAGTTGTGGAGACACGGAATGAAAATCTTCATGTTTGGTCGGACCGAACCGATAGGAAGGAACGCGTATCTGATTCATCTGCTGGCATGCGCGCTCTTATTTGGTGGCTGCTTCGCGCTCAGTCTACATTTGGGCAAAGATTCTTTTGAATTCATCACTTTTATGATCGCATTCTTTGTATTAATGGAATGGAGTGACTGTCTGAAGAGTCGCATGCAAGACACTGGCATATCGAGATGGTACTCATTTCCAATATTATTCGTTCCATATTTCGTGTGTGTGTTACTCGTGATTCACAAGGTTCTTGTCTGGCCCTATGCACTCGCGTTGTTTGTGTTCACCCAGATACCTTTCGGATTTCTTCGGCAGAAGCCAAAGCCTGCTTAGCTCTCGCGAGCGAGTTTGTCAGCTTCGATAAGCAAGCTGTGGCCTTATTGAAGTCGCAGGGCAAACGCGCACGGCTGCTCGCTTGGATCGTGATTTCGGCCGCTTTTTGTTAGATTTTCCGTCGGAGGGAGCGATGTCACAGGCAAAGCCAACCCGCAAACCCGCCATGAAAAAACAATCCCGGGCGCCCCGCGGTCCTCTCGCGCCCGACCGCATTGCTGCGATCCTCGCGGCTCTCGACGAAGCCTATCCCAAAGCCGAATGCGCGCTTATCCATAACTCACCTTGGGAATTGCTGGTAGCTACAATTCTCTCCGCGCAGTGTACTGATGTGCGCGTGAATCTGGTCACTCCAGAGTTAATCCGCCGCTTCCCTACCCCGCAAAAAATGGCCAAGGCTTCGCTGCCGCAGTTAGAAGCCCTCATTCGCACCACTGGCTTCTATCACAACAAGGCCAAGTCGATTCAAGGCGCGGCCCGCAAGATCGTCGCCGACTTCAACGGTCAAGTTCCGCAGACGCTTGCCGAGTTGATTACCCTCCCTGGCGCGGCCCGCAAAACGGCCAATGTGGTTCTCGGCGTCGCCTTCCATAAAGCCGAAGGGATCGTGGTCGACACGCACGTCTTCCGCATCGCTCGCCGCCTCGGTCTGGCCAAAGGCGACACGCCGCAAAAGGTTGAGCAGGAGTTGATGCGCATCCTTCCGCAAAGCCGCTGGATCGACTTCTCGCACCAAATCATCCACCACGGCCGTCAAATCTGCCTGGCCCGCAAACCCAAATGCGAGCAATGCATTCTGGAGCAGCTTTGCACGTCGAAGGACAAAACCTGGCAAAGCTGACCGGATTGAACGTCTCCAAAGTTGCCCTTCCGGCATGAGTATCTCCGAGCTAAAAAGTGCCCTTTTTGAGCCGAATTCGCGCAGAATTGCGGCATTTCAGGCCAAAATCGGGGCAGGAATAGAGGTTTGCGGCTACCGATCCGCTTGTAGAAAAACTTGTAACCAACAGATTTCAAGCTATTTAAGAAAGGCGAAGGGGTTCAGAAATCGCCTCCACCGGTGGTAGGGGGGGTGGGGGGAGTGCCTTTCTGGTTACTCACTGCTCGGCTTACTGTTGGCGAATCAGTAACGGTGCCGCCCACATCCAAATTGAAGTTTCTTTGCATCCAAGATCATTGTGCGCCCGGGGGATGTAATTTTCTGTAACCACTCAGATGCATTTTGGCCAGGCTCGCAGACAATGCAGTTGCATCCATGAGCAAAGCGCTATAAGATGCCCAATTGACACCCATGTCTAATTCCGTCTCAAGTTTACCCCAATCCGCGCCCATGCCACCGCTACCTCGCCTTCGGGTTGATAAGGTGTGTGTAGCCATACAGGCCGGGTCGGCGGTGGAAATGATGGAGCGCGCGGAGGCGGCGCTGGCGGATTCGAAGTTTCTTGAGTTGCGGCTGGACTCGCTGACGAAACCGGCCCTGGTACTGCCGAAGGTGAAGGTTTTCCTTGCTGCGCATCGCGAGGCGACGGCTATTGCCACCTGCCGGCGCAAGGAGTTTGGCGGGCAGTTTGAGGGCTCATTGAAAGAGGAGCTTGATGTGCTGTTGGCCGCCGCAGAGGCGGGTTGCCAGATTGTCGATCTTGAAGTCGAGTCGGCAGAAGAGGCTGCGCCCAAGCGACTGGACCAACTGCGAACGCAATTGCGGACCGCGGGCGCAGCGCTGATGATGAGCACTCACGACTTTTCGCGGACCAAGAAACTGGATGGTCTGGAAAAAGCGGCGGAGCGTATCGAGGCCTTCCATCCGGAGTATGTCAAGGTGGTTTCAACGGCCAAGGTGCTGACCGACAACTTGACTGTTCTGAAACTCATTGCCGAGCGGTCGTTGTCAGCGCATGTGGTGGGAATCGCGATGGGCGAGGAGGGGCTGGTGAGCCGCGTGCTGGGACCGCGGGCAGGGGCGGCGTTCACTTTCGCCTCGTACGCCAACGGCTCCGAGACGGCCCCCGGCCAAGTAACCGCACGCACGCTGCGCGAGCTTTACCGGGTGGATCAGATTGATCATGCGACGCGCATCTTCGGCGTGGCCGGTAATCCCATTGGCCATTCGCTTTCGCCGTTGATGCAGAACACGGCCTTCCGTCGGGACGGATTCAATGCCGTGCTGCTGCCGCTCAAAGTCCGCACGGTCACGGACCTGCTGACGATGGTGCGTGAGTTGCCTCTGGCGGGCGTGGCGGTGACGATGCCGCTGAAAGAAGAGGTTCTGCCGCATTTGGCGAAGATGGACCCGCTCACGGCCAAGATTGGCGCCTGCAATACTCTGCGTGTCGGTGGAGACGGCGCAATTGTCGGCTTTAATACGGACGTGGCCGGGGTGGTTCGCCCGCTGGAAAAGCGGCTCAAACTGCCGGGCGCGCGCATTGTTGTATTGGGCGCGGGCGGCGCGGCGCGGGCGGCTGTCTTTGGCCTGGTTGCGCAGGGCGCGGAGGTCTTCATTGTCAATCGCACACATGAGAACGCCGTGGCGCTGGCCAGGGAATCGAAGGCCAAGGCGCTCAAGCATGAAGTGTTCGCCAAGAGCAAGTTCGACGTGCTGATCAACGCCACCCCTTGCGGCATGGCGGGCAACAAACAATCGCTTCCCATTGAAGCGAACGAGCTGAATGCCAGCCTGGTCTTCGACATGGTCTATAACCCGCTAGAGACGCCTCTGCTGAAGCTGGCCAAGTCGCGCGGCATTCACGTAGTGACAGGGTTGGAAATGTTTGTTCAGCAAGGCGCGCGGCAGTTTGAAATCTGGACCGCCAAGCCAGCGCCCGAGGCGGAGATGATGCGGGTGGTGGAGTTGGAGTTGCGACGTCGGGGATGATGGGGCACCCAGACCTTACCCTATCCATGAAAATGCTCTAACTTCTGCGATCTGCGTAGATTTTCAGTTGCGACTCGAGCGATTTGAAATCGATGCAATAGAGGTCGTGGCCATCTCTTCTCTTATCCCTGTGGCTTACGATCTGGGAGCCCATCTCTACGAGGTGCTTGGTAACCACTGGATTTGCGGAGAGCGCATAGACTTTGATCTCGCCTTTTTCCGCAATATCTTTCTCGCACAATTTCAGAATGCAGGCGGAGAGGCTGGCGATTATCGCGTGCAGGGCGGCACTGTTCGAAGTGTCGTCTTTGAATAGATGGCGCGGGACGACGAGGCTCTCAACATAAACATTGCGCACGCTTGCTGTCTCATCGGGACCGTATAGACAATCACCCAGTATTTCTTTCTCCAATAACTCGCCGCCTATGAAATCGCGCAGAGTATTTGGCTTCAGAGCGAGTAAGTCGAGATTGCCCACTTTGACGCCGTCGCCTCTTTTCACCACGGAAAAGCCATTGGGATTAGCCTGAAACCAGTTGAGCATCACTTTTTCGGGGATGGCATCATAACCTTGATACACCTGAAGAGCTAACTCCGCGGCCCACCGGACATCACTTTCCCGGGAGGGCTCAACCTGATAGCACAATTGACTGAGGGGTTTCGGTTCCGCAATCACGCCGCCTGCTCTGCGTTTGACAAAGGCGTAATAACAAACAACGACCACGACTACCAGATCGAAGACCAGAACCAGGGTCACGAGCCGATGCACAGTTTCCGGCTGCAAAAACAAGACGGACTGAAAGGCAGAAAGGGCCGAAATTATGGCTATATTCATTCCGCCGATTGAGATGACAATTGCCAAACGCTTCTTTTTAATCCATACATCCAATTCTGCCAGGAGACTCATGAATCCTCCTCTTTGATCAATACCCTTTCAAATTAACACGCCGAAAGCTGACGACCAATAAGTTGTCTGGAGATAGAAACTGCGTGCCAAAAGGATTGCTGGAGTGGATTTAACGGTGATTTTTTTTGGCGGGCTTGGCGGACTTGGGCTGAGACTCTGGCAGGTGACTGACGGGAATGGGTCCGAGGTCAGAGCCGATTCGCTTGGCGCGGGTGTCGTCCATTTCATAGGTAATGGTGCGCGGAGTGACCGGGCGGGTCATGCCGGTGGCGGGATCGGTGGTGAGGTTGTCTCCGCTCGCGATCTGGAAGTTGAAGACGGGGGCTTTGCCGGCGGTGGCAGGGATGACGCGCACCGGCAGATAACCCTGGATGGGATGGAGCCGGAAGGCCGTTTCATAGCGATGATGGCGGATGCTCCAGGTGAAGACGCGGACCTGATCGAAGTCGAAGGGGAGGCCCGCTTTGGGTGGCGCGAGCACGGTCACGTACTGCGGAACCTGGTGGTCGGGGATGGCGGATTCCGGATCGAAGATTTTGCCGAAGACGTAGGCGCCGACGTAGCGCTGGCCCTCGGCATAGGTGGCGATCTCATCGGGCACATCCACATCCAAACGGCCCGCGAGCATCCATCCGACGTGGCCCTGGGTGTCGCGCACGAGCCACCAGTCTTCCATGAGCGGAGGCTCGGTGGGGGGCAGGCCGGGAATGTTTTCGGCTGGCGGCGCGGAGGGAGTTTTATTGGGCGTTTTGGCTGGCGTTTTGGCTGGAGTTTTGGAGGCGGGCGCGGAAGTTTTTGGCGCGGTGGCAGGCTTGGGGGCTGAGAGCTTGATGGCCGGAGCTGAGCCGGGCGCCACCTTGGCGATCGAAGCGCGCTCCAGCAGTTCAACCTTGGCGTTGACGGCGAGCAGATAGAATCGCTCGGTGTCGCGGCCGGGGGTGAGATGGAGATAGAGATCATCGCGGAGAACGCCGGTCGCTACCACTGGATCGTCTTTGTGTTGAATGCTCAACTGATCAAAGGCGTGGAAGGCTTTGCTGTCGATGACGGCGCGCTCTTCAATCCAGCCGATTTCGTTTTTTTCTGTTTTGACTTTGAGGAAGCGGCGGCCATGTTCGAGAACTTCGAGGGGCTGACCGTTGACTACCTCGGCCACGCGGTTGGAGACGGCGGCCACGCGATCATGCAGATACATTTGCCGCGCGGAGACGTAGACCGTGTCGTGATGCTCCTGGTGGAAGCGGCTGCATCCTGGGGAAAACGCGAGAAGGCACGCTGAAAACAACAGCAGGCCGAGAGCCTTTGAGCGCCCCTTCGAGCACCAGGCGGATGAGACAGATGGGATGAAAGCTAGCGTTTGCACGGCCTGTGACGATCACCTTGAGGATAGCACTGAACGGCTGGGGCGCAGTGAGCAATGGATGATATCCGGCAATCGGCGGAGAAAGGGCGAGGCCAAGTGGTTCTGCAATGGCCTCACTCATCTGCGCCTGTTCATTGGTCACTCACCCGTGCACTTACTGTGCTGTAACGATGGCGATGGAAGTAGCAGCGGGGGTGGAAGTTGCCTGGGAAGTCAGCTGACCGGTGGAGGAACCAATTGTGTAGGCGTCAAAATAGGGGCTGCCGGACGAGCCTACTTCGAAGACGTAGGAGCTGGTCGAGTCTTCGGCCAGGCTAGCTGGTAGAGCTCCCGTGGCCACGCTGGTGCTGGTGCTTGCGGCAATCGTATAGGGGGAACCGCTGCCGGTAACCAAAAACTCCGTGATGTTCCCCTCCGTGGTGGCACCAGTCCCGTTGGCGACATAAACATAATTGCCGGAGGCATCGGGCAAGATTGACAGGGGGGACAGTCCGCCGCTGGCGATGGGAGAACCGGATGCCTGGACAAGCGAAGAAGCGCCCAACGAGGCGTAGGTAAAAGCTCGGAGTCCGCCCGTCGTATTCGAAGAGCCAGCCCAGGTCTCGCCGATGTAGAAGAGCCGAGGGGTTGTGTTGGGGTCTACTGCTACTGAGAGCGCAATTCCAGGAGTGGTGGTATTCGCCACAGGAATTGTTTTGGCTGTGCCGAATGGGCTGGTTCCCGTAGCTGGGCTCGAATTGAATGGAACCACGATTGTGCCGCCAGCCCCGAGGGCCACGAAAATGTATTTATCATCCCGCGAAATGACCATTTGACCCGTTTGCATTTCAGCGTTTGAAACTGAATAAGATGCCGGTGAGCCCGTTCCGGCGCTCGCCCCGGTTGTGCTATTGATGGGGAGCGCGTTAAACGTCGCTTCGCCGCTTACTGGAATGGCTTCGACTAACCAGGAATCGGTCGTATCGACCTGCAGAGCATAAGCCTGATTTTGAGTAACTTGAACGCCGGTTCCCAACACGCCGTTGGTGATTGAATAAAGGTATGTGCCGTTGCTTGAAGCCGTGTAAAGGAATTTGCCATTCGGCGCTATGGCGACAGCGCGGGCAGTGCCTAGCACTGTGGAGGAGCCGCCGGAGATGGCAGTTAACGCGCCGGAACTCAAGTAATAGCCACTAATCGTTGAGTTGCCTGAGGTTGTGGTTGGGCCGTTCAGGATATAGAAGTTGCCGCTGGTGCTGGAGGCGGCTGTGCACGTGCCTGTGCCTACCTCGACGCAAAGGGTGGTGTTGACCGGTGAAAGATTGCTCGAAGTGCCGGTCACTTCAATATCGTAAGTCCCCGTGCTCGTGCCGGAGGTAGCCGTCAACGTGGCCGTTTGTGCTGTTGTGTCGGTGATCGAAACTGAAGTTGGATAGAGGGCGCATGTGGTGGGGCTGCTATTGCTCGAAGGCGCGGAGGTGATTGCGCAAGTCAGCGAAACTGTTCCGGTAAATGAGTTCAAAGGAGTCACGGTAATGGTCGAAGTGCCGCTCGAACTAGCCGCTATTGAGATGTTGGCGCTATTGGACAGCGAAAAGCTGCCGTTGCCGGATTGCTGCTGCCAGAAATCTCCGCAACCTGCCAGCAGAGGCGCCGCCATCAGCAACAACTTTGCAAAGCTTCCAATTTTCATCGCCGCTCCTTTTTTCGCCGTCTTCGAGTTGCGCCGCAATCCGGTCGCACGGTCTTCATCATCGTGCTTACAGGGTAGCGTCCGGGCGCGCATGTTGTCTTGCTACCATCCCACCCTAGACCACCCCAACGACGAAGACCTGTCGTCGGGGACCCCGGAGCCGCAAAAACAACGACGCGGCGAGGGTGGGGCACCCAGACCTTACACGATCAGTAAAAATGTCCTAGTCGCACACCTGCACGCTGACATTGTTGTAGACGCAGGCCGGTCGGAATTCGCTTGCGCCGGGCGACCGCCTGGATTTTGGTTCAGACGGGCATCGGGTGGGGCTTGATTGCGCCCCAGGCTGATAGATTTTACTTAGGGCGTGAATTTGATTGTCGTTTGCCGTGGATTTGCCGCGGATCAGGAAGCGCCATAAGGTAGCCAGCCATGTTACGTACCACGGAAGACATTCGTATTCAATGGATCAAGGTCGTTCTCCCTCCGGTGTTTCTTGAGGAGGAACGGCCGATCACAGAAGCCGCTTCGGCGACGATCTTTGATACACGCAAGGAGATTACAGAGATTCTTGGCGGCGACGATTCGCGCTTGCTGGTGCTGGTGGGCCCTTGCTCGATTCATGACACCAAGGCGGCGCTTGAGTACGCCGGCCTGCTCAAAGGCGCGATTGATGAATTCTCTGCCGATCTGCGGATCGTCATGCGGGTTTATTTCGAAAAGCCTCGCACAATTGTCGGATGGAAGGGGCTGATCAACGATCCCTATCTGGACAAATCTTTCAAGATCAATGACGGCTTGCGATTGGCGCGGCGGCTGCTGCTGGACCTGGCAGAGATGGGCGTGCCAACGGGGACCGAATTTCTGGACATGATTTCGCCGCAGTACATTGCCGGCCTGGTGAGTTGGGGCGCCATTGGAGCACGCACCACGGAGAGCCAGGTTCACCGCCAACTGGTCTCCGGCCTCTCCTGCCCGGTGGGTTTCAAGAACGGCACCTCGGGCAATGTGCAGATCGCGATTGATGCGATTCTCTCTGCCGCCCACTCCCACACTTTTTTGGGGCACACCAAGCATGGACAATCGGCGATTTTGGCGACTACGGGAAATAGCGATTGCCACATTATTTTGCGCGGCGGCCGCGAGAAGGTGAACTATACGGAAGAGAGTGTGGCGAAGACTGTAGCGCAGATGGAAAAGTCAGGCATTGAGCCGCGTATCATGATCGACTTTTCGCACGCCAACAGCAGCAAGGATTATCGGCGGCAGGGGATCGTCTGCCGCGATGTGGCGCGGCAGATTGCCGAGGGAAACCGGAAGATCATGGGCGCGATGATCGAGAGCAATCTGGTGGCGGGAACGCAGACGCTGGCGCCAGGTCAGCCGCTGGTCTATGGACAGAGCATTACCGACGGGTGCATTGACTGGGCAGAGACCCGCGGGTTGCTGAGCGAACTGGCTGCCGCGGTGCGTGCGCGGCGCGAGTCAAGCAAGGCGAAGGGCAAGTGAACGGACCGCCTATTTAGCGGCAGCCGACCGGAGCGCGGCGAGCATTTCGCGGCGCAGAATGGCATTGATCCGCGACTGATAGCCTTTGCCCTGCGCCTTCAGCCACTCCAGCACATCGGCGTCTACTCTCGCGGTAATTTGCCGTTTCACCGGACGATAGAAGCGGCCGCGTATTCCCTTCTTCCAATGTTCCGCCGTCAGTTCGGGGGCATCGCTGAAATCGATATCATTGTCCGGTCGCGCTGCGAGCGCACGCAATTTTGACTTCTGCCCGTCGGTCAAGGGCGGAAGCGTCTCTAATGTATAGCTAACCATTGTCGTCTTCATAGCTTTTTCTCTCCTCCGAAGTAGCTTTTCGAGCTGAGATGATGCGAACTACCTCGATGAATGTGTCAGGCTCCAAACTCTCGATGACCGTGTGTACAACCAGAAGTAAGAGAAAGCTTCCAGCGGCCCTTGACACCAATCCCAGGGTCTGCCAGCGCTGTTCCCCTTCGATCACTCGTTCGTCGACCGTGATGTGAAGCGGATCCCAGAAGACCTGGCTGGCCTGCTGAAAGCTGACGCCGTGTTTTTGTTGGTTGGAGAGGTTCTTGGCCTCGTCCCACTCGAACCGGATTCCAGCCATGCCAATATTGTAATTATACTTTTGCAATTATGCAATATGTCGGGCGAGGTTTGGAGAGTGATGACCTATCGCGTCTCGCCTGCTCGTGGCCTTGCCTAGACCACTTTGTTGTAGCGGCCGGTGAGGGCGTTCCAGCGGATGATGGTGATTTCCTGGAGCATCTTGATGCCGTCGCGCAGGTAGCTCATGCGGGTGCGCTCGTCGTGAGCCCAGCTGACCGGCACCTCAACGACTTGAAAACCGCGCTTGAGGGCGATCAGCAGGATCTCTGGATCGAAACCCCAGCGCATGATGGTCTGGAGTTGAAAGACGGTCTGAGCAGCCGGGCGGGTAAAGGCTTTGAGACCGCATTGGGTATCGGCAAAGTGCAAGCCCATGACGGTGCGCGTGACGGCGTTGAAGCAGCGGCCAAAGAACTGGCGGTAGAAAGGCTGGCGATGGGTCTGGCGGCCGCTTTCGAGCCAGCGAGAGCCGATGGCGATGTCAGCACCGGCGGCGATGGCGGCAAAGAGGCGCTCAGCTTCCTCGATGGGCGCCGAGAGATCAGCGTCGGTAAAGACAGCCACTTCGCCGAGCGCCTGCAACATTCCGGCGCGCACGCTGTAGCCTTTGCCGCGGTTGCCGGGGTTCTCGATCAGCCGGACCTCTGGCGCGGTCTGCGCAAAATTACGCGTGATTTGGGCGGTCGCATCGCTGGAGCCATCGTTGACCACGATGACCTCGGCATTCCAGCCACGGGCGCGGATGCAATCGACCACAGACTGGAGCGTCGCCGGCAGGCGAGCGGCCTCATTGAAGGCCGGAATCACGATGCTGTACTTCGGCCGGGCGCTGTTGGACACGCTGCTGTTGCTGGATTCGTCCGTCACGTTCCCGTCCCTCACAAGTCCGCACTCTTTACACCCCATCGACGAAGACCAGTCGCTGGGGGCCCCGTCCTTAACGGGGGCGGAAACCCCAGGGAGGACTCTGGTCATGATAACCCCGCGGGGTGAGGTTGGCTTGTGACCTTGCCGACACCGGGGCTTTTCCTTCAAGCTGTTGACAAGAAAAGGCTCAAATCTACGCGGAAGTCGATTTTTTCGTTTCCGTATGAGCCCAATCCGTTTATGCTGTGAGCGGAGGCCTAAAACGCATGACAAAGGCAGACCTAGTTGAAAAGGTAACCGGAGCCGGCGAATTGACACGCCGCGACGGTGAAGTCATCGTCGAGACCATCTTCGATGCGGTGATCGGCGCGCTGAAGAGCGGAGACAAGATTGAGATTCGCGGCTTCGGTTCCTTCCGCATACGCCAGCGGAACCCCCGCATCGGACGCAACCCCAAAACCGGCGAGCGCGTCGAGGTTCCAGCCAAGAAGGTCCCCTACTTCAAGCCTTCCAAGGAACTGCGCGACCTGGTCAATCCCCAGGGAGTCAAGATAGCTTCTTGAGCGGAACGAGTTGCTTCGAACTACAGTTATATCTCCTTCATTTTCTGGATAAGCGGCAGGAGGGCGGGCTTTGGGTTTCCCGCTCTGTGCGAAATCTTCGCTGTGTAACGGTAGTTCACGACGAAGCTGGGCGGGAATTCATTTTCATGCTTTCCCGCAGATCGATCCAATTCAAGAAGAAGATCGCGGCCAGGAGCGGAATCAACCAGATCAAGCGGCACTGATAGCGATCGTCGACCGCTGACAGAACGCCTGTGATTGCTGCGTTGGCGACGACCATGGCGACAACGACAAAGCTGAGCGCGGCAAGCCGGGGCGAGTGGCGACGCCAGAGCGGCGGAATCAGAAAAGCAATGGCAACGAGCGAGGCCACAACGGTCCACCACTGAATATTGGTGAGCTGGTCGAGCGGCAGAGTGTTGCGCGCCTGGCGGCTTTCGAGATAACTTGAGCGCGCGCGCGGCATGACTTCATCGAATTGAGTTAACATCCAGTCGTTTGAATCGAAGCCATACAAGCCGAAGCCAAGCAGTTGTTGCCCGAAGTTAGTGGCGGAGCGGGAAAACTGCTGGCGGGGATAGGCGCGTACCGCGGCCAGAACGAGCGGCATCTCCTCTTGATCGATCTGTTTTCTTTCATCATCGGAGTCGCTTTCGTAGGAGTCATTCGATCCCCAGAGAAACTCATTCGGATCGGCGGAGATTTGGCTGAGATGTTTGCAAACCGTCCACTGCAACTGGGCACAATTCTTTGTGAGGTACCAGCGACCGGGGCCATCGACGATGACGCTGGCCATCAAAAATGGCGGTCGCTCGCCATTCAGGGAGGGCTTTCCATAGAGATAGCCGTGCAGCGCCATCTGGGCTGCCGCCGCTATCGCGATAATCGCCGCCACTTCGCCCAGGGCCCGCGTGCGCCGGAGAAACTGCTTTCGTTCGATTGCCGCATAAAGGAGAAGCAGCGCCCATAAACCGGCGGCCAGCAGAAGGTGTGAGGCATGGGCGGTGATAGCCCAGCCGGCGATGAGATAAAGGGCCAGCCGCTCGGCGCGAGTGAGCGTTTCCCCGGCAAATACCAGCAGGAAAATCGAAAGGTAGAGAAGCGGACCGAGGATGTCTGGCATGATGAAGCTGGCAAACCAGCCAACGCTGGTGAGCGCGCTTAGAAACAGAACGAGAATCAGATAGCGGGCCACCGTGCGCCGCGAGGTGACGGCACGGACCACGAGCCAGAGAACCCAGGCAACCAGCAGGCATTGCAGAGCCACGATGGGCCACGGAGAAAGATTCCAATGCCAAGGAAGAATGACGAGGCTATAAAAAAAAGACCTGATCCCGTAGTAGTCAGAAAATTGATGCAGAAATAAAGCTCGCGCGACTGTGCGACCATCGGCGAGATAGGTCATTGAATCCGGATAAATAAGCGGAAAGCCGTTGTAAAAGGCAGGCCAAGCCAGAAAAAACGCTCCCAGCAATACTGCCGCGCCGTTGCAGACGGAAGGCGGACGGATTGTAGTCCGCAAGAATTTCGGCACACTGGACTTGGCGAAAATCATGGTTTGGCGCGCTTCCTCAAGCCGTCGCGGAGATCAAACCATCCTAGCACCCGGAACAGTCAGCAAGCCATGATTTCGCGGGATGTTTCTAAGGCAAGCCACGGACGCCAATCACGCTCATCATGCGCCCGGCGCGGCCTTGTGAGCCGCGATGCGAGAAGAACAGCTCTCGCTGACAGCTTGTGCAACCGCCTATCGAATGGATTGCACGTGGCTTGAGGCCGGCGGCCAGCAGTTGGCGGCGATTGGCCTCGACCAGGTTCAAATGCAGGCTGGGACCGATCTCTGAATGGCCGGGAGCGCGTTGCGTCATGAAGAGCATGGGATACCTGGTCCGCACTGGGTCGGAGTCGTAGACCTCGCGGAAGAGTTCGCGGGCGTATGCAAATTGGGACTCGAATTCGGAGAGCGTTTCGTCGCCGACGGCGTAGCAGCAAGGGCCGATGCCGGGGCCAATGGCGGCAATCAAATCCTCGGGCTGAGAGCCAAAGGTGAGCCTCATGCGGCCGACGCCATTCTCGACAATGCGCTTGACCGTTCCTCGCCAGCCCGCGTGGAAGGCGGCTACGGCGCGACGCTTGCGATCGGCAACCAGCACAGGGATGCAGTCGGCGGTTTGGATGCCGAGCAGCAGGCCGGGCTCGTCGGTCATCAGGCCATCGGCTTGCCACCCCTGCGACGAAGACCTGTCGCTGGGGACCCCGGTTTGCCACCCCAGTTCCCTGCTTCCCTTTGCGGCGCCGCAGTGGATGACGCGGCTGGAATGAATCTGCCGCAGGGCGACGAGCGGCGTGGACGGGTCTCCGCTGATTGCTTCGGCCAGAAGCCGACGATTTTCGGCTACCGTTTGCCGGTCGTCTTCAGCGGTAAACCCCAGATTCATTTCGCCGGGGGCATCGTCTGCGCAATAAGCCCGGCTGAGGCCCCCTCGGCGTGTGCTGAAGCCGTGGCAGAGCCAGCCGAATTTTTCCCAGCCCGCAACAGTCAGCCACTCGACGCCATTTTGCGCGATACGGGGAACAGGAGCGGCGGGCATAAGCTCCTGCCGTGACGCGCGCTCGAAACGCATACGGTCTGTCACACCCGCAGCCTTTCCGCGCAAGTTGCGAACCAGGCCCGCGCGCTCAAACATTCTGTCGATTGCCTGAATCGCTGGCTCGATATCGGCAGGCTCGGGGTACGTTTCTGGATGAGAGGATTTGCGCATCTGGTTATGATTTTATCTGGAGGCGAATGAACACATGGGCCCGCCTTCCGGCTGGCCCGTTCGAGAGGCATTGTGTGGTGGGAATCCAGGGGGGAATCATTGGGGAAGAGGTTCGTGCTGAACCTTCAAGAAGGAATGGATACCATTCTTGGGAGGGTGGAGTTTCGGGGAAGCCTCTGCTAGTTATTGTATAGATGCAGGATTTTAGAAAAGGTTTCGTGATCGAGATAATTATTTATCACGGAAGATTGCCTGGTCGGCATATTTAGGCAGTCTGTCGATTCCAAGATGGATGGGAAATCGGGATTGAATTGGTGACTTTTAGTCTGAAAAGCTGGCTGAAAATTGAAAATAAAGAACATAGCGAATTCGGACTTCTTTTTCAGGCGATTGAATCGGAAGTGAACTCGCAGACTTCGACGCAGTAGCGCTTGATGGTGTTCAAAATGGAGTTCATTGGACCACATTCGCGATTTGGCATGAAGTCGGAACCAATTCCGCGAACGGGCGTTCCCGGTCATCGAATTTCTGGATTGGGGGAAACGTTCTGAGCAAGGCAAGTGGGCACGATTACCAGGAAAAACAGTACTTGAATCGACCTCTTCATCATTCTCCTTCTCGATCACAGAGGACAAACTAGCCGAAATGCGCCGTTCGCCTTTGTTCGGCATGGTAGCACCTGAGAAAAAAAGGGCTGTGATGTTTATCACGGGTAAATCTGGACTACGAATATCGAGAACTGGAATCGCATGAAGATGAACCGACAACCTGGCGCTGCACGGTCGGCGCATTCTGAAGCCGTAACTGGTGTTTCACTCTGCTCTCGGGCGGACGGCCTAGCCCGCGACCCTGCGATGCGCGGAACGAGTCTTTCCGATACGAAGCAAGGTCAAGCTTTTTTCTGGTATTCAATTCATTCATAAGCGGTTATATGGAGGGCATCCTCAGCCGCGCGACCAAACGAAGCCATTTTTCAGGTCTCTGAGGGGATCGTTCAAGGTATAATCTGTTTCGAAGCGGGAGTAGCTCAATGGTAGAGTAGCGGCTTCCCAAGCCGTTGGTTGCGGGTTCGATCCCCGTCTCCCGCTCCAGATTTATCACGGATTCATCGCAATGTCCCAACTGCGAGGAAGCCTCATTTCTATGGGGCGCTGATGATCTTCCCGGGCAGGCTGGCCCGATTCCCTGCATCACCCTGGTATATCCGACGCTGGGGCTCTGCCGAATGACGTTCAAAGCCTCCGGATTCTCCGGCGAAGGCAGTCGTCGCATTGCGCGGCATCCTCATCAACACAAGCTTTGCCGGGATAGACTTCAACCATTTTTTAGTAGGGCGCAGGCGCAAAAATGGGCAGGAAGATATCGGCGCCGCATTCGAGGCCATGCACTCGGCGTGGCTTTGATCGCATCGTTCATTTGGTTATTCACGATGTGGGGATTGACAATAGGAAGTGCAGCTACCCAAAGAGGACTCAATGGGGCAACAACAGCGGACGGAGCGGGATTCACTCGGCGTGCGAGAGTTGCCGACGAATGCGCTTTATGGCGTTCACACGGTGCGGGCTCTCGAGAATTTTCCGCTTGCGGGGCGGCCTGTGCATGGGGCGCTAGGGCGGGCCTTTGGAGATGTGAAGCTGGCTTGCGCGCTCACGAATCGCACATTGGGCGCCTGGCGCGATGATTCAACCAAGGCCGATGCAATTGAGCGCGCCTGCCGGGAGTTGAGCGAAGGACAGCTCGATGCGCACATGGTTGTGGATGCGCTGCAGGGTGGCGCCGGAACCAGCACCAACATGAATGTGAACGAAGTGCTGGCCAATCGCGCGCTGGGGATTCTGGGGCTGGAGCCTGGTCAGTATCGTCGCATTTCGCCGCTCGATGATATCAACTTGCACCAATCGACCAACGATACTTATCCGACGGCGCTGCGAGTGGCTGCGATTCGGCTTCTGCGAACGCTCGAACAAAATGTCGTCGCTCTGCAGGAATCATTTCAGCGCGCCGAGAAAAAATTTGCGCACGTGGTAAAGGTCGGCCGCACGCAGTATCAGGATGCTGTGTTGACCACGCTGGGGCGCGAAATGAGCGCCTATGCGGAGGCGATGAACCGGGATCGCTGGCGCATCTATAAATGCGAAGAGCGGCTGCGCGTGGTGAACCTGGGCGGAACAGCGATTGGCACGGGGATGGCCGCGCCCAGAGCGTTTATCTTCCAGGTGGTGGATCAGTTGCGCGCTCTGACTGGCATAGGCTTTGCTCGCGCCGAGAACCTGATTGAGGCAACTCAGAACACAGATGTATTTGTCGAGGTTTCGGGAATTCTGAAGGCGCACGCCGTTTCTCTCATCAAGATTTCGACGGACCTGCGGCTGCTTTCTTCCGGTCCTGATGCGGGCTTTGGAGAGATTCGCCTTCCTGCTCGTCAGGCAGGATCGTCGATCATGCCAGGCAAGGTCAATCCAGTGATTCCCGAAGCCGTGACGCAGGCGGCGATGCTTGCGATGGGCAACGACAGCGTGATCGGCGCGGCTTGTGCGGCGGGCAGCCTGGAACTGAACGCATTTTTGCCGGTGATTGCGCATTGCCTGTTGGAGAACCTGGAGATGCTTGCTCGCGCCGACGATCTGCTCTGTCGCTTTTGCGTTGACGGCATTGAGGCTGACGAGACGCGCTGCCGATTGCACGTTGAGAACTCGACTGCGGCAGCTACGGCGCTTGTGCCCACACTCGGTTACGAACGAGCTGGAGATGCGGCGCGCATAGCCAAAGAACAAGGCAAGGCGCTACGCGCGGTGGTGATTGAAAACAACTGGATGAGCGCGGCGGAATTTGACGAAGCGATTAGCCCTGAGGCGGTTTGCAGACTTGGCTCGACCCCTCGAAATTCGACACAGGAGACGATGAAATGAGCAGCGCCCCTAAAGGATTGCGCTTACATATCGGCTTCTTTGGCCGCCGCAATGTTGGCAAATCTAGCTTGCTGAATGCGATCACGCGGCAGCAGGTTTCCATCGTCTCTGAGATTGCCGGAACGACAACCGATCCGGTCGAGAAGCCGATGGAGTTGCTCCCGCTCGGGCCGGTGCTCTTTATTGATACGGCCGGCATCGATGAAGAGGGTAGCCTTGGATTACTGAGAGTTGAAAAGACACGGCAGGCTCTGGAGCGTACAGAAATTGCTGTGCTGGTGGCGGAAGCGGGCATCTGGGGCGAGTTTGAAGAGGGATTGTTGAGAGACTTTGCCGTGCAAAAAACGCCCACGGTGGTGGTCTTCAACAAAACAGATGCTGCCACGCCGAATCCGGAGTTGGTAGAGAGGCTGCGCCGCGATGAACTGCGCGTGGTGCTGGCTTCGGCGACTGGCGGACAGGGCTTGATCGAACTGCGCGAGGCACTGCTGGATCTTGCGCCGCCGGATTTTATTGACTCACCTGCGATTGCCGGTGACCTTGTAGGCCCGGGCGAACTTGCAGTGCTGGTGGTACCGATCGACAAGGAAGCGCCCAAGGGACGGCTGATTTTGCCGCAGGTGCAAACCATCCGCGATCTGCTCGACTCCGATGCGCTGTGCATGGTGGTGAAAGAACGCGAACTGCGCACGGCTCTCGATCGGCTCAAGAAGCCGCCGAAATTGGTGATCACCGATTCGCAGGCATTTTTAAAGGTCGCAGCCGATACACCACCCGAAGTGCCGCTGACCAGCTTCTCCATCCTCATGGCACGCTTCAAAGGCGATCTTGCGGCGCAGGTTGAGGGCACACTGGCCGTCGAAAAATTGCGCTTGGGCGACCGTGTATTGATCGCGGAGGCATGCACGCATCATCCCATCGGCGAAGATATCGGCCGCGTCAAAATCCCTCGCTGGTTGACGCAGTACACCGGCGTCAAACTGGATTTTGTGCCGATGCAGGGGCGCGATTTTCCCAACGATCTTGCCAGCTTCAAGCTGGTGATTCACTGCGGAGCCTGCATGTGGAATCGCCGCCAGATGCTCAGCCGCATCTTGCAATGCCAGCAGGCGAGTGTGCCCATTACCAACTACGGGCTGACGATCGCCTACAGCCTGGGAATCTTCGAACGTGCGCTGCAGCCGTTCCCCGCGGCGATGAGTCGTTATCGAACATTAGCGCATCGGCAGTGAGATTTGCTTTCGGTTATGCCAATCCGGCGGCGAAAGCCTTTACGCCTCGCAGGTCAATTTTTCCGGTTCCCAAAACGGGTAATGCGTCGATATGGAAGAACTGATTCGGCCGCGGCTTCCACAGGGCCGGTAGATCGCATTGCGCCAATTTCTCCAGCACTGGCGCGAGTTTCTGCTCAGCAAGCGTATGAACGACCACAAGGCGCTCGCCCTTTTTTTCGTCGGGCAATGTGGTTACAGCGAAGACCTGCTCCGTAAGTCCGGCTAACTCTTGTAACTTGTCTTCAATCTTGATGTGCGGAACCATCTCGCCACCAATCTTGCTGAAACGAGAGAGCCGGTCAGTAATGGTCAGAAAGCCGTCCTCTTCCATCACCGCAACATCTCCGGTGGTGTACCATCCGTCGCGCAGAACTTCGGCAGTTTTCTCGGACTTGCCTAGATAACCCTTCATCACGTTCGGCCCTTTGACGAGCAACATTCCCGGTATGCCGGGAGTTACTGACTCGCCAGAATCGAGATCGACCACCTTCACGGAAACGCCCGGCAGCGGATGACCGATCTTTCCGCGCCTTGCGCCCACCTGCCGGAATCCCGGCGCACGAAAGTCGCGGCCATTCACAGTGACTACAGGGGAACACTCGGTGCAGCCGTAGCCCTCCAGGGGGCGGATGCCGAAGATGTCTTCAAATGCCAGAGCAACCCGCTCAGGAAGCTTTTCCGCGCCAACAAGAACAAATTGCAAACTGCCGAAGCTCTCCGGCGAGCAACGCTTCATATAAGCTTGCAGAAAAGTCGGCGTCGCAATCAGGAAGGTGACTTTGTATCTGCCGACTAACTCACTGATCACTTTCGAATCCAGCGGGTTTGGATGATAGACAACACCGATGCCATTTACAGCCGGCATCCATAGCCCCGCCATAAATCCAAACGAGTGAAAGAAAGGCAGGATGCCCAGTATCTTGTCTCCACCGTCGAGCATGAAAACCTGCGAAACCTGCTGAATATTCGAAACAATATTGAAGTGCGTCAGCATGACTCCTTTGGGATCGCCGGTGCTGCCGCTCGAAAAAATCACAGTTGCCAACTCGTCTACGGTGCTCTTGGAGACAATGCGCTTTGCGCCAATAGCCTTGTAGAGCAGCCATTGAGGCGTGAGCCACGCAAGTGCGAGCGAGGCTATCTTCTCTATCTGGCCTGGTGACTGCAAAACGTCTTCAAGAAAAAGCGTTCGACCGGGAATCTCAAGTTTCGGGAAGCGCTCGACAAATGCTTTTGAGGTGATGACCACGTCTACGCCGCACTGGCTGGCGCACGATGCAATGACTTCGCTCGACGCCGTGTAGTTCAAATTGACGGGAATGCGGCCGAGCATCACAAGTGCATAGTTGGTAAGCGCTCCTCCAACTGAAGGCGGTAACAAGAGACCGATCATTTGCCGCTCACCGATTTGAGCGCGCAGTCTTCTCGCAATAAAAATAGTCTTGGCAAGCGCAGAGCCGAATGTCACTTTAGGCGTTTTTCCATCGGCCATCATAAAGCGCAAAGGGAAGCGTCGAGCGGAGTGGACAAACGCGCGATCGAGTGTCTTCATGCGCCGCTTGCGCTGTTGGAAGGCTTCTGCCTGTAACTCCTGCACGGCACGCCGAACTGCAATCGCGGAAGAAGATGCCGGCATCGGACTGCCAAAACTTACAGTGACTGGGTACGGAATGCGCTGCGGCATTTTCCATAGAAAACGGCCTCGCGCAAAGCTGAAGATACTGCCCCACACACCGTCGAGGTTCACGGGGATAATCGGCACTTCGACGCCCTTCATGATTCTTTCAAGGCCTCGGCGGAAAGGCAGCAATTGCCCGGTCCGCGTGATCTGGCCTTCGGCAAAGATGCAGACTATCTCGTCGTCGTGAAGTGCATCGCTGGCCGTGCGCAGCGAGCGAATCATCTCACGAGGGCGCTGCTCACTCGAGATTGGGATAGCTTTCATCGCTTTGGCAAAGGGTTTGATTATCTTGTTATCGTAGATTCCCTTGTACATCAGGAATCGAATGGGTCTGTCGGTCGAAGCAATCAGCAATAACACATCAACAAATGACATGTGGTTGCATACCAGCAGCGCGCCTGTCTTATCAGGGAAGTTATCGCGCCCCAACACCTTCACGCGATAGACCGTATGAGTCAAGAAGAACAGAATCAAGCGCCCAAACCACTCCGGCAGCAACATCAGCACATAGACTGTGCCGATGCAGGTAATCAAGGAGGCGGCGACAATTACTCCGCGAGGATTGAGATGAATGTACCTGGTAAAGACGAAGTAGACGCCTGACGAAATCGCGATACCGACAAAAGAAAGCAGGTTTGCAGCCGCGATGATGCCGCCTTTATCCTTCTCCGCCGGTCGATGCTGAATCAGCGCATTGACCGGCACTGCGTAGAATCCTGCCCAAAAGCCCAAAAGCGCGAGCAGCACTCCTGAACCAACAAGACCGAATTGCATTCCGCCCAGCGCAAGTCCTGTGCAGGTCATTCCAATGGAGCCGAGCGGAATAAGTCCGTATTCAATTTTGTTACCACTGACAAGGCCAGCGATCATGCTTCCAATACCAATGCCGATGGCGAGCGCGGCATTCAGGTATCCGGTCTTTGTCTGCCCAATGTGCAAGACATCCGGTCCATAGACGACAACGGTTGAAAACAGCAGTGAACCCAGAAACCAGAAATAGGTGTTACCGGCAACGGCGAGAAAGAGCGCCTTGTCGCGGCGCATCAATCCAATCTGCTGCCAAAGGTCGCCGAGAAAATTGATGCGATATTTTTTGTCGGGTGCTGCGGCAGGAACCCGATCGATGCCAAGACTCGTGAAGAAGCCGATCACTGCGAGGGTCAACAGGAAGTAGCCGGCATAAACCTCGCGTCCGTGGAAGTGCTCCGCCAAGGCAGCGCCGGTAACCGTGCCAACAATAATGGCGAGAAAGGTTCCGAGTTCGATGACACCGTTACCCCAGGACAAACGCTTGGAAGGCAGCAACTCCGGCAGCAAGCCATACTTCGAAGGACCGAAAAGAGCTGCCTGGGTCGCAACCAAACCGAGTGCAACCAGGCAAGTGGCCTGGGAGTGGTTCGCCAGTCCCGCAGTTGCAACGGTCATGGCAGCGATTTCCATTCCTTTGGTCCAGAGCGTGACTCGCCGCTTGCTGAAGCGATCAGCAAGCCAGCCGCCCATCATGCTGAAGAGCACAAAGGGCATGGAGAAGAGAAAGGTAACTAAAGAGACAAAGCTGGAGCGCTCATTACCCGCCAGCCCCATGCCGACAATCATGGCCAGCAACAGGTTTCTCAAGATGTTATCGCTGTAGGCGCCTTGAAACTGGGTAACGATCAGTGCCCAAAAGCCGCGCTCGCTGCGCCGCACTTCAGACAAAACTGGCATAACCTCGGCGTTCGTGCTTGAACTGGTCTCGGTCATAGGGTATTGGATGGAGTGTTCTCGATTATAGCGCGGCTTCACTCAGATTGTTTATACTGCCGTGTCATCGAAATACGCACCGGACCTCTCTTTCTGTCAGAACGGCGCTTCGGCACTTTCTTGCAAAGTTTATTGCAAGAGTCGTTGACGAAGCCGTTCTAGGATTAGTCATTCACTTTTCTCGCGGTAAAGAGGAAACGAGCATGGAACTGCTTATTGCCCTGATTAGCGGAATTGTCGCCTTTGTAGCTTTGGGTCGGACCGGAACTCTTCGCCAGCGACTTGACGGAGCAACCTGGAAAATCTCGGACCTTAACAGGGAGATAGCCGACCTGCGCCATGAACTCGCACAGCTCTCGCGGCCGGCGGCTCAGCAAGGCGCTGCCGCTTCGCCAGTTCCCGCCGCCGAAAAACGAAGTGAGAGACCCGCTCCAGAACCGTCTACTGTTTTCATCCAGGATGCCGCGCCAGCACCGGTCGCTCATCAGGAGCACACTCCGTCAACGCCCGCTGCGCCGCCACCGTTTGAGCCGCAAGCAGCGATGGTCGTCCCCCCGCCTTATGTTTATCTGAAGCAAACAGAGCCAGCTCCAGTGCTTCCAGAGCCTGAGCCAGTTCCCGCTCGACCAGTAGTCAATACCCCTGGAACAATCAACACCACCGCTTCGTTGAACGACGCGGCCTGGCTTCAGCACCTCGCCCAGCGGGGCGCCACCCCTGCCAGGCCAGGCGTTTCCATCAAAGACGAGTATGCCGAGTTTGTCGCAGCCCGCGCTGTTCCGCCCTACGCGAAGGTCCAGGTCAGCCCCCCGCCTTCAGCACCGCGTAAGCCTGAGCCGCCGCGCAAGAGTTTTGCCGAACGCCTGCGCTCCACGCTGCCATTCGAGGAGTTACTGGGCGGAAACCTCTTCGGCAAGATCGGTATCGTCCTGCTTGTGCTAGGGGTCGCGGGTTGGGCTAGCCTGCAACTGCTTTCCATGGGACCGGGGCCGAGAGTCGCGATGATTTACGCTGTTGCCGGGGCGATGCTGGGAGGAGGAATCTGGCTTGAGGGCAAAGAGCGCTATCGCCTGATTGGTCGAACGGGAATCGGTGGAGGCTGGGCGCTGCTCTTTTTTACGACCTATGCGATGTATCATGTCCCGCCCATGACAGTCATGAGTTCCAACACACTCAACTGCATACTTTTGCTCATAGTAGCGATTGCAATGGTGGCGCACACCTTGCGCTACAAATCGCAGTTGGTCACAGGACTTGCATTTTTATTGGCTTTCTCTACTGTCGCGCTGAGTCAAGACAGCGTTTATGCGCTGTCTGCGGGAATCATCCTTGCGGCCGGCATCGTCGCTATCGCCCTGCGCATGGGCTGGTTTGAACTTGAAGTCTTTGGAATCCTGGCCAGCTACGGCAATCATTTTTACTGGCTTTACAAGCTATTTCCCGATGGCGTATCAGGTCACTTGTTTCCCCAGTTCTGGCCGAGCGCGATCATTCTTATATTCTATTGGGCAATCTTTCGCATCTCCTATGTTGCGCGCCGCATCAGCACACCACGGGACGAAAAGATCTCGACCATTGCGGCGTTGCTGAACACTATGCTTCTTGGCTCGGTGATGAAGTTTCAATCCACACGCCCAGAGCTTGCCTTTTACGGAATACTCGCAATCGGTGCGGCGGAATTTATCTTTGGTCAACTGCCGGTAACTCGCCGCCGCCGCCCCGCATTCATCTTGCTGACAGTGATAGGTACCATGCTGATGTTTGCGTCAGTGCCCTTCAAGTTCAGTGGCAACAACATTGCATTTTTCTGGATGATTGCGGCCGAAGTGCTGATCGTGGCCGGAATCGCTCAACTGGAAGTGCTGTTTCGCAGGCTCGGCCTGATTGCTGGACTCGTAACTGGGCTGTTGGTGATCTATGAAGCTTGGGGCATCGTCGACTTCCGCCAGCATTCGGATCTGCCGCGCATGCAGGACGGCATTCTGCTGCTCACATGCAGCGCACTGTTTTATGCGAACGCACTTTTCATTCGCCGCAAATGGAGTTCACTCTTCGGATCATTCGACGGACACATCGTAACTTTCCATAGCTACATCGGTTGTATCACAGCCTTTCTCGGAGTATGGGCCGCGTTTACTGGAGACTGGACGGCGATTGGCTGGGCTGCGCTGATGTTGGGCGCAATCCTCGGCAAAAAGTATCTGGATGACAATCATCTATTGACGCAGGGATCACTGCTTCTCGTCCCGGTATGGTTCACCTCAGTAATCATCAACTGTCATCTTTCCGATGTATATCCTCAGCACATTACTCTTCGCCTGGTTACGATTCCGATCCTTTCGCTGATCCTTTATGGAACCGCATGGGCGCTTTCAGGATTCGATGATATTCGTCTTCACATTCGTATGGTGATGTTGTGGGCCGGATCATCGTTGCTGGTTCTGCTCGCATGGTGCGATGTGGCGCCTGTGTGGATAGCGCCCGTATGGATGGCGCTTGCGGTTGCCCTCAGTCTCATTGGCCGTCGCATGAAACTTCGGGACCTTGCATTTCAGGGTCATGTGCTCGCAATTGGTGTGGTCGCCCAGTTGGTTCGAGCGAATCTCTTTGCGTCAGGTTCATTGAAGCGCTATCCTTCTATCCTCGTCTGTGCAGCAGCCTTTTATGCCATCTCACGCTATTGCACCTTGCGCGACGCCTCTTACCGCCGTTCTGCCGCGTGGCTTTATACATGCACAGCCACGGCATTACTCGCGGCGTTAGCCTGGAACGAGTCTCCGCAACTCTGGCTTGCACCCGTTTGGGCGGTCTTCGCGCTGGCGCTTGCCATCATCGACCGCATCTTCGATGTCGAAGAATTCCCCTATCAGGCGCATGTACTTGCGCTATTGGCCGTGTTGCAGACGATCTCTCTCAACCTGTATGTGCAAGGTACATGGCGCGGTATTGATCGCGGACTTATCACCGTTTCGATTGTGATTGCAGTCCTCTACGCTTTGGCGCGTTGGGTGCGAATGCCTGAAACGCTGAATGCGCGGCATGTGTATACCTGGGTAGCTTCCGCTCTCGTCGCGTGGCTGTTGTGGAGCGAGTTGCAACCCGTCAGTGTGGCGCTTGGCCTGGCTGCTTTTGGGCTCGTGCTTTTCGAGTTAGGTACATGGAGGCAGCAAAAACAGATTCGCTTGCAGGGATACACGGCACTATCCGCGGCGTTTGCTCGCATCTTTTTTGTAAATCTGGCAGCGGCAACTTTGCCTGGCGAGTCGCTTAGTCCGCGCATTTACACGGTTGTTCCGATTGCGCTGATCTTCTTTTTCGTGTGGTCGCGGTTGCAATCGGACAAGGCAAAGCCGGAGATCGGAAGCTGGTCACCGCGCGATCTCATCGCTTATTTCGGGACCGTATGCATTGCCGCGGTTCTGTATTTCGAGATGCCCGTCGAGTGGATCGTAGTTGCCTGGGCCGCTCTCGCACTGGCGTTGGTGATTGCGACATGGGCGCTGGACAAAGAGGTGTTCCTGCAGCAGGCAGTTCTTCTGACGCTGGGAATCGTCGGCCGGGGAATTGCACATAACATCTTCGGCGGAAGCTACTTCACTTCGGATGGATGGCGTGGGAACTTCGTTGTTCTGGCAATCACATCTGCTCTTCTATTGGCAGCATTGCCAATCACATTCCGGCTGCGAAAGCGCTACGCTGAACATCCGATTGAATCGCTGCTCGGTCGCTGTCTTTTCCTGAAGCGCAGCGAACAATGGTTCTTTTTCGCTCCAGTCGCGCTGATTACCATCATGATTGCGATCAAGATGAATGCGGGAATGGTGACACTGTCGTGGGGTATTGAAGGAGTTTTGGTAGTTCTATTGGGATTCATAGTCAGCGAGCGAAGCTTTCGGATTACGGGACTCTTACTCTTGTCAACCTGCGTTGGCAAGATTGCCTGCCTCGATTTCTGGAGGTTGAATGGGACGGACCGTTATATCACTCTCATCGTCGTTGGGGCTGCCATGAGCGCAATTCCGTTTCTCTATGGGAGATATCGCGAGACCGTCAGGCGGTTGCTATGAAGCACGCACTTGCACTGGTTGTTGTGTTGCTGATTACCGGCGGCGCTCTTTATTTCGCGCAACACCAAAAGCGCCACGACGCCGTGAACGCCAATGCTGTCGTCGATATGGCTGCGGATTGGCAGCGTGACATAACGCGCGCGCCCATGCAATTCACGCGCATCTCCGACGAGCAGGAAATGCAGATTGGCGACGAGCTTGCCCGCCAATATACATCCGCACAACCCGAACAGAGTGCAGAGATTCATGCGACCCAGCAATATTTGAACGCTGTGGGCGAGCACGTTGCGGCGCATGCAAAGCGCAAGCTCAACTATCGTTTTCATCTCATCGGCGATGTCAATCTAATCAACGCTTTTGCGCTGCCGGGCGGCCACGTTTTCATCGGCAAGGGTCTTCTGGATCAGATGACAAGCGAAGATGAACTTGCGTTCGTCCTTGGACATGAGCTGGAACATATCGATCACTTTCATGCCGTCGAACGCGTGCAAATTGAAGCAAAGCTGAAAAGCCTGAACCTCGACATCGTGGCGGCCGTGGCCGAGATTCCTATGTCCCTGTGGCAGGCTGGTTATAGCAAAGATCAGGAGTTTGAAGCGGACCGCGAAGGACTACGCATTGCGGCGGCGGCCGGCTATTCGCCTCAAGGCGCTGTAAAAATGACGAAGAGATTGGGAAAACTGCAACGCGAATATGTGATCCACGCAGAAACGCCTACAGGCGAATTAAGTCAGGTCGCGATCGACGGATTGACAGGTTATTTCCGCTCGCACCCGCTGCCCTCTGAGCGTCTTGAACAATTGAATGCAGTGATTGCTCAAGATCATTTAGCGAAGGACCAACCTCTGAAGCCATTCCATCTCGAATATGAAGTTATAAGTGGAGAGAGATAGCGGCGATCAGGTTGCAATCCACTTTCATTTCCACGTGCTTCCACCATTCGATGTTGTCCAGACGGTTCCATCATCGCATTCAACCGTGCCAGACTGGGCAGTCTGAAAGTGAATGTGTGCGATGGAACGCTCTCGGTTATCTTTGCTTGGTAAAACAACCAGGTTCCAAGTGGCGCCGTTGTCCGTGGAGTGATAGAGACGCGAATTGTCGCCGCCGATCCAAACCTCATTATCGAAGACCGAAACTACGCGCATCTTTGATTGTTCTTTGGGTAGAACTATCTGCCACGCGCTATCGCCGAAAGTGCGTTCCGGTTGTCCCAGGCTGTTAATTCGCCAGCGCGGACGAACCCCCGCAGCCATCGAAGCGTTCGATACTTCCCTTGCTGGCGCAGCGCCCGCAAAGGCAGAGGCGGATCGGGCCGGAGCATCTCTTAGTGAGGTTGCACCGGGAGTTGCAATTTCGTCAGCGTCTGCGCTGGTTGGGTAGGAACGATGCTGATTGAAATCGGACTTTCTTGCTGTTTCGATCTGGGCTTCCGGAATCGCTCTTGCGACGGAAGTGTTCTCTGAAGGCGATGGCGCTGGCAACTGGTTTGACCTTTGACTCTTCGCCGTCTCGCTGAGCGCTTCCGGCTTTTTCACTGAGAGCGATGGCGGCGGTTGCGAGATCGTAGACGAGGGAAGTTGCATCGCCTCCTTGGTTGCCACGGTTGTGTTCTTTGGCAAAAGCAGCTTCTGCTGATAGACGAGAGCTGCCGTAGAAACAACCAGGAGACCCGCAGCTATGCTCGCCCAGGGTAGCCATGTACGTTGCGCCGGGTTCGACGGGCGCCCTAAAAGAAATGGCTTGAGATGGCCCGCCGAATCCGCCGCCACGGCAGCAGCAATACTCAGTACTTCGCGGCAATCAGCGCAAGCTGAGAGGTGCGCCAACACCTGCTGACGCTCGTCTTGCAGGAGCGCACCTTCAGAGAAAGCCGCAAGTAAGTCGGAATCGGGGTGAGGCCCGTCGTGCTGACGTTGTGCCAGTTCCCTTCGCAGCGGATTGGATTCTGATCGATTCACGTCACTGATCCTGAAGTTAGAACGTTTCGACTGGTCTTTCTTGCCGCAAATTTTCCGCGACATTTACATTGAGGTCGCGCACATCAAGCTCCAGCAGGAGTTCGTCGCAACGCCGAGAATTGATTCCCGCGACCTGCAAACGCTTTCGAATCCGCTTCCGCAATTCACCCGTCAGCTTCTCAAGTTTTCTGCTGATGGTGGATTCATGCACACACAACTGGCGTCCAATGTTAGCCAGGGTTCGGCGGTCGAGATAATAGGATGCGAGAAGAAAGCGTTCCTCGTTACTAACTTCGGCGAGCGATTGAGTAACAGCCTCAGCGACACGATCATCTATCTGGGCATCGCTTATTTGAGGACTAGCCGCGAACGAAACGCCAGCCTCGACCTGTTCATCGAGACTCACGTCTTTGGCTTGTGCACGGCAGCGGTTCACATGCTGCTGCGCGAGCACGCTGCGGAGCCAGCCTTCGAGGGAACCGCGCCCCATGTAATAGTCGAGCTTTGAAATTCGGCGTCCTTCACTGTTGGGCATTCCGAAGAGTTCAGCATAGAGTCCGTCGGCCAGTTCGCGGCCTGTCGCTTCGTCCCTGGCAATTCGATAAGCCGTTTCAAAAAGCGATGCGCGAAAACGACCAAGGAATATATCCCATGCGTGCTCGTTTCCAGCGGAGCAGGCACGCGCCAGAGCCAGGTCCCCGACTCGCAGCATAGCCACCAATTCCACTTGCACGGTTTCGTCTGTATTCGCTGCATAGCGAACCACCACTGCGGCCACAATCTCTTGGAAGCGGTGCGGTGTTATG
Organism: Occallatibacter sp.; assembly: GCA_049513195.1. GTDB lineage: Bacteria > Acidobacteriota > Terriglobia > Terriglobales > Acidobacteriaceae > Telmatobacter. The sequence continues at coordinate 70,972 of JBEKWJ010000013.1, forward strand.
CCGTAACGCGCGGCATCAGATTCGTTGTAGCGCTGCGCGATGGCATCAAGCACAGCTCGCCCCAGACAAATGTCTTCAACCAGACTTGACGGGACCGGATTAGGCGGGCTGGGAGGCATTGCTACCAATGTTAGCAAATTTCCTGCAAGAAACCTGAAGACCGGCGTTCTTCTTTTGTACAAGGGCAGCAATGGACAGTAAAAGGAGGATGCGATGACAAATGGTTTGAGTTTCTGGAGTCAAGGTTTGCGCAATGGTGCGCAGATAGCTTTAGCCGCTTGCTGCGGCCTGATGCTGGCTATTCCCGCATTTGCCGGCGGTCCCAGCGATCAGGGCGGCTTCAAAGTATTGCCGGCAATTGTGCGCGGCAATCTGGCCGTCTTCCCTGTGGTGTCCAATCACTCCTACGACACCTCGCAACTGATGACGCTCGATGAGGGCGTTCGTTCAGGACAGGTCACGGTGACCGAAGCCGGGGACGAGCGGGGCCTGATCCGGCCGGGCCAGTCGATACCGCCGCGGCACGAAGGCGCTCAGGTCAATCGCCTTGTGCTCTACAACAACTCGAGTCATCCGCTGCTGCTGCTTGCGGGAGAGATTGTTACCGGCGGAAAACAGGATCGTGTAATTGGCACCGACCGCATTGTCCCGGCGAATACAGGACCGATCGACCTCGGAGTCTTTTGCGTGGAACCAGGACGCTGGGTAGGATCAAGCCCCAGTTTTGGATCGATGGGCGCGCAGATGGCTCAGCCGAGCGTGCGCACGCCGGCGATGGCCGAGCACGATCAAAGCCGGGTTTGGGCCAATGTTCGCGCATCGAATGCTGAGGTTGCAAGGAACCTGAGCAGCGCCGATGCAGCGTCCGTGGAGGGAACAAGTTCTTACGCCAAGGTCTTTGCGAGTGCACCAGTGGCAAAGATTGTCTCTACATACGGAGGCGCTGAGAGCGAGCAGGCGATCCTGCGCGAACTGAGAGCCAAGGGCGCAGTCGGCGTAGTTGTCGCTGTGAATGGTCGTGTTCTGTGGGCCGATGTATTCGCAAGCACGGAGTTGCTCTCGAAGTATTGGCCGAAGCTGATGCGCAGTTATGTTGCTGAGGCCGTGACTTCAGCAAACAGCGGCGCGGCAGCGGATATTCACGAGGCGGACCTCTACATGAGCGTATTGACGGGAGGGCGCGAGATTGTGGAGACCGAGCCGGAGGTCTATCGCCGCACCGATATTACAGGCGACGGATTTCGCGTCTTCGAGTTGACGGCATTGCTCCCCAAAACCGGCTTTAACGTTCACCTCACAAAGATTCGGGAGTAAATGCGTTATGCTGGGCCGCTATCGATGGTGATGTCGATCAATCGGAGTAAAGTCTGAGATCAAAAAGAATTGCGTGGTGGTGCAGGTTCCGGTAGCGGCAATATAACTGGCGGCAGAACAACATAGGAAGCTGATGCAACCACGCTGTCAGAATATCCTGGACTGGTTGCCATGGCTTGGATGGTTTCAATAGCCGAGACGGTCATTGGTCCGCCGTAGACCGGTGAACCGATGGTCGGTGTGCTGCCGTCAGTGGTGTAGTAAATCACTGCGCCGGGAGTGGAGTCGAAGATGGTCACAGACTGCGGGGTTGTATAGGTTCCCTGTGCCGGGCTGAAAGACGGAGCCGCTGTGGTCGAGTTGACGATCACCTCATTCAATGGCGAAGACAACGCATCAGAGAAGTTTTTGTCTCCTACATAGCCTCCCGTGAGAGTGTGATTTCCGATGGCCAAGCTTGGAGATATAGTGCAACTTCCATTCGACAGAACACACGCGCCAACATTGGTTGCGCCATCAAGCAGATTGCCGATTCCCGTAGGCTGGTTGCTGCCGGGTGATGCCCCGGTGACAGTCAGTGTAAAAGTTGGACCCTGCCCCGACGATGAAGGATTCGAAGAGGAGTCGAGCGTGATGCTCGGAGCTGCTGCCCTTCGCAACACGGAGGTCCCTTGCGAATTCTGGTAAAGCATCGGCCAGTCGTTTGCACTTGGATTGAAAGGCCTGCCCGTCGAAAACATCGTCACTTCCGTCGTGGGTGCACCTCCGGATTGATTGACTAAACCATATTGGACCGCGATCTCCGCGAGACCGTCATTATTGAAATCGCCCACTACCGGATAAACGAACTCTCCAGGCGTACTACTGGGTCCGGCTCCCGGCAGGTTCCAGCTTCCAACTGTATTTCCGAAGCGGTCCAGGGCAACCAACTGTGCTGTCATATAAGCAGGCAGCGCTGAAGGACCATTCGTCACAGCCCTTTCCACCGAAGTGATGATCTCCGGATATCCATCCCCATTGATGTCGGCCAAGATGGCTGCCGTATAGAAAAACTCGGTGCTCAAGTTGTAATTTCCAAGCATTGGCCATGGTCCGGTGATCTCAGTTCCATCTGTGTGGTAGATATGAATATCTCCGGAACAAAGTACGATCTCCTCTTGGCCATCCTGATAGAGGTCTCCTACCGTGACTGATCCGATTGCGTAAGCGACCTGATGCGGCCAACCGGGTCTTTCTGAACCATCGGGCTGCAATACGTGCAGCGTCCCACCACATTCGAAAATAATTGTCTCGAGCATGCCATTATGGTCGAGATCCGCCATCGACAACTGGCAAGGGAAACCGATCGTGGGTGCTTGCCACGGTAGCTGGTTGCCATGCGAATCAAACATGAGTGGAGTAATCGTTGTGGCAGACGTTCCTGCGATAACTACTAACTCTTTTGAACCATCGCCATTTACATCGCCAATGACATAGCGCGGTACGTTGTAGTAGGTCAAAAGGAGATTCTCGTCAGGTACGACGATGGGGAAATTACTCACCACTTGGCCAGTGTTCTTCCATGCGAACAAATACGCTACCCCCTCTGGTGTGCCCGCGTTGGCACCGCCAACTCCATCATTCCCTTCGTGACCCATGGCCACAACTTCAAGGAGCGAGTCATTATCAATGTCTGTCAAGATAGGCTGAGATGGCAAGAACAGCAGATATCCGTATGTCGCAAAATCAGGGGTCAGACGCTGGGTAGAGTAGTCGGAATGGTAGATTAGAACACCATTCCCGTCCGCCCCAACCAGATCGTCCCCGGCCATCATGTTCAGATTTCCCGCAGCCGGCGAGGATGAAAATGTGCCTCCCTCTGAAAATGGCAGAGAAAGGACAGAAGTTCCATCACCGGAAAAGTCCCGCATTTGCGAAGTGTCCTGGGATGCCCGCCACCAATCCGTCTCAAGCAAAAGGCGATTGTTCTGGTTCGAATCCAGTATGCTGATTGGCACCATGTTTTCGTTAGAGAATGCGTTGAACCATTTCGGCCAATGTTGGGAAGCGAGATTCGGGTCGAGGTAGACGATAGTACTCGCTGTATATGTTGTTCCCGACAGTTGGCCCGAAAGCTGGATCGTGAAGTAATCGGCGGTTGTTATCGACGATGTGTCCCAGGTGCCGAGCAGTTGATTGATCACGGTCCCCGAACTCGATTGCAGGTTGAGCGAGACGCCGGCGGTGCTCCAACCGCCAGATGGACTGGCGCCCTCTGCCCATTGAATCGAGAGGTTTTGAAAAGCGCCCACTAATGATCCGCTTACCCCAATCGTTGCGCCGGGCTTAAATGTCGTGGCCACAACCGGCGCCGCGGGCACCGCAGGACTGGTAATCGACAATACACTGAGCGGTGCATTTATCGTAAGGGACAACCCTGTACTGGCCGTCAGGCTGTCTGCGGTGCCCCTAATCCGGGCCAACGCAATTCCACCTAGCATCGACGTTCCTGCCGTAAGAGTAAGAATAGACGAGGTAGTGGTTGAAACTGGGGAAAAGCTTCCCGTGACCCCGCTCGGCAATCCCGATATCGAGAGGGCCACCGGCGCAGAGAAGCTGCCAAGATCATGAATGGTAACAGAAACAGTGAGCGTTGTTCCCGGGCTGATGCTCAGAGTATTGGGCGTTGCTGACAGTTCGAATCCGCTGCTCGTCGGCGGCGCAAACGCGTCAATCAGTGCTTGGCCATTGGGGGACCCCCATCCGGTCACAAGATCGTATCCGGGTTCCGCGTTGAAGCTGTACCCGCTGAAATAGCCGTTGTTTCCGCTGCTGACATCGTGGAAACTGCTGCCATACTCGGATCCTTCTGCAACCCCGTACAAGTTGACATTGAAGAATCCCATCGTCGATCCGCCATTTGCGACTGCCTGCTGGTTTAACAACGCCATGAAACCTGCCCATCGCGGTGAGGCAAAGCTCGTGCCGGCATAGCCGCCGGAACAAATGCCCATGCTGCAGGTATAGTTATCAAAATCTGCTTCCATCGCTATGTCTGGAACATTTCGGAAAGTGTTCGATCCTTGGTTCGACGAAGTCGCGATGCCCGCTTGCCAGCCAGGAATTGGAATGTTATCCGGACTAATGCCCCCACCCCCGCGAGTCCAAGTAGTTTCAGAGTTCCAGGTCCCGCCGGCACCGTTTGTCGACAGGTGCGTCCCACCTACACTTGTGACCCAATCGTCCTCTGCTGGATAGTAAGAGGCAAAACTAGGGCTGAATGCGCCGTAGTCCCCCGATGCCACGAAAACACTCTGGCCCTGCGCGGCGAATTCCTCAAAAACGGCGTCGTCCGTCGCCGGATCATCGGGGGCCCACGTCCATGAAATGGAGACTTGCTTGGCAAGATTCTCCGAGGCAATAGCATTCAGAATGTCGATATCCGAATTGCCAATGTAGACACGGATCTGGCTTACTCCCGGCGCCATTCCCACTACCTGAGCAATGTCCAAAGCCTCCTCGGCATCGTCATTCGAAGCCGATTGTCCGGTGGCCCCATCTAGCAGCACATTGTTTACGGGTATTCTGTAAGAAGTTCCGCTCCCGGTTTCAGTGTAGTTAAGTACGTAATTGCTGCCGTCGGTGTCTGCGGTAGCCGCCCCATTCAGGTCAGCGATCACGTCAGCGATGTCGTACCCATCGAACTGCAGCAGTGCTACTGTCTGTCCCGCACCAGTAAGTGCAGTTCCCCCGTAATAAGCCGCTCGCATATCGGAGGGCAGGTACTCTCCTCCGGGGCCCGAGCCTTGAACGGCCGTGCTGATAAGGCTCCGTTCTACCGGCCCTTTGAGTACCATCGCGTGGGGAATCGAAAAGTTATTCAGGCCCGCGATGTGTGCGATCGGTACATTCAATGCAAGCGATGGCTCTCGATCCGCAGAATAGTATGCCCGGTTCTCCGTAGGATGGGGATAGAACTTCATCGCTACCTGGAACGCTTTTTGGATTTGCTCTGTAGTTCCGTTGATCGGGACCACCACTCGATTCGCAGGTCTGCTGGAGACCTTCATGCCGTTCGCTTCGACATAATCCACCACAGCCTGGAAATCCTGCGCCGTCGGTCCGAATTGTTCGGTGAACTGAGCCACGCTGAGGAAGTGATGATAGTCGGGACTGGAGGGATCGTACAGCCTGCTCAAAAGGCTGGTGAGCTGATCCTGATTTCGGAGTGGGAGCACGATCGACAGATTCAGACGCTGTGTCAGGGGAAGTGGACCGACAGGCTTCACCGCGTTTGCTAATACGACATGTGGAACGTGTCCGACCAGCGTCTGGCTCGGTTGCTGCGTTTTGACGGGCAATGAATTGAAAATCAGAATAGCGAAAACAAGCGCACTCCAGCGGCTCAGAGCTTTCATTATGAAACTCCATAGACACAGCTAGCATTTGCGCCTATGCCAACTTCTTCGGATAATGCAAAAAAGTCTTCAGATTTGTCACATTACAGATCACTAAGCATCCTCCCTCGTGAGAAGGTCGGAGTTGCTCATTCTTCGTGCGAATCACAAAATGTCTTCGAAATTGGCCTTCCATAAGACGTCTTTCGGTTTTCTTGCATCTTATTGGGTGAGACAATGATTGTGTCGCCGCTCGTGCATCCTGAAACCATCTCACAGCCAACCCATAACGCGAAAGCGAAGAAGCCCACAAATGTTGATTCGACTTGCGTACGACATTCAATTCCAGATTCCGACCACCGTCGCAATCGTTGCGCTTCTCAACGTGCACCCATCGCGGGTTCCCGATTTACTGGAGCCGGACGAATTGCAGACGGAACCTGAACTTGCGATCACTAGCTACATCGACACATTTGGAAATCGCTGCTCCCGCTTCGTTGCGCCTTCGGGGCTTCTTCGGCTGACTAACTCGACACTCATTCGAGCCTCGAACAATCCGGATGAGATCAATCTATCCGCTCGCGAGATGGCTGTGGGCGATTTGCCAAATGAGATTCTCGCCTACCTGCTTAACAGCCGCTACTGTGAAGTCGATCGCTTTTCGAACATTGCTTTTGAATTGTTTGGAAACATCGAACCCGGCTGGGGCCGCGTTCAGGCAATCTGCAACTGGGTCCACAACAAGGTGGTCTTCAACTATCAGCATGCACGACCTACAAAAACAGCCCTCGATGTCTATACCGAACGCGTTGGTGTGTGCCGCGACTTTCAACATCTCGCAATTACGTTCTGCCGCGCGCTTAACATTCCAGCTCGTTATGCAACGGGATATCTGGGCGACATTGGCGTCCCAGTGGTCTTGCCCATGGATTTCAGCGCGTGGTTCGAGGTTTATCTCGATGGCAGGTGGTGGACCTTCGATGCCCGCAATAACCAACCCAGGCTGGGCCGCGTTCTCATGGCGACGGGCCGGGATGCTTCCGACGTAGCCATGACCACCTCATTTGGACCAGCAGAATTGCGTCATTTCTCCGTAGTAACCGAGGAAGAAGCGGCAAAGCCGAGCGAAGAACAGGTCGCAACTCCGCTCGCGGCCAACTAGCCAATCGAGAATTTTCCGCAGTCTGCAACCATCACGATTCGAGCTCTTCGACATCGACGGAGACGGAGAGATCATTCCGTCCACCGCCTTGGATCAGGCCATGCAGAGGACTCACGTCGCCGTAATCCCGGCCCCACGCGAGCGTCACGTGACCGTTCGAGGGAACCAGATTATTGGTCGGATCGAGGTCAATCCAGCCGATCGTTGGGCAATAAGCCGACACCCAGGCATGGGATGCATCGGCGCCTGCCAGTCTCGGTTGCCCGGGTGGCGGATGAGTTCGAAGGTATCCACTGACATAGCGTGCCGGCAGGTTCAAGGATCGAAGGCAGGCAATTTGAAAATGAGCAAAATCCTGGCATACGCCTCGCCGTTTCCGAAAAACTTCCTCGGTCGTGGTGCGAACGTTCGTGACTTTTGAGTCAAAGCTAAAGTCGTTGTGGATACGTGCGGTGAGATCGAGAAGTGCTTCTCGCATGGGCCGTTGGGGAGTGAACGACTGCAAACCGTAAGCGGCAAACTCCGGGCGTAACTTGATGCGCGGCGACTCAAATCTAAACTGATAGGCTTGAAGTCCCTCCGGACTCCGATCCGTTGAAATCCGTTGAACTGCCTCTTCCCACTGAGGCGAATCTTGCGGCCCGGATGTTGACTCGTCCAGCACTGTTACTTCACTTCGCGCCTCTACAAGCAGTTCCCTGTGCGGTTCCTGCACGGTGAAAAAGCAGAGGAGGTTTCCGAAATAATCGATTCGCTCGGTCATGGTGGCGGGGGTTGGCTGAATGTGAAGTTCACTCTGTGCGACCTGCTGGCGAGGCAGGGATCGAGGTTTGAGGCAAGCCACGTGCTTCCCTACCGAAACCGTATGTTTGTACTTGCAGGTAGATCGATGAACGATGGTGTAGATCATAGGCCTATGCTGATTGGCAGGGTGCGAGCGTGGCTGAAATACCTGCTCGATAAGTTATTTGACCAGGAAGGAAGGAGTAACTCCAATCCTCTAAGAAAGCTCTCAAGGCGAGAGAGATCGTCGGAGTGATTGACAGCGGCTGCAGCTCCGGGAAGCGGATAAGTGAGTTTTTGCAAGTCGAAGGTTCGCAGCAGTTCCGAAACCTGGTGCATCGCATTCAAGTCATCGGGCAGGTGTCTGGGAATTTGTTGATAGAGATGTGCGAGATGGGTCAGTTGAAAGTGCAAAGACCGAGGATTGGTCTCATCGGCAAATAACACGTCCAGCACCGCTAGCGGCTGGAGCGTGGTGTAATAGCGCGAACGGTAGGTCATGGAACTGTCGGCAACTTCAAGCAAGCACTCGAGGAGCGGCCAGTCTTGCTCACCAAGAGGCGTTGTGATCTCGCGAAGTTGTCTGGTGAGATGGATCGCGCGCTCGAGACGCCGCCCCATGCTCATGAACAGCCAGCCCAATCCGCGGTTGATGTTTTCGCGCTCCATTCCTGAAAATGCGGAAAGAAGCTCCAGGCACCCGGTCAGCATCGAGGGATATTCAAGAAATGGCGCTCCGGGCTCACTGCGGATTGAGTCTCGCAGTTGGCCGATCAGAAATACCATATCGGACGATAGCCTTTCGCGCACGCTGCCGCCAACGCGAGACACCTCTGATAATGTGGCAACCAGGCTGTCGGTTCGTTTCGCGTCGGAAATCAAAGAGATCAATTCCTGTTCCAATTCGAGTGAAGTCGCGGGCCTTCTTTTTGTCTTTCGCAACTTGCTTTGACGGGTCTCAAGACAGCTATGGAGCCGGATCAGGCACCCGAGTTCCGACTGACTGGCGCGCCGAACCCGCGGGATCAACGATCGCGCCACTCGCGCCAGGGATTCGGCCCGCTCGACATAACGCCCTAACCAAAACACATTATCGGCAACGCTGCTTGGCACACTGGGCGACTCACGGCGCAAAGCAACCGGTTGATTGCGCGGGCGAAGCATGCTGAATGTATCCACCGGGCTGTCCCATAGCACCCACGCGTCCTTGCTGTGTCCGCCTCTCTGGATGGAGACGACCGATCCCTCCTCCTCGGCAACGCGCACCAATCCTCCGGGAATCGCCGTCCACCCATTGCCGGTGTTGAGCACGTATGTACGGAGCACCACGCTGCGCGAGTGAAGGTTCGCGCCATCCCAAACCGGCGCATGAGACAAAGCGATCTGCTCTTGCGCCACATACTCGTGAGGGTGCGCTCTCAATTGCTTGATCAGTCTTCCCTTTTCGCTTTGCTGAAGTTCCGCTCCGAATACCGGCTCCATGCCAAGCGATGGAAACGCCGGCTTCACCACGACGGAATCGAGATGGTTGAGAACCCAATCGAGCGCGGCGGGCTGCCCGCACCACCATGTCGCAACCGACGGCAGCTTCAGTTTTTCACCCATCAGATATTTCGAAAGACCGGGAAGAAAAGGCATGATCGCGGCTGTCTCAATGAGGCCGCTGCCCAGTGCATTTGCGACTTTTACGTTCCCGGCGACGATTGCATCAACCAGGCCCGGCACGCCGAGTAAAGAATCGCTCCGCAATTCGAGAGGATCGCAAAAGCTATCGTCAACCCGGCGCAAAATTACATGCACTCGCTCCAGACCATCGACGGTCTTGAGAAAAACGCTGCGATCGCGCACCGTCAGATCAGCTCCCTCGACAAGGGTGAAACCCAGGTATCGCGCCATATACGAGTGCTCAAAATAGGTCTCGTTGAACGGACCGGGAGTGAGCAATACAATGCGCGGATTGTCACACTCGGCCAGAGCCGTCAGTGCCTCACGCTGGGCACGGAAGAAGGGAGCGAGGCGCAACACGTTTGAGTTACGGAAGAGTTCGGGTAAGACACCGGAGACGATGGTGCGGTTTTCGAGAGCATAACCGCTGCCCGAGGGAGCTTGTGTTCGATCGGAGAGAACCCACCATTGTCCGTCCGCCGAGCGAGCCAGATCAACGGCCAGCATGTGCAGATAACTCTGCGCGGGAACTCTCACTCCCACCAGCGGGCGAAGAAATGCGGGGTTGGCAAAGAGCAGTTCCGAAGGAAAGTGGCCATTCGCAACCAGGCTTTGCGAGCCGTAAAGATCCTCGAGGATGAGGCTCAGCAATTGCGCGCGCTGAATGATTCCTGCCTCAATTAATCGCCATTCGTCGGCTGCAATGAGGAATGGAACGACATCGATTTTCCACGGACGCTTTGCTCCCAGCGGATCGCTGTAAATGTTATAGGTGATGCCGTTTTCGCGAATGCGGCGCTCGGCGCCTCCCCAGCGCCGCTCCAGCTCCTCAGTTCCTATATCTCGAAGTGACTCAATCAAACCCGCCCAGTGCAGGCGTGGAGTTACACCGTCAGCCGATGCCTCGTTATAGACGTCTCCGCAAGAGGGGAGGCTTTGCAATAGATCGACAGTCATGGCTCGACTCTCTGATTTTCCATCCGAGTCTCTCGTTTGGGGGCTGACAGACGGAGATCGAGTGTCAACGGAAGAATCGAATTTGCTTCTTCCTTTGGCAGGGCTGTCGGATCGAACGCATGGTGCGTCTCTTGAAAGCGCTCACCTCGGCGAATCGCGGCCTCTGCGCTATTGAGCGGGCGGGTTGTGTAGGAATGGCCGTCGGGGGGCACGACGTGATAAGTGCATTGGCCGATTGCGCGATCCTTCCAGCAATCGATAAGGTTGAAGACCAGCGGAGCATGCACAGGAACCGTTGGGTGCAGTGTCGCCGACAAGCTGCGCGCACGATATCGAACGCCGGCAACCGCGGTCCCCGATTCGTAGTCCAGGCGAAGCGGCACGCGGCGACCGTTGCAGGCAACTACATAGCGGGATTCCTCGTTGATCCCCGACACCTTCACCTGGATCCGCTCAAGCGAAGAGTCCACGGTGCGCACCGTTCCGCCGGAACTGCTTTCTTCCGCCAGTACGTTCCATGGCTCTAACGCCTGACGCAGTTCCAGTTCGACGCCTTCCGCTGTGATCGACCCAATCTTTGGGAAACGAAACTCCAGATGTGAAGCAAACCATTGCTCTTCAAAGTTGCACTTCGACCGCCGCAAATGGGTGAGCACCTCGAAAAGGTCGCGTTTGACAAATTCAGGCAGCATGAAGCGGTCGTGAAGTGTCGAACCCCAGCGCACCAGGCCGCCCTGGAATGGAGCTTTCCAGAAGACAGACACCAAGGCGCGAACCAGCAGCATCTGCAGCAGATTCATTCGCACATGGGGAGGCATTTCGAACGCTCGCAATTCGAGCAATCCAAGTTGTGCCCCGAACCCTCGCGGCGGAAAGAGCTTGTCAACGCAAAACTCACTGCGGTGAGTGTTCCCTGTAATATCGGCAAGCAAGTTGCGGAAAAGCCCATCCACAACGTAGGGCGGACAATCGTTCGAAGGCAGTTGGCCAAAAGATACTTCGAGCTCATACAGCGTGTCCAGGCGCGCTTCGTCCACGCGAGGGCATTGGCTCGTCGGCCCAACATACATTCCCGAAAATAGGAACGACAGGGCCGGATGATTCTGCCAGAACGCCAGCATGCTGCGCAACAAATCGGGGCGGCGCAGAATGGGACTGTCCAGTACAGTTGCGCCACCGATCACGATGTGGCTTCCGCCGCCGGTGGAGATATGGCCGCCGTCAAATTGGAATTTTTCGGCGGTGAGCCGATTCTCGCGGGCCTCTTCGTCGAGCGCCGTATAGATCCGTTCAAGTTCACCCCAATTGCTCGACGGCGGCAGGTTGATCTCAAGAACGCCGGGGTCCGGAGTGACACTGAACGATCGCAACCGCGGATCGGAATCCGGTGCGTAACCTTCCACCCAAACCGGTCTCTTGAGATATTCGCAAGTATCTTCGACTGCGGACACAAGGTCCAGATAATCGGCAAGAATGGGGGCATAAGGCAGAAATACATGCAGGCGTCCTTCCCGTGCCTGCACACAGAGCGAGGGCCGGATCAGCACTTCGGCTTTTTCAGGCTCAGGCAACACGGCCGGAAGCGGATCGGGCGCCGGGTCGGCTTCGAACAATTCCATGCGGTGCTCAGACTGTCGCGGGAGCTTGACTCGATCTGCGAACGGCGGGGCATCAAACTCGTATTCAATCTCATCGGGAGCGACCCAGGGCATCATGGCGGTCGGAATACGATAACCGATGGGCGAATCTCCTTCCGACAGCACCAGGCGTTCCGGACGAGGAAACCATAACTGACTCGACCAACGGATTTGGCCCATCGGTTGACGGCGGCGCACAGGCAGTATGTAGCCGGCTGGTTCATCCGACTCGAGTTCCGGGTCGAACGCTGGGAGAATGTTTTCCAAGCTCACCTGAAGGCGTCGCGCAAGCGCTTCAATAAACCTGAAAGCCTCGGCAGCGCCGCAATGGTAGTCATGATCTCCCTGCGCAATGAGGTTGACATCTTTCCACACCGGAACACCATCGGCACGCCAGTAACAGCTTAACGCCCACCGCGGCAGCGTCTCTCGCGGATACCATTTGCCTTGCCCATAGTGAAGCAGGGCGCCAGGCGCCATTCTTTCGCGCAGACCCTGGATGAGAGCCAGTCCACGAGCTCGCTTCATCGGTCCCAGCGCCTCGATGCTCCATTCCGGGCTCTCGGGCTGGTCGATGCCAACGTATGTAGGCTCACCGCCCATGGTCAGGCGCACATCCTGAGCTTTCAGTTCCGCATCGATACATGCCCCGACCTGTCTTATGCGCAACCATTCCGCCTCGGTAAAAGGCATCGAAGGCCGTGGCGGATCATTGAGGCGGCGAACAGATATGGAGTGGCTGAACTCGACCGCGGCGGGCTCGACAGTACCTCCGATTGGCGCTGCTTGCGAGGCACTCGGAGTGCAAACCAGGGGTAAGTGCCCTTCGCCGGCCAGCAATCCCGAAGTCGGATCCAATCCAATCCATCCTGCCCCTGGCAAAAACGCCTCTGCCCACGCATGCAAATCCGCGGAGTCCACCTTTGGACCTCCGCCTGTCGACGCCCCGTCTTCAGTTGCCAGTTGAATCAAATATCCCGATACAAAACGCGCCGCGATACCCAGGTTTCGCAGAGCCTGCACCAGCAGCCATGCCGAGTCGCGGCACGATCCCGTGCGCTTCTCAAGAGTCTCCTCGCACGTCTGGACACCCGGCGCCAGCCTCGTTACATAGCCAACCTGGTCTCGCACTTTTCGATTCAGGTCCAGTAGCAGGTCGAGCGTTCCACTCCTCCGGCCCATGAAGCTCTCAAGAAATGCTTGCTGCAAAGGGCCCGGCGGATCCACTGATCGATAGGGCTCCAAATCTTTGGCCAGTCCCGGCGTGTATGCGAACGGAAATTCTTCAACTCCCGGTTCCAGGAAAAATTCGAATGGATTATATGGCGAGAGCTCTGCGACCAGGTTTACTTCAACATCGAGTTGCTTTGTCTTTTCTAGAAAGAGAAAGCGCGCCAGTCGATTATTATGGGGGTCCAATTGCCAATTCAGAATGTGTTCTGACGGAGTGACGTCAAGCGAATAGCTGAGAATAGGCGTGCGGCAATGCAGCGCCGGGCGCAACTGGATCACCTGAGGGCCAAGCGATATGGCCTTTTCATACCGGTAGCACGTCCGGTGATTCAGCGCTACTTGTATTCCCATCCGCCCTCTTGCGGCCCGCGCTTTGAGTCAGGGGATCGCCAAGGTTTGGCGCCTCAGCTTGCGCGGCTCGCCATACTCCTCGTGGAAGCAGAGGTGTAAAGATAAGTTAACACATAAGTTACTAGATACAAATCGATTCGCTTCAAGCGCAATTCATCATGATTCTCTTCGCCCATAAGCTGCTGATTCCAAAAGCAAGCAAATCTGTCGCAACCGAGTGAATCGCGTTCCAGCCAAACACCCTGACGCGGATTACAGCGCTTCAGTCTTTAACGTTTCTCTGCGATGAAGGCCTCACTTCATCGGGTTCTTCGCTCTCAACTCAGCCACGATTTCTGCCGCTGCAACCCGCGCTTCGGCAGCCTGATCGGGCGGAAAGCTGACCGCGCCTACGCGGGCATGACCTCCGCCTCCGTAGCGCTCGCAAATCTGCGCGAGGTTGACCATCTTGGCTGGGTCGGCCTTGGTCCAGGGATTCGAACCGACCGAAACCTTGGTGCGGAAGCTGGATTTTGACAGGCCGATGGAATACGTCGCCTGCGGATGGAGATAGTACGGAATGAACTTGTTATAGCCGTCTTGCGCCTGGTCGGTAATGTCAAAGTAAATGGTGCCATCGCGCTCTTCGGCGCGGTCGCGGATCAACTGGATGGATTGCTCATGTCGCTCAAGCAGCGGTGGCAAGAGAGGGGCCACGAATGGCTGGCGCAGAACCTCGCCCAGCGGCATCTCGGTGAGCAGTGGAATGAGTTTGGGAATAAACGCATCATCCTGCGAGGACTCGATGATAAGCGTGAGCTTCATGGCTGGGGCAGCCATTTCGACGGCTGATTGCGCGCTCTCGTACTTGGCCCCGTCCACCATGTTGGCCCAGTAAATGAGATCGGCCACCGGAGCGATGTCAAAGCCGAAGCGCGTGGAGCCGATGTGAGCCAGAAAGCTGGTGCATGAGGTGTAATCCGGATCAAAGAACTTGCGGCCTGGAGGCGGCTCGGTCTTCTGATAATCGAGAAAGTTCTGCTGGTCTTGCGGAGTAAGAAATGCCGAGAGGTGATGGTCGAACCACCAGGTAATTTTGGGCGAGGACGAATACTTGAAATCGACGATAGCGTTTTCGTCGCCGATAAATTCGCTTTCGTCAAAGAGCGCTCCGGCGCGATGCACGAGACCGTGGTACTCATAGCTCGCATTGGCGGTAGCGCACTCGCGGTGGAAACGCGTGAACAGCGAGGCTGAGCAGGCCCCATCAAAGCATTTGTCGTGATAGAAGACGCGAACCCGCAAATCTGACCCCCGTACGCAGCAGAATTGAATGACCCAAACAGTTAAGCATCAAGGGAGCGGGCGATTGTGTCAAGGCTTGGGCTAATTTAGCGCGGCCCACACCGTTGCGGGCAGAAATAATACAGCGTATTATCTTGTATTATGTCTATACCGCGCACCATCAGCTTTCGTATTGCACCAGAGAAAGTGGCCGAACTGGACCTGATTGCCAAGGCCATGGACCGCGACCGCAGCTACCTGTTGAATGAGGCGGTTGAGGGCTACCTCAACGAGCAGCGGCGCTTTGCCGCGATGGTAGAGGAAGGTCTCGAGGCCTCTCGAAAAGGAGAGCTGATCGACGACGAAGAAGTCGGCAGAATGATTGAATCCTGGGGTCGCGATGGAATTGGCCACAGGAAAGCTGAGTCGGAGAAAGCGGGAGCCACCGCGTGAAAGTTCGCTGGACAATGCCCGCGGCAAACCAGCTTCAGAATATCTTTGATTATATCGCTATCGAGAATCGGACAGCGGCGTACCGCATGGTCCGGCGGATTCGCGAAGCGATTCTCCTCACTGCGCGGATGCCCTACTCCGGCAGGATTGGCCGTACGGAAGGAACCCGCGAAATCATAGTATCAGGAACGTCGTATCTCGTTGCCTATCGAATCGTTGAAAACATGATTCATGTACTGGCCATTTTCCACGGAGCGCAGGAATGGCCCGAACCCGTCTAACCGCGGAACTTTTCGAATATCCGGGTCGTAGCGTATCTTTCCTCTAGTAGAATTCAACGGACAAATCTGTTTTGTTTTGAAGGAGATTCTATGGATCCGGAGACTCATTTCCCCAATTCTGAGGCGTTACATTCCGAAGCTCCCACTGAATTGGCAACCTCGACCAACGCGGAGGCAGCGCTCGCGCCCCAACCCGCCAGCCCTGAATCGGACCAGTTGCACTGGCAGCGCAAGGTCTTCGGCTGGCTGCGCTGGACCTTCCTCGGCAGCCAGGGATTGCGGTCTGGCTGGTCGGTGCTGTTGTTCGTGCTCATCAACGCGCTCTTCATGATAACGATGATCTCCGGGTTCGGTTTCATCGCTCACCATTTTCTCCACATCAAGCCCACTCCATTTTCGTTTACTGCCGGCACAGAGCTCGTTAATGCGGCGATGCAGGTTCTGGCGCTGCTCGGCGCGGCTGCAATCGTCGCCTTCATCGAGCGCCGGCGGCTTCTTGCCTACAACCTGACCGGCCCGGGGCGCATGGCGCATTTTTTCAGCGGACTGGTGTCTGGCTTTACCGCACTCTCAGCGCTGGTGGCCGCCTTGAGCTGGGGCGGATGGCTGCGCTTCGGGCCGGCGGCGCTCAGCGGGTCGCAGATCGCCA
>JBEKWJ010000014.1:0-83475 GCA_049513195.1 Occallatibacter sp.
GCACCGAGAGGAACGAAGTATGCACATCCTGATTGCAGATGACCACGCCGTAGTACGTCGTGGCCTTAAAGACATTCTGACTGACGCTCTTCCCGGCGCAAGCTTTTCTGAAGCCGGTAATGGCGATGAGGTGCTGAGCCACCTGGCGAAGTCCCCGGCTGCTCTGCTGGTGTTGGATATCAATATGCCTGGGCGCAGCGGCATCGATGTGTTGCGCGATGTAAAGCAACAATACCCGCGGCTGCCGGTGATCATCCTTAGCTGCCATCCGGAAGACCAGTATGCCTTACGCTGCCTGCGAGCCGGCGCGTCTGCATATATCAATAAAGATAGCGCCCCTGAGGTGTTAGCGATCGCGACAAAAAAAATTATGAGTGGCGGCCGATACCTCAGCACGAACCTCGCAGAGAAACTGATCGCCAATTTGGATGAGCCTGTTGATAAGCCCTTGCATGAGTCGCTCTCTGACCGCGAGCATGAAGTGATGAGAATGATCGCCGACGGCGTCGCTTTAACCGAAATTGCTGACAGACTTCATGTCAGCGTAAAGACGATCAGCAGCTACCGCGCTCGCATTATGGAGAAGATGCAAATGAAAAACAATGCCGACCTTACGCGCTATGCAATGGCAAATAGCATGATCGATTAGCCTTTCCTGCGCGCGTAGGAATAACCCTACAGAGCAAAAGAGCAAGCCTTACAAAAATCACGGTTATCGCTGATATTAATTTCCCTAAGCCTCCGATACTGTAAATGCAGGTTGAGTTTTTTGACCGAAAAGCGAATTCTAAAATGAACATTCTGATTGCAGATGATCATGCGAACGTCCGGCGCGGACTGAGAGAGATTCTGGCGGACGCATTTCTGGGCGCCAGCTTTTCCGAAGCCTGCGACGGCGATCAGGTGATGTTGGAGTTGCTCAGCTCTTCCCACGACGTATTGTTGCTCGACATCAATATGCCGGGACGCAATGGGATGGATGTTCTGAAGGATGTAAAACACATTTATCCTCTACTTCCAGTGATCATGGTCAGCGTCCAGCCTGAGAACCAATATGCATCGCGCTGTCTGCGGGCAGGTGCGACCGCCTATATTAACAAAAATAGCGCGTCAGAAGATCTGGCGCCTGCAATCCAGAGAATACTGGATTGCGGCATAAGTCCAGTTTGGAATCCTAACTAAAGCACGTCTGAGGATTAGCTACATCCGGCAATCGCCGTTGCATAACAAGCTTTCGGATCAAATACACGCCAGATCACGCAATAACTGACGTCAACGGACGCGGTCGATGTTTCGTCGGCTTTGTCGCGGTCCATCGAACATCCATCCAGAGTCAAGGCGTAGGAAAAGCCCTACAATGCTGTATGGTAATGGCCACACGGATAACAGTCATCGCCGATATACACGCTCTCTCTCAACCCATATCGTGGTTCTAGTGACAGTGAAAAGGGTGACAACAATTCATCTTTTCGCACTCCCTCTGCAAGATTGAAAGGTATCGATCATGGCTACTAGCTTCGCAAATGTAATTAATTCCGCGCCGAAGATTCCACTTGGCCGTTCGTATCCGCTTCCCCAAATCGCGCATCATGGATTGAAGGTCGTTTCGGACAAGAGTAATGCCTTGCCCGAGCAGACGCCCGCATTCGATCTTCAGATTCCACTCAACAAGCTTCTGATCGGCAAAACCCGGGGCGAATACTTCACCGGTGACTCCGTTTTTTCGCAAGGGGACCAGGCCAATGCGGTTTTCTACATCCAGAGTGGCAAGGTAAAGCTCACCGTCGTATCGATGAGCGGTAAAGAAGCTGTTATCTCTCACCTTCCGGCGGGCAGCTTCTTCGGAGAAGCCTCACTGGCAGGCCAGAAGGTTCGTATTTCCTCTGCGTATGCAATCGAAACCAGCACCATCGTCCGCATCGAAAAAACGGCCATGCAGGACCTGCTCCATCGTCAGCCAGAGTTCGCCGAACAGTTTCTTGCACACCTGCTCTCTCGCAACATTCGTATGGAAGCCGACCTCGTCGATCATTTGTTTAACTCCAGCGAAAAGCGACTTGCCCGGTTATTGATGCTGATGGCTAACTTCGGCCAGGACTCGAAGCCGATTCCTGTCATCGCCAAGATTAGTCAGGAAACACTTTCGGAGATGATAGGCACCACCAGATCTCGCGTAAGCTTCTTCCTTAATCGCTTCCGCGATCTCGGCTACATCGACTACAACGGCGGCGGAATGCAAATTAACAGTTCACTTGTCAACGTTGTGCTCCACGACTGACCGGCATCCTAGTTTGACCTGTCATACAATACGCGGGTCATCTCTTCCCCCGCCATTGTGCCGATTTGTAATGCTCAGTTTTTGAAAACCGTGTCGCGACACAGTGGCCGCAAAGGCTTTGCTCGCACCGAGCTACTGTGACCATTCCTCATGACTCCAACTCTGACAATATAGTTCAAGTCGCCAAAAACACTATTTTGGGCCTCGGGTTCCATTAACGTTCAGGGGCTTCACTGCAACAGGAGAATGGCCTTGAGCTTCGCTTTTCACATACCGACTCACCAAAGGATGCACAAACACAATTTAGATATCGCATTCGCAAGAAGTATCCGATCGATCAAACGGTCTATGGGCACGAAGATCGGTGCGGCAATGCCGATTTTTCTAATCCTCGCATTATTCATAAGCCTTTCAAAAATCGCAGCATCGCAGGTTTTGTCTTATGCAGAAGAATCCCCCAGCATGTTAGCGAGCACAATACCAGGCCAATCTGCCCCGACTTACTTGCGTCCAACAGAGAAAGAGAAAGTCAGAGGTTATGTTTTCGACACAGTAGGTCCATACGCCATCTTCGACGCTGGATTTGCTGCCGGCGTCAACCAGCTGAGCAATACGCCGCCAGAGTGGCTTCAAGGTACTGAGGGCTTCGGTAAGAGATTTGCATCGAACTTCAGCATAGACGTGACAAGCACCACGACGCGCTACGCGCTGTCAGAGGCATTAAGAGACGATACGTTGTATTACCTTTGCGAATGTCAAGGAGCGCTCCCGCGGCTACGTCATGCCGCTTTGGCCACATTGACAGCGCGCCACGGCCCTGACGGCCATCAGGTCTTCTCCTTCCCTGCCCTGATTGCTCCGTATGCGGGTTCAATGACTGCCGTTTATGGTTGGTATCCCGATCGCTACGGAGCCAAGGACGCGTTTCGGATGGGCAATTACATCATGCTGATTTACGTGGGTGGAAACGTAGCCAGGGAGTTTCTCTATGGTCGACCCCACTCGTTGTTCTCGCGCATGCATCGGTCCAAAACACATGGGGCTCCACTTTCTGGTCCAACAAATTGACCGCCCAATTTACTACCGTTCAGCGGATCAATCGTTCGCCGCAACGCGGTGTGAATCTGCCGTTGCCGTCGGTGTTCCGAGCCCCTGCTAAACTGGCCGAAGGATTTTTCGAGTGGTTTGGAAATCTTGGCATCTTTTCTTGGCAGGTGCTCAAAGCTGCCGTCACGCCGACTTACGAGTGGCGCGAATTGGTCCGCCAGCTTGACGAGATTGGATCGAAGTCTCTGCCGCTGGTCGTCATGGCGGGCGCAGCCATTGGCGTTGTACTCTCGATGGAAGCGCGCTACAGCCTCAGTCGTTTTGGCGCCAAATCGATGTTCCCGGTAACTCTTGTTTACTCCGTGATTCAGGTTATGGGTCCGATTATTACCGGACTGATCGTGTGCGGCCGAGTGGGAGCGGGCATTGGCGCGGAGTTGGCGTCAATGAAGGTGACTGAGCAGATTGATGCCATCGAAGCATCGGCCATTAATCCCTATAGATTTTTAGCGGCAACACGAATCATTGCCTGCATTCTGATGCTTCCACTGTTGACCCTCGCTGCCGATGCTAGCGGATTGTTATCGGGCTGGTTTGCGCAAACTCTGGTCGAGCCATTGTCGTTCCGTCAGTTCATTGAAAGTGGCTTTAATGGGGCGACCTTCAATGCATTCCTTCCGCCCACATTCAAGACTGCGGTGTACGGCCTGATCATTGGACTCATTGCCTGCTTTGAGGGCATGCGCACACGGGGAGGCGCAGCAGGCGTGGGCCGCGCGGCTACAAACTCAGTAGTTCTCGCATCGCTCTTCGTGATCCTTGCCGATGTCGTTTTGGTGAAGTTCATTCTCGTGGTTTTCCGGTAACTCTTGGCGCACCACAACTGACGTATTCGTTCGAGACAAAAATGGCAACGGCCTTCAACACGGCGGAAAGACAAGATGACACTCAATGGGAAGGCAGCCCTCCCATAGTCGCTGTCAACGACCTTCGAAAGACCTTTGCAAGCCATAGGGTCCTCGACGGAGTAACTCTCAGCGTAAATCGCGGAGAAACCCTTGCAGTTCTGGGCCGCAGTGGAACCGGAAAAAGTGTGTTGTTGAGACTTATCATTGGCCTCGAAACCCCGGATTCTGGATCGGTATGCATCGATGGGCAGAACACTGCCAGGCTTGCCATTGACCGGATGAGCGAAATTCGAAAGAGGATGGGATTTCTCTTTCAACATGCGGCACTCTACGATTCACTGACTGTCGCAGAAAATGTTGCGTTTCCACTTATACATCATCGGAGTTACATGTCCAAAGCCGAGCGTAACGACCGGGTTCGGCAGTTGCTGGCCGAAGTGGGCATGGAGGGCAATCTGGAAAAGATGCCTTCCGATCTATCGGGTGGAATGCAGAAGCGAGTGGGCTTGGCGCGTGCGCTGGCATTAAAGCCCGAGATTCTGCTTCTTGACGAGCCAACGGCAGGTCTGGATCCCATCAGTTCGAGAGAAATTGACGAATTGATTCTGAAACTCCAGCGGGAACGTCAAATGGCATCGATTGTGGTAACGCACAATCTGCATAGCGCAAAAGCGATAGCGAACAAACTGGCTCTGCTGGATCGGGGCAATGTGGTGATTGACGGCAGTTTTGAGGATCTTCAGGACAGTGACCTCGCATTTGTAAAGGAATTTCTCAAGCAATCGTAGGGGGATCTATGTCGAGGGTAGCGCGGTTGGGTGCATTCATCGTCGTGACGCTGGCAATTCTTGCCACGGGAGTTTTCGTTATTGGGAGCAAGGAGTATCTATTCCGCTCCACTTACCAACTGAGGGCGCAGTTTGAGAATGTGGCGGGCCTGGCTGCTGGAGCAGACGTGCAGGTAGGCGGGGTTCACAGTGGAACGGTGCATAGCATTGACCTACCTCACAAGCCTGGTGAACAGGTTACGGTAGTCATGGACCTGAACAGATCAACGCACGAGATTATCAAGAGTGACTCCGTAGCGATGATCGAAACCGCGGGGATGCTGGGTAATCAGTTTGTCGCCATTTCATTCGGCTCTGTCGGGCACGCAGAAGTTCAGGATGGCGAGATCATAAAGAGTGAACCGCCGCTGGAGATGTCGGACTTGTTCAAAAAAACAAGCAGCATTTTAGACAGCAGCCAGCAGGCCATCAACAATGCAACTCTAGCCACTGCACGATTGAACTCGGTCAGCGCCAAAATCGATTCAGGCCAAGGAACCATTGGCGCGTTGGTAAACGATAAACAACTCTATAGCAACCTTGCACAGACCACAGCGACTTTGCAGTCCACGATGATTCAGGCACAAACAGGAGTAGCAGATTTTCAAGAAAATATGGAAGCGCTAAAGCATAATTTTCTCCTAAGTGGATATTTCAAAAAACGCGGATACGAAGATTCAGAAAACCTGGAAACAAATGCAATCGTCGCGCTTCCCGTGGGCGCCCTTTTGAAGGTCTTTCCCTTCAAAGTTGATCAGCTTTTTGACGGCCACGACTCTGCAAAATTGAAGAATCAGAAGTCTCTCAATCCAGCGGGCGAATTCCTCGCACAGAACCGATTTGGCCTTGCTGTAGTCGTGGTTTCTGCGGGTCTGGAAGGCGACACTCAGGAGGATCTGGTGCTAACCGAAGCCAGGGCCATGGTCGTGCGCGAGTACCTCGTCAAAAACTATGGATTTGACGACAGCCAGCTTAAGACGCTGGGAATGGGAAAGCAAAAGAATGTGAGCCAGGGCGCGGAGTCGGGTTCAATCCGAATTCTGGTCTTTCCGGCAGGAACCGAGATGCCAGCCGGCAAACCAACTCCGACCGGAATTTCAACCACGGTCGACACTGGCCAACCGGTTCAAGTGACCACAGTGACTGTCCATTAGCAGCTTTACAGGATGTCGGAGTCCCAAATGCGCATTAACGCGCCACGGCAATACTATTCAACACCGGAGACAAAATGACAGGAAGCAAGCACAATCCCGAAGGAAACAGCGGCGACAAAGGCGAACCAGATCCAGGTCCTTATTGGAGGCGAATGCATCGCGACATTCGCTTCTGGGTGGGCGCAATCCTCATGTTTGCAGCGATCGCTATTTATATTCTGAGCGAAAACTTGGCATGGATTCCTAACGCTCTGTTGCGGCATTCTCTTCCGTAGACAACTGGATCAAGAGTGCCCGTCTGTGAGCTGCGTTGAGCATAGTAGCTCAGACACCCATTGCATCAGTTGAAAGAATAGATAAGAACAGACTGAATAATTCCCATTTTGCAGCCCATGCGGCGCGGCAATGACCGGCGACTTCACACTTTCTGAATTCACGGAGCACGGGTGCCGAAGTCAACCGGACCGAGCAAAGCCTTTAACACAAATCCACCGATCTGATTGTAAGGTCTCTTGATGCAGATCGATCGTACGAAGTGATTGGAGAAAATGAAATGCCGCTTGTCACCGTGGTTATTGCGCTCGCAATCGTCGGCCTGCTGCTTTGGCTAGTCAATCGCTACATACCCATGCAAAGTCAGATCAAAGGAATTTTGAATGGCGTTGTTGTGATTGCGGTAATTATCTGGCTATTGAAAGTATTCGGCTTATTCGGATACCTCACGCAGTTCCGCGTCGGACATTGACAGAACGGCACGATTCGGCCCTGATGTGCTACAGCCAATTAGCCGGCCAGCAAACGAGAAGCTGCGATGATTGGAAGCAGCATCGATTGTAAATCTGGTCTTAGTGCTGATGGGGGCATTTGCCCGATAGCCGCAAAGCTGAAGTTGGGGACATGATCCGACTCGAGGAGTACGACTGCTCCTCTTGATTGTTATGATGCTCGTGGTTTCTGGCCGGAATTATATGCAGGGAAAGGGCCTGATGTCATTTTCTGAGATGATTCATTCCAACGAGTTTGCCGGTGATCCCGATCTAGAGGGATCTTCCCGTAATATGGCGAATACATGCAAACTGCCTCTGCCAACGCGCATCGCATTCGTTGCAAATTATTTGCCACGGGAGTGCGGCATTGCTACTTTCACAACCGATCTTTGCGCAGCGCTCACCACTGAATACGGAAAAGGGCGCATGTTTGCCATTCCGGTGAATGATCCCGATTCGAGCTATCAATATCCAGAGCAGGTGAGATTGGAACTGGAGCAGGAAGATCTGTCCTCTTATGTTCGCGCGGCGGATTTCCTCAACTTCAATGGCAACGACCTGGTCTGTCTGCAACATGAGTATGGTATTTTCGGCGGTAACGCAGGAAGCCACATTTTGACTCTGCTGCGCAAGTTGAAGATGCCGCTGGTGACCACATTGCATACGGTTCTGCGCGAACCGGACTCGAATCAGCGAAAGGTGCTTGACGAAATCGCGAGGCTGTCGGACCGATTGATCGTCATGAGCGACTTGGCGGCCAAACTGCTGCGAGAAGTATATGCCGTCCCGAACGAAAAGATTGACATCATTCCTCACGGCGTGCCGGATCTTCCCTTCATGGATCCGAATTATTTCAAAGACAAATTTGGCACGGAAGGCAAAGCCGTTTTGCTTACATTCGGCTTGCTGTCTCCAAACAAAGGAATTGAAAACGTCATCCAGGCATTGCCGGCGATTCTTGAGAAACATCCGAACGTGGTCTACATCGTCTCTGGCGTAACCCATCCGCACATTCGCCGCCACGGAGGCGAGGTTTATCGTAAGGGGTTGCAAGCGCTTGCAGAAAAGCTCCGAGTTACGGATCATTTGATTTTCAACAATCGCTTTGTGAGTGCGGAAGAACTTGTCGAGCATGTAGGTGCCGCCGATATTTACATCACCCCTTATCAGCACGAAGCACAGGTGGTCTCCGGTACGCTCGCGATCGCGTTGGGAGCGGGAAAGGCAATTGTATCCACTCCCTACTGGCACGCCAACGAGTTGCTTGCTGAAAAACGAGGCGTGATTGTTCCATTCCAGAATCCTGACGCGATTGCCAGTGCGGTAATCGCGCTGCTGGAAAATGATGCCGAGCGTCATGCAATGCGAAAGCGCGCCTACCTTTACTCCCGCGGAACGACGTGGCCGAATACAGCGCGAGCCTACATGGCGAGTTTTCAGCGGGCGCGTTTCGAGCGCTCGCAACATCCGAGAGCCGCACAACAAGACGATCCGGCAGTTCAATCGATGGCGCTTCTGCCTGCCATGAACCCCCGTCATCTGCTGGCCTTGACCGACGATACGGGCATCTTGCAGCACTCCATTTTCACCGTGCCCAATACGCGCGAAGGCTATACGACCGATGACAACGCGCGCGCATTAATCGTCTCAACGCTGATGGACAAAGAACTCGAACCCGTGAGCAGACGCGAATGTTCCGGTCTCTCTCATCGGTATCTGTCGTTTCTTTGGTTTGCTTTTAATGCCGATACAGGAAGGTTCAAAAACTTTCTCGGTTACGACCGTACATGGCTCGAAGATGTCGGGTCCGACGACAGCCATGGCCGTGCTCTTTGGGCTTTGGGTAAAGTGCTTGGCTGTTCGCAGAATGCAGGATTGAGAGGGGCGGCCGGCAGATTATTTGAAGGTGCGGTGCCCGCAACACTCACGTTCACCAGTCCCCGAGCTTGGGCGTATTGCGTTCTAGGCATGCAGGCTTATCTTGACTGGTTCCCGGGAGACAGAGCGATCCAGGGCGCACGAAACACGCTAGCCAATCGTCTTTTGGATATCTATGACAGAAGCCACTCGGAGAACTGGTTCTGGTTTGAAAAAAGTCTTTCCTACTCGAATGCAAGGTTGTCGCAAGCTCTCATCCTCGCCGGATGGCGAAGTGACAATCAAAGAATGATCGAAGCTGGAATGGACTCACTCAAGTGGCTCGTCGCCGAACAGCACCGTGGCGATGAGGAGGTCTTCGTGCCGATTGGGTCCAGTGGTTTCTTCATCGAGGGAAGCGAAAAGGCGCGATTTGATCAGCAACCGGTAGAGGCCTGTGCAACAGTCTCTGCTTGTCTTGAAGTGTATCGGTTGACCGAAGAGAGCCAATGGCTTGAAGAAGCTCGCAGAGTATTCCGTTGGTTTCTAGGAAAGAACGATCTGCAGGTTCCCCTGTATGATGCAGTTACAGGCGGATGCAGGGACGGACTTCATCCGGACCGCGTGAATGAGAATCAGGGAGCGGAATCGACCCTCTCGTTTTTATTGGCTCTTCTCGAAATGCGAGCGGCCGAAGCAATAAGCGTTGATCAACAGCATCATGGAATGAGCATCTCCTATTGAATTCAATAATCTCTGCTGATGAATTGCCCGGACCGACGGTCGAACAGACTCGACCAGCAGGAGTCTATGCTGATCTGCCATTGTTTACACGCCATTCAGGTAATCCGCTGCTAAGCCGTGAAAACTGGCCGTACCCCATCAATAGTGTCTTGAACGCTGGAACTGTATTGCTTGCGGATGGAGATACCTTGCTTCTGTGCCGCGTCGAAGACCGTACAGGCTTATCCCATCTCTGTGCCGCACGGTCCGCAAATGGCATTGATCATTGGCAAATCGATCCTGAACCGACTCTGGTTGCGAATCCTAAGGAATATCCTGAAGAGATCTGGGGCATCGAAGATCCGCGTATCACCTACGTTCCTGAACTAGAGCAATACGCCGTGGCATACACATCCTTTGCGCGAGGAGGTCCAGGAGTCTCATTGGCGTTGACCAAGGACTTCCGTAGCTTCGAGAGATTTGGCGTCATCATGTCTCCTGAAGATAAGGACGCTGCGTTGTTGCCCCGCAGGATAGGCGGCCGTTGGGCTCTGATTCACCGGCCGATGACTGCATTGGGCGCTCATATGTGGATCTCCTATTCGCCCGATTTGCGGCATTGGGGAAGTCACAAGATTATTCTGGAAGCACGGCGCGGCGGGTGGTGGGATGCGAACAAGATCGGGCTCTGCTCTCCGCCGATTGAAACCGCCAAAGGCTGGCTCGTGATTTACCACGGCGTGCGGCAAACTGCATCGGGAAGCATTTATCGCCTCGGCTTGGCGCTCTTCGATCTCGAGAAGCCGGAACTCTGCTTGCAGCGCGGGGACTCATGGGTGTTCGGACCTGAAACGACCTATGAACGCAATGGAGATGTAAATGATGTGGTGTTTCCTTGCGGACAGACGATCGGTGTGGATGGAGACACTATCAATTTGTACTACGGCGCCGCTGATTCCTGCATCGCACTGGCTACAGGCAGCATTCGTCGCTTGCTCGCCTGGCTGGACTCGAATCCAAGTCCGATTGTGAGTCGCGCTTCTTGACAAGGAACAGCCGCTCAATTGGGCGGTCACGGCCGGTCTCGGTCTAGCCACGGGCGATGCGGTTCTGACGGTCCGCAGGGAGTAACGAAACCTGGCTCGGGATGCTAGTCCGCGAAAAGCTTACTTTCCAGAAGAAATCAAACTGCTCCGAAGCTCCGCTGGGCCTGACGCGATCAAATCCTGCATCACTGAAGCCGCGGTTAGCTCGGCGCCCTCCAGGGTGGTGTGAGTGGTAACATCCGCAAACAGATCTTTCGTGCTCTTCGGACCGAGTTCCTCATAACGCCTGGCCACGTCCGCATTGAGGTCGATGAAGGAAGCATGTTCATCGGCGGCCACTTGTTTTGCCCACAGCACAGGCTCGGCTTGCTTCACCTTGTTGCCTATCCAATTGTTTCTTGGCACAGGCGAGCAGACGATTGGCGTTGCTCCGGCCTTGCGCGCTTCCACTATGATCTGCCGCAAGTACCAGCCATAGGTGTGAACTTCCTCGTCTTTCCCAGTAATGGGATTGTGAATCAACTTGCTTTCATCGCCAATACCTGAAAGCGATGCGCGGGCGCGAGTAGGATCGGCAGGATCACCAAGATCATTGTGTCCAAACTGCATGAGCACGAAATCGCCGCGCCGAATATTCGGCAGTAGTAGCGGCCAATGCATTGTGTAATTGGTTCTGCTGCTAAGTCCGCCAACAGCGACATTGGCCACGTTGAGTCGAGTGGGGTCTACCTTCAGCGCGAATCGGTCGCCCCAGCCCCACATGCCGCCAGCTCCGGTGCCGTCACCATTACGCACTGTGGAATCACCCAGTATCCACAGTGTCGAAACTTTCGGGTTGGCCGGCCAGTGAAAGGCGAGTTCGTCGGCTGGAGTCACCATCTGACCAAAGCGCGACAGATAACGCGATACCGGTGCGTCCAGCAACGACTTCAGTCCCGAGACAATGAGTTCACTCGCCAGATACGCTCCGGGCGTCGTCATATGAACTGATTCCTTGGCGTGGTAAAGTCCGGCAACCTTCTCCTGGCCCAGCTTTTCATATTCCCGATCCATAATCGCGCTTACATCGACAAAGTCGACATTGCCTTCTTGCTTGGTCACCTCTCGTGCCCAGGTGCGGTACTCTTCTGCACCAACTCCGACGTGGCCGTCTTTCCATATATTTTTGGGAGTCAGCGACAGAACGATCGGCCGCGCGCCACGCGCCTTGGTCTGCTGAATGATCTGACGGAGATACCAGCCGTAGGTATGCACAACCTCATGATGATGCGTGACGCCGTTCTCGATTTCCTCTGTCTCCGAGCCAATACCTGGAAGTGTGCCGCGCGCGCGAGTCGTATCGTTGATGGGAAAGACGTCGTTCTGCCCCAGTTGAATCAAGACAATGTCTTTGGGCTTCATCATTGAAAGAACGTTGTCCCAGAACCCCTCCGTGATGTAGGTCCTGCTTGAACGCCCGCCGCGCGCCGCGTTCACGACGTTGACGAGTTGCGGATCGAAAAAGCTCTGAAGAAAAACACCCCACCCCTGAACGCCGGCAGAAGCTTCATGCTCCATGTCGTAGTGAAAATCGGCGGTGGAATCGCCCACAATGAAGATGGTCGGCAATGCGGGATTGCTCGGTGCGCGTTCCACCAGATCGGTTGCGGGCCGGACTTCCGGTATCTGCTGCGCCGCCAAAGTCAAGGAACTCATCAAGCTCAAGCCACCGACCACCAGCAGCGCGGCGACAATATATCTCTTGAGAGAATGCATCATGACATAACTCCGGTTGGATGATATGTGTTCCACTCGACCTGCAGCGGCGATTACTTGATCTTGCCGCGGACTCCAGGGCCCACGACGACAGGGTTCCCCTCCGCAGCAGTAACCACAAAATCCTTCGCTACGACATCAGCATACTGCAACTGAGCGCCTTTCCTGGCGCTGATATGCACATTTGTCAGTTTCAGGCCGCGGATGGGAGACTCTGGAAGTCCAACGATAATTGCAGCATCGCGCGCGTTCGTCGCTCGCAGATTTGTGATCTTGATGTCGTGAAAATGCGGAGTTAGACGGGTGACCGGCGCCCCTTCAATCAAGTTAGGGATACTCGGGTAGAATTCGCTGATCGTTATGGGCGTCGCAACATCATCCATCACCAGGTCTCGGTACACAAAGTTTCCGATGTCGTTGCCGCGATCGCGGTTCGATTTGATTCGTATCCCGTTTCCTGTTCCTTTGAAGTGAACGCGCTCGACACGGAGATTCCGAACACCACCCGCCACTTCGCTGCCGACTGAGAGCCCATGACCGTGAAGAAGTTCACAGTCGGTGATCATGATGTCGTGGCTGGGCGCATCCGGTCCCAGCGATCCCGGCTGTCCACTCTTGATTGCTATGTTGTCGTCACCAGTATCAATCAATACGTGATCGATTCGCACATGCCCCGAAGAGAATGGGTCGATGCCATCGGTGTTGTGGGATAAGCCTTCCGGGGCAATGACTTTCATATTCCGGAATATCAAGTCATCCGAATAATAGGGAACAATTTGCCACGAAGGCGAGTTCTGCACAGTGATGTTTTCCATGCGAATATGCTTGCAGTAGCGAAAGACGACCAGGCGCGGCCGACGATAACCGGGCGCACGCTGGCTCCACCAACTCTCGCCTCTGCCGTCGATAATTCCCCCGCCTAAGATAGTGATATTCTCCACATGATCTGCATTGATGAGCGGGCGACGGCTTGGCTGATTGAATTCCTCGAATTCCGGGAAGTCATTGTGATCTGTACTGGCTGCCAGGACCGCATCCTTTTCCACTTGCAAGGTGATGTTGCTGCGCAAGTCTAGCGGTCCGCTGACAAATGTGCCGGCTGATAAGCGAACCGTGCCGCCGCGTTGAGCGCAAGTGTCGATCGCGGCCTGGATCGCAGCTGTGTCTTTGGTAACGCCGTCGCCTTTTGCTCCGTATTGCCGAGCATCGCAGACTGTTTGCGCTTGAAGCGGGCTCCAGGCAAGAAGAACGAAGACGATTGCAACGGTCTGAACAATGATCATTATGCAGGTTTCCTTAGCGCTGACAGATGAACCATTTGTTGCAGCCAAGACGCATGAAATAGAATAGATGCTTATTGGCAACGATGCCAAATGTAGACGCTGCCGCTTGACTCTGTCAAATGGGAGTAAATAAAACCAAAAAGAGTCATGTGCGCTATGATTTCACACACAGCACCTGACGGATAATTGGATCGCGTAACGGCCAGCTAGATGCTCGACACCGCGTAAATGCCGCATCCAAATCGTGGATGGAAGGAGGAACCATGAGAGAAACGAAATGGATGGTTCCGGCCGTTGGCTGTGTCCCTCTCAAGGAGAAAATCGGATATTCCTTAGGCGATTCAGCTTCGAATCTTTATTGGAAAGTCTTCGAGTTTTTTGTCGTCATCTTTTATACCGACGTATTCGGTATGCCGGCGGCTGCCGTTGGCATAATGCTCCTGATTGTGGGACTCTCTGGCGCCGCTGTAGATCTAATAATGGGATCCGTCGCAGACCGTACCACAACCCGCTGGGGTCATTTTCGACCATATTTGTTGTGGGGAGCTGTTCCGTTGGCTCTGGCAGGTGTATTGGCCTTCTCCACACCTCAACTTGCGAGCCAATACAAGATTATTTATGCCTACATTACTTACTGTCTCCTGATGCTCCTCTATACCTTTGTTAATGTTCCATACAGCGCACTGATGGGTGTGATGACAGAGAACTCTGTGGAGCGCACTTCCATCTCTTCAGTTCGCTTCATTGGAGCACTTACCGCCGGCTTGTTTGTCCAGTACTTCACGCTCCGGTTTGTTAAATTTTTCGGCCATGGCAGCGATGCGCGCGGGTGGCAGTTGACAATGACGCTCTATGGCGTTCTCGCGATCATCATGCTGTATCTTTGTTTCGTTAGTACCCGCGAGCGAGTTACCTTCCCGCAACGCCACGACACAAACATTCTGCGCGACTACTGCAGTTTGTTCAGCAATGGTCCATGGCTGATTTTGGCCAGTGTGCAGTTGCTGTCGGTGTCAGCCTTCACAATGAGAAGCGCTGCCTCCGCCTACTATTTCAAGTACTTCATCGGGCGCCCCGACCTGCTAGGAGTGTTCCTGGTATCGAATGGTCTGGCAATTCTCGCGGCCGTTTCCTTTACACCGCGCCTGGCGCGGTGGATCGGAAAGAAGGTATCCTTCCAGTTGTCGCTCGGCCTCTGCGGTCTGTTGGTCGGACTCAACCTAATCGCGGGACAGTCGAATCTCTGGCTTATCTTTGCCTTGCAGATACTCTCCAGTTTCGCGATTGGTTTCAAATTACCATTGGTCTTTGCAATGTTCGCGGATATAGCTGACCATGTTGAATGGAGTATCGATCGCAGAATTACAGGACTTGTCTTTGCCTCCGTCGTACTGGTTATTAGGATGGGCGTGGCAACCGGAGCCTGGATCTTCGGCGTTACACTTGCCTATAGTGGTTACGTGAGCAACGTGGAGCAGGCGACTCGCTCACGTCAAGGAATTCTTCTTTCCATGAGCGTGATCCCATGTGTATTGTTGTTATTGGCCACTGTTGTGATGGCGTTCTATCCGCTCAACAACAAGGTGATGGTCATGTTGGAAATGGAATTGAAGAAGCGGCGTGCGGCAATTTCGATAGGAGGCACCCCGTCTTAAGAGTGGATGTTGCTTCCGCGAGTTAATGAGGATTCAGGTCCAATTGAGTTGATCTTTTTACACCTTGAGGCAAAGGCATCTTGTTTTTGACTATTACCGGGTTATCGACAGATGTTATGAGTCTTCAGCGTAAAGGAAATCAGAAAGCATGAAGAAAGCAAGCAAACAAAGAACGATTAAGATCGAAAAGAGACGAGTAACCGTCACAGACGTGGCGCAGCTAGCGCATGTGGGCACTTCCACAGTTTCACGGTTCTTGCGTGGGATTCAAGTGCGGCCGAAAGTGGCGGAGCGGGTAGCGCGTGCAGTCAA
This sequence comes from Occallatibacter sp., assembly GCA_049513195.1. Taxonomy (GTDB): domain Bacteria; phylum Acidobacteriota; class Terriglobia; order Terriglobales; family Acidobacteriaceae; genus Telmatobacter. The sequence goes on from JBEKWJ010000014.1 coordinate 15,613, forward strand.
AGAACTCGCCTACAAACCGGACGAATTCGCACGTGCACTGCGCAGCGGACGGTCGCGCACCATCGGCCTGATTCTGCCCAAGGTCTCCAACTTTTTTTTCAGCCAGTCGGTGCAGTTGATTGAGGAAGAGGCTAGGCAGCGGGGATGTACCGTAGTCCTGTTGACCCACGGAGACAGGCTTGAGCAACAGCTTGAAGATCTGGCGACGTTGCGACGTTATCGAGCAGACGGCGTCATTCTTACAGCAGCTCCCGGGACAAACGTAAGGTCGATTCGATCCGCATTTCACGACGCACCCGTAGTTGCGTTCGACGGTTACATTTCTTCCTCTATCGATTCGGTTCTGCTCAACAATCGCGAGTCCGCGCGTAAGGCGACCGAGCACCTTCTTGGGCATGGCTATGCCAACATCGCCTGTGTAACCGGAAGACCCGAGATTTACAGCTTTCAGGAGCGAATGGCCGGATACACAGAAGCCATGTCGGCTCGAACGCTTCCTCCAAGATTGATTACGGCTCCGGATTACGAGCAGCTTTACTCTCTCCTGGCAGAGGCCCTTCAGGGTAAGGATAGGCCCGACGCATTACTATCGTTGAGTGATTTTTCCACTCGCAATATACTTACGATCTATCAGAGGCTAGGTCTCAAGTCGGCTGAGCACCTTCCGCTCCTGGCTTTCGACGATATTGATTATGCGCCGCTCGTCAATCCTTCGCTGACAGTCATCCGACAGCCCATTGCTGAGATGGTGCGCAACGCACTGAGCCTTCTGTTCAGCCGCATCGAAGAAACCGCTCCCAAAAAGATCTCCACTGTCTTTCTGCCTGGCGAGTTGATACGACGCCGCTCTTGCGGATGCGTGGAGTCGTAGGCGTTTTCCGCAGATAGTATGGACAGTAAGAATATCGCTCTAATTTTCTTGATTTGATACAAACAAATGAACGGTGCCTCATCCTTCTTGCGTTTTTTAAAAAGAAGGATGAGGCACGGTGTTGCGCAGCAGTTGGGCTGAACTCATCAGCGCTTGGCGCCGCTGGTAAGAAACGCGATACTGTTGGCCAGCCAGCGCTGCTGCAGAGGAGCGTTGAACGCCGGCGCCCGATGAACCAACACAGACGTGGAACCGAGCTTGCATGAGAAACTGGCCGCACCAACCTGACGGTCGTGATCGCGGCTGTAGCCCAAGATGACCTCCGGATCAGGGGCCCCGGATGCGCGCTCTATGAGCATGCCGTTGCTCGCTTTGCCATTCGCCTGATAATGCACACCTAGGATGCGATCGGCTGGCATGAAAGCGAACGTGGCATGAGCACGAACAAAAAGCCAATTACCCATCCACGGCGCGCGCAGATCTCCTACCTGTCCATGGTAAGTGAAAGCTCCCAGAGCAGCTAGTTGCCCCGCAACTCCATCGGCCAGGTAATCGTCTGGAATCATAGCTAGAAGCGGCGTCCCAGCGCGGACGGCGGCCAGCGCATCCTCTGCGATCTGGCCCTTGACCTGTGGTGTGTTGGGGGCCGCCGCATGGGCCGGTTGTGCCTCCAAACCGGTTTCATCTCCAATTGCGCGATCCAGTTTCGATCCCTTTACTACGCCCGAAGTCACAATCAGGTCGTAGTGCTCACCAACTGTGAATTCCGATAACTGGATACCGGTAAGCTGCGCCAACTGCTGCCGCACATTGTGCAACACTCCGCTGATTCCAATTGAGAGCGGGCGCGCAAAACCGGGCTGTGTGTTCGCTACCCATATCTCGCGGGTGAACGTAGCGTGCGGATCAGCATCGCAACTAAAGTGAAAACGATAGATGCCTTCAACATTTAATGTCGGTGTGCTGAATCCAGTCTGAATCGTGTAGCTGAATTGGTCGGTAACATTAGCAGGCGCAGGCCACGCTCCAAGCTCAGTCAGTTTACCTCCCGGCGCGATCATCGAAAAGCGCAGATTGCCAGAGATGGACCGGCCACTGTCATTGAGAAGATAAAGATCGAAAACCGCTTCTTCGCCTAGCGCGTAACAAAGCTGATGCTGTTTCGCAACAGGTCGGACAGGATGCAAACTGGAGGCAATCAGTTCCGGATCACCCTTAAAGTTGCGCAGATTGTCCACAATGCCGGAGTGATTTTCAATCGCGGTAGACTCCCAACCACTGATGGCGGCGAAATCGACCGCATCGCAGATGCGCACGTTCTCCATGTATTGCTGCCAGCTTTCGTAGCACTTGTTGCCCAGCGCGCGATAGAGATGTTCGGACGTCGGGAAGGCCTTTCGAAAGCCCCAACGATCAAGGAACTTTTCGCAGCCGGTGACAATCTGCCGGTGGTCTTCGAGGTCGTAGCTCTTGCCGTTGCCTCCGAATTGACCGCTCATGATCTGATGAATCATCAGCGGGTGATTATCGGCCACGGCGCAGCCTTCCATCTCGCCGAATTCGACTAACGCCGTCTTCAGCGGCTGAAGATATGTGAAATGCTCGCTATCCTTGTAGAACTGGTCGTACCACTGGTCGCCCGCGCCTTGATGGTTGTTCCACCAACCGCCCCAAGGCTCTTCGTCGCTGCGATGCATCTTGTCGCTGTAGGGCTCAAGCCATGCTTGAGCGGCGCCGCGGGCCACAAAACCGTCGTTCAAAACTACCGAGCGGGACGGGTCTTCCTGATGCATGATCTGAAGTGGAAGAAATGTATCAGGATTCTTGAGGTTGGCTCCGATCTCATTTTGCAGAGTGTATTGAATGAGCGAAGGATGACTGCGGAAGGCGCGCACCATCGCCTTGCATTTGGCCAGCATGAACTGACGCGAAAACTGATCTGCCGCGGAAGCAGATGAAGACGAATCCATCACTACGCTGTTCGTGTTGGGTGCGGTTCCCGCCGGCATTTTTCCAATCGCGAGCTTGCCGCCTCCCGGCTCCATGTAACGCAACAGTCCAAGTCGGTCGTGGGCGCGCAAAACATCTTCTTTACCCACGTTGCGATGAAAGTTGAGACAGTTCAAGCCAAGCTTCCTTGCCTGCCGCACCTCGCGCTCGGCCAGTTCCGGAGTTGGCCATAGTCCGTTTAGTCCCCAAAAGCCCCAGGAGATGGCCGTGTAGAGTTTGATGCGTCGCCCATTCAACCGGAAAACCGCATCAGTACCCAGTCCCTGCGGAGCGAACCAGCGAAAACCAAAAGAAATGGTGCGCACATGCTTCTCTCCGCCGGCAGCTATCATCGTAGCGCGGAGGTGGTAGAGAACCGGCGAGTCTAAATCCCAGAGACGCGCCGCCGGGCAACTCACAACCGCGCCCACAGTTTGCTCCTGACCCTTGTCGTCCACATCTGCTTTGCCATGCGCACTAGCCAGCACCTGCCCCGTGGCAGGATCGACCACCTCGAAAAGAGTTGTTTGCGCCATCGCGCCTTCAAACGCGAGAAACGCGTGAACTGTTTTCGGCTCTGGCGAATTAAGTACCCATAGATCGGCAATATGCCCGGTCAGAGGAACGCCGCGTAGAACCATCTCGCGATCCAGGCCGCCGAAGCCATGGGAGCGGAAGACGTTGACTTGTCCCCAGCGTATGGTCCCTCCGTCTACCCAGTCATAACGGCCACCGGGATTGGTAATGCGAATCGCAAGACGATTCTTGCCGCCAGGTCTGGCTGCAGAAGTGAGATCGCATTCGAAAGGCAGTTCCTCCATGATCGAATAGCCGACCAGGTGTTCGTTCAGGTATACCTCCGCTCGCATGCGCGCGCCGCGAATCTGCAAAAGGATTCGTTGGCCTTCCATGGCCGCGGGGATCTGAATCTCGTGCCACCACCATGAGACGCCCCGGTAGGCGCCATTCTCCGGGATAGGATCGTCGGCCGCATAGCGGTATTCGTCAGGCGTGTAAGGACGTGTGCCAAAGCGCTTCCAGAAGTGCTGCTCAACGGTGGAAGGCAGTTGGACAACGGCTGCGTTTGCTCCGCCGATCCCTGCTTCGAGCGCCTTCCAGCCACCTGTGGGTGGGTTCACCGCAAGCTTCGCCAAATCGACACTGTCCGGGAGATAGATATCGTCGTTCTCCCAACTTGCCTGTTCATCGATCCAAAGATTCCAACCGTCGTCAGGCAACACAATCCCATCGACTGGAGACTTATCCGGACTGCCGGTCGCAGCCAGAACGCTTCGAAGCTGCTGCCGGGAAAGAAAGGCTGTCGCTACAGCACTTGCAGCTCCGCACCGCTGCAGAAAATTGCGTCGATTCATTTAGAAACCCCTGAATGAATATCAGTATACCTCGATTATGGCGCCTGATCCCAAGGTAATGGTATCGTTGCCATCATTAAAGGTAACGTTGCCATCCAAATGGCAACGTTACCTTTTTTCTCTTGACAGGGCTCTCGGGGCCGATTGAAAATGCTTCAAATATGTAAGTGGAAAAGCTGGTGGCGAATTCGGATGCCATGAAATGGCCTGCGTTGCGGTAAAGGGCGTCGGCCTGTGGTATTTGTGGCGGCTTCTATCTCGGATACGCAATAGCAGCCAATCCAGATGAAGGGAAATATGAACGCGAACCAGAACCAGAATCATTGGAGGCAGAAATGATGCAATTGTCGTTCGACGGCAAATTGAACTTTAACAGGGGATTGAGGAGGCCGGTAGACGGTTTTCTCTGTTCCCTGGGATGGAAATGGCTAGCCTTGCTGGTCATGGCTTTCATGGTGCCTATCGGCGCCATCTCGCAGATCTCCGGCACGGGCGAGATCACCGGCACCGTCACCGATCAGACGAGAGCGGTAGTTCCAAACGCTACCGTTACAGCAACCGCGGTCGAGACCAATGTTAAAACTGTCCGCAGCACCACTGACTCCGGCGTTTATGACATCTCGCCACTCCCTCCGGGCGTATACACCGTTACCTTCACAGCCAAGGGCTTTGAAAAGTATGTGCAGGAGAATGTCACAGTCGACGCCCTGCAAACCGTTTCTGTCAATGTGAAACTTACGATCGGCGGAGGTGAAGACACCATCACCGTCACCGACGCGCCTCCCACTTTGGACACTGCCGATGCGCAGCTCGGCGCGGTGATGGACAACGAAATGTACACCAGCCTGCCGCTTCTGATGGGCGCGAGCGGCCAGCCAGACCAGCGGCGTGCCACCGACTTTGCTTATCTGATGCCGGGCGTGCAGAACACCTATGCCGCCTCTGCCAACGGCAACCCCACCGATGACTCAGGCTCCATCAATGGCGGTAACCCCGCCGGCGGCACCTCTGAAATCTACATCGACGGCGTCAATCTGCCGGAGGGAGATGGTGTCGGCGATCCTCGTTTCACTTGGTCGGCCATCGGCCTTGATGCCATCGACCAGTTCCAGGTGGAGAGCGCAGGCTACCCGGCCCAGTACGCCGGTCAAGGCGTGCAAAACTACTCCGTCAAGCAGGGCGGAAACAATATCCACGGCTCTCTCTACGAGTACATCCGCAACACCGCGCTCGATGCCTGGTCACCGACCAATAAGCTTCCAACCTCCACGGGCGCGCTCACCCCTCCGGGCGGTATGTGCAAAGACGATACCCCAGCTGATGCAGCGGCGTCGGTTGGAGCATGGTGCAAGCTAGGCGGCATCAAGCCTGCGGAACAGATGAATGAGTTCGGCATTGTGATTAGCGGGCCGATCGTCAAGAACAAGCTCTTCCTTTTCTATAACTACGGTCAATACCGCTACAATGCAGGACCCAAGTACCAGGTCCAGACCGTTCCACTGCCTACTATGATGGGCTATACGTCGGCTGGAGGCGCCCAAGGATACGCCGACTTCAGCGGCTATGCCGTGGCGAATGGCACCGCAGGCTGCACGGTTGGCACAAATTGCTACGATGTCTACGATCCGGGAACACAGACTACGCCCAATTGCACTGGCGCTGGTTGCAAGCGCACGGTCTTTCCAGGCGATCAAATTCCTTCCAGCCGTTTTTCGGCCGCTTCAGCCTATTTCAACAAGATCATGTTCGCGATGCCTCAGTATCAAGCGGCAAATTTCAACTTGTTCGCGAACAACGTTTCGGTAGGCTATGCAAGCGGATTGTCCAACTGGTACCAGACGGGACGCCTGGACTACACCCAGAGCGAGAAGAACCAAGTCAGTCTGATCATTGGCTTCGGCCGCCAATCTGTCAAGAGCCAATACGGGGTTGCTTCGGGCGCGGCCAACTCGCTCCCGCCTCCCTTCAATACCAATCAGTTCTATGCCCCCACGACCAACGTCGATATCCTGAAGGACACCTACACCATCAACTCGCACATGGTGAACCAGCTCGCTCTTGCCTATGGACGCTACGAGAGCATAGATTCCAACCCTGACCACGGATCCCAGTACAGTCCTGCATCGAGCGGCTTGCTTAACACGCCCCCAGGGCAGCCTAGCATTGGAATGCCCGGCATAGCCTTCTCCGGCGGCCAGGATGTCCCCCAGAACGAGGCCAACTATAACTGGCATGGTCAGGACAACAACACCTACACAGCAATGGACAACCTGCAGTGGGAATCCGGTAAGCACAACGTTACCTTCGGAGGACAGATGGTACAAGTGCAGTTCAATAACTGGACCACCACCGGCGCCACGCCGCTGCAATATACATTTGCTTCTTCGCTAACGAACGGGTATAGCCCTACCGGGAGTTCGCTCACTGCCGGCTCAACCTTTGCCAGCTATATGCTGGGCGCTGTGAGCGCCAGTAGTGTCAGCATCAATCCAGAGTGGGGTGCTCGCTGGAATAGCCCCTCTTTATGGGTGCAGGACAACTATAAAGTGACCTCCAAGCTGACCCTGAACCTGGGCGTGCGCTGGGATGTCTATGCCTCGATTCACGAAAATCATAACCAATGGTCGTGGCTGAACCCGACCGGAATCAACTTCAATACCGGCAACCATGGTGTTCTCGCCTTCGCCGGCGGAACTGCTGGTGATGGCGCTTACACAGGTTTGCATTCGCCTTCTCCAAACTGGTACAAGAACGTTGAGCCGCGAGTTGGACTAGCCTACGCCCTTGACCACAAGACGGTTATTCGGACCAGCTTCACCGTAACCGCCGCACGTGGAGACTGGACCGCCGGTGGTGGAGGCCAGAAATTGCCTTCGCAATCGGGACTCGTACCTTCGGCATCCGCTGCCCCGGGCGTCAGCGGTGCTCCTTCCTTCTACTGGGATGCCAGCGCATGCGCAAGCAATGCCAACGGACTCGCGAACGACGGTTTCACACCCTGCGGCTGGACCGGATCGACATCGAGTCCTTCGATCGTCATCGCTCAGCAAATTGCGTTGGGTAACATGCCGGCCGGAGCCAACTTGGCTGAGTTCGGCACCTCGATGACAGCTACGGAAAAGAATGCGAACAGCATTACGGCCGCTTACTGGGATCCGTATCTGGGATCACGTTCTCCCGAGTACATCAACTGGACCTTCGGCATCCAGCGCGAACTCACCAAGAATATGACCGTCACTGCCACCTATGTCGGTAGCGAAGGTCACTTCATCTCAGTTGCCAATGCCAATGGCTCAAGGAACAACGGGCTCCCCGAGTCCATGGCTGCGCTCGCTGGATACACTCTCACCGCGAGTGGCGGGACAACCCAAGTGCCCTGTTCCGGCAACACTTGCCTTTACACTGTTCTAGGCCAGAAGGCGACCCCTGCCTACCTCGCGATGGCGGTAGCAGATGGTTTCACTCCTCCCAACCCCTACACCAACCCCGGATCTACCGGCACAGGCGGCTACTATGCCAGCAACGCCGTCTATCAGTATTACGAACCCTTTCCGCAATACAACAAAGTCAGCGACCAGACCAGCAATGTGGGAAATGAAAACTGGCATGCTCTCGAAGTATCCGCCCGGCAACGTCTTTCGGCCGGACTGAACTTCATGGTCAACTACACATGGTCGAAGGGGATTGACGACCTGGGAACCTTCCGCGTCGGAGACAACGATCGCCTCGATCGTTCCATTTCCGCTGCCAACCAGCCCCAGAGCTTGGTAGCCACCGTGGTCTATCAGTTGCCTTTCGGTCGCGGACACAGATGGGGAGACAACTTCGTCTATCGTTCGGTGGTCAGCGATTGGACCATTTCTGGCATCGGCCTCTATCACTCCGGTCTTCCAATTCTTGTAACCGGTTCCGGTTGCGGCAGCACTGCCATTCTGGGCCAATGCATGCCGAGCGTTGTTAAGGGGCAGCCAGGACGCGTGAACGCATGGGGCAAAAGCGCCACTGGTTCGGCCATCAGCTTTGATCCGGGTTCTCCCAACTATATCGGGCTGGCCGCCAACCAGTACCTCAATCCGGCTGCATTTAACCTGAATGGCGCCGGCACAACCGCAACCTACGGAACAACTCAGGGACAGGTCACTTTTGTTGGAAACGGCCCGGCCCTGTATGTCCCCGGCAATGCCGCCCGTGCGGTACCTATCCAGGGCCTCTACACTCAACCCACATTCAACGCGGATTTGGCCCTCAAACGGACCTTCCCGCTCTATCGCAATATCAAGCTCGCATTTGAAATCGACATGACGAATGTTACCAACGACGTAGTGCTTGCGGGGCCGAGCGCCCAGGCAAGTACAAACTCCGGTACATTTGGCATCGTCTCCAAGGTGGCCAACCAGCCGCGAGACGTCCAAGGGGCGGCGCGCATCAGCTGGTAAACAACAACTAGGCCGCCGGTGCGGCTTCGCAACAGAAGGGGCTGGGAAACCAGCCCCTTCACCAACTAAGATTAAATTCCTCTGCGAAAAGAGATCTGCAACTATGCAATATGACAACTCGCAGATCCTCAACTCGCCACTGACAGCTCAAGTCGTCAATTGCATTCGCGCAAAGATTGAAGACGGCAGCCTCAAGGCCGGCGACCGACTTCCTCCTGAACGCGAGTTTGCCAAGATGCTGCGTATCAGCCGCGCCAGCTTGCGAACGGGCATCATCTATCTGGCTTCCAAAGGAGTCATCAAGGTGCGCCGCGGCGTTGGAACCGTTGTGGCCGATGAATCCGAGAAGGTTGGAAAACCTGATATAGAGTCGCTTAGTGCGTTATACAGCTCAAGGTCGTGGCAGGTTTTTGAAGCGCGTAAACTGCTCGAATGCCATCTGGTCGCTCTGGCGGCCGAGCGTGGAAAGCTCCAGCATTTCACGGAACTCGCGGAAGAAATTGCCGATATGTACGCGGCAATCGACGATCCCCAGACATTCCTGATACACGATATGCGCTTTCATCGTTTCATCGCTCTCGCTTCGGGAAGTCCAATCCTGGCAGCGCTCATGGAAACAGTTTCAGAGGCCTTTTGCGAACAGCGGCGCATGACCGCGGGTTCCACGCACGACAGAAAAATAGCCATGAAAGAACACCGGGAGATTTATCGCGCGATTCGCGCAGGCGAACCTTCCGAAGCGCGCGCCGCAATGGAACGTCATCTGCAATCCTCCTTGAAGTCGCAGGCGCTTGGGCGGGTAGGCGCCGACAAAACGATGACTGACAGTGAGCAGAATCGAATCGATGAACTCAAAAGCGGTTTTTCTCCTGATCTCGTCACGATGGAAGCAGCGGGCGATAGTCATGCTGCCGCTTGCTGTTCTTGATCGCGCACAGAGCGGCGTTGGCGGCGAGCATCGATGCCAAATACGGTCGGCACGGTTGCATTCGATCGGAACACTACGCTGATGATTGCGCCCGTGGACTTCCGCAACTTCACTGCGGAAGGTTGGCAGGGTGAATCCCTTGACTCACGATACGTCCCAGAACGCCGATGTAGCAGGGAGCCTTCTCGGGCGCCAACGTCGGCGTGAAGGCGCGAGATTCCAGCCGCCTTGCCGACACTTCGTTACGTATTTGCCGTCAACGAGTGCTTCGGCGGAGATGCTCGCAAGAACCCCAAGCAGGAATTCGTGAAAGTAACCCGAGCTGCCGCGATTGTGGTGCGATCCAAAACTGATGTGCCCGTTGCATTTCGCCGAAGTCGGCACTGGAGACTACGATTCGACGGAAGCTGCATATCGGAATTGCTTCGGAATCATTATAATTTGCATGAAAGTGAAGGTGCCTTCCATGGTCGTGCCGTGCGGAACAAGTGCCCGGGAATTGCGGGAAGCGTTTTTTCTCAATTTGAATGCTGCGGCTTTCTTAAGACTAACTTTCAGTAATGGGCGTCTCCTGGCGCTTCTGTGCGTCGCTCTATTCGTAATCGTCGAGCAGATCGTTAAGGGCAAGGGCGATTTGCGTATTGTTTTGGTAATGGCCATGCCAGTGGCATTAATACTGGGGTTTATGTGGCTCAGGCTGACAAATTCGCTCGGGAGAACCGCGAAAGCACTCACAGCTTCCGGGGCACGAATGAGTATTGAAGCGCAGGGAATCACCACAGTCCTGGCGAACGGAAGCCGCACGTTTGAGCCATGGTCCGCCTTCACCCGTTGGCGCGAAGGTGAGCTAGTCTTCACCGTCGGCAACACGAAGAACTACCGCACAATATCAAAGAGTGCTTTGGGAATGTATGCCGACGAGCTTCGCTCGTTGCTGCTTTCGCAAGTCCATACTGCCGTGCACTGAGTTAACCGCCCGGCCTGCGAATCAAAGAGATTCCTCGTGCCTACGCGCCTTACTATCGGGCAAAATTGCCTTCGGCGGAATTGCCACATTCAGTGTCTGCTTGACTTCAGGGTCTGCTTGATGCGGTCCGTTGTTCACCAGGTAAGCGGCTTTGAGCCTCAAACAATTGGAGAGTTTGTGTCGGAGATGGGGCTGATGGCCGGAGTCGAAATCGCCGGTATCGAACTGGTTTGAAGACCAGCCGGGTCCTGTTCACGCGGCTCAAAACGTGCTACTGCGGTCTTGCTCGCCCTCTGGGAAACATGGTACCTTTTGGCCAAACCCTGAGAATGATATTCCTGCGAGGATAAGGAGTATCCTCCCCCTACTGAAACACTGATATTGCGATGATTGCTTTGGTCACGGGAGACATTATGCGTCGAGTGGCCAGTTATTCTTTCTTGGCATTTGGTCTCTGCCTGTCTATGGCGATCCTGACCGGATGCAATTCCTTCAGTAGCGGATCTTCGGCTTCCGCGCCGAAAATCACCAGCTTTGTAGCCAATCCCGCAGCGGTTACGGCAGGCGGAACAGCTACTCTGACGGCGGTCTTTACCGGCGGCACAGGCGTCATCACGCCCGGGAACCTGCCTGCGATCAGCAGCGCGGCGGTCAACGTCTCGCCCGTCGATACGACGATTTATACCTTGACGGTGACGAACTCCACTGGAATTCCAGCCTCCATGACGGCCACAGTTACCGTCCTCACTGCGCAGACGATCACCTTTGCCAATCCCGGCGCGCAGACGGTGGGAACGCCTCTGACACTTTCGGCCACGGCAAGCTCAGGTCTGACGGTAGCGTTCGCGTCACAGACAACCAGCGTCTGCACTGTGAGCGGCAAGACAGCAACCTTCCTGATAACCGGAACCTGCACGATCCAGGCCACACAGGCAGGCAATGGAATCTATGCTGCCGCTACGCCGGTCTCGCAGAGTTTCACAGTCAGCGCCGCTCTCACCGCGCAGACAATCACCTTTGCCAATCCTGGCGCGCAAACGGTAGGAACGCCCCTTACTCTGGTCGCCACGGCTAGTTCTGGCCTGACGGTCTCCTTTACTTCGACCACGACCAGCGTCTGCACGGTCAGCGGCACCACGGCTACCTTCCTTATTGCGAATACCTGTTCGATCACAGCCTCGCAGGCCGGCAACGCCACTTATGCCCCGGCCACGCCAGTGGCGCGCAGCTTCACAGTCAATGCATCAAGCGCCACCGATCCCACCAGCAGCGTGCTGCCGTCCTATGACGATGCTTATGCCAACTGGAAGAATGCCGGGCTGCTTTCGGTGGGCGGCATTCCGAACCGCACGACGGTTTGCGCGACGGTCAATCCGCTCGGTGGTGGACAGGACGATTTCACCAACATCCAGAACGCCATCGACAATTGTCCGAAAGGCGAGGTCGTTCAGCTTGGAGCCGGCGCATTTACTGTTCACATAGCCGACCTGCCCATCCAGATTTCGACCGCGATCGTCTTGCGCGGGACAGGAAACTGCAGCGGCTCAGCCACGCCATACTGCCAGACCTCCATCGCCGTGTCGGATGGCGCTCTTGCCTACACAGGGGGAGTGTGCGGAACGGATACGTCTCATGAAGTTACCTGCCCCAATGGCGGGCCTCCGCTGCTCTATGTATCCCCCGTCTCCATCTTCAACTGGAGTTGGGCCCAATGCGGCAACCCCGGTTTCCCGCTCGGAACTGGATGCGGAGCCACCCCACTAGACGCCGATGCTGCGCAGGGACAAACCACAATTCAGGTCCACAACACCAGCAACTTCTCGGTCGGCCAATGGGTTTTGATTGACGAAGCGTCAGGCGCCGGATGGGTTCCTGATCCTCTCAACGCACGCACGGGGTACGGACAAATATGGGCGGCTTCTGACTGGCTCAACTCCTCGGGCAGTCCGGCGACAGGGCGGGTCATGTGGTCGAAATCGCAAAACGGCGGTGGATGGGATTTTGGCTCCTCTTACCCATATCAGGCCTCATCCGTCGGCTGCTGGCATTCCTACTGCGACCGGCCGACCGCGGAGCTGCACCTCATCGCCTCAATCGGTGCCGGTCCATGCCCCGGAGCCAATTGCTCGCTCACCTTCGACGATCCGCTCACAGTCGCCTTCCGGCAGAGCGCAGGCCACAACGCGCAGGTCTATCAGGCGGAGGGAAACCAGAGTGGAACGAGCCCCATCTCGTTTCTTCAGAACGCCGGAGCCGAGAACCTTTCGCTCCTGCGCGCCCCCAATGGCGGCCTGGGCATGCTCTTCTGCGCCTACTGCTGGGCCAAGAACGTCGAGGTGGGCAACTGGTACGGCGGCGGAGTCAACATATCGTATTCCGCCCGCAGCGAGCTGAACACCGTCTACGTCCACCATTGCTGGGATTCCGTCAACAGCGGAACGGAATATCCAATCGCCCTGGACGACGCCACAACCGAACTCCTCGTGACCAACAGCATCACCAACTTTGGCGGAAAAGGAATGGTCGCCCGGGCGGGCGGAGCAGGCTCCGTCGTCTCATACAGTTATGTGGACGACACCATGTACGACGCCGAATCAGGCATCGGCGATTACTGGCTCGACATGGGGCTGAACGCCAGCCACTATTCCACTCCGCACCACGTCCTCTTCGAAGGGAATTGGGCCGACAACCTGGACAACGACCACACCCACGGAAATTCCGTCTATATCACCTTCTTCCGCAACCAGGGCACGGGCATGCGGACCCCGTTTATCGATCCCTCGCTCAATAAAGAGGTCAATGACTTTGAGGAAATAGGCTACGCATGCGGCACCACCGGACCAACTGGTTGTTGGCAGAATGCCCCCGCGCCTTTTCGCGCCGCCGGGCCCATGGCATATAACTACTGGTTCGCCTTCGTAGGCAACGTATTGGGATTGGCAGGAGAGACTACCGCTGCGAATGGATGGACCTACCAGGGGGACTGGAACGGCCACCGCATGTTCATGCTCGGCTGGAACGATAGCGGCGGCGGCGGCCAGGATCCGTACCTGACCGGTGTCAGCGGATCATACATCTTCATCCACGGCAACTACGATTACGTCAACAACGCCGTAACGTGGGATTCGAGCACGCCAGACCATGCGCTTCCAAACTCGTTCTATCTATCGAGCAAGCCTGCCTTCTTCAACGACGGCAGCGGTTATGCGTGGCCCTGGGTGACGCCTACTGGCTCGCAGCCAGTTCAGACCGGCCCATCAGGCTGCGGCGGGACGTGCTCCGCCCTGCCTGCCAAGGCGCGCTACGAAGCCGGAACGCCTTTCGTGCAGCCTTGAATTTCGCTGAGGTTGAGTTTCGCTGAGGTGGAACAACATCGGCAAGACAAATGCCCGTCTACCGACGCTTGCCATTATGGGCTTCATCGCGCTTGGCAATGGCAACAACTGCATTGATTCAGATTGTTATCCTCCCGGTTCTTCCCCTGCGCACGAAAGCCCGGAGATGAACTTACCAAACCTCAAATGACTTGACAGAGACCGGCCTTCTCATGGAAAGCCGATGCGCTCATCCAACATGGGTTATCCCCGCGAAGGACGGACCGGTCCTGAAAAACGCCCCAGGGTCCAGGGTTAGTTTGCAGATAATTCCAGCAATTCTGCTACCCTGAAACTGGACCGGCCCCCTCGGCGGGTGGCCTCGTACCCCCGCTAGAGCCTACGCACACGCCCAATACGATATTTATTTTTAGCCCTGTTTTCTTGCAGATAATTTAAACATTTGCGAGAATCGGGGATTTTTTCAACAACATACAGAAACAACCGTCCCAGAATATGAAGTTTCAGAAAAGCGACTGAATTCAGCCTTGCAGATAATTACCGAAGTTCATGGCTGCTTTCTCCGAACCACACTCTTGACTTTCCTGATCCAAGCCTCCAACGCAAAACGAGTAGCCTCCAACTAGGTCGATTAATATTCCTCGTTAGATTCGGCCACAGGCAGAATGTCGTTATCACGTGCGACCCAAACATACAGGGTGGGCAACAGAAAGATTCCGATGGCTAAGTTGGCCAGCAGGCCTCCGACAATGACGATAGCGAATGGGCGCTGCGAGTCAGAGCCAATGGCATGGGAAAATGCTGCGGGCAACAGACCCAACGTAGCCACAAGCATCGTCATCATGATTGGGCGCAAACGCAAGACCGCTCCCTCGACAGCTGCTTCTACAATGTGCTCCTCAAAGGATGCCTCCGTGCCTGTATGACGGGCGCGCAATTGGTTGATGAACTCAATCATGATGACGCCCGTCTGGACAGAAACGCCGAAGAGCGCCAGAAATCCTACGGCCGAAGAAACTGAAAAATTAGTATGAGTAAGGAACAGTGCAAGTGGTCCACCGATGGAAGCCATCAGGACGCTGACCAAAATCAGCAGCGCCCATTTATACGAGCGGAACATGGTGTAGAGGATCATGAAGATGGCCAACATTGTAATAGGAACAACGATGGCCATGCGTTTGTCGGCTCGCTTTTGACTCTCGTATTCGCCGGCCCATTCCAGATGGTAGCCGGTGGGTAGGCTCACGTTGCGATTGACCCTGGAGATTGCCTCTTCAACCGTAGAACCCAGGTCGCGTCCGCGCACCGAATACTTGATGGCGATGTAGCGCTCGCCGCCCTCGCGGTTGATCTGCTCAGCGCCGTCGTCGGTAGAAGCTCGAGTCAGTTGCGCGAGAGAGACACGTTCACCCGATTGCGCTAGAAGACGCACGTTCTGGATGGCCTCGCGTGTGTCGCGGTACTGCTGCTCGTAACGCAAAGTCACATCGAAGCGAGCTTCGCCCTGTTGAACTTGAGTAATCGCATTGGCGCCAACCGCGGTCTGCAAAGCGTCCTGGATGTCGGCGACGTTGATGCCCCAGCGGGCTGCCGCGGTTCTGTCTATTTGAAGGTTCAGATTGGGTTGGCCGACGATGCGGAAGATGCCCAGATCGCCGACGCCCTGAACCAATGCCATCTGTGCCTGAATCTTCTCGGCTTCGTGTTCGAGGGTGCGCAGGTCATTGCCGTAGAGCTTGACGGCCAACTCACCTTTGACGCCTGAGACAGCCTCTTCCATGTTGTCGGAGATGGGCTGGGAGTAATTCCAGATCACGCCAGGGAATTTCGAGAGTTCTGCATCAATTGCGGCAATCAACGCTTCCTTGTCTTGATGGAAGACCGGCCGCCATTTGTTCTTGGGCTTAAGATCGACAAAGTACTCCGTGTTGAAGAAGCCGGCAGTGTCAGTGCCGTCGTCAGGACGCCCGGTTTGGCTGACGACCTGTGTCACTTCAGGGAACGAGGCCATCACCAGTCGCGCCTTGTTGGTGAAGTCGATGCTGGCCGTGGGGCCTTCGCTTGGTGGCAGCGTACCGCGCACCCAGATAGAGCCTTCGTCAAGGTGGGGCAGAAACTCAGATCCTATGGGGCCGCCCACGGTGAGATATACGGCGACAGCAAAGAGAGCCGCTGCGATGCCGACGGTCCTCTTGCGGTGAAGAATAGCCGAGCGGACAGCCGTGCGATAGTGCCCGGTGAGCCAGATCAAAAGTGGGTTTTCCCACTCGTTTGCATCCTTGCGGAAGAATAGGCTTGCCAGCACCGGAGCAACAAGGATGGCAAAGAGCAGCGCGCCGATCAGGGCAAAGGTGACCGTCCAGGCCATGGGTTTGAAGAGACGGCCCTCGACGGCCTGCAAAGTGAAAATGGGAAGGTATGCAGTGATGATGATACCGCGGGCGAAGAAGACCGGACGCAGCACCTCGTGGGCAGCGTTGCCAATCTTCTGCATCGGCGATCGAGTATCGCCTTTGATGTTCAAGTGTCGCACCATGTTTTCGATCATGACGACCGAGCCGTCAACGACCATCCCGAAATCCAGAGCGCCCAATGAGAGTAGGTTGGCCGGGATGTGGCTAAGGTCGAGACAGATGGCGGCAAACAGAAGAGCGACGGGAATTGTGAGCGCGACGATAATCGCACCGCGCACATTCCCGAGAAAGAGAAACAGAACGATCACAACCAGGATCATTCCCGCTGTCAGATTGTGCTCGACAGTTTCGACCGTATAAGAGACGAGATTGGATCGGTCGAGAAAGGGAATGATCTTGACGCCCTTGGGCAGGACGTGCTCGTTGAGTTCTTTGACTTTTGCATGTATTCCGGCAAGAACTGGATCGGAGTCGTCTCCCTTTTGCAACAGAACGATGCCCTCTACCGTGTCGGAATTGTCGACGATCTTGCCGTCTTCACGGTGAGTGGCCTTGCCGATTTGTCCGAGGCGAATCTTGGGGCCTTGGGCAACAGTGGCAATGTCCTTTATCTTGATTGCCGTGCCGTTCGCGGTCTTGACGACGGTATTCTCTATGTCTTGAACGGTGGTAAAAAGGCCAGCGGACTGCACGTTGATCTGCTGCGCGCCTTGCTCGATAAAACTGCCTCCGCCATTGGCGTTATTGGCGGCGATCTGCTGCTCAACTTGACCGATGCTCAACCCATAAGAAACGAGCTTCTCCGGGTCAAGCCGAATCTGATACTCCTTGGTCGGCCCGCCGAAGCTGGAAACATCGACCACTCCCTGGACGCTCTTGAAAGATTTCTCCAGTGTCCAGTCTTCCAACGACTTCTTCTCCATCACGTCGTAGGCCGGGTTGGTGCTTTCGAGCGTATACCAGTAGATCTGGCCAACGGGACTCCAGTCAGTTCCCATTTGAGGCACTAGATTGGCGGGCAAATTAACTTGGCTGAGCCGTTCAAGAACATGTTCGCGATTGACGTCGCTGCTGGAGTTGTCATCGAAGATCAGCATCAGGCTCGACAACCCGGCCAGCGTCGTCGAGCGAAGATGAGTCAGGTGCGGAATGCCAGCCATTTGAATCTCGACCGGCACGGTGACTTGGCGCTCGATCTCTTCTGCGCTGCGCCCTGGCCATTGAGTAATGATCTGGACGTAGTTGTTGGCCACGTCTGGATAGGCCTCGATTGGCAGATCGCGGAAGCTGATAACGCCCCACGCGGTGAGAATCACAAGCCCGCCAATGACCATCCAGCGGTTCTTCAGCGCGAAATCGACGAGTGCGCGAATCATCTACTGGTTCCCCGCTGTCTCAAGGAGCAGTGCATTGCCGACGAGTTGCTGGCCGGGCTGAATGCCAGAGAGAATCTCCTGGCGGCTTCCATCCAACATCTTGCCTGCGTGAACCTCAGTGCGCTTGAACTGATTGCCATCGACCGGAACAAAGACCCAGTCGCGATCGTGCAAATGTAAAACGGCCTCCGCGGACACCACTGCATGGATCTCTTTGCTCTTGCTGGTAAAGGTTGCCGTGGCAAACATGCCTAGTTTGAGAAAGCCAGGATTGGCGACCTCGATGCGGACCTTTGCTGTGCGCAGCGACGGATCGAGGACGGGGCCAATGTCGCTGACGCGGCCCGTAAGCGAGCGATCGGGGAAGGCATTGATTTTGATTTTCGCGTCCTGGCCAAGTTGAAGTTTGGAAATGTCGTTCTCATAGACATCGCAGATAATCCAGACTGAAGAGAGATCCGCAATGGTAAAGGCTGTCGCCGAGCCGGAGAGGCTCACGCCCGCCGCAGCCGCGTTGGTGACATTCTGTGACACGATGACTCCGCCAATAGGCGCATAAACGTTGACCACACTGCTTGAGTGTGTCTTATCCACGCCCAGCGTCTGCAGTTGCTCTTCGGCGGCGGTGAGATCAGCTCGCGCATTCTTCTCTGCGTCTTCGGCCTGCTCGAACTGCGCCTGGGAAACGGCCCCATGCTTCAAAAGATCGTCGGCACGCTCGAAGGCCCTTTTTGCAAGCTGCTCGTCATTGGCTGCCTTGAGGTAAGCGTTGAAGGCACTGGTTACGTCGGGGCTTTGCACTTTGAAGAGCAGTTGACCCTTCTTGACGTTGTCACCGAGGCGGGCCTTGATGTCGACCACGCGGCCATTGGCCAGTGAAATCACAGGAACTTCGCGAGAGATATCCGGAAAGACGGCGCCGGTGGTCGTCAACTCGGCGACAGACTCGATTTGAGTGGCCTCGGTCAACGGAAACTTAGCCGCATCTTTGGGATCAATGGTGAGCAGGTTCATATCTGCCACTTGTATGACCTGAGCCTGAGGCGGCGCACCGTTGCCTTCGTCTTTTGATTTGCACCCGGAGATCTCGACGCCTAAAACTGCGACCAACACGAGAACCAACATAACTCGATGGGAATGATTCATACGGTTCATTGAATTACCTCGCGTCCTACAGCCAGATTCAGTTGTCCGACGGCAGTCAGATAGGAGCCGATAAGTTGCAGATAGGCCAGTTGAACGGAACGGTAGTCACTTTGCGCACTTAGAAAATCCATCAACGAAGCCCCACCGTGGTTGTAGGCATAGGTCACGGTATCGCGTACTCGCAGCGCCTGATCCTTGTACTGCGCTTTATAAGGCCGGAGCAGGGCTATGCTGCTTTCAACCTGAGCGTAGGCCGAATCCACGTCGCTGAAGACTTGGGCGCGCGCACCTTCGGCTAACTGATGATTGCGGTCAATGTCGATCAGTGTGCGCTTTTTTTCACCCTGGTTGTGGTCGAAAATACGCAACGGGATGCTGACGCTCGCGCCCAAAGTCTGTGTAGCGTTTGAATTGTTGTTCGAGGCGTTCCAGGTGTACCAAGTGCTGAATGTGGGGTCGGTCGAACCGTTAGCGACGGCTAGCTTGTGGTTGGTTTGGGCCTGCTGGACCGCCTCAAGCGCGGCGCGCAGATCCGGCCGCGCGTCAAAAGCAATCTGGTGGAAATCGTCGAGCGGCTTGAGCGAGTCGTCGAAGTCAAACCGGCCGGTCACGTCGAACTTTTCGACCGGAGTGCGGCTATCGAGCAATTGCAACAAATGTATCTTCGCAGTGCGCAGATTGACCATTGCGGTTTGAATCTCTTGCTCGTATTGCACGCGAACGAGTTCGATGCGGTCCAGGTCGATCTGAGCGATGTCGCCGGCCTTATGCCGGTTGCGACTGATCTCGATGATCTTGTCGTAATAAGCAAGATCGGCCTTGGCGAGTTCTAGAACAGCTTTGGCTTGGAGCGTCTGGATAAACTGCGATCGTAGATCAAAGAGCAGGTTGCGCTCCAGATCTTCATGCTGAAATCCGGCAATCCCTGCGCCCTCTTTCGCACTCTGCAGACGCAGTTCGCGCTTCCGCTCGCGCTCGTGCAAATAGCTGATCCCCGGCTGAACGTCGGTTCCACTCAGGGGTTCCCAAACACCCTTGTTGGGGGCGATCTGCGTCCCGTCCGCCGCCGCGGTGACCTGGGGATTGGGCCGAAGGTAGGCCGTGATCTCATTGGCCCTCATCTCGTCGACGCTTAGCGCGTCGGCCTTGAGGGCGGGATTGGCCACTTCAAATTGTGCTTTCACCTGATCCCAGGTAAGGCTCTGCTGTGCCGCAATCTGAGCCGCGAGCAAAACAAGAAAAGCCGTTACCGCCATAACAGAGAGGGAAGGACGAATTCGCTTCATGCACAACCTCTGCGCCGTGGAACGCACGGCGATCACAGGAAGGAAAAACCAAGAATGTGGAATTAATGAAGGCGAATCGATTAGGCAGTCGGCGGAGGGCGGTTCTGGATCGGGACCAGAGCAGGATTGTCTATCGTGAGGACGGGGAAACTGGAGGACGCAACAAAGCGCAGGAAGCCGAATGCCGCCACGGGGAACGAGCGCGGAGGCAGTGCGGCAACGGCAGGAAAAATGTGGTTAGGGCAAGAGCCTGCGTGGTTGCGTCGCGCGCAACATTCGAATTCAGCCGGGTTCTGCATGGTCAGCAGATCATCGGTGACCGAGATGACGGGGAAAAGGATGGCTATAAGCATCGCCAGCGCGGCGAGCTGTGTGAGTCTGCTTGCGCCTTCCAGTCGGGCATGGCGAGTCCACAGCCGCACAAATACGACTGCTATCAGCACCCAGAAGAGATTGAGCGTTATCTCCATTCCGATTTAATTCTACATGGGTGATCGATGCATGCTCTGACGTCATCCGCGAAACTCCAACCTGTCCGTTCATCAATCGGGAATTCCCCGGCCAATGCGCGTGGCTGTAAGGAGCATCCTGATTTTCGCCTTTTTTCTCCCCGATAAACATTGTTAAATTTATGTGAATTCGTCAAATATTCATATGATTCTGCGACTCTTGAATACGAAAGTGGCCGGAATAGCTCACCTTGTAGAAACTCAAATTCCCGGCCGTCAACATTCATCCCGCGCCCCCGTTGAAACAAGATTCGGCTTCATGTTGAGCATCTCCGGGATGCGGTAATTCAGGGTGTTCGATCGACAAAGCGAACGCAGCCACGATTCAAACCACTTGAAAGGAAGATGAGAGGCCCAATGAATTTCAAACTCAAGATCGCTGCCGCTGCAATCCTGGCAGTCAGCGTTGTTCCATCCTACGCACAAACAGGCGATACCCCACCGCCAGAAAAGAAGCACGAAACAACCAGGAGGGTAAAGACTCCTCCGCCACCCTCAGTCGCAGACCAGATTCAGGAGCTGCGCGAGGAACTCCAGCGCCAGATCAACAGCCTCAAATCTGATCTGGCCGCCAAGGACGAGCAGTTGCAGAAGGCTCAGCAGGCAGCAGCCGAAGCCCAGGCCGCGGCAGCCAAGGCTGAAGCCGCGGCAGCAACCGAGCAGCAGGCCGTGACCGATAACGCAGCCGCCGTAACTACGCTGCAAACCTCTGTGACCGACCTCAAGGGCAATCAGGCTTCGTTGGCCACCACCGTCTCCGATGAGACCGCCAAGATCAAAAAAGATCTGGCCAACCCCACCACCCTTCATTACAAAGGCATCAACCTTACTCCAGGCGGCTTCCTGGCGGGTGAAACTGTTTACCGCTCCAAGGCTACCGGCGGCGATATTCCCACCGCCTTCAGTGGCATTCCTTACGAGGGCGCCGATGCCTATTCGCTCAGCGAGTTCTACGGCTCGGCTCGCCAGTCACGCGCCTCTTTGATGGCCGAAGGCAAAACCGGCTGGGGCACACTGCGCGGCTACTACGAGGCTGACTGGTTGGGCACCGGCATCACGTCCAACAACAACCAGTCCAACAGCTATGTACTGCGCCAGCGCGTACTGTGGGCGCAAGGCGAGACGAGCAATCACTTGGCCTTCACCGGCGGTCAGTTGTGGTCGTTGGCTACCGAAGACAAGAAAGGTATCTCCAACCTCTCCGGCGACATCATGACGCCGCAGACCATAGACCCTAATTACGTCGCCGGCTTCGTGTGGACCCGTCAGTACGGCTTCCGCGTGACCAAGACCTTCGACAAGGTCGCCTTCGGATTTGCGGCTGAGAATCCGCAGCTGCTCTACTCGGCTGCGCTCGCGGGCAGCACGCCCTATGCGATCCTAGGCTCGGCCGGAGCCAACGGCGGCAACTACAACGCCGCGGTCAGCACAGTTGGCGCGACGACCTACGTCAAGAGCTACGCCAACCTGGCGAACTTTGATGCTGTTACCGGCAACCAGATCAACAGCTACATTCCGACCTACGCTACGATCACTGCCAACACCAACATCACCAACATCTCTTTCAACCAAGCGCCGGACCTGATCTTCAAGGCGGCAATCGATCCCGGCTGGGGCCACTACGAAATCCTCGGCATCGCCGGCTTCGCGCACGAGACGGTCTACCCCCGCGTGACGCAAAACTCGGTCAAGTACGGCGGAGTAGCCGATAACGTTGGCTTCAATTGCGGCACTGTCGTTATCGCGGGCTGCAACAACACTGTTGCCGGCTCGACTGGCGCCGGCGCTCCCGGGACCAGCGTTTGGCTGGCGTCCAGCGTCACAGGCTACTACACCAGCAGCATTATGCTGGGCGGCTTCGGCGCCAGCGCTCGCGTCCCGATTGTCAAGGATAAGCTCACCTTCGGCGTCAAGGGCCTCTACGGACCCGGCATGGGCCGCTACGGCGACACTACTCTCTCAGACGTGACCAACAACGCCAACGGCGAGTTGCGGCCGATCCACAACGCCAGCGGCCTGTTCACGCTGGAAGCCACACCCACACCGCGCCTGCTGATCTACCTCAACTACGGCGGCGACTATGCGTCGCGCGCCGACTATGCAACCACGGCCATTACGCTGACCGATCCCAAGCCTTACTTCTGCGAGGCCGGCGGCACCAACTGCGTCGCGGCGGCAACCGCAACTACTGCGGAGGGCGGCGGCGCCTGGGGTTCGCACTTTACAACTGCAGCTGCTATCGCTCCCATCGGATATGGCTCGCGCTATGCCAGCGTCTCGGCCACCTGCGCCGCAACGCCCGGCACGCCTGGATACCAATCTGGTTCGACCGGCTACCTGCCCGGAGGCTCCGGTTGCGGAAACAATACCCGCGACGTGCAAGAGATCACGGGCGGCTACTGGTTTGACATCTACAAGGGCGACCGCGGCCGCCTGCGTCAGAGCTTCCAGTACGGCTATGCGGTTCGCGAAGGATGGTCAGGCACAGGCACGGCTGGCACTCTGACCACTCCTTTGAACGGCGCCAAGGGCATCGACAATATGTTCTGGACCAGCTTCCGCTACTACCTGCCTTAACCCGCCAACCCGCGGCTCCGCAACACTAGAGGCAGCCTGAACCCAGGCTGCCTCAAGCAAACATATCCTGATACTCCTTATGGCAAGCAAGCCTTGCTCGGCTTTCTTATTGAGACGATTTGCCAGTACCGGCACTGAAAATCCTGATCGGATTGCCATGTTTTGCCGTCAAAATGCCACTTTTCCCGAGGAAAACCGTCCTTTTTCAAGCGAAATTCGCTCGTGATTGACGAGCGTTTCTCACGTAGCGGTACAAAGTGTGCGTTTTCGCGCACATTGAAGATTTTGTCTGAAACTGAGTTCTGTTCAATAAGGACGCGGGGATTCATCGCTATTGCGGCTTCGTTTTCTTCTCCAGCTGCGTAATTATCTGCACGAATAAAAAATATTTTAGGGGGGGGTGGGGGGGGTAAAAAGTTGTCAGTTGACAGTTTTCAGTTGTCAGTAACGGCCCGCGCCTGTCGTCGTGGTTCATGCTTTGATTGTGCGCCCAGGGGAGATAATGTTCTGCACGTGCGATGGGAGAAGGTGCGTTTTCCTGAGGGGCCTCCTTCTCTCCTCTGCAAGTAAACGGCTGGAGTGCAAGATCGTATCTGCAAATCATGAATTTCGCAGCGTGGCTCCCGAGAGCGGATGTCGTAGTGCGCCTCCAGCCTGGAGAGCGGCTGTACAATTTGCGGATGAGCACTTCGATGAATGCTTCAATCCCCCACGAACCGGGCGCAAGAAGCAATGAATAGAACGCAAAAACAACTGGAATCGGTTGCCACGCTTCTCCGCCAGCAAACCACTTTATCGCTCGCCACCACGGATCAGAAGGGCGAGCCTTGTGTGGCGCCACTGTTCTATATTGCCGATGAAGAGCTCGTCCTCTATTGGCTCTCGTCTGAGCGCAGCTTGCACAGCCGCAACCTGCTTGCAAACCCGCGCGTTGCCGCCACCGTCCATTCAAACGCTCAAAGCTGGCGAGAGATTCGCGGCCTTCAGATCAACGGTTTAGCCAGCAAGGTGATCGCGCCCGAACGGCGCGCCCCGCTGATCAAGAACTATAGCGAACGATTCAAGCTGGGAACGCTGTTTCGCGTTGCCATTCAACAATCCGCCTTATATGCGCTTGAGCCAGATTCTTTCCGCTTGATCGATCATGCATGCAGCTTCAGCAGCAAGTTTGAACTGACGCGCACACCTCACGGCTGGACGCTCACCCGTCCGCCTCGCTGACTTGCACTGCCGGCGAGGCGGCCTGACTCCCATATGAATCAAAAGAGTGGCCAGAATCAGGCTCGCCCGATGCTGTGTGTCACTCGATGGATTTTCATCAATTTTTCAAATTTCCTTTACTCATTTCCACAAAATTTACGCGTAAGAATTATAGAGAGGGTTTTCTGTGGAAAACTGAGATGAAATACGTCTTGACGGTGAAAAAAAAAGAGTGGATGATAGTTCTACTTTGATACTCCGGTCGGTGCGTTCCAAATGAGAACTCCGTACTGCGGATTTCCTGCACCGGCTTCCGGCGTTCCCTGACATCATTCCCTAGACTTACCTCATCAGCGTTGATAGGCAGGTACGTTATGGTGGTCAAGACTCAGAGCAAAGGACGCGGAATTACCGGACTTCATGTAGGCATCAATAATGTTCGCCGGTATTTTCCAAAAGACATTTCGAGCGTAGAACTGGTGTTGGACCATCTGCAGATTCAGTGCGGGCTGAAGCCCAATTTCTGGCAGGGAGAGCCCGATATCTTCGATCCCCGGCTCTGCGCATGGCTGGAATCACGTCACATGCACGCCAAGTCAGATCGTTCTTCGGTTCCACTGGCGATGATCCCGGAGGGCAAAAACTGCTTTCGCCTGCAACCGGTCCGTCTCCACGGGCATCTGCGGGTTAAACTTCCGAACGCAGCCGTGGCGTAAGGCCTCTTGGCCCAGCTGAGCCAAGAGGCGCGCCAGATCGCGACAGGGAGACGTGCGCGCACGCCGCAATCCTGTCCTTTCTGCCGTGTCAATTGATAGACTCAGTATGAAATGACCAGCACCCAATTGCAAAACGCCATCGAGCGCCACTTCGCCGCTGGACCCAATGCCATCGACGATCAAGCGGCCATGGCGGTTTTTCTGGTACTCAGGGCGGCTCTGGAGAGCGGCGAGATTCGGGCTGCCTCGCCTGACCCCGGTTCACTGGTCGGCTGGCGCGTCAACCCATGGGTGAAGAAGGGCATATTGCTTGGATTTCGCCTGGGTGTCCTCAAAGAGTTTCCCGCGACCGGATTCTCATTTGTCGACAAAAGTACTTTTCCGATGCGCCATTTTGCTTCGGGCGACGGGGTGCGCGTGGTTCCCGGCGGCTCTTCGGTGCGTTCGGGAGCATTTGTGGCCCGCAGCGTGGTTTGCATGCCCCCGATGTATATCAACGCAGGGGCGTGGGTCGACGAAGGGACGATGGTCGATTCGCATGCGCTGGTGGGTTCGTGTGCCCAGATTGGAAAGCGGGTGCATCTGAGCGCTGCCGCCCAGATCGGGGGCGTGCTGGAACCGATCAACGCCAGTCCAGTGATCATCGAAGACGATGTGCTGGTGGGCGGAAATTGCGGTGTCTATGAGGGAACCATCGTTCGCAAAGGCGCGGTGCTGGCGGCCGGAACCATTCTCACCCGCGGAACCCCGGTTTTTGATCTGGTGACTGGAGAAATTCTGCGCGCCACCGGGCAGACACCGCTTGTCATCCCCGAGAATGCCGTCGTGGTCCCTGGGTCGCGCGCGGTATCTGCGGGCAAGGGACATGAACGCAGCCAGCAATGGGGCCTCAGCCTCTACGCGCCGGTGATTGTAAAGTATCGCGACGACAAGACCGACCTGAGCACAGCCCTCGAAGATCTGCTGCGCTAGCATGTCGGCAACTCCACCAAATTAGATTCTCTTAAAAAATCCTCGTTCACTTTGGCACGAAAATCGCTTCGTTAGCTGTCGAGCGGTGATAACGCCGAATCTGGGAGGTTGCGATCTCGCCTTTGAGATCGTGCCCCCCCCACTCCGCATTGTGATGACTTCCTGCCACGTTGCCGATGATTTCGAGAGCACATAAACGCGGGAGGCTCGTTTTGCACAGGCCAGCGCAGCACGGAGGTTTTGCTGTGCGCGGTATGGAGAGAACTAAAACTATTGGAAGGAAATTGCGAAGATGCCATTAATTGCATGGACAAATCAAATGAGCGTCGGAGTGAAGCTGCTCGATAACGACCACAGAAAACTGGTGCTGCGCATCAACGAACTGCACGAAGGACTGATGACGGGCCGCGCCAAGCCTGAGCTCGGGCTGGCGTTTGAAAGACTGGTCCGTTGCGCCCGCGTGCACTTTGCCCATGAAGAACGGCTGTTTGCCGAGACCGGTTACCGAGACGCGGCGGCGCATCAGCAAGTGCACAAGGAGATGATCGAGAAGATAAAGTATCTGCATGTGCAATTCAAGTTCGCCACGGAGATCGCGGTCGAACTCGAATTGATGAGCCAACTCAAAGTTTGGCTCTTTAGCCACCTGCACAGCGCGGATCAGGATTACATCGCGCATCTTCAGGGAAAAAATTTCGATCCACTTCTGGGTTCCTGGACTACTTCCGGTGGAACGCACGCGAAAAGAGCGACAGTAAAAGCCGAAGCAAGCGCAGCCTGAGACCAGGCTCAGGAAACTCTGCCCGAGTCCGAGCGTCGTTTGGGTAGGAATTTGGTCGAGCCAGAAAGTTCCGAAATCAAACTGAGTTTTGGTCTAAATATCTGCAATGGCTGTTTTTGTCATTTCGCTGGAAATATCTTCGTAAACCATTGCGTTAATGATAGTTAATAATTAACTGCAAAAAAATGGGCCGAAAATAAATATTTATAGGGGGGTGGGGGGGTACCCTGATTGGCGGTTGGGAAGGTCACTTGCTCTACTGATTCAATTGTCCGCCTGCTGATCATAATTATGCGCAAACGCCGAAGGGAGAGATTGTAGCTTTCTAAGAGACTGCGGAAAAAGGCTGCATTTTGGGCGAAAAGCCCGAAGAGCATACCTCAGGGGCTAAAAGCCCCCGCTGATTTTATTGGCTTTATGCCGGGGATAAATCCCCGGCCTACCGCCCGCCCGCGTTTTTGCGCAGCCTG
This sequence comes from Occallatibacter sp., assembly GCA_049513195.1. Lineage (GTDB taxonomy): Bacteria > Acidobacteriota > Terriglobia > Terriglobales > Acidobacteriaceae > Telmatobacter. The sequence goes on from JBEKWJ010000014.1 coordinate 42,959, forward strand.
CTAAGTCCCGAATCGGCGATTTGAGCATACGGCGCCGGATATGGAGGGCGAATCGCAAGAGCCTGCACCATAATCGAAGGACCCGCGGCTAAAGCCGTATTTGTTGCATGGCTGGTTTCAGGAGCCTAAAGGCTCCTGCGCTCCCTCCGGAAGGAGCGCGTGACGTGGCGGCGATTCATGAGGTCTGCGTTGGCTGGAACATGCGCGCGTCGAAGATGAAGGGCTGCGGCGGATCGATCTGCAACTCTTTGATGCGGGGATGGAGCGGATTGACGAGGACGTTCCATTCGGAGCGTATGGGGACTGAGGGGACCATCATGGCAAGCGAAGAGCTTGCGGCGGACTGAGTTCGAATCCAGGCATCGCCTAGCTCGCGGGTTGCGGCTGAGGCGGCATCCGTCCACCAGGCGGGCGGCAGGTCAGATGTTTGGAGTGTCCGCGCCGGTTCTCCTTGCGGCAACTGGGCCGCGATGCAAACCAGGTCATTGGGCGCTAGGCCCGGTTCCAGATGGACGAAGAGTTCGATGGCGGCTAGCGCCAGCGAGGTTGAGGCATAGACCATCGGAATGCCGCGCGAGTTCCAACGGCCGCCGAAGCGGCGCGCTCCTTCGCCGGAAAAGGCCTCGGCGGCGTGCGGGGCGCGGCAAATTCGCCAGATGCGCATCAGGATATCTCTGAGATTTCTTGTGCCAAGCGATCGTTCCCTCAGCGGCTAAAGCCGGTGTTCAATTTGCTTTATGAATGTACGGGCTGAAGCCCGTACCCTTCATTCAAAAAACTTCGATGGTTCCTTAGCTGTAGACGCCGTAGGAGATGCGGCCCAGCACGTCTTCCACTTCGCGCACGCCGGGATCGGTGTCTAACTGGTCGAGCGGCGCGCCGTCACGCAGGGCGCGATTAGGCGTCTTGAGCCATTGCGCCGCCTTCTCTTCAGAGCCGAGCGTTTCAGCCGCCGTGGCAAAGACCTGGGCCAACCGCACAGTGCGGTCGGATTCTGCTGCCGTTAGCCGGGATTTGTGTGTCAGGCGCCGGGTCAGAGTGCGCTGCGGGACGCCGATTTTGGCGGAAATCTCGGCTTGGCGCAGGTTGAGCCGCTTGGCCAGCGAAAAGAGCGCCTCGGCTGGTAGGCCTTCGCGCACCAACTTGGCCAGCGCGCCGCCCTGCTGCACGGGTTCGCCTAGAACCAGCTCGCCACCCAGAATGCCGGGGACTGTAAAAGTGGCCATGATCTGCCTCCTAGGCTAGTATACGCCATTTGGCTAAGGTATTGTAGCCATTTTTACGCGCTTGAACATGGGGAAGAGAACGGGACAGGGACTTGTGTTGATCTGGCTGCGGAAACAAAAGGCCCGTGGCTGAAGCCACATTTATTGCGAGGCTGGTTTCAGGGGCCTTGAAGGCCCGTGCTCCCTCCGTAAAAAGCCCGGACCTATCGAAGAGAATCGAGCGGGATTTTAGGCGATGACCGCTATCTTGGCTCGCTTGCCGAGACGGACCACAAGACGGACTGGGATGCCTGCGACGGAAATCAAATTTGCCATTGCGGTTTCTCCGCCCAACTTGACGGCCTTCTCGGCGATCTTGCGATTAGCTTCCGCGTTGCTCGCGGCAAGACCGAGCGCAACGAGCAGCTTGGGCAAACGAATCTGGTTCGGCTCTGTTCCGGCCACATCGGCAGACAGCACGACCACCTCTTCGAGGTCTTCAGCGGTCTCCTTGTGCTGGAACATGCGGGCCCAATTTTCGTCGGCGGCTTTCGCGGCCTCCTTGCCGTGGAAGCCTTCGGTAATAGTGAGAGCAAGGAACTTCTTGGCCTCCATGGGATGCAACTCGCCTACGGCTACTTGGGCTTCGTACGCGTCTATTTTGGACTGGGGAAAGTCGGTTAGAAAAACATAATACCTCCACATCAGCTCGTCGGAGATGCTCATGAGTTTGCCGTACATTTCGGCGGGCGGCTCGCTGATGCCGATGGCGTTGCCGAGAGACTTGGACATTTTCTGCACGCCGTCGAGACCTTCGAGAATGGGCGTCATCAGGACGATCTGCGGCTTCTGACCGTATTGGCGTTGCAGCTCGCGGCCGCAAAGGAGATTGAACTTCTGATCGGTGCCGCCGAGTTCGACGTCGCACTCGAGACAGACCGAGTCGTAGCCTTGCATGACGGGATAAAGGAATTCGTGCAGGCTGATGGGCAACTCGGCCTCGTAGCGCTTGTGGAAGTCGTCGCGCTCGAGCATTTGCGAAACCGTAAAGCGCGCGGCGAGACGCACCGTGTCTTCATAGCCGAGCTTGCCTAGCCACTCGGAGTTGTAGCGGATCTCGGTCACATCGCGGTCGAGGATCTTGAATGCCTGGTCGGTGTAGGTCTTGGCGTTCTCATTGATCTGTTCACGGGTCAGCGGCTTGCGGGTAACGTTGCGGCCGGTGGGGTCGCCGATGAGCGAGGTGTAGTCGCCTACGAGAAAAATGACGGTGTGGCCGAGCTGCTGGAAGTGGCGCAACTTGCGCATCAGCACGGTGTGGCCGAGATGCAGGTCGGGCGAGGTAGGATCGAAGCCGACTTTTATTCTCAAAGGCCGTCCGGTTTTGCGGCTTTCTTCTAGGCGCTCGCGCAGGTCGCTGACGCGGATAATCTCGGCTGCGCCTTTCTGGAGCAGGTCCATCTGTTCGTCTACGGGTAAGAATGTGTGCATGTCGTCTTTCAGTATAAAGTCGCGGGGTTGGTATCTCGCAGGCCCGGAGCAGCGCTATAATCAACTTCATGCGCACACGCTTCCTCCACCTCGTCATTGCCCGCGCTGCAGCAGCGGCTGCGGCCGCCTAGATTCCGTTCCACCTCATCCAGAAAACAATTTTCAATGCACAGGAGTCAGCCAATCTCTGTCGACTGTTTACGATTTCACTGGTTGGCTATCAGCTGTTAACTGTGAGCTGACCACCGATCATAGGCCACTGGCTTTACACTGGAGTTATTATGGAAGAGTTTTCCCGCATTCAGCGCTTACCGCCTTACGTCTTCAATATCACTGACGCCATGAAGAAGTCTGCCCGCCATCGCGGTGAGGACATCATCGACTTCGGCATGGGCAATCCCGATGGGGCCACGCCCAAGCACATCGTGGACAAGCTGGTGGAGGCGGCGATGAAGCCGGCAACCCATCGCTACTCGGTTTCGCGCGGCATTCCGCGGCTGCGCAAGGCCATTTGCAATTGGTACAAGACGCGCTACAACGTCGATCTCGATCCCGAGACAGAAGCCATCGCCACCATTGGCTCGAAGGAAGGCATTGCGCACCTGTGCCTGGCGATTCTCGATTCGAACGACACGGTGCTGGTGCCCAACCCCAGCTATCCGATTCACATTTACGGCCCGGTGATTGCAGGCGCGCATGTGGTGAGTGTGCCGGTTCACGATCGCGAGCAGTTTTTGGCGCAGCTTGAAGAGCTGATTCCGCGCATGGTTCCGCGGCCCAAGGCGCTGATCGTCAACTTTCCGTCGAACCCTACGACTGAGTGCGTGGAGTTGCCGTTTTTGGCGCGACTGGTTGAACTGGCCAGGGAATATGGCTTTCATCTTATACAGGATCTGGCCTACGCTGACATCGCATTCGATGGCTACAAGCCGCCGAGCGTGCTGGAGGTTCCGGGAGCGAAGGATGTTGCGGTCGAGTTTTTCACGCTTTCGAAGAGCTACAACATGCCGGGCTGGCGGGTGGGATTCATGGTGGGCAATCCGGTGCTGGTGGCGGCTCTGGCGAGGCTGAAGAGCTACTTCGACTATGGCACATTCACGCCGATTCAGGTGGCGTCGATTGCCGCTCTTGAGGGGCCGCAGGAGTGCGTGCATCAAATCTGCGAAAAGTATCGCAAACGCCGCGATGTGCTGGTTGAAGGGCTGAACGCGCTGGGGTGGCCGGTGGCTTTGCCGAAGGCGACGATGTTTGTGTGGGCGGAGATTCCCGAGGCTTATAAGGCTCTCAAGTCTCTGGAGTTCTCGAAGCGATTGCTTACCGACGCCAAGACCGCGGTTTCTCCGGGAATTGGCTTTGGCGACTACGGCGACGGGCATGTGCGCTTTTCGCTGATCGAGAATGAAGAGCGCACACGTCAGGCGCTACGCGGCATTAAGCAGATGTTCGCCAAGGGGTGAGGACGATACCTGCTCTGAATTCGGCTACTGACCGGCGTTCGTGGCTACGATATTGACCTGTTCCGGTGCGGCGACTTCGTTGCCAGGAGCGCTGAGTTTCAGCTTCAGGGATTCGATTCTGGGCTTGCCAATCAGATCGCTCTGAAACTCGAGTTGATACTGATTGCGCAAGCGGCGGGCGAGCTCGTCAAGGAACGGCCGGAAGGAAACGGGATTGCCCGTCCCGATCCAGAAGCTCTTGCCTCCGGTGGCCTGGACCACTTCGCTCAGGAGGTTCTGGCCGGCATAGCTCTCGTACCCTGAAATTCTCTCCAGGCCCTGATTCTTCCAGTAGATCGCATAGACGACCAGCCCCGCGCGGACTGAATCGGTAATTGCTTCCTGGACATAAGGGTCATCGGCATCATATTGCAAGTGGTAAAGATCGACGCCATCGGTTATCAGCAGAACCTCTCGCCGGGCGTTGCGATCCCCTGACGGCCAGTGTTTTGCCAGATCAGAGAGACAAAAGTAAGGGCTGGCGCTGGCGCCGGCCGGGCCTGAGGGCATATGAAGCGCGCTCAGAACCCGCGCGTGGTCGGCGGTGAGCGGAGTGGCAAAAAGGGCTTGGCCATTCTGCATATAGCCGACGGCGGCCTTGGTGTTCGGTGGCAGGCCATTGATGAAATGGGCGATGTCTTCAAACTGGTTTGAGAGGTTGCTGCGCGCCGCGCCGTCGATCAGCACCACCAATTCCAGACTCTTGCTCTGGAATGGTGTCAAGTTTGTCACCTTGGCCGGTTTTCCATTCACTTTGATCGATAGATCCTGCCCGGAGATGCTGGGAGGCAATGCGCCGTCCTGCTTGGGGAGGATGGTTACGACAGCCTGTCCCTGCCCCTGATGACTTTCGCTCTCGGAAAACCCCGGCGCTGTGATCAGCAGGGTTACGACGGCGACCGATAGTGCCATGCTTGGATTTTTCATATGAGTTTCTCCCTTCAAGGCGCGAGCGAACTTGCCACCTGCCATCGATTCTACGCGCGTTCTTCCGACGCTCTACGACCTATTTGACGTCTAACGGGACGAAACCGTTGCAAGACAACGCAACGATTATCGAGTGGCGGCCGAATGGCTGCTTTTATCGCCAAGCTGCTGGTTTTGTAATGGATGCCGGAGTACCACCCGTTCTTCCTCGATCACCTTGCGAAACCTTTCGCTGGTCGTCGCCCAATCTACGATGTCCACTTTGAAAGGCAAGTCGGATTCGGAGAAATCATCGGCCAACTCCGCCAGAGTGGAAAGCGTCAGAGGTTGGCTGCCCAGAATCGCCAGATCGAGATCTGAGAAGGGTTTGGCGGTCCCCTTCACACGGGAGCCAAAGGCCCACACCTCAAGGCAAGGCACGTGGCGCTCGAGGATGCTGCTTACGATCTCCCATTCGGCAGAGCGGATGTCTATGGTTGGCGGCTTCATTCCGCGTTGCGCTCCTGCAACTGTTTCAGAAAAAACTCAGCCTCGGCAAGAAATGCTGGGATGCCTTCCACAACACCCAATGCCACATTCTCATCGTAGGTATGGCTGGTCAGGCTGCGCATCTCCCGATAACGCTTCCAATCGGTCCATTTGCCCAGCAGCAAGCCCTGCTCATTGCCCGACCGGATCAGGTCGGCAAAGGGCATGGCATCGAATGAGGATGGTGTGGCCGATGCAGATTCCAGAAAACGCTTGAGCATTTTGTGGCTGATTTCATAAGTAAACTCGAAGCGCTGGATCAGTCCATCGCGAATCTGCGTATCGCTGGTATCGCTTCGATAACGCGCCAACCCCTCGGCAAGCCGCTGAAGGGCCTTGGAGAGCGAAGTTAGGTCCAAAGGTTGACTCAATCTGTTTCCCTCAGTCAGGATGCAATGATCGCGGGTCTCTGAGAAACGATTTTATCCGATTGTTCCGTTTGCCCTTCATTGATAGGGCGAGGTGGAGGCTCCTGCGTTGTAAGTGTAGATGCTATAGATGACTCCCTGGAGCGTGAATTCATCGACCTTGCGGTAATTCGGACTCAGGCTCTTCAGGTAGTCCAAATCGCGGGGGGCAAGCATTACTGTCGGAATTTCGCCCCTTTGCAACATGCCATCGATGCCGCCATTCAACTCGCGAGACTGGGCGGCATTCTGGAAGTTGGGATCGATGACCAGAGCCGGGGCGTCGCTGGTTGAGGAAATCCAAGGGAGCTGAAAGGGTCCCAGGGTGGTAAACATGGGCTTTTTCATGGTGGCCAAGCGGTCGCGCAGGGCCACTGCGGCAGCGTATTCCTCGTCGTTGGCGATCTGCACCGTATCCCGTTTTCCCGGCTGATGGTATCCAATTGCTACCCCGGCAATCTGCAATGCCGGTTGCAGGCAACCAAACAGGACTAGAGAGGTGACTACGTTTCCAGGCGCAAAGAAGACAACAATTTGCAGCATGGTGGAACCTGCGATGAAGGCCTCAAACAGGTAGTTAGAGGTTCCTCCCACTTTGCCCATGCCCGCCAATCCGGCAATCATTGCAACGATGAAGACGGCCAGCAACATGCGAAGGGCGCTTCCAAAGCGGCGCGCGCCGCCCGATGCGGCAATCAGCACGAAGGGGGCAACGACCCAATAGAGGTTGAGGAATATGGCGGTGAGCCCGGAGCCAAGTGCGTGCAAGAGCCAGGGAAAGTCGAGGGAAAAACCTTTAACCATCTGCGGCGCGGCCAGTATGCTGAACAGGTATTCGGTGCCGCCCATGAAAAGGGTTGCTATGACCAGTGCTGCAAAAACGGCGACCATGATTGCGACCTCTCGCCACATTTTGCTCAAGAGAAGCCACAGGCAGATACCTGCGAAGGCAAGTACTTCAGACTGTTTGAATGACCACGCAACATAGAGCAAGATGCCCGCATAGGTGAAGCAGAACCTTGGTTGCCGCGCTATGACCCAAAGGGCGACCATCACGACAGCGGCGGCGGCCATGTCTGGCCGGATGACCAGCGCCCAATACTTGACGAGCGAAGTGCACAGCCAGAGGCCCAACGCGAAACAAAGCGAGAGCGCGCTGGCAGCGCCGCGCAGATTCAGAAGCGAGCGCACCAGTCTCCACTGGGCAACGGCACCGATAAGCGCGAAGACGAGCGTGAATTGGCGTCCCCAGGTCAAGATGCCTTCATCCCATATGCCTGACAGTGCGAGGACTAGGGCATACAAGCGGTAGAAGAGATAGTTATAAAGCGAAAGAGAAAAGGGAAATGTGAAGGGCCACTCATACAAGGGTTTGCCGTGCATGCATTTCCAGATGGACTCTATCATAGGCGACTCGACGGCCGTAGGGCTGAAGAGCGCGCCGAAACGCCAGACGCTGTCGATACGAATGAGATATACGGTTAAGTTCAAGGCAAAAAATGCCAGAATTGCGGCGATCTGGTAACTCGACAGGTGCAGAGTGGATTCGCGCTTTGTTTCCATCATGTCGCGAGTTGCTCCTTTTTACTTTTTCTCCGGATACTCGCCAAGGATCAGAATTGGTACATGGGTATCCCCGGTCCCATCATCGAAAACTGGGGTACCGCAAATCCAGCAACCTCAATCATTTTCTAGTTTCTGCTACGCAATTTGGAAAGCAATCGCAAAATTTCCAGATAGAGCCAGACCAGTGTAACAATAATTCCGAATGCGCCGTACCACTCCATATATTTGGGAGCGCCGACCTCGACGCCTCTCTCAATGAAGTCGAAATCGAGCACCAGATTGAGCGCGGCAACGGCCACGACGATCAGGCTAAAGCCTATGCCAATGAGCCCGCTGCCGTTGATTGAAGTGAACTGAATACCGAAGAATCCCAGCACTATTTCGAGCAGATAGAAGACCGCGATGCCGCCGGTAGCAGCGACAATTCCCATGCGAAACTTCTGCGTGACCGGGATCAATCCCGAACGGTAAGCCAACAGCAGCACAAAGAGCGTGCCGAAGGTGAGACCCACGGCCTGGATGGCAATGCCCGGATAGCGCAGTTCCATCAGTGCAGAAATGCCGCCCAGCACCAGGCCTTCAAGCAGCGCGTAGATGGGCGCGGTTACTGGAGACCATTCTCTCTTGAAGGTAGTGACCAGGGCGAGGATGAGGCCGCCAAAAACTCCAAGAATCATCCACGGCGCCACATCGGCCATGTCGTGCGACTGAAGGAACAAGTGCCACGTCCACCACGCAGTGCCAACTGCGCAGAGCAGCAGGATACCGGTCTTGTTCACGGTGCCGTTCAGCGTCATCCGGGTGGTCTCGTCGATTACGCCGCCATACCTTGCGCCTGGAAGGTTTTCGAATATCTTCCCGTTGAGTGCGGGATTAGATGTCTTCATGAGCGCCATTGAATTCTCCTCCTGTTTGCAATCGTCGGCGGCATTTCGCCGGGACGAAGTGCGTGTATCCTGGCTTGCACTTTCAAGTTTAGCCCGCGCAGGAAAGAGCCCCATTTGCGGGCATCGTGAAAGCGTCTTCGGGTTCTGTGAGTTCAATCGCCGATACTTGCTGTTTAGTCGACGAAATTGTTTATCTCGATCATTATACTACGTTTATTTTTCTTTGAATCGACAGGATTGGGCCGATGGCCGGGCAAGCGATCGGGGAAAGGAACCCGAGGCGGGACAGCTTTTTCATGGCTCGCGGATCAACGCACGTCAGTGTATCTCTGCCGGGCCGGCTCCCGCGCCGGGCTTGTTTCTGCTTAGCAGGAAGGCCAGCACGATCAGGCCGACCGACATCCACGAGAGCTCCATATAAACATCCTGATAGCCCTGCGCGTGCGCCTGCCGGTTGAGCTGATTGTAGATGGAGGCGAGGGCCAGGCCGTTGCCGTTCGGGCCGCCGAAGCTGCCGCCAAAGAAACTGCTGAGCGTTTGGGTGTGCTGCTGAAAGGCGCTATTGGCAGAGGTCATGGCGCTTTGGAGGTGCTGCTCATGCCACATGGTGCGGCTGGTCACTTGCGCATTGGTGACGGCGATCAGGATGCTGCCGCCGATATTGCGAGCGAAATTGATGAGGCCTGCGACCTGGTTACTCTGCTCCTTGGGCATGCCGACGTAGGCCGCTGTGGTGATGGAGATGAAGCAGAACGGCAGCGGCATCATCTGGATAACGCGCAGCCAGGAGGCCGCGGAAAAAGACATGTCGAGTGTGGTGACGTTGGCCGCGTAGCGAAAGGTAAGTACGAAGAGCGTGAAGCCCCCCATCGCCAAGTAGCGGGCGGCAACTTTGCCGGTGGCAAAGCCGGCCAAGGGCATCATAAAGAGCAGCATGATGCCACCCGCGGTCAGGGCCATGCCGGCAGTGGTTGCGTTCCAGCCCAGTTCCTGCTGCATAAACTGGGGCTGCAAGACGGTGTTGGCATTGAGCACGCCGCCCACCAGCGCCATGAGGAAACAGCAGATGGCGAAGTTTTTATAGCGAAAGAGCTTGATGTTGATGAGCGGATTTTTGTGGCGCCACTCCCACCAGATCAGCGCGATCATGCCGCCGACAAACAGGATGGCAAAAAAGCAGATGAAGTTGGAGGCGAACCAGTCATTTTCTTCGCCCTTATCGAGCATGATCTGGAGGCCGCCCATGGCAATGGTGAGGAAACCCAGACCCAGGTAATCCATCTTCCAGAGGCGCGAGCGGTCGGGCTTGATCCACGGCGGATCTTCGACCAGTCGTGTGACCAGAACGAAAGCCAGGATGCCGACGGGAATGTTGATGAAGAATATCCAGCGCCAACTGAAATTGTCGGTGATCCAGCCGCCGAGAGTGGGACCGATGGAGGGCGCGAGAACGGCAACGAGGCCATAAAGTGCAAAGGCCTGGCCGCGCTTTTGCGGCTCAAAACTGTCGGCCATGATGGCCTGTGCCATGGGCTGCATTCCGCCTCCGCCTATCCCCTGCATCACGCGGAAGATGAGCAACAAGGGGAGGGACGGCGCGGAGCCGCAGAGGAAGCTCGATATGGTAAAAATCACGATGCAGAAGACGAAAAAATTTCTCCGGCCCATCACGCTCGACGCCCATGCACCCATGGGCAGCACGATGGCGTTTGAGACGAGATAGCTGGTCAGTACCCAGGTTCCTTCGTCAGTGCTTGCGCCGAGTGACCCGGCGATATGCGGCAGGGCAACATTGGCGATCGAGGTATCGAGCACCTCCATAAAGGCAGCGAGCGCTACCGTCATGGCGATGATCCAGGGATTGACCCTGGGCTTCCAAAGCGCGCTCGAACCCGGCTGCTGAACTTCTATGGATGTGGGCGCCGCGGCGGGGCCGGCTGCCGGCAATGGGGCCTCGAAATCGGGCAAAAACTACTCCTGACTGCTCTATTCTGACGGTCGCGAGCCGGAAACGAGCGGCGCATTTGAGAGTGAATGTAGAAGGAGAGCCCGACGACGGGAATATCCCCGAAGGCTTCTCACAATGGTCCTGCCTAGTGATTAGATTCGCTTTACCACCGTCGGGGTTCATCGATCGAACAGACTGGCGATTCGCACCGATGAGTCTGCCGGCTTGGGTAGCGCTGGCGTCTTTCGCTATTCTATATTTCTTCATGCCTGAGACTCGCAACGCGCGATTGGAAAACGCTTGACTGGCACCATACGCATCGCAGTGACTCTCGCCGTATTTGCGGCAATGCTCGTTCTGGTGGTGCTGCGTCCGCGGCGATGGAACGAGGCGTGGTGGACGATGCTTGGGGCAGCGGCAATGCTGGCTCTGGGCCTGGTGACGACGCACGAAGCGGTCGGCGCCGTTCTGGCAGGCAAGAACGCTCTTCTGTTTCTTCTGTCACTTCTTGCGCTTTCTCTGCTGATCGGCAAGAGCGGCTTCTTTGATTGGGCTGCGATCCGCTGCGCACGCATCGCCAAGGGAGACGCACATTCGCTTTATCGCAACGCGTTTGTGGCGGGCGCAATGATCACGGCCATCTTGTCGCTGGACACGACGGCGGTGATGCTGACGCCCGTGATGCTGGCTCTGGTGAAGAGACTCAGGGTCCCGGCGGCGCCTTATGTTGTATTGTGTGCGTTCGTTGCCAACGTGGGTTCGCTGGCTCTGCCCATCAGCAATCTCACGAACCTGCTCTTCGCGGACGCATTCCACCAGACGTTCGCTGTCTTTGCGGCCCGGATGATTGTGCCGCAACTGGTCGCGCTCGCCGCCACATTTGCTGTGCTGCGCTGGCACTTTCGCCGCGAGTTGCCGCGGAGCTTTGGCGGCGAGCCGCTGCCGGAACCGGCGAGCGTGGTGCCGCATCGAGCTTACTTTCTGATTTGCGTCGCGGTTCTCGCCGTCGTGCTCATCGGCTACTTTCTCGCGCCGCTCATGGGGCTTGAGCCTTACGTATTCGCCTTTGCGGGAAGCGCTGTGCTGGCGATTGCCGGTGCGGCTGCCGGACGCGTGCGCGTGCAGGCGCTGGGCGAGCTCTCGTGGCACATTTTTCCATTTGTCATCGGACTTTTTATCGCGGTTCAGGGGCTTGAGAATCTAGGCATTGTCGGCGCGGAGTCTGGATGGCTTGCCAGCTTGAGTGTGGGGTCACCGGAACAACTCTTTGCTGCCGCGGGGTCAACGGCCTTCGCTTCAAATATCATGAATAACCTTCCGGCGGCGTTGATCGCGCGCAGCGTGCTGTTGCGCTCGCACGCTCATATGGGGACGGTTCTTGCCGCGCTCATTGGCGCTGACGTGGGACCGATGATCACGCCCTTCGGCTCACTGGCAACCATGCTCGTCCTCACGCTTGCGCGGCGCGATGGCGAAGAGGTGCATACGGGACGGCTGGTGATGCTCGGGCTGTGGGCCGCGCCGGTGATCGTTTTGCTGACAACGGCCGCATTGGCTCTGAGCTTCGTGCTGGTTCGGTAACAAATAGGTCCGCCTGAAAACTCCGGCAATTCATTTCTCACCTGCGGATTTATCACAATTACAACGGGGCGCGGTATGATGCCCTCATGTCTTTCAGTCAAGGCAAAATGCTGCTTATGGCAATCGCCGTCTTGGCGGCGAGAGGAATCGGGCCGGCGAATGCGCAAAGGGCTTTGCCCGCGCCGCTGACCGCCGCGCAGATTGTAGACCAGATGCAGCGCCACAACCAGGCGCGGGCCGACAGGCTCAAGCATTTGAAGTCGACCCGTCATTACGCTGCTGAGTACAGAGGTTTTGCGACTGTGATTGCGGCCAAGATGGAGGTTGAATACAACTACGACTCGTCGTCGGGGAAGAGCTTTCGGATTGTGACGCAGAGCGGGTCAAAGATGCTTTGCGACAAGGTGTTAAAGCGCGCGGTAGAGAGTGAAAAAGAGGCGTCGCAAGACAAAGGAGCGACGGCTCTGACAGCGGCCAATTACAAGTTTCACTTGAGCGGAAGCGAGAATCTGAACGGGCGGCTTGCTTATGTAATCGATGTGGAGCCGCTGGTGGCGAGCAAATTTCTTTACAAGGGAAAAATCTGGGTGGATGCGGCAGATTTCGCATTGGTGAAAATTGACGCGGAGCCCGCAAAAAATCCTTCGTTCTGGATTGCGCGGACGAGAATACAGCAAACCTTCGCGAAGACGGGAGATTTCTGGCTGCCGCAGCAAAATCGCAGTGATACCAAGGTGCGCATCGGCGGAACCGCGGTGTTCACGATCGACTATGGGACTTATCAGATTGAGGCAAACGCGCCACAATGAACATTGAAATTATTTGTTTACCTCGGGCGGATAACCAAGAACAATTAATTGGCGTCTGTATAGTTGGCGGGACAGCAGAGAGTTGCTTTCTCGGGGCTCGATGTAACTCAGCCGAATTCGACTAAGGAGATCAGAATGCGTACGAGATGCATGCAGATCGTTTTTCTACTGGTTGGAGTGGCAGCGCTCATGAGCGCGAAAGTCAATGCGCAGATCGATGTATCAGCGAGTCTTTACGGAGCGTTCTCCGGGTCCACCACGGGCAACGGCATCGTACAGAGTACCTCGAACGCGGCCGGTGCATTGTTTGAGGTACGGCGCATCACGCGTCCGTGGTTCGGCTATGAAGGCACCTACTCCATCAACCGAGCCAATCAGGCGTATTCGTACAGTACGGTTCCTGTTTCCTGCCCGACTCCCCCAGTTAATTGCAGCCCCGTTTCGGCGGCGGTTTCTGCCAATGCGCACGAGTTGACCGGCGATTGGGTGGCGTCGTTGAAAGTCGCGAATCTACGGCCATTTGCTCTGGCTGGCGTGGGCTTACTTTTTAATGAACCCGTCGGGGAGCAAGCCAACACCAACAGCAGCACCAAGCCGGTCTTTGTCTATGGTCTCGGCGCGGATTGGGGCATGTTGCCGCACCTCGGCTTGCGCTTTCAATATCGCGGCAACATCTACAAGGCTCCTGGTTTGAGTACGGTCATCAACTCCTCCGGCGCTGCAATGCATACGGCCGAACCGATGATCGGTGCGTACTTCCGCTTCTGAACCGACTGACAAAGCGTCGACAGAGGCTCGCTCGCTGGACCATTCGGGGCGATATCGCACGGGCGATGCACCCTGCTGTTCTCCCCTGCTGTGTTACCGTTGCATTACGGCGTCCCTGAGCCGGGCCGGTAAACGGCCTGAGCCGAATGCGTAATTTTGGGCGAGAATCAGGGGCGGCGGGCGAATACCAAGAATGCCCCAGCAGCCGAATCTTACATCGCCTTCTCTTCCCCCGAACCCGGCTCCCGCGCCTGGGTCCGCGCATAGTGTTGCGCCTGGATTACATCTGCCGCGACAACAAGGCTCAGGGCCAACGCAGCGAGTTCCGGGCTGGCTGGTGAGTGCTGAGCTGTTTTTGCGCGTGTTGTTGCGTGTATATATCGGCTTGGCAGTCTGCTACGCGCCATGGTCGAGCCAGGTGCTGGCGGCTTTTCCCTGGTCGCGCGAATTGTGGGACCAGAACCCATTGTTCATGCACTTTCCCTTGCTCGGACACTTGGCGGCCAACGGCGCAGTGCGCGGCATGGTGTCAGGCCTGGGAATTTTGAATTTGTGGATTGCGTTTCACGACATTCTTCACCGGAATGGATAAATCATGAAGAACGATAAGCAAGGATCAGGGATCAGTGTTGAGGGAGCAGTCCCGTCGGCCGTGGTTCCTGGCAATGGCGCGCCGTCGCCGCTCGAGACGGCACCGCTAGCCTATGAGAACTTAAATTTTTTGAATAGCGCCGACGGTCGACTGATCCGCATTGTCTCTGAATACATGGAACCGCTGGCGCGTTTCCGTCGAGAGCAGATTCAGGACACGGTGGTGTTTTTTGGCTCAGCGCGTTTTCGCGGGCGCGAGGAAACCGATCATGCTCTGGAACTGCTGGAGAACACCGGCTCGACACAAGCCGCTCCCAGCCACGAGCAGCCGGCCAAAGCGCCGGAGATTGCCGCGGGCAACGCGTCTGACTTGCAACTGAAGCGCGCTGAGGCGGCGGTGAAGATGGCGCGCTACTACGAAGATGCGCGGCAGCTCTCTGGGCTGCTGACAAACTGGGCAAAGAATATTCCCTCATCGCGGCACCGTTTTGTAGTGACCTCCGGCGGCGGACCGGGCATCATGGAGGCGGCCAACCGAGGCGCGCATGAGGCCGGCGGCAAGACCATGGGACTGAATATCCGTTTGCCCTTTGAGCAAAGGCCCAACCCATACATCACGCCTTCGCTCAACTTCGAGTTCCATTACTTTTTCATGCGCAAGCTATGGTTCGCATACCTGGCCAAGGCGCTGGTGGTCTTTCCCGGCGGCTTCGGCACGCTCGACGAGATGTTTGAGATTCTCACCCTCGCCCAGACCAAAAAGTTGGCCAACAAAATCACCGTGGTCATCTACGGCTCAGAGTATTGGAAGAAAGTTTTCAACCTGGACGTGCTTGTCGAGACTGGCGCCATTTCGCCCAAGGACATTGAGCTGTTTCAGTTTGCCGACTCTCCCGAGCAGGCCTTCGAGATGCTGCGCAAAGGGTTGACGGAGAACTACCTGACAGCCGAGGCCGCAGCAGGCACGCTCACCGAGAGCGAGACAATAAAGCAAGGCGAAGAGCTGATGGCAGGTTGGACGGTTGAGGATTTTCTGGGCCCCGAGTTGGCTAAGACGAGCAAGTAGGTTTTCCCGACGCTTGGAATTATGGCATTGAGTGGTAGTGGTGCAATCTCCAAAAACGTGACCTGACAGATAGAGTTCTCGCTACCAGGCATTGTGGAAACCGAGGAGTTGGACTGACTTTTAAAACCGAGTGCCCCATTCTTCCAAATTCACTCTGGAAGGAATGGGGCACTTGGTTTTGCTTCTATGATTCTCAATGGCAAATGTGCAGCTTGCTACTTGAGATTCGAAATCGACGGATGATTTATTTCTTTTTGAATTCCGCCACTTCATAGCTTTTGATGAGGTACCGGCCTTTCTCCTCATCCAGCAATGACATACCAAAGAGCATTGACCTTTTCCCTGCGGGAAGAACTTGGGATTCGTGCTCTTCCTCGGTCAACGGGCCAGAGATAATCAATCTCGCTTGAAGAAAGTAGGTCATGCCGGCTTTCACTTCGAACGAGCGAATCGCTATTTCATTCGGTGTCTGGCCAGTAGAGCAGAAATGATGTTGGCCAGGTTCCACTTGCAAAGTGAAGTAGGAGAATGCATGGGTCGCACCAACCCATTGGCCGTCCATTGCAAATCTTGGAGCTAAGCATCCTCCAATGCAAGCCATCTTGTACGGTTGAATAAATACAATCAAGGCTTTGTTGGCATCTGGCGCAGGCAGTGCAGTCGCGCTCTTTTGGGTTGTGACATCGAATTTCGTCTTGGTATCCCCGCAGGAATCGGGTAACTCGATTTCCTTGGCCATTGCTGCAACCGCAATGGAGAGACAAAGAAAAAGCGCGAACAATCTCAATTTCATGATTAGCCTCCATAACCTACTAATTGTGAGGAGCATTGACAACTTGCCATCGGTGGTCCGCTCATCAACTCCGAAGAATTGTGATGAGCCTTGAGAAGCTGTGCTCCATTCATCGCGGCGATTGCGATCAATGAGTCTTCGGGTCAGACCGTAGTCACGGCTATGATTGAACTGAGACATATTGTATCGAAATTTGCGGGTTGGCCTCCAGTTGAATCAGTTTTGCCCGATTTTGCTCTGAAAGTAGCGACATATTCCTTACCTATCACGCCTCCAGCTACAATGGAACATCCCCGCTATCTCTTCGTCGGGGCCGTTAGCGGGAATGACGCACGATGCGTGAGTTCTATGTCCACGGTGCACACATCTCCCTTTTCGTCTCCACTCACGGGCTCCGTCCTGGTGCTCATCCAGTTCGATGTGTGCGAAGAATTTCTGCTGGATCGTCTGCAGCAAACAGTCAACGCCCGCACCGTGCAGTTGTCGAGCGTGAAGCATTCTGTGCCTGCTTACGTGCGTTACCAAAGACCGCCCGTTGTTGAGTCTCTTCAGGGTCTTGTTCTAGAAAGCGGCGAGCGCCTTGAAGGCGAGATCAAGTTCTACGATTACGGCGTGGTCAGTGTGGTCTACCAACTACCTTTTGCCGGCAACTGGGATAGCCTGGTGAAGCTGGCCAGCCGATGGGTGTGGGATGTTGATTTCGCTTCGCATGTTGAACCCATCGTGAGGCAGAAGCTGCAGCGCGCAACATCGTCTATGGTGAAACCGTATGAGCGTTGGTTGAGCGAGGACTACTTCATCTTCCATGTGCGTGAAGCTGCCGGAGCGCCCACCGCGGACGAACTGGTCCGCGATAAAGTGCTTCCGATTGCCCAGATTGTTCGTGGTGACGGGCTTAATTTGTCGCCCCGCGAATGCTCTGAAGTGCTGCAATCGCAAATCTCTTATTACACCAGCGATGTGGCTGTAATTGGCTGGAATGCGGCCTTCATTTACGACAGCGCACCGGGAGCCGAAATCGCCATTCAGCTGCTCGAATACGCCAACTCTCAGCTTCTTGAATTCCGCCATTATGACGAACTTCTGACCGGGATTCTGGACGGCGTCTATTCTTCGCTGGAGCAGAAGAGGGGAAGTTTCGCGCGCTGGCGGCTGGCTCAATCCGCAACCAAGCTGAACACTGTGCTGCTGGACGTTGCAGAACTCACAGAGCGCGCCGATAACGCGATCAAGTTTCTGAGCGACATGTTTGCCGCACGCCTCTATAAGCTGGCCGCAGCCAAAGTCGGCGTCCCGGACTACAAAAACCTGGTAGAGCGAAAGCTCAAGACTGCCGAAGATTTATATAACTTCATGGTCGAGCAATTCAATCAAAGCCGCGCCTTCTTTCTTGAGGTAACCGTTGTTTTGATTTTGTTGGTGGAGCTTTTCTATTTTTTCAGGGGCCGGCCAATGTGAGAGGAGCCCACTGTTTTTCACTTTGGTAACTTTCTTGATTCCTTCGCCAATTGTTTCGTTATTCTCCCAGTGTTCATCGAGCGTTGATCTGAGACCTGCAAACTGCCTGCAGAGATTCCAGTTCGTCCACGGAATTGAGGAGCTGAAATGGCGCATTCGACCATCTCGTACCTGTGGCGCGACAAGAAAGCATCGGAAGGCTTCCGATGTGGCGTTTCGCTGCATAGCCACACCAACCAGTCGCACGAGACACTCGATTTTTTGGCAAACTTCGGCAACCAATACCCATGGATTCGACCGATGCTCTCGCGTTTGGAGCAGCGTTCGGAGCGTTTGTACGACGTACGCGTGGATTACGCGGCGAGCTACTGGACGCCGCCGATGACTCCCAAGCTCGCCTTCGACCTGGAAAGCCGACAGATTGAGAAGCTCGACCTCGCGCCGATGGTTTCGATCACCGACCACGACAACATTACGGCGCCCATGCTGCTCAGGACCGTTCCCAGCGCGCGACAGATTCCGGTTTCGGTGGAGTGGACGGCTCCCTATGGCAACCAATCATTCCACCTCGGGGTGCATAACCTGCCCAGCGCCAGAGCAAACGAATGGATGGAAACGCTGTCGGATTACACGGCCAACCCGAGCGATGCTCGCTTTACCGAGATTCTGCGCGCGCTCGACGAGGAACCCAATGTGCTGGTGGTCTTCAACCACCCTTTGTGGGATCTCTACCTGATCGGCGCGACCAAGCACGAGTTTCTGGTGAACGAGTTCTTGCTGAAGAACGGCAACTATCTGCATGCGCTGGAGTTGAACGGACTGCGTAACTGGGACGAGAACCGGGCGGTACGGCGGCTGGCGGAAAAGTGGAATATGCTCTTGATCTCTGGCGGCGACCGGCACGGCGTGGAACCGAACGCGAACCTCAACATGACCAACGCGACCAGCTTCACAGAGTTTGTGCACGAAGTGCGGCGCGAGAAGAAGAGCGACATGCTCTTCATGCCGCAGTACGCCGAACCGTGGAAGCATCGCCTGCTGCAATCGACCATCGACGCCATCCGCCACTATCCTGAGTTTCCGCAAGGCTCGCGCACCTGGGACGAACGCGTCTATCATCCAGATGCAAGCGGAGTGGTGAGGCCGCTGAGCCAACTGTGGCCCAAC
This sequence comes from Occallatibacter sp., assembly GCA_049513195.1. Taxonomy (GTDB): domain Bacteria; phylum Acidobacteriota; class Terriglobia; order Terriglobales; family Acidobacteriaceae; genus Telmatobacter. The sequence goes on from JBEKWJ010000014.1 coordinate 61,647, forward strand.
GGAGCGCCGCCGCGCGCGATGAGCTTGTTGCTCGGCATGGTGCAGTTGATGGGCGCGGGCGTGGTTTCCGGCGGACTGCGCATAGCGTGGAGCGAGGCTCGCCAGTTGCGCCTGGCGCTGGGCGATTAGCGGGCTAGCTCTGAGTCAGGGTTTGAAGTTATAGGATTTCAAGGCAATCTGAAAGAGTTGGATGAACGAAAACTTTCCCCGCGTGGCGTACTTTCCCGACTCCTTCCATGAGGTTAACGGAGTAGCGCACACCAGCCGCCAGTTCGAAAACTTCGCGCGGCGGCGCAATCTTCCATTTCTCTGCGTTCGCGCCGGGGACCGCGCTCAGGCCTTCACCGAGGACGGCAGCGTGTGGACGCTGGAGCTACCGCGCGGCTTTCTCTCGATCGCTCTCGAAAAAGATCTGCGCTTCGATCCCGCGTTTGCGCGCCACATGAAGCTCATTGGCCAGGTGCTGGATCGCTTCAAGCCCGACTTGATTCACGTCACAGGCCCCAGCGAAGTGGGACTCATGGGCGCTTGGCAGGCTCATCGCAAAAGACTGCCGCTGGCCGCGAGTTGGCATACCAATGTGCATGAGTATGCGGTGCGGCGTTCAGGCTGGTTTTTGCGCTTGCTGCCCAATCGGCAATCGGCTGCGGCTGGGCGGAAGATCGAAGATCTGTCGATGGCCGTGGCCGCGCGCTTTTATGCAATGGCTCGCGTTCTCTATGCGCCTAACCCGGACTTATGCGCTCTGCTCGAGCGCACCGCGAAACGGCCGTGTCACCTGATGCCGCGCGGCGTGGACGCGGAGATATTTCATCCGGCAAAGCGCAAGCGCAATCCCGAGGATCACGATTTTGTGCTGGGATTTGTCGGCCGTTTGTCTGTCGAAAAGAATATTGCTCTGCTGGTGCAGATCCAGGGCGAGTTAGAGCAAATGGGAGTGACTAACTTCCGCTTCCTTATCGTCGGTCATGGCGGAGACGAGGTTTGGCTGCGTGAGAAATTGCAGCGCGCAGAGTTTACTGGCGTGCTCAAGGGCGAGCCGCTGAGCGAGGCTTATGCCAACATGGATCTGTTTGTCTTTCCCTCGCACACGGACACTTTTGGCAACGTGGTTCTGGAGGCACTGGCCAGCGGCGTTCCGGCGATTGTAACTCCCGATGGTGGCCCGCCGACGATTGTTCGCGATGGCGTGACAGGGCGCATTGTTGCCGATGAAGGCTTTGCTGCCGCTGTTGCCGGAGTGCTGGCCGACCCGGCGCTCCATGCTCAGATGCGTTTGGCCGCGCGGAGTTATGCGCTGACGATGAGTTGGGACTCAGTGTTTGAAGGCGTTTACGCGGCCTATGATTCGATCTTGCCCGCGCGGACTCGCCTTCACCTTGATGCAGCGACGGAACCTATCACAGCGGGTTGAAATAATCTGCAACGGTAAAGTCAGGCTTATTTCTGCAATCTCATATGCTGGTGTGGCTTTGCTTGTATGTTGTTCAAAAAGTGCCTGATTCTCGCAATTGTTGTAATAATCTGCAAGGAAACAGGGCTAAAAATAAATATTGTATGGGTGGGGGGCAGTAGGCCGAAGATCAGGGAACAGGGAACAGGAACAGCCCGCGGCTTTGGTTGTTGTTCATATTTTGATTGTGCGCGTTGGGAGAGAATTATTCTGCAAGGAGTTGCCGTTGCGACTTTACTCAGGCGGGCTATTCAGGCGGCCGCTTGCGCGCCATGGGTTTGTGATGTCCCGGGCGGTCAGTCGCGGTTATTCAAGGGGGCGCCACTCGCCATACCACCGCAGTGGTGGTAACGAATGAGTCTCTCCGTCATGAATGTGAGGATATAGCGGCGGTCCCTCCCATGTCCGAAAATCCGGACCTGGATACCCAGATTTGGAGATAGGGAGCTGCGCTACCCGCCCACTTGCCGCCGCCGCAGACTTGTAAATGCGAGGATCACCAATCCCGTAGTCAAGAACAACAGACTTCCAGGTTCAGGGGTGGCGCTTGTCGGTGGCTCCGCATTTGTCTCGGCTGAAAAGTTTGACAACGATGTTGAACCGTTGGGGTTGATATTCACTATGAATGCAAAACCATCGATCGTATCGCTCGTCAACACCGGAACTGTGCCTGCCGCATCCGAAAACATGCTGAAGGAAAATATGCTGTTTGAATTAGATGTCCCATCTGGGGAACTCAACGCTGGCCCATAGAGACTCACATCAAACGACAGAGTAGAACCGTAGGTGAACCCATCGAAGTAGTCGTTGAATCCCGTGCCGTTGTCAAAGGTTATAGTGAAGGGCAAGTTTCCGCTAACATCCCCGACCAATTCAGGACTGGCGGCCAAGGAGCCGTCGCTTGAAAAACCGAGTATTTGCAGCGATGCGGCCTGTGCTTGATTCGGGCCGGGGCTGAAGTCGAAGTCCAGCGATCCCGTAGTTCCTGCGATGGACGATGTGTTGACCGTTACGTCATAGGTATCGGCTAAAGCCGGCATCGCAAAGCAGAACAGCACTGCACATAAGATGAATTTGATTTTGCTCATACTAGTTGAAGCTCCCGGATTGGATTACTGAACTGCTGTTGATTATCGCTTGACACTGACCGTCACGGCATTGCTCCAAATCCGTTTAGGTTTGGGAACTGCCCCGGGATTATCGTCTTGAAACCCCAATCGGAAGGTAACCGGTTCAATCGGCATCCCACGATCTATAAGTTTGATTTGGATGGACACTGGCCTCTTATACCCCTCACCGGGATTGAGCCTGATTCTAGAAAGAACATTTCGCAGACAACCAACTTGGTTCACGAAGACAGAAGGGTTGTCTACTTCCCACTGGGTAGGATAAGAGCACGACATAACCTCCAAAACCTGCACCTCCCTACTGGTATTGTAAAGTGCCGTAGAGACAGAAAAAGACTCGTTCTTCTTAACAGCCGTCTGCGTGGCTTCAATCTCGACCTTAATTGTGGAGCTTTGACTAAACGCAGACAATTTAGCGAAGAATAACAGTGACACACTTAATAACAGTTTGGATTTGTGCATATCAGTCGAAGCTCCCGGAGTAAACCACTGGGTTGAAATCCGTCATCCCATAGGTTGGGTTTGAGAATCGAACATTGACCGTGGCTGACTGACCAGGTTCGAGGCTAGTCACGTTCTGGATCGTAAGGTACGGCCACCCGCCAAAGCTCCCCGTAGAATTCGAGAGCGTTATGCCCGTCGTCAGCGAATCGAGAACAATCTGGAATGGACCGGTGATTGTGTTCTCGCTGACGTTGGTGATAGTCATTGTTCCGACGAACATCTTACTGACACGACTGTAGGCCAAACCGGACCCCGTCGTCGAGATTTGATCTTCATATAATTGAGTAGGCGGCGTTGTTATCCCTAACTCATAGTTCGTAGTATCACTTGATGCTGTAATCGTGATGCCACCAGTTCCGCTACCTGAGTCAATCGGACCATTGCTGCGGATTATAGAAATGCCACCGCTAGTTCCATTAAAAGTTGACGTCCAACTGAAACCGATACCGGTATCTATAACAGCAGCACCCGGAAGATCCCCCTGAATTCCGACGAGATGCGTAGTAAATCCTAGCATACTGCCAGCAGGAGCAGTGCTGCCATTGCAAGACGCCCCGGTACCACCTGGTAGACAGTTATCGGCCGGGCTATCATAAAACGTGAGCGTGAATTCTGTCTCATTGTTAGTCAATGCATATGGGTCGTTCGCACCTGTGAATGGGCTGTAATAAAGTGGCAGTGGAGCGGGGCTTGGTGGGTTATCATAGGCGTACCCCTGAGGTGGTGGATCATTGAAGGAGGGCGGTGCATATAGGGAAACGTCGCTGCCAGCAGCTTTGAATGGGTTCGGTAGAGGTAAGGATGTAATCGTTTGCCGCCAATCAAACTCGAGATAGCCGCACACTTGTGCAGCCTGTGCGAGTGTTAATCCAAAGTTGGGCATGAAAGTAGCAGATATACCAGTCGCTCCACCACTTAAGCTCAGAGCGGCACCGCCTAGAGTATGTGTCACGGCGCCATTGAGAACGTCTGAGCACCTGATCTGCCATGGTTCTAAGGTCCGCGCCAAATCCCAATATTCGGGATTCTCTATCATGATTCCGCATATCCCAAATACGCTAGATTGACAGACCTGAGCTGGGATATTCTGGGGCGCGCATGTGCCCGATGCACTGCACGGGTTATCCACGGCATTAATCGCAGGTGCGCTCGAAGATGAAATCACGCCTGCATAAGTAGGAATTGCGGGCCACGGATAGGAAAAATAGCCGAGCGGATCGGAAAAGCAAACGCCATAAGGTGCTTCCCATTGGCCGCAGTACGCTAACCCCGGAACGAGATTGAACTCGATCGCGTGTGTGGAGTTGAGGGTGTACGTGACATTCGGTTGCGGCTGGAAGGTGATGGCACACTGCCCGGTTGGGTTCCCATAGGGATAGCCGAATACCGATCCCGAAGCACCACCAGGACACTGCGCAGAGGTTATGGTAGGGCTTCCGTCGGATGGTGTTACGGAGCAAGAAGCGAGAAACATATTGTAATCAGCTGCCGCCAGCGAAGGCTGGCTGGTGGTTGGATTGAGAGCCGAGGTGCTGCAAGTAGCGATTTCATTTTTGCCATCCGGCGTCACGGCGAATCCAGAGGAGACCCAGATTTGGGCGTGTGCGGCTTCAGTCAGTGGGAGGAAGAAAGCTGCAACAATCAGAAAGAAAAGCGTGGCGGTCTGGGGAACGGGCCCAACAATTACATTCTCCATTTGACTCCGGAACTTGCGCACGGGTGCGGTCCTTTCGTGGTTCGGTCGTAGCTTGATCGTGTTTGGCGACGAGTCGCGCTCAGAAGCGGCCCCTGGGCGAGTGTATCTCATTGGGCGGCTGATGGGATTAGGAATAGAAGAATTCTTTGGTGACTATGCTGCGCAGGGCGTGGCCCACATCTTGACTGTGAGATGAAACGGCCGGAGAAGCAGGTCCTTCGACTCCGCTGCGCTCGCTCAGGATGACATGCTGTTCGGGCTTTGATGCGCGGTATCCCGCCCTAGCCGCAAAAACAAAGACGCGGCGAGGGCGGGGCACCCAATTTTCTTCTAATTCTTAAGGGCCGGATCAACAATCTGATCGGAAAATCAATCTCAGATCAGTTCGGTGCGACCGGTTAGGCCTAGCTCCTTGACGATCTTGCCTACGTCCTGGGAGTGGTCGCGGTGGGCTATCAGGAGGGCGTCCTCGGTGTCTACTATGACGAGGTTTTTGACGCCTACCAGGGCTACGAATTTGTGCGGGCTATAGATATAGTTGTTGACCGCGTCAATGTCCATGTGGCCGTTGGCTTCGGCTACGTTGCCTTCACTGTCACCGCGGAGGCGCGTTTCGAGCTGGTATTCGTAGAGCGAGGCCCAGGAGCCGAGGTCGTTCCAACTGAACTCGGCGGGGATGCAATAGAGGTGAGAGAGATGCTCGCCTTTGGCCGAGCGCGGTTCGAGGACGGCGTAATCGACGCTGATGTTTTCGCACTTGGGATAGGCCGAGCGGAAGATCTCTTCAAACTGGGGCGTGCCGTAGGCGGCGGCGATGGCCTCAAGCAGGGGAGCGGTCTCTGGCAGGTGCTCGCGGACGGCGTTGGCGAGGGTGCGGGCCGACCAGAGGAACATGCCCGAATTCCAGTAGTAATTTCCGGCGGCAACAAACTCTTCAGCCTTGTTCTGGTTGGGCTTTTCAATGAAGCGGCGGACGTGGAGGGCGGAGTCGTCGCGGGTGTAGTCGGTGGTCTCGATGTAACCGTAGCCGGTTTCAGCGCGGGTGGGCTCAATGCCCAGAACTACCATGTTGTCACCGGCGGCGGCCACGGCGATGCCCTTTTGCAGCGACTTGAGGAAGCGCGGCTCATCGGCGATGACATGGTCAGACGGGAAGATGCCGAGCACGGCGTCGGGGTTCTGGCGCTCAATGAGGAAGGCAGCGAGTCCGCAGGCCGGGGCGGTGTTGCGCGCGGCCGGTTCTCGAACGATCTGCTCGGCGGGCACACGCTTCAACTGGTCGGCAATTTCGTGCGCCAGATACTCATTGGTGATGACCCAGGTTTTGTCGGGCGTGACGAGCGGCTTGAGGCGTTCGACGGTCTGCTGGATCATGGAACGCTCGCCGTCAAGGGCCAAAACCTGCTTGGCGTGGGCGCGGCGGGAGCGAGGCCAGAAGCGGGTGCCGCTGCCTCCGGCAAGAATCACGGGACGAAAATCGATAGAGTTAGGCATCGAAGACACATCCTATCCGACAAACGATACGTTTGCACAGGGGGAAATGAAGCATTTCATGAAACAGCGTCCCACGTACTGAAAAGGGGGAAGAGTGGGCAATTTTTTCCGAACTGACACTTGCGGGAACGATCAGTGGGTTGAATCCCTTGCCTGCCAGCCTGGGCCTTACGTGAGCTTGGTCAGGTACTCCTTCATGCGGCGCGTACCCTCGTCGATGTTCTGCTTGGTTACCGGATAGGAAATGCGAATGTGCTGGGCGGTTCCGAAGGCCTCGCCGGGAACGGTGACGACGTGGGCTTCGTGGAGCAGGCGGGTGGCGAGCTCCGTGGCGGTCTTGATGCCGCCTTTGCCGAGATAGGCGGCGATGTTGGGATAGACGTAGAAAGCTCCCTCGGGCTTGGTGCAGGTGACGCCGGGGATTTCAGCAAGCTTGGCGAGCATGTAGTCGCGCAGGTCAATGAATTCGGCGCGGAATTGGCTGACGCACTCTTGAGAGCTGGTGAGGGCAGCGACGGCGGCCTTTTGCACGAAGCTGGTGGCGTTGGAGGTGGACTGCGACTGGAGCTTGCTGAGGTTGGCCGTGACGGCTTTGGAGGCCAGAGCAAAGCCTGCGCGCCAGCCGGTCATGGCGTAGGTTTTGGAGAGCGAGCCGAGGATGACGATGTGCTCTTTGGCCCAGGTGAACGAGCCGCCGGAGACGGGCTTGCCGGCGTAGTTGAGATAGGCGTAGCACTCGTCGAGCAGCAAGAAAATGCCGCGCTCATGGGCGAGATGGACGATGCGCTCGAGGTCCTGTGCCGAGACGACTGAGCCAGCCGGGTTGGAGGGGGTATTGAGGATGATGGCCTTGGTTTTGGGCGTGATGGCCTTTTCGATGGCGTCAGCAGTGATGCGGAAGCTCTCTGATTCCTCGGTTTCGAGGAAGACGACTTTGCCGCCGGCGTATTGGATGATGTCTTTGAAGCTGACCCAGTAGGGGACGGGCAGGATGACTTCGTCGCCGTGTTCGACGAGGATCTGGATGGCGTTGAAGAGGGCGAGCTTGCCGCCGGTGGTGAAGATGGCCTCAGAGATGTCGTAGTTGGAGCCGAAGTCGGTGGCGTGGCGATCGACGATGGCCTGGCGGACGTCGGGGATGCCGGGGACGACGGTATAGCGCGAGAAGTTGGCCTCGATGGCGGCGATGGCCGCGTCCTTGATGTGGCGCGGGGTGGGGAAATGGGGCTCGCCGGCGCCGAAATCTACCAGATTGATGCCCTGGGCGCGCAGTTTGGCGGCCTCCGCGGCAACAGCCATGGTTGCGGAGACCTCGATCCGGCCAATGCGGTCGGCAAAGACTTGGGGAAGAGTGGAAATTGTCATAGCTCTTCTATTTTTACAGATTTTGGGGCTGGGGCCAAACTGACTGGGGAAAAACTTGCGCTGGAGCTCTCAAAAGAGGTGGGGATACGAACGATGCTGCCGCTTTTACTCTGTGGAATAGCGGAACGGCAATCACAGCTACGGAGAAGAAGCGGGGGCGAATGCTCATTGCGGAGCATCCGCCCCCGATGGTAGCTGCTGTTCGTTTGTCGAGCCTCACCGAATTTGCGAGGGCGAGGACGGGGAACGAACGTCTTTCCCGCTGACCTGGGATTGAGACGCCGTCGCCTGGATTGTCTGAATCAGAGAAATCCCCACTGGCGATCCGAGCCCGGTCGTTGCATCCCAGCCGTGCGCAGCCGAATATGCGCCGTTGTTACCGGCTGTAATATCCCGGAAGCAGGTTGCTTCGTCCGCGTTGTAGAGGAGCGGGTTGATGAACCCAATGCGGGATTGCAGTTTCTGATTGAGCAGGGTGATCAGTCCCGCCCAAAGAGGAGCCACCGCGCTGGTTCCACCCACGACCAACTGCTGCCCATCGACCTGCACCTTATAACCGGTCTCAGGGTCGGCGTCGCCAGCCACGTCGGGCACTCCGCGGTTGAGTTGCGGCACATCTTTAATCTGCCAGCTTGGCCGTGCAAAGACCGCGCTAAAACCACCGCCGGTGGCCCCGCCTTGCGCGCCGTCATTCCATACGGTCTCGCTGGTGATGCTGCCGTTGGCCACCTGCAACTCGGTTCCGCCGCAGGCCAGAATGTGGGGACTCGACGCCGGAAAGTCGACGTGGTTCTGGCCGTCGTTCACTCCATCGCTTGAGCCGTTATCGCCGGCTGCGGCCGAAATGGTAATTCCCAGCAGACCGGCCTCCTGGGCCACCTCGTCAAAGTTTTGCATCGACTGCTCAGTCCAGCTGACCTCGGCGCCGCCCCAGCTGATGGAAATCACGCCGGGCTTGCGAAGCTGATCATGAACCGCCATGCTCAACGCATCCTGGAATCCACGAGAAGTGTTGGGCGCAAAATAGACGACGATCATCGCCCCCGGAGCTACGGCTCCGGCCACTTCAATATCCAGCATGACCTCGCCGTCCGCGCTATTGGCCGTTGTGGGGCGATTCTTGGCGTGGTCTACCGAAGAAGTGACAACCTGTGGCTGCTTAAGGCCAAGGGCCTGGAAGTATTCCTGAATGTCATCCGGACGATAGCCGCCGCCAAATTCAAGCAGGCCGATCACTTGTCCCGAGCCGTTCACATCCTGCGGAAAATCATAAAATTTCGCTACTTGCACGGGAGTATAGGCGGTGTTCGTGGCTCGAGCGCCAAAGGTGCGATTCGTGATGCGATAACGGAAGTGGGGTTTGGCCACAGGCCGGTCGTCCAGGCCGAAGACCCCTTTCACGATTGGAGCAAGTTCTTCAGGAAGCTGGATTGCGCCGGTGCGACCGCGGTAGTTTCCATCGGGATGGTCGTAATCGATCAATTCGACGCCGAAGGCTTTTTCCATCTGGGATGCTGTTCCGGCCAGGGTCACGGTGCGGCGCATAACCTCGTCGCCCCGCTCGAGCACCTGCAGTTTGTACTCCTCGGCGAACTTTTTGATGATGTCAACGTGCGTGGGCTCGGCGCCATATTGAGCGGCAAAGTCGCTGTGACTCATAAACTTGCCTGTAGCTTTGGCCGCCGTCAGAGGCTGGCGATGGCGGAGTATCACGGAAATTTCGATGAGCTGATGCGGATCAGTCGGTCCAACCGCGTGCGCTCCTGGGAGCGGAACGCGCTCACTGCCTATCAAGGCAACTTTTCTTGAATTTGACATGGGTTTCTCCTTCTCCTTGGGGTTTCCCAGTGGATAATGCGCCGGACGACCCTCCAGCGGGCGACGAGAGGAGCACCTCCCGAAAGGAGGTCCCTCTCTGTCGTCCGCAACGTTCCATGCCAGGGGAGGGCATGGCTCACGCCCTGCGCTTGCGCCCTCTGGCTTCACGGGCCATGCGCAGCTGAAATAAATCGCCGGTAAAATTTTGGAGAAGTTTCTTGCAAGGGAAAGAAGATCAAAGCAGCGCTTGCAAGCCTTCTTCCCGAGCAAGACGCTCATCGGGCAATCTGCCCTGGTGCGCGTTGCCAAAAGCCTTGTGCGAAACCGGGTCGATCGGGTCATCCGCACAATCTGCGGACGAATATACTCCCATCTTCTCAATAAATGCACGACTTTTTTTGGAATTTTTTAGAGATATGAAACTGTCCGCCGGCAGCTCGCGACAAGGGCTGCACGCTCCGATACTTAACTCTCACAGAGTCTTCATCATGACGACTCTGATGATTTCTAGTTGGAGGCGCAGGTAGCGATCGGCGGGCTGTGGGATGAAAATCGGTGGAATCTGGAACCCAGACCGCTGCCGGTGCGTCCAATACTTGTATCGTTATAAGTGGGAGAGTTTGTTTGACAGGATCGCAACCAGATTTTAGCGAGGGTCGCCGCCGGAAGCCACGCGCTTTGGGAGCGACTGTTGTGCTGTGTCTGGCCTTACTGGCGCTTCTGTCCGTGGCCCAGGTAGCACACGTCCATGCGCTTGAAAGCGATGCCGACCATTGTCCGCTCTGCGTGGCCATGCAATCGGCTGCGCCGGTTGCGATGATGGTGGCCGTGATCATCCTGGTCAGAATGGGGAGTCCCGAGTTGCTTGTCGAGGCGCGCCCGCTGGTTCGCCATTGGCACCCCAAGTTCTACACCCGGCCTCCACCGGTCTGCTGAGGCAATCTTTTCCGAATTTCCGTTTCAACCTGACCTTGGCTGCACGCAGCGCCTTATGCGGGTGCATCTTCACAGGCTGAACGCGGATGGAATAGATGCTTCTCGCTCCGAGGATGTCGCGGCTGCTCATGCCGTGGCTTGGTTTCTCCAGATGCAGACTTGCCAGGAGGCTTCCCTATGCCGTTCAAACGCGGCACTCTTCTCTATTTTTTAGTTCTAGTTTTGATATTTACCCGCCTTTCTGCGCCGGCCGAAGGCAGTAACTCAGGCGCGGTGCATGGCGCTGTCACTGACTCCACCGGTGCAGTAATCCCTGGGGCGACCGTTCATTTAATCAACGAGGTGAGCGGGCTTGACCGTACTGCGACCACCGACGCTTTGGGCCAGTTTGTCTTCGCGAATGTGCCATTCAATCCTTACCGAGTTATCGTCTCGGCCAACGGATTTGCGTCCTTGAGCCAGAGTTTTGAGATTCGCTCGGTGGTGGGAATCAACTTGAGTCTGGTTCTGCAAGTGGCCGCGGCTGCCTCGACAGTTACGGTCGAAGCCAGCGGCGACTTAGTGGAGACCGACCCCACCTTTCATACCGATGTGGATCGCGAATTGTTTACCAAAGTTCCGTTGGAGAGTGAATCATCCGGTCTCAGTTCGCTGGTGACGCTCTCGACGCCGGGTGTGGCGGCCGATTCCAACGGGCTCTTCCATGGTCTTGGCGATCATGCATCGAACTCCTTTTCCGTGGATGGCCAATCGATCACCGACCAGCAGAGCAAGGTTTTCTCTAACCAGATTCCGGCTAACTCGATTCAATCGATCGAGGTTATCAGCGGAGCGCCGCCGGCCGAATATGGCGGCAAGACCAGCCTGGTCATTGTGGCCACAACGCGCTCTGGACAAGCAATCACCACTCCTACAGGCAGTGTTACAAGCTCGTATGGGACTTTTGGATCGGCGTCGGGCGGATTCGACCTAGCTTACGGGGGCAAGAAGTGGGGCAACTTCATTGAAGCCGACGGGCTTAACTCCGGCAGGTTTCTTGACCCACCGGAGTTTCAAGTCTTTCATGATAAAGGCAACGAACAAAATATCTTTGATCGGGTGGACTATAGCATCACTTCAGTCGATTCGATCCATCTGGATATGAATTACAGCCGTTCATGGTTTCAGACGCCTAACTCTTTTGACAATCTGAACGTCGAGAATGTTATGAGCGGCGGTACCAGCGCCAGCCCGGTATTCGGGAATATGGGCAATGCCGATCAGCACTCCAAGATCGGGACCATTAACATTTCTCCGACTTACACACGCATTATCGGCAATAGCATGGTTTTCAACCTTGGGGCATTTGTTCGCAGGGATAACTACAACTACTATCCCAGCGCCGATCCTCTGGCTGACCTTGGGCCGGCCAACCTGCAGACTTCATCCATCGCGCAGAACCGCACTTTGACCAACGCCGCGGTACACTCCGACTTCACTTACGCCAAGGGCATTCATAACATCAAGGCCGGAGCGCAATACGGACAAACCTTTCTGCGCGAGAATGACAATCTGGGCGTGGTCGAAGCTACCTATAACTCACCCTGCCTCGATTTGAGCGGGAATCCTCTGCCGGGATTTTCCGCTCCATCGCAATGCGCAGCGGCAGGATACCTTTCCAATGATCCATCGGTCACTTATTCTTCCGGCTACTCTGGAACATACAATTCTGTGCTCGCGCTTCACGATCTAACGCGCGGGGGAAGTTACTACAACTACGTTGGCCACACAGATATTAAAGAGATGGCTCTCTACATTGAAGACCAGATCAAAGTCGGTAACTGGCTCTTCAACCTTGGGCTGCGCGAGGATGTTTACAACGGACTAACATCAGCCAACCAGGCGCAACCGCGCGTCGGTATTGCGTATAACATCAAGCCGACCACCACCGTGCTGCGTGTCTCTTATGCGCGCACTCTGGAAACGCCTTTCAACGAGAACCTGGTGCTGTCGAGCACAGGATGCTCGAATGCGGTGCTGGCGCCGCTGCTGTCCTGCTCGACTGGCGTATCGGGAACGATGCGACCGGGCTTTCGCAACGAGTTTCACGCTGGTCTGCAGCAGGCTTTTGGCAAGCGAGTTGTGCTGAGTGGAGAGTACATCTGGAAGTACACGCACAACGCATTCGACTTCAGCGTTCTGGGCAATACGCCTATCACTTTCCCGATCGACTGGCATAACTCAAAAATTCCAGGTTATGCCTTGCGCGCAGATATTCCCCAGTATCATAATTTCAGCGCCTATCTCGTTGCCTCTTCGGTGGCCGCGCGGTTTTTTCCTCCGCAGGTGGCCGGAGCTGGAGCCACTGTTGGCGCAGCCGGTCTGCCCTTCCGCATCGATCACGACGAGAAGTTCAACCAGACGACGCACTTGCAATACACGCTTTCTCGCGGCAAGCTGCTGAAAGGCTTGTGGGGCGGCTTTAACTGGCGTTATGACTCGGGCATGGTAGCCGGATCAACTCCTTGCTATAACTTGACCGATCCCAACTCAGCTTGCGCGAACAGTTCAGTCATGCCGCCTAACGGTCAGCCGGAAGTGGCCATGGTGGACAACAACATTCCCCCTACCATCAACCCTGTGACTGGAGCTAATGTTTACCACCCCTTGACCGCGGACGAGGAGTTTCAGGCCGGACTAGTTTGCAATGGAGTGAAGGCAACCCCTGGCAACCCATTGCCCGCAGTCTGCCCGGCCTCTGAGTTCACCTCGAACCTGGTGAATATTCCGGCACCCGGAACCGGCGACAACGACAAGAACCCGCCGCGCATTGCGCCTCGCGATCTTTTCGACGCGTCCATTGGCAAGGACAATATCTTTCATGCGAAGCGCTATAAGGCAAACTTCGATCTGACAGCTATCAATATTACCGACAAGTACGCGCTTTATAACTTTCTTTCTACTTTCAGCGGCACGCATTATGTAACTCCTCGAGCGCTGACGGCGAAGATTACGATGAATTTTTAGCGCGATGGAAGGTTGGGTTCCCGCTTTTTTTGCAAAGAGAAAGTGGGGCCTGACCATCTGATGAGACTGATGAGACAAAGAAGATCATCGAAATGGGTCGCCGGGAAGTAGTGCCGACTGCGGTATACTTCAAGCCGTGGAGGACTCACCTTTGTCACGTGGATTTAGATCGTCAGCATCTTTTATCGCCTGCATTCTTCTGGTTCCCTATTTGTTTTCACAGTCACTACCTCCACAGAAAGAGCAGCAGGGCGGCGCACAACAAACCCAAAGCGGAATGGCCAATGCGGGTCCGCAGAAAGCGGAGTTCGACAGCCAACACCGTCCAATTACGGCTGGCGGTTTTGTAAAAACCGGTCCGATTATTTTCCAGGATATTGCCCAGGCGGCCGGCCTCACAAGCTGGCGCCATAAGGCCGGCACACCCGAAAAGCGGCTTATCCTGGAAGCCAAGGGCCCGGGCGTCTGTCTTCTGGATTATGACAATGACGGGTGGCTGGATATCTATCTTGTGAACGGTTCGACTTATGATGCTCTTGACGGTAAGGCTACCCCGCCGCACGCTGCTCTGTTTCACAACAATCATGATGGAACCTTCACCGAGGTGACGGAAAAGACCGGTGTTGCCAACGACCGCTGGGGATATGGATGCGCGGTTGGAGATTACGACAACGACGGCTGGCCAGACATTTATGTAACTAACTATGGAAAGAACCGGCTCTACCATAACAATCACGACGGAACTTTCACGGATGTAGGAGAAAAGGCCGGAGTGACTGTGGGCACATGGTCTACCGGTGCTACCTTCGGTGACTACGATGGGGATGGGCGGCTGGACCTTTTCGTGGCCGGCTACACTCAAATGGACTTGTCTGATCCTCCGATTTCAGGATCGAAGGTGGTCGGCTATTCCTTCTGTCAGTATCGCGGGGTGCAGGTTATGTGCGGCCCACGCGGCCTCAAGGGCGAACATGACCACCTCTTTCATAACAATGGCGATGGCAGTTTCACGGATGTTAGCAAGAAACTGGGGGTGGATGATCCCAGCGGATACTATGGCCTCGGGGCTCTGTTTGCCGACGTGAATGGCGATGGCAAGACTGACTTGCTGGTGGCGAACGATTCCACGCCAAACTATCTCTACATCAACAAGGGAGATGGAACGTTTGAAGATCAGAGTTATGAAAGCGGATACGCGCTGAATGGTGACGGGCGAGAGCTTTCGAATATGGGAATTGCGGTCGGTGACTACGAGAATAATGGTCACCTTAGCATTGTGAATACCAGTTTTGCCGACGATTACAATGTACTTTTTCAGAATGACGGGCAAGGATTTTTTACAGACGTGAGTTATCGGGCCGGAATAGCGGAGTCCTCGATTCCATTTGTCGGATTCGCCGATGGATTTCTTGACTATGACAATGATGGCTGGAAAGATCTGCTGATTATCAATGGCCACGTTTATCCTCAGGTAGACGAACACCCGCAGTGGGGAAACAGCTATGCCCAGCGGCCTCTGCTTTATCACAACTTGAAGAATGGCAAGTTTGATCTGGTTCCCGCGGTCGAGGGGACTGGGCTGGCAGTGGTCAGTGTGGGTCGAGGCGCTGCATTTGGCGATATCTTCAACGACGGCAAGATAGATGTGATTGTCAATAACATGGATGGCGTGCCGGTGCTGCTGCGCAACGTGAATCCGGATCACCACCAATGGGTTGAGCTAAGGCTGATAGGTGGGCCCAAGAGTCCTCGGGACGCGGTGGGAGCTACTGTCTATCTCAATGCGAACGGCATGCGCCAACGTGGAGATGTTTTGAGCGGCGGCAGCTATCTCTCTTCCAACGATCTGCGAGTCCACTTCGGGCTGGGCGATGCGACCGATGCCGGGACAGCGGAGATTCATTGGCCTTTCGGCGCCAAGGAGATCGTGAAGCTGCCTGCGGCGAACCGGATTTACACCATTACCGAAGGCCAGGGAATTACGGGCGCATTGTGCGGCGACAAGCCGTGCGCAGTAGAAACTCCGGTTACAACGGCGCCGGCCAAGGGGAGTAACCCTGAAAAAGCCATCCCTTAAAAAGGAAACGGGCGGCTGCCCATGAGAAGGCGGCCACCCGGAAGGTCACACTCCTAACGTGTAACTCAGGAGACATTCACAGGTTACCGATAACTCGAGGACGTGTCTTGGGCCAAACGAGTGAGTCTGGAATCCATCGATAGGTGGAGACAGGTGCGGGCATTTCTTCGATCTTCTGCTTATCCTTCTATTCATTAGATAGTCTTTCCAATTACTGTTGTAGTGCGCGGTTTTTTGTGAAGGATGAAGCCTGCTTGAGGAAAGTTTTACCCAATTCCGTGGCCCATAGAGATTCCTACCCGAGAGCTGCAGCGAGAGTGACTGCCCCGCGTTGGTTTGCGGTGCTCGGGTCGCTAGCCGGCGCATGGTTGCTGGGCAGCGGACTCACTGGCTTGGCGCTCGAGCCTTCTACTCCGCTCTCCAACTATGGCCGCCAGACGTGGGTGATGGAGAACGGACTGCCGCAGAATACGGTGCAGGCGCTGGTGCAAACGCGGAATGGCTTTGTGTGGCTGGGGACCGAGGTGGGGTTGGTGCGCTTTGACGGCAACGGGTTCGCGGTCTTCGACCGGAATTCTTCGCCTGCTCTGCCGGGGAATGATGTCCGCTGCTTGCTTGAGACGCGCGACGGGGCATTGTGGATCGGCACCAGCGACGGGTTGGCGCGGTGGAAGGACGGCGCTGTCACGGCATTCACGATCAATGATGGGTTGCCGGGCAATGGGATTCGGGCGCTGGTGGAATTGCCCAATGGCGTGCTTTGGACCGCAACCGACTCAGGAGATGCAGAGCTGCAAGGAGGCAGGTTTGTGGTCGCAGACCCAGCGACGTTCAAGCTTGCAGGCAAGCCCAGTTCATTAACTGGTCGCGACGGGCAGAGCGTGCGAAGCATCATCCAGTCGTCGGGGCTCTCCAAGGATCAGATCGAATATTCACAGCTTTTGATGGATGGTGCAACGGCTGTCGCCAGCAAAAGCACATTGAGGATTTCATCCGGAGATATTGCGACCGGGAGTTTCACGGTCGGTCATGAGCTTCCCGGCACTCGCATTCAGGCGCTCTTCGCGGACCGCGAGGGCAGTTTGTGGGTGGGGACAAATGGCGGGTTGGCGCGGCTGTTTGCGGGTAAGGTGCAGTTGCTGCCGGTGACAGATCCGCTGGCGACGGCGTCAGTGCTCTCGCTGATGGAAGACCATGAGGGCAACCTCTGGGTTGGCACTGAGACCGGTGGGCTGCACATTCTGCGCGATCAGCGCTTCCGCACATTTGGCGCGCGCGAAGGGCTTTCTTCCGACAATAGTACTGCCGTTGTGGAGGACAACGCGGGCACGCTGTGGGTGGGTACGAACGGCGGCGGGCTGAATGCTATACGTCCCCAGAGCAATGTGGAAGTGGAATCCCACCCTAGCCACAAAGACAAAGACGTGGCGAGGGTGGGGCACCCGGATTTGTTTGATTCGTCGGACGCCAGATCGAAGCTGCACAGCTACACGGTGCGCGACGGCCTGCTGAGCGATGTGATTCTGTCGCTGGCCGCGGCACCCAACGGCGATCTTTGGGTGGGCACGCCGGACGGGCTGAACCGGATTCACGCGGGCAGGATCGATGCGTTCACGTCAGCGGAGGGATTGCCCGACGACTTTATTCGATCGCTGCTGGCGGACGCCGATGGTTCGCTGTGGATTGGGACACGACGCGGTTTGACGCACTGGAGAGACGCGGGTTCAGGCTCGCGCATGGAGACATTCACGCAGGCGAACGGGCTGGGCTCCGAGCTGGTCGGAGCGATGGTGCGCGATTCCAGCGGCGATTTATGGGTGGCAACATTAGCTGGACTGTCACGGCTGAGCGGCGGCAAGATTGTCAATTACACGACCGCCAACGGACTTTCCAGCAACGTAATCACGGCGCTGCTGCCCCGCGCGAATGGAACGTTGCTGATCGGCACGCAAGACCGCGGCTGGAATTTATGGGATGGGCAGCACTTCACAGCGGAGAGCAGCGGCGACCTGAATCAGAGCAGCATCCACGCTATTCTCGATGACGGCATCGGTCATTTTTGGTTCGCCACTGAGAACGGGATTGCGCGCTGCGACAACGACGGAAAAGCTGAGTGCTCGCATTGGATTGAGTTTGGAACGGCGGATGGGCTGCGCAGCCGCGATACAGCCACCAACAGTCATCCTTCGGCCTGGCGATCGCTGGATGGCCATTTATGGTTTGCCACGCCTAAGGGGCTGGTCGAGGTTGACCCGGCGCACTTCCCGGTGAATACCGTTCCGCCGCCAGTGGTGCTGGAGCGCTTTTCCGTGGATGACCTGACACCGGCGCTGCGTGCGACAGGGTCTTGGCTGAGGGTTGAGGCTGGCCATGTTCATTTTCAATTCGATTACGCGGGCCTGAGTTTTACCGCGCCGCAGAAGGTACGTTACCGCTTCATGCTGGAAGGCATTGACCGTGGCTGGATCGAGGCCGGCACGCGCCGCTCTGCTTACTACACCAATATCAAACCGGGGCGCTACACCTTTCGTGTGCAGGCGGCCAACAACGACGGAGTGTGGAATACAGAGGGCGCATCGCTGGCTTTTGAGTTGCGCCCGCACTTCTATCAGACGCTTTGGTTCTATGCGCTACTGCTGGCGGCTATGGTGGGCCTGGTGGTGCTGTTCTTGAGGCTGCGGCTGCGACGTGCAGAAGGCGAGTTTCGCGCCGTGCTGGGTGAGCGCAATCGCATTGCACGCGAGATTCACGACACGCTGGCTCAGGGTTACGTGGGCATCTCGGTGCAGTTAGAGGTGCTGGCTGAACTTTTGCGCCACCACAACGCGGAGGCCGCGGCAAAGCATCTGGATTTGACACGCGGATATGTGCGTGAAGGGCTGGCTGAGGCTCGTCAATCGATCTGGGCGCTGCGTTCGCAAGACTCCGGCGAGAGCACGCTGCCGGTTCGCATGAGTCGCATGGTCGAGGCCGAAGGCGGCCACGGACTGGAGGCCACCTTCAATCTCTTTGGCGCTTATCGTCCGATGCATCCAGAGATGGAACGCGAATTTCTACGCGTGGGACAGGAAGCCATTCATAATGTGAAGAAGCACGCCGGAGCGCAGCATTTATTTGTTCAGTTGGAGTATGGACCGGACGAGATTGCGCTGGAAGTGCGGGACGACGGGCGTGGCTTTGACGCAGGCGGCGAACTAAAGATTACTGCGGAAGGCAGTGGGTCAGGCCACTACGGACTGACTGGCATGAAAGAGCGCGCAGCGGCCATCGGCGGAAGACTTGAGGTGACGAGCGAACCGGGGGTTGGAACTACGGTGCGGCTGCGAACGGCGGTGGCGAAAGAGAAGCCTGGGAGTTGAGGTTGGGTTTCCCTCGCCAGGTCGCAACTAAGCAAGAAGCGGGTCCTTCGACTTCGCTCAGGATGACAGGGGCAGAGAGTTAACAAAAGGAGTCACAGTGGCCAAGGAATCGATTCGCGTGCTGGTTGTGGAAGATCACCACGTTGTGCGCCAGGGGCTGGTGGCGCTGCTGAACGTGGTGGATGGGCTGGAAGTGGTAGGCGAAGCGGCGGACGGCGTTGAGGCGATTGCGCAATTTCGCAAGCACCAGCCGGATGTTACGCTCACCGATCTGCGGCTGCCACGACTGAGCGGCGTCGAGGTTATCGAGCGCATTCGCATGGAGACGCCGCATGCGCGCTTCATTGTGCTCACCACCTACGACGGCGACGAAGATATCTATCGCGCATTGCAGGCCGGCGCGCGCGCCTATCTGCTGAAGGGCATGACGTCGGAAGAGTTGATTGCAACCATCCGCACAGTGCATGAGGGCAAGTCTCACATTCCTCCGGCGATTGCGCAGAGACTGGCCGAGCGCATGGGCACCGAAGAACTGACGCCGCGCGAGTTCGACGTGCTGGAGCAGATTGCGCGCGGGAAGAGCAACAAGGAGATTGCGACCGAATTGGAGATTTCAGAGGCCACGGTCAAAACACACATCAACAATATGCTGGGCAAACTGGGCGTGACCGACCGAACGCAGGCGGCGACGGTCGCCATTCAGCGCGGAATTGTTACTCTCGAATCCCTCAGAAAGCCGAAGCCATGAGTAAGAAACTAACAAGAAGATTGATTCTCACGGGAGTTTTTCTAGTGCTTTTATCTCAGCTTGCGCAGGCGCAAAAAGCGGCTTGGCGGCAAGCTACAGATGCAGAGCTTGCCTCGCTGTTGCCGACGCGCGCGCAGGTGGAAAAGGAACACATCGAAACCGAGATGCGCACCGCCTCTGGCATCGTGAATGGCAGGGGCCACTTCATTGCAGGAGTGGTGCTGCTGACAGCGGGCTACTCGGCGGAGGGCAAGTATTCGCACTATCTGATTGTGCAGACGCCGGTGCGCGTGGGTGGAATTGCGCTCAAGCCCGGTGAGTATGTTTTTGGATGGACGCGGGCGCAAGGAGGGGATGCGCTGAATATGCACTTCTACGAGGCGGCGACTGGCGCGCAGGTGGGTTCGACGGTGGCGCATCGCATTGCCGGATCGAGCCGCGTGGAGAGCCTGCACATCTGGCCTCCCGCGGACAAAGCCTTGATTCAGATTGGGCGCTTCGGCATTCCTTATGAGTTGGGCGAGGAGTAAGGTCTAGTCGTGCGCGCGGGGCTCCCCGCTCGACAGGAAGGCAACTCCAGAGACCGGCGCTCCCGAAGCCAGCACATTCCTCAACCGCTCTGAATTTGCACCGCTCTGGCATTCGGCTGCCACCAGCATCCGTAGCGCTGTGGTCGGCGTCGTATTCTGGTCAAGCCGAAATATCCATGGAATATTGGCTGAAGTGAGAGTTTTGTCGTTGCTAAGCGCGATGACCGGCACAAAGCTCTTCAACGCCAGTTGCTCGGCCAGGTGAGCGGCGTTGCGATCGAGCGCCACAATGGCGAGAGCGTGGTCGTCCATCAGCGCGTGAACCAGTTGAGTTGAAGCCGCGCCCCAGTTCTGATCGCTGGCTACGGGCAACAGCTTCAACGGCCGCCCTTTCGCCGCACCAAATGCGACTTCCGTCTGGACCTCTTCCGACGCGGCGACCACAGCCGCCTTCGGACCAAACAACACCACGTTCACCGGTCCTGCCGGAACGTCGGCGCGATGCGGCCCGTTGTACTGCACCCTATCTTCTTCAACCCGCGCATACGGCGCTTGCGCGGCCACCTGCGCGGCAGAAGGCAGAGATTGCGCTGTGGGCACCTCCGTCGCTGCAGGTGGCGCCTTTTTCTCCATGGTCGCGACCCGATAATCGATTGCGCCGTTATGCACGGTGCCCAGGTACAGAGGAGCTACATTCTTTTGATTGGGATCGAAGACCATGTGCCCGGTGACGCCATCGTACTCTTCGATATCTGCCAGCGCATCGTGAATCCGCCCGCGATTCAAGCCGGCCTTGCAGATCGAATCCAGCAGCATATTCATGGTGTCATAGGCCATCGAGGCGAACTGCTCCGGCTTCTCGTGGAAGCGCTCTTCAAAACGGCGATTGAAGTCCAGCCAGCGCGTGTCCTTGCGGGTGGGGTCGTAGGGATATACGGCCTCGAAGCCCTCGGCGGCATCGCCAGCCTGCGAGAGCAGAGTGTCGCCCAGGGTGCGATACGCGCCAAAGACGCGCTGTTTCATTCCCGCGGCGCGCATCTGCTTCAGAATCGCCGCCGCCTCCCACTCGTCTGCTACCAGAACGACCGCGTCAGGGCGTGAACTGCGGATCACCCTGAGTTGCTTGGCGTAATCCGTATCTCCGGGCTGAAAGATCTGCTCCATCACGACCGGATGGCCAAGCCGGCGCGAGACGTCCAAAAGTTTACCAAGGCCAAAACGACCGTATCGGCTGCTCGATCTGAGAACCGCCACGCGCTTCAGTCCCAGCTCGGTATAGATGCGGCGAGCCAGCGTCAGATACTGTTGCCGGTCATCCTGCATGGCGCCGAAATACCACGGAATGGTGGTCTCAGGAACGGTGGGGTCGGTGTTGGCCGAATTTACGACCGGAAGCTCTGCGCGCAGGGCCACACGCAGCGCAATGTGCGTGGACTCAGAGCTGATGGAGCCGAAGATCGCCCAGACCTTTTCGTTGTAGGCCATCTTCACCGCTTCATCGGAAGCCGAGCCCCAGATGGCGGGTTCGGTCGGCCGGACATCCCCATAGACAGCCTTTGCCTGCCAGTTGTTGTAGTCATTGTGGAGCATCAGCTTGAAGGGCTTGCCGCCGTAACCGCCGCCGGCATTGGCCTCTTCCACCGCGAGCTGCGCGCCGTGCAACATGCGCAGTCCTAGAACCGATTCCGAATTATGCTCGATGGGACCGAAGAAGCC